>NZ_JBMQSG010000008.1:0-13025 GCF_057361365.1 Lacibacter sp. | reverse complement strand
CAAAGCAGGAACATCGCTTGATAACAAATCCGAATACAACGGCAAAGAAAAACAAGACAAAGAGTTCTCCGATGGTAGCGGACTGGATTGGTATGACTATGGAGCTAGAATGTACGATAACCAAATAGGAAAATGGCACGTACAAGATAAATTTGCAGATATTTATTTATCACTTACTCCCTACCAGTATGCTGCAAATAATCCGATCAAAAATATAGACGAAGGAGGACTACTATTAAGAGATAAGGATGGAAATATAATCGCTACTAGCACCGGGAATGCAAAAGTAATAGATAGAACATATACTGTTCTCAAGAATGGGCAGCAAGCACAGGTTACGGTACAATTACAGGAAATTACTATTTACACAGATGCGGGCACCCCAGTGCAAGCATACAGAGCAATTAGAGCATACGTTGCAGAGAAATCTGGTGATGGATATGGACCAAATCAAGAAACTCCGTTAACACAAAATATGATGGCTAATTGTCATGGTTATGCGTTTGCAGATGGGCAGGTTTGGTTTATAGATCAAAGTGCTGATGGGTCTGAATTCCAAAAAATACTTAAGGATGAATTTATTGAAGTTAACGAACCTAATGGAGATATTGCAGTAATTGAATGGAATAGCCCCGACGATTTTTTGCGAGCACATTCTGGTAAGAAGAAAGAAAACAGTTATGACCACAAAGACGAAATATTCCCGCCTAAGAAAGGAGATGACAAAGCAGGTTTTGAGAAGGGACATAATAATGGCGGCGGAATTTACAAGGTAGGTACAAAATACTATCAGAGAAAAAACGAAAAGGAAAAAGAAGCCAATTTGCCTCAAGTTACTGTCAACGGTGTAAGGATAGTAGACGAAAATGAGATAAAGAAAATATTAAAGGACTTAGGTTTACAAATCTAATACAACATCAAATGAAATACACATTTACTGTAATATTAATGGCTCACTCCATTTTCACTTTAGCACAATCCGCATTTGTCGAAAAGGTTGTAAAAAAAGAAAGAGCCTATTTGGCTATTGGAGTAAAAAATAAAAACCAAACAGAGCGATATCAGGCAAACTGTCAATTTAAAACCGTCACCTTATTGCCAGATTCAATTAAAATTCATCTTATAGGCGAATTACTTAATCATACTGCTGACACAGAAATGTGTCTTAACTCCGTCTACAATTTATCAGGACATTACGAAACACTCAAACGAGTGCCGAAAAGCAAAGAATATAACTTGCAAATTGACGCATTAATATTGATAAACTATATTGCTTTTTCCAGCAATGCTTTCATTTATTCCCCGTATCCATTGCTGTATGATAAAGAAACAAACAAAGAAATTTGTTGTGGTAGCCAGGAGTTAAGTATAATAATAGCAGCGTATAAAAAATGGTATATAGAATTAAAACAAAAAGGATTTAGGAACTACTGTTATCCTTCTTTTGATCGGAAATACGAATGGTTTGAGAGTAAAATTAAACCACAAAAAATTAAGGAATATCCGCAATGGAATAATTTTTACGATTGCAGAGAAATTGAATAGGACATCAGTCTTACATATACTTTTTGTTAAGCATGTGGATGATAAAATGAATAACCTGGTTTGCAAAAGGCATATCAATCTTTCAAAAAATCGCTCTAAGATGTTAAAGACATCCTGACAAATTGTCCGTATTTTATATTAATGACGAAAGGAAAATTGTGGGTATTTAAACTGTTTATTTAAGTTTGTTGAAGGCTATACAATCCTTTAAAAAATTGTTCGAAGATTGTAAAGCCATCCCGACTAAAGAAAAGCTTCACTTTATTGTGAAGCTTTTCTTTTATAAGCAGTAAATGAAAAAATGTGGTTGATTTATTCTTTCTCCACCTGGTTTAAAATTACCCAATAGAAGCCCAGTTCAGCCACAACTTTACTGAACGATTCAAAATTTACGGGCTTTACAATATAGCTATTCACGCCAAGTTTATAACCCTCCACGATATCTGATTCCTCTTTAGACGATGTAAGAATTACTACCGGTATTGAATTGGTTCGTTCATCTTCTTTTAAACGTTTTAATATTTGCAAACCATCCACCTTGGGCAATTTCAAATCAAGTAATACCAGTTTGGGATTGAAGGTTTCAGTGTTTTGTGAATATTTTCCTTCGGAGAAAATAAAATTGAGCGCTTCTTCGCCATCATCGATATGAAGTAACCTGTTTGCCAGGTTTTGTTTTTTTAATGCACGAATAGTAAGAGCGGCTTCGTCATGATTATCTTCTACCAACAGAATTTCAACTTCATTATGCTTCATACGTATAAATTTATTGGGGTAAACTAAAAGAGAATTTTGCTCCTTCACCCACCTTTGCTTCAGCCCAGATTTTTCCACCATGTTTGCTCACAATGCGATTCGCCAGTGCAAGCCCTATACCTGTACCTTCAAATTCTTTAAGATTATGCAGGCGCTGAAACACGCCAAACAATTTATCAGCGAATCTCATATCAAATCCCACACCATTATCGCTCACAGTATAAACGATCGTTCCATCTTTTACATCCGATGAAATGGTGATTTCGGGAGATGATTGTTTTGAGGAATACTTTACGGCATTTGAAATAAGGTTGATCCAAACCTGCCGCAGCAAGCTGCTGTCGCAGGTTGCCGGCGCAAGGTTTTCAAGTTTAATGTGGTGCTGTAAATTGTTATGTTGAACCTGCTCCGCAACAACAATTCTTACCAGTTGATTCATATCCGTATGATGGACGGTAAGTTCTTGCCGACCGATTCGTGAAAGTTTTAACAGGTCGTCGATCAATTGACCCATACGAACTGCGTTTGTTTTAATCACCTGCAACTGCTTATCTGCTTCTTCGTCAAAACGTCCCAAATAGTCCTCCAGCAAAATATCGGCATAACCATTAATCACCCGCAGCGGAGCACGCAGATCATGCGAAACAGAGTACGTAAATGATTCGAGTTCTTTATTTAATTGCGAAATAGACTCTTCTGCCAATTTTCGTTCGTCTATCTCCTTTGTTAATCTGTAGTTATACAATTGTATTTCCTGCGCCCGTTTATAGATCTCTGTTTCCATCTCAGAGATGAGCTTGGTTTTTTCCTGGTTAATTTTCTCTTTCAGAATAAATTCAGTCACATCTTCAACCCGGTGTATAATAAATTGTAATTGTCCATTTTCATCAAGCACGGGTTTATTTAACGGGCTCCAGAATCGTTCTTCAAAACTGCCATCGGGCCGTCTTATATCATATTTCTGAACAGCCATGGAATGTGCTTTCTTATTATCACGTACATGTGTTAATGATGTACGCAAATTAGAAACACCGGTTGCTTCAACATCATCGGGGTTATCGGGAAAAACATCAAAGATGCCACAACCTGTAATAGCTTCCCGTTGGGTCATGGTTGCCTGCAAATAACTATCGCTTACTGCTGCAATGGAAAAATCGGGCCGCAGAACCAGGAAAAGACCGGGTGCCGCTTCAAATAATTGCCGGAACTGTTGCTCTGTAAGAGGCTGCATTGGAATAGGTGATTAGTTTGCCTGATGAAAAATCTTCTGCGCTAAAGTTCTGGAAATTAACTCAAAATTGAACATTCTCATAGAAGTTTATAACGGTAAGGAATAGCCGATACGCTACTTTGTTTCCCGTAATATTACCAATCGTAGAGTTACGTAATCAACATTCTACAAATGCCTTAACTAATAACGACCTGCTAATGCAAGAATGTTCTGTTTTTTAAACGTTGCTCGCATCGCATCTTTGTAGAACAAACAACAACGATAGCAGATAATATCCAATTTCCACAATCGTCCCTATAAGAGAACTAACTTCTTTCACTGATTATTCGTGACAGAAATTTGATCCGTACCTTAAAAACAACAATGTTCATTTACCATGGGCTTCCTTTTGCTCATGGTAATGTCATTTATACAAACAGCTTTCTCCTCAAATTTTGTTTATTATAAATACTTTGTATATTGACAGCATTGTTAGATAAAGCCTATTGAATTGCTGTTATGACGTCGCCATTAAGAATTTTAATGCTAGAAGACAATGAATGGGAAGCAGAGCTTGTTCAAAAACAACTGAAGAAAGAATTCCCGTCCTGTATCATTACATTGGCTACTGATGAAAATAGTTTCATGCTTGCATTAGATGGGATTGTTCCCGACATTATTCTTTCTGATAATTCACTTCCGCAATACAGTGCATCTGAAGCATTGAAAATTGTACGTCAGCGCTCGAGATACATTCCATTTATTCTTATTACCGGAACGGTTTCCGATGAATTTGCTGCATCTATTATTAAAGAAGGTGCCGATGATTATATATTAAAGGATCGCTTAGAACGCTTGCCTTCTGCTATTACCACTGCTATTAAACAACGGCGTACAGAAAAAGAACTTATCGATTACAAACAAGCACTTGATGCTTCATCCATAGTTGCCATTACCGACAGTAAAGGACTGATCATTTACGCAAATGAAAATTTCAGCCGCATATCAAAGTATTCCATTGATGAGTTGATTGGACAGGACCACCGCCTGGTTAATTCAGGTTATCATCCACCATCTTACATGAAAGAAATGTGGAAGCGGATTGTAAAGGGGGAGATATGGAGAGGGGAGTTCAGGAACAAAGCAAAAGATGGAATGATATATTGGGTTGATGCCACCATCATTCCTTTTTTAGATAGAGAAGGTAAGCCCTATCAATACCTTTCAATACGCAATGATATTACGCAACGAAAATTAGCCGAAGAATCCATGCTGCAATTAAAAGAAGAGATGCATGAGCAACGATTACAGGAGCAAAAAAAATTAACAAGGGTAATGATCAATGCTCAGGAGCGAGAACGTAATCATATTGGTCGTGAACTACACGATAATGTTAACCAGATTCTTGCCGGCACCAAGATCTATCTCGGCATGGCAGCTACTAAAAACCCCCAGGCCAAAGAATTGATCGATTATTCTCTTAGCCTTATTAACGATGCCATTGAAGAAATACGGCAGCTGAGTTCAAGACAGGTTACACCAATAAAAAATGTGAACCTGCACGATCTTGTTGACCATCTTTTACATCACCTCAGTGATAATGCATTGATACGTACTGAATTTATTTATGAAATGGGCGATAGCAATATTGATGATGATCTGAAGCTTAACATTTACCGCATTATACAGGAACAGGTGGGCAATATTGTGAAGCATGCAGAAGCGAAGAACGTAAAAGTTTCAATTGAAGCGAGAGATCATCAATTGAGCATGCAGGTGACCGATGACGGAAAAGGATTTGACCCAACGAAAAAAAGAAAAGGCATCGGCATTTCGAATATGATCAATCGGGTTGAATCATTTAATGGTGAAATAAAAATAGTAAGCAGTCCCGGCTATGGATGCGCCATTCAAATGATGATTCCATTTTAAACAACCTCACATGTAGTTGGCCCCTCAAATAAAAAAGCTTCACATTTCTGTGAAGCTTTTAATTTATCGTTTCTAATCATCATTTCTTCAACTTGAGTTGCTTTGCATTTTTTTGCGCTATCAAAGCAAGTTCTGTTGCAAGAAAACAGTGCGACTGGCTCATTGCTGTTTCGGTACGGTTCAGTACATCATCAACCAACAATGGACCGAAAGGCAGGGCTTCGTTGTTGCAATCCATATGTACCATTTCTTTTTTATTCACGAGGTATAAATGATTACCACCTTTTTTTCCTGAAACGATATCGGTGTTCTTACGCACTTCAATTGTTCCGTCTGTTCCCATAATGATCAATCGTCCATCGCCCCAACTGTCCAACGCATCAGGAGTAAACCAATCGACACGAATATATCCTACGCCGCCATTACCACTCAACATTACGTCACCAAAGTCTTCGAAGTTTGGCGCCTGCGGAAAATGTACATTGCCTACCTGCGACATGAGCACCGTTGCTTCGGTTGAGTTCGTAAAATGTAAATACTGATCAAATTGGTGCGAACCAATGTCGGTTAAAATTCCACCATACCGTTTTTTCTCCCAGAACCAATCAGGTCGCACAGCTAAGCCAGAAGTACCAAACTTATTACTGATTCGATGTGGCGCTAAATTGATTGTTTGTATTACGTTACCAATTGCACCGGCCTTCACCAACTGACTTGCTTTTTCAGTGCCTTTATTTTCTAAACGCTCACTATACATGATCGAGTAAATGCGTTTGGTTTCTTTCTGCACTTTCTTCACCGCCGCCAGTTGCTCAAGTGTTATGATACCGGGTTTATCGGTTAAATAATCTTTCCCATGCTGCATTACACGAATGCCCAACGGTGCACGTTCGTCGGGAATACCCGAACTCAACACCAGTTGAATGGATTTATCTTCTAAAATTTCTTTTTCTGATGTTGCGAGTTTTGCTTCGGGATAAGCTTTGGAAAATGCAGCAATTAAATCTGTTTCCTTTGCATAAACTGATACCAATTCGCCGCCACCTCTTTTTATGGCATCCGTCATCCCATAAATATGCGGATGATTGATATTTATGACTGCAAACTTTATCCTGTTCGGAGCCACAGAGATGTTTTGAAGTTTTGGTGACGACTTTATCGTCTTAAAGTTTTCAAGCATCGGCGTCATAAACATAAAGCCCGATGCTTTTACAGAATCTTTCAGAAACTGTCGTCTGTGTTTCTTTTCATTACTCATACGGCAAGTGTGGTTTAATTGTTTGCTCTCCAAATTTACAGAAACAAAGCAAATGGCTTCACTGTAAGGTGAAGCCATTTAATTAAACTCTCAATATTTTAATATAATTACTCTTTTATCAACCGACCGTTATAATGCCAGTCGCCGGCTTCAATTCGAAGTTGATATACTCCCGCAGAAATCTGAGGCAAGATGATCCATTGAAAAGTATAACCAGTTTTCATTATTTGGCAGGTGGGAACTGCGGCAAGTTTTACTGATAAATTTTCAGCATCGTTACGGCATAAAAAACCACAGTTGTTGCTTTTTTTGAAACCTGATTGAACTATGGCTGGGGTCAGGTGGAGAAACATTTGCAGCACGTGAGATAAGGAAGTAACCTCTTTTGTATTTTGACTCTAAGTAAAAATTCTGCCCGCTGTTATGGCTTCGAATGAAAACACTTTGCTCCGTTGGTGAATCGTTCAGATCAATGTGGTATTCATCATTGACTGCATAGGGATCATCTTCAAAACTCAAATACTTTCCTGTATGATTTCGGATGTACCAATTGTTGTCGCCTGTAGTTTCACGTGTCCAGATGTCACGTGGCCTTACAACAAAACTTCCGACTGCTGTATAAGAATAATCTCTGATGCTATACGACGTACCACTTGAACTTGAACCCACACAAATTGAATCAGGGTTAGGATGAACAAGTTCATTCGACTTAATACCGATGGTGCACAAGAACCCGGTTTTTCGCAGGTTCACCGGTTCTTCATTTACACTCTCTTTTTTCTGACATGCAGCTAAAGTTAAAATCACAGCTATAGCTAAAAGGATTTGCTTTTTCATGATTGATAATTGTGCTTTGTATGTACTGTTATTTACTGAATCAAAACTATCAATTCAGCAAGGGCAGGTCAATAGCGAATAAGGGTGAGAAGAGTTAAAAAGAATGATATAAACAATTGCTTCCGTTCAACAGAAGAAGTAAATGAAAGAGAAGATAGAGATGCAGCAGTTATACTATTTTATCACGAAGGGCTTTTGATACAGCTTCAGTGCCGGAGTTTACATGCAGCTTGGCGTAGATATTCTTGATATGTGATTTTACTGTATCGGTTGCAATATTTGATTCTGCTGCAATCATTTTATAACTTTTTCCATTGACGAGCATTTGCAGAATTTCCTTCTCCCGTGGTGTGAGTTGATAATCGGTAGTAACAGCGGGCTGCAGGTTAACCCTGAATAATTCGAGCATACGCCTTGCAATGCCAGGTGTCATAGGAGAGCCACCGCTTTCTACTTCTTTCAAAGCATCAATATAACCTGAAGGGGAGGTGGTTTTTAAAATATAACCCGATGCTCCGGCGCAAATAGCGTTGAAGATATAACTGTCATCGAAAAAAGCTGTTTGTATCAACACATGCACGCCGGGGAAATGTTGTCTTATAAGTTTAGTGGCTTCAATGCCATTAATACCCGGCATTTCAATATCCATCAATACAATATCGCAGGGGTTTTCCTCCAATGCATTCAGCATATCATTACAATTGGCGTAAGCACCCGTACAAGAAAAACCATCCGCCGTTTCAAGCAATACATGTAAAGTAGTGCGCAGGTGTTTATTGTCCTCAAAAATGGCGATTCTTGTCATGGAATGTTTTTACAAATTTGCTGTGATTACACTCAAAACAAAATAGCGAAAACGGGGGAGAAAACTTACACCGGCAATGTACATTTGACTGTCGTTCCTTTATCAGATGAAGATATTTCCGTTTTACCTCCCAATTCTTTTGCCCTGTTTTGCATATTAATTAAACCATTTCCTTTTTTTGCGGAAGACATGTTGAAGCCCTGGCCGTCATCAGCAATTTTTAAGTCGATGCTGTTTGGCGTTTTACTCACCGCCACATGAATGTGCTGCGGAGCCGCATACTTTAGTGCATTGTTTACCGCTTCTTTAAAAATAAGATACAACGCTTTTTTCTGTTCGGTGTTTAGTTTAATTGATTGCAACAACTCACCATCAAAATGATGGCTGATATTTTTACTACTGCACATTTCATATAAAAAACGCTGCATCCGTTCCTGCAGATCTTTGCCATCTTCACTATTTTGTTTAATCATCCAGACAATGTCGCCCATCTTATCCATCGTTTCCTTTGAGTAACTGGTTACTTTATGCAGCATTTCTTTTTGAGAAACGGTGGATGTTTCCGTTGATCCGGCCATTTCGCTCAACATATAAATACTGCTAAGCGAACTGCCCACTTCATCGTGCAGATCTGCAGCAATACTGTTACGCAATTCCATTTCCTTCACACGCTGTCGCAGGCGATAGCGACTTACCAGCAATACAATACCTACTAATGCTAAAGCAACCAACGCAAAAGATCCGAAAAGCATCAACTGCTGGCGTGACAAGCGCTGCTGCTGCAATTGTTTGTCTTTATTCAGCAACGCAATCTGGTTGTTTTTTTCTTCTACATTAAAAGAGGTTTGCATGGCAGCAATATCTTCATCATATTTTTGCGTAGCCAGCGTATCGCTGAGCTCTTTACTTTTTGAAAGATATTTGTATGCCTCTTTATGATTACCCGAGAGAGAATATGCTTCCGCCAGAATTTCTGACACAGTTTGCTGTTCTTCCAGCAATTCATTTTTTTGAAATCCATCGTATGCCGATAATCCTGCTTCTATAGACTGTGCATACTTTTTCTGTTTTAGGTACACTTCTCCGAGAAGAGAATAGGCAATTGCTATTTGTTTTTCATTTTCTTGCTCCTGGGCATACTTCATAGCCCGTTGTACATTTTCAAATGCTTTTTGGTATTGCTCCTGCTTAATGTAATTCGATCCGATGTTACCATAATACATGGCAAGATTTACCCTGTCTCCGGCTTCATTGGCAAGTGAAATAGCTTTTTGAAAATTTTCGATTGCAGCTCCATAATCCTTTGTGCGTGTTAAACTGGTTCCTATATTAGAAAGAGTAATGGCATACATTTTTTTATTTCCCAATTCCTTATATAATTGCCCGGCACGTTCATTATAATCGATGCCTTCTTTATACTTCGACTGATAAAAATAGATGGCACCCATTGTTTGCAAAATGCGTGCCCGTCGATCATTATTGTTTGCCAGTTCGGCATAGCGCCAGGCTGAATCACAATTGATCAAAGACTGTTTGAAGTTGCGTAATTGCATATTATAATCGGCCCGGTTGAGATATACCAATGCCAGCCTTGTTGGATCACCTACAATTTTCGATGAAACAATAGCCGAATCGATATAGATCATCGCCGAATCCAATTGACCTTTATAGCCGAAAGCTGCAGCAACATTCAGGTAGCATCCCGCAACACCTTTTTCCCACTTCAATTGTTTCCCCAGCTTCAACCCATTTTTTCCATATTCAATTGCTTCAACTGGATTACTATTACCAACAATGCCGGCAAGCATGCGATATAGAATCACTTTGTTTGTATCTTCCTTTGCAACTTTAAGAGCAGTAATTAAGGAATCTTTGTTGACGGATTGTGATTGTGCTGCAATTCCAAAAATGGAAAGGAGCAATACGCAGACAGGCTTCTTCATCCTCTAATATAAAATGTTTATATCAAAAAGAGGAACAGAATTGCAGAGCGCTGTTTTCTTTAAAGTGAATCTCTCAATGTTAATGAAAATGGAACTTCTACATGCTTGCGTTCATTACTTAACACTGCATGTGCTGCCATTTCGCCCATCTTTTTAAAATCGGTTGAAATAGTTGTGATGCCGTTGAGAATAAAACGCTTCCAGGGCGTTTCATTATAAGAAATAATACCAATGTCTTTCCCAACTTTTAATTGCGTGTCCTGTATTTTTTCCAGTAATACCACAAGATCATCTTCCATCAGATTGATGTAAGCTTCACCTTTACGGATAGGTTCTTCGGCAATATCATGTACCACCTTATAAGCAAACGCATATTCTGTACAGAAACGTTCAAAACCTTCCAGTATCTCGTTAGGAAAATAAGTGTAAGAAGGGAAGACAAGTTTCAAAGTTTGATAACTGCTCAACTGTGGCAAAGCGGCCTGCAACGCATTAAAAATATCCTTCTCAAAATTTTCATACACCGCACCATATTCACCTTTAATACCCGGTATGATCTTATCGAGCAAAATGAGTGAGCCTTCATCTACTTCATTAATCACTTCGTGAGCCGTTTCACCACCTTCCAAAAAATGAGGGATAATTACATAGTGCGTATAGCCTTTACGACCATGCATCAGTTTTTTGAATAAAGCGTAGTCGTTATTATAAATGTAGAAGTCGATGGCTGCATGATTGCCCAGCGTTGCCACAAACGAATCATAAATGATCTTTTTGTGCGCACTCAGCTTATTAAAAAGGAGAAACACCCTGATGTCTTGTTTAATATCCGTCTTGGCAATAAAATAACCTTTGCCCGGAACCGAACCAACAACACCCAGTTGTTTCAGCTGACGATAAGCCTTTTCAGCGGTATCACGGGCAATGCTCAATTCAAAACTCAGATCGTTGATGGAAGGGAGCAGGTAATCCTGTTTGATATTTCCCATTTCCACAGCCTTGAGAATGGAGTTGACGATCTGTACGTATTTCGGCGTTATCGACTGTTCATCAATAAGAATATGGCGGTAAATATTATCAGACATAATCAGGTTTAAACTCTTGGGTTATAGCAGAATCGTCCGCTAAAATTAACGGTTCTTAATTTATTCATCGCCAGTTAAAACTATCGATTGATGCTCAGGATAGTACATGACGGGATTTCTCAGAACCCGAATTACTTTTAACTTCTGATGATTGCTATATAAACTATTACAATGCAGGTATTACTAGGTGTTATTTTTCATTTCATAGGCGGGTTCGCTTCAGGCAGTTTTTACATTCCTTACAAAAAGGTAAAAGGTTGGCATTGGGAAAGCTACTGGATTGTTGGCGGTTTATTTTCCTGGCTCATTGTTCCTCCAATTGCTGCGTATTTAACTATTCCCGGTTTTGCTGAAATCATTCAAGGCGCTGCTTTTCCGGCATTGTGTGCCACGTTTATTTTTGGCGTGCTTTGGGGTATTGGCGGTTTAACCTACGGTTTGGGCGTTCGCTACCTGGGCGTATCGCTGGGCAGCAGTATTATCCTTGGACTATGTATGGTGTTTGGTGCCATCATTCCCGCCATTTATTACGATTTCAGTCCGTTTCCCGGAAAAGATACATTCAGTGCAATGGCAGGCTCAACATGGGGGTTCACCATTTTGGCCGGTTTGCTGGTTTGTATCATCGGCATCATCATCAGCGGCAAGGCCGGTATGATGAAGGAAAAAGAATTAAAGACAGCAGGAAGTGATCCACACGGAGCAGAAACTTCAGTTGAATATAAGTTTGGCTTGGGTATGTTCGTGGCCATTGTTTCGGGTGTGTTAAGCGCCTGCTTTAATTTTGGTTTAGAAGCAGGACAGGAAATGGCAACTGTGGCCAACGAAACATGGAAAGCTGCCAATCCTGGTGAAGGCGAATTTCTATACCGTAACAATGTAATTTATGTGGTGTTATTATGGGGTGGTTTAACAACAAACTTTATCTGGTGCATGATCTTAAATGCACGCAATAAAACATTTGGCGATTATACCAATCAGAAAGCTCCGTTATTAAGAAACTATTTGTTCTCGGCTCTTGCGGGAACAACATGGTTCCTTCAATTCTTCTTTTATGGTATGGGCGAAAGCAAATTAGGTAATGGCCCAAGCTCATGGATCTTACACATGGCCTTCATTATTCTTGTAGCTAACATGTGGGGACTTGTATTAAAAGAGTGGAAAGGAGTAAGCAAAAAAACAATTTCGACAATTATTTTAGGCATCATTATTATCATCCTTTCAGTATTGCTGGTGGGATATGGTAACAGCCTCCATGTATAAAAATTTTAACTGAAAAGGAAAGAATATGTCAGTAGCAACAAAAGATTTCAAACACGTAAGTTATTTGTGGGATGATGCAAAAGCAGCCGAGCTGGCTGGTGATGAAGTAGCATTACTCGTGTATCGTTCTAATTTATTAGGAGCCGATCTCCGTTTAACCAACTATGGAGGTGGTAACACGTCGTGCAAAGCAATGGCGAAAGATCCATTGACGGGTAAAGAAGTAGAAGTAATGTGGGTGAAGGGTAGCGGTGGCGATCTCGGCACAATGAAACGTAGTGGATTGGCTGCATTGTATGTTGATCGTTTACGCAGCTTGAAAAATATTTATCGTGGTATTGAGCATGAAGATGAAATGGTAGAACTCTTCAACCATTGTATTTATGATCTT
>NZ_JBMQSG010000007.1:0-681526 GCF_057361365.1 Lacibacter sp. | reverse complement strand
GCCTTGCTTTCGCTGAAAATAGTTTCGTAAATTAGGGAAACCACTTTTTTATGACACCACACTATTGGTGCCATGTGGCCAAAATCAAATAAAAATTTAGCACATGAAATGGAGAAAATTCAATGGCGAGCACATACGCATCCCAATTAAGGATGAAGTGCGTGCCGCCATTATAAGAGAAACCGGCAGAGGCTTTCGATTGAAAGTTTGTGTTGGTACCGACAGCCAGGTTAAAGGAATGGAAACTGAATTTGCCACTGTTATTGTTTTTCTACGTGAAGGTCATGGTGGATTTATGTTCATCCACAACGAAAAAACAAGACAGAAGTATTCCATTAAAGAACGTATGCTTGTTGAAGTAGCTAAAAGCATCGAGATCGCTTACGAGCTTTGCGATCTTTTTACTGAGTATGATGTAGACATGGAAGTGCATGCCGACATCAACACCAACCCTCACTTCAAGAGTAACGAAGCATTGCGTGAAGCAATGGGTTACATTCTCGGTATGGGCTTTGCCTTTAAAGCCAAACCCGAAGCGTTTGCCAGCAGCAGCTGTGCTAATAAAATTGTAAACTGATCTTGCGGTTTACGGTTCTGCCTCCCAATCGTGCGAACCACGGTTCATAACTCTGTCACCTCTATTCTTACCGGATTTTTAATAATGTAGCTGCAACGATTGCAGCAGTTTCAGTGCGCAATCTCGTTTCTCCTAACATCACCGGTTTATAATCTTCTGCAATTGCAGTATTGATCTCAGTTGTAGTGAAATCTCCTTCGGGACCAATGAGGATAACGGAACTTTTAAATTTTTCAATTTGATAATTTGAAAATGGATTCTTCTCTGTTTCTTCACAGTGAGCGATAAGTTTCAAAGAATCTTCAAATTGCATCATTTTCAAATTTTCAAATTTTATCGGCTCATGCAAAAAAGGTAACCATGTTTGCTGGCTTTGCAACATTGCGCTCACCAAAATTCCTTTCATACGATCGTAACGAAAATGCTGACGTTCGGTTCGTTCACACAACAACGGAATAATTTCTGTTACGCCTATCTCTGTTGCTTTTTCCAGGAACCATTCAAACCTGCTTGCATTTTTCACTAATGAAACTGCAATGGTTGTTTTGCGTGCAGCTTGTGGTTTGTAGCTGGTTTCTTGTACTCTTACTGAACAATGTTTTTTATGCGCATCAACAATTGAAACAGTCAGTAGATTTCCTTTACCATCAGTTAAGTTCAATTGCTCATTCTCTTTCATTCGCAATACCTGCACAATATGCTTCGAAGTTTCTTCATTCAACGTAAGCAGTTGTTGCGATGCATCAAACGATTCAATATAGAAAAAAGGAAGTGCCATAAAAAAATGTCCCGCTGTTATGCAGCGGGACAAATCTATAATCATACATCTGAAATCTGAAATCTTTAAAACGGCGTTTCTTCATCGAAGTTCATATCATTCATCTTACTTCCTTTCTGCACAAACACTTTCGGGCCATCATCACTTGGTACAGGTTTCCAGTTGCCGCCACCCGGCATCATGCCAGGTCCGCCCGGTAATGGACCTTGTGAACCACCAAATCCGCCACTGCCACCCATGCTATCACCAAAATCATCTTCTACAAATTTCTGAATATGAAGTAATGCCCGCAGCTTAATTGTTTCCAGCGAACCATTCCTGTGCTTGGCAATACGCACATGTGTTTCGCCACGGTTGCTTTCTCCAAATTCATTTGAAGTAATATCGTAATACTCGGGACGGTACAGGAACATTACCATGTCGGCATCCTGTTCAATGGCACCCGATTCACGGAGATCACTCAACTGAGGCATCTTATTACCATCCTTACGTTTCTCCACTTCACGACTCAACTGAGAAAGTGCGATGATCGGAATGTTCAATTCCTTCGCCAGTTGTTTTAAACCCCTCGAGATCGTACTGATCTCCTGTTCACGGTTGGTGTTTTTATTCCCTGCACTTCCGCTCATCAACTGGAGATAGTCAATGATGATCAATCCTACTCCATGCTTATTCACCAAACGACGGGCTTTTGCACGTAATTCAAAAATATTCAGTGCCGCACTGTCATCAATAAAGATGGGCGCCTTGGCCAATGGTTCAATGCCTTTCTTGTACAATTGCTGCACTTCATGATCCTCGAGTTTACCACGTGAAATCTTTTCAAGCATGATCTCACTCTCAGCCGACAAAATACGTTGCACCAACTGTGCTGCACCCATCTCAAGCGAGAAGAATGCTACAGGCGTTGGTTTAACAGGATTAAGTGCCGCATAGCGCAACAGGTTCAAGGCAAATGCAGTTTTACCCACGGCAGGACGAGCGGCAAGAATCACAAGGTCGGAGGGTTGCCAACCGTAGATCACTTTATCCATGGTAGGAAAACCTGTTGGAACACCTGTTATGTCTTCCTGCTTATTCCGCATGTCTTCAATTCGCTGAATGGTTTTGATCAACACATTATCAAACGAATCAAAGTTTTTGCGGAGATAGTTATTAGTTATTTCAAACAGTTTACTTTCTGCATCATCCAAAAGATCGAATACATCGGTGCTTTCTTCGTATGCATCACCAATTGTTTCGCCACTTATGCGAATCAGTTCACGCTGCAAAAATTTCTGCAGAATGATACGGGCATGCGCTTCAATGTTTGCCGTTGAAACAACCGCATTGGTCAAACGGGTTACATAGTAAGCACCGCCAACCATTTCCAGTTCTTCACGCATTTTAAGTTCTTCCACCACCGTTAACAGGTCAATGGGCGAACTTTTTGCCGTAAGGCCCTGCATTGAACGGAAGATGCGCTGGTGAGCATCTACATAAAAACACTCGGGACGTAAAATTTCGCTGATGGCGTCGAAAGCACTTTTTTCGAGCATGACCGCACCTAATACTGCCTCTTCAAGTTCCTTTGCCTGTGGCGGAACTTTTCCATATACCATGGTAGAGAGGTCAAGCGGAGCCTTCCGCTTTGTTTTGCGGTCTTTATTGAGATTAGTAAGATCCATAGTTAATACAGGAAATACAATGGTTGAATTTGGGTTCTTTTCTTTCACAATCGTTAACCCAAACTTCATGTTAAGCAATTGTTACCGGAACAAGGGCGACGAATGTAAATGAGAAAATGATACAAGCAAAAACAAATCCCTTCCTTAATTTCTTCAACTCCAATTCACATTAAATTCACGGTTATCCACCGGTTTTGCTCCTTCATTAACACAAATCGGGCCCGTTATCCTCAATTTAAAATATTTTTTAGCCCAATCCTAAAGTATTTCCACACCGTTTGTGCACAAAGATTTTGGAACTATTTTTTGGTGGAATGATGCAGATTACAATATGCGATTTTACAGTTTTTTTCAGCTTTCCACTAAGTAAAATCCTTTACCAGCTTGCATTTGAAGCAGTGTAATATGTGTTGAAAACGATTGCAAAACAAATCTGCACTTGAGCATTACTGTTACTAGTATTAATGATAAAATATTTGCATCTTTTATTATCCGAATTGTCTGTTTATACTCTGAATTTTTGGTTGAATAGAGCGCCAAAACTCATTTACTCCTCAAGGCTTCAATCAATTATCTTTGCAGCTTTCCGAACAAAAGTTGAATTAGAACATGACGATCAGTTATAAATGGCTGCACGAATATTTGCCGGTGTCAGTTGAACCAGAACGTTTAAGTCGCATCCTTACCTCCATTGGCTTAGAAGTTGAAAGTATGGAGCCTTATGAAGAAGTGAAAGGCGGATTAAAAGGCCTGGTGATTGGGGAAGTACTTACTTGCGAAAAACATCCTGATGCTGATAAACTTTCGCTTACAACCGTAAATGTTGGTGCAGCTGAACCATTACAGATCGTTTGTGGTGCACCAAATGTGGCTGCGGGACAAAAAGTAGTGGTGGCAACCGTTGGCACTACTATCTTTCCTGCTGCAGGCGAATCAATGACCATGAAAAAAGCCAAGATTCGTGGTGTAGAAAGCCAGGGTATGATCTGCGCTGAAGATGAAATTGGTTTGGGTGCGAGTCATGCTGGTATCATGATCTTAAAAGATGATGCAAGAGTTGGCTCAGCAGCTGCTGATTATTTCCAGTTGTACACCGATTGGATCATTGAGATCGGGCTAACACCTAATCACATGGACGCCATGAGCCATATGGGTGTTGCAAAAGATGTGATCGCTTATCTTAACTTTCATGATAAGAAAAATTATACGCTCAAATCTCCGTTTACCAATGGATTTAAAGTTGACAATAAATCGTTGCCCATTACTGTAAAAGTGGAGAACAAAGATGCCTGTCAACGTTATGCAGGTGTTAGCATCAGTAATGTAACGGTTCAGGAAAGTCCAACATGGTTAAAGCAGCGATTGAAAGCAATTGGTGTGCGTCCGATTAATAATATAGTAGACATTACGAATTATATTTTGCATGAAACAGGTCAGCCACTTCATGCATTTGATGCCGATGCGATTACCGGGAAAGAGGTTATTGTAAAAAATCTTTCTGAAGGAACTTCGTTTGTAACGCTCGATGAAAAAGAACGCAAGTTGAGTGCAGATGATCTGATGATCTGCAATGCGGAAGAACCGATGTGTATTGCCGGTGTGTTTGGCGGTACAAAAAGTGGAGTAACAGAATCAACAAAAAATATCTTTTTAGAAAGTGCATGGTTCAATCCTGTCACTACACGTAAAACATCGTTCCGTCATAACCTGCGTACCGATGCGGCTACTCGTTTTGAAAAAGGTGTTGACATTAGCAATGCGGTGAATGTATTAAAGCGTGCTGCGCTATTAATAAAAGAATTGGGTGGCGGAGAAATTGCAAGCGACGTAGTGGATATTTATCCTACTCCAAAACAAAAAACACAGATCGCTCTTAAGTTTCATTACCTGAAAAAGATCAGTGGTAAAAATTATCATCCTGATACAGTAAAGAAAATATTTGAATCACTCGGTTTTGAATTGATAAAAGAATCAATTGATGAAATATGGGTTGCTGCTCCGTTCAGCAAACCTGATATGGAACTCCCTGCCGATCTTGCGGAAGAAGTTATGAGGATCGATGGGTTGGATAATGTGGAAATTCCTACCAGTATTACCATTTCCCCATCTACCGAAGCCGATCAAACAAGTTTTTCTTACAAAGAAAAAATCAGCAATATTCTTGCTGGGCAAGGTTTCAACGAGATATTCACTAACTCCATTGCCAACAGTGCATGGTATAGCGAAGAAGTATTGGCAACAACAGTAAAAATGTTGAACAACCTGAGTGCTGAATTGAACGTAATGCGTCCATCAATGCTTGAAACAGGATTGCAATGCGTATCGTTCAATCTCAACAGGAAAAACAGCAATCTCCGCCTGTTTGAATTCGGAAAAACCTACACAACTTCCGATATTGGCAAATACTTTGAAACAGATCATTTAGCTATTTACACAACAGGCAGCACCGAAGCATCATGGAAACAAAAGGCTTCTGCTGTTGATGTGTATTTTCTGAAATCAGTAGTAAGCGGCATTTTGAAATATGCAGGTTTAACTGCGGAAACAGACCTTGCAGATGCTGAAAAAGGTTTCAGTGCTTTGATCAGTTACAAGGTCAAAAAACAAGTGATCGCTAAAATTGGCATTGTTGATGCAGCACAATTAAAACAGTTCGACATTAAACAACCGGTTTACTTTGCTGATATCAACTGGAACATTTTGACGCAGCTCGCTTCTAAAGCAAAACTGGAATACAAAGAGATTCCACGTTTCCCTGCGGTTGAGCGTGATTTGGCAATTGTGATCGAAAAGAATGTAAGCTATGCAGAAGTGGAAAAAACCATCAACAATGCGAAAGTGGCAAGGCTGAAAGAAGTGTCGTTGTTTGATGTGTTTGAAAGTGAAAAAATTGGTGCCAATAAAAAATCAATGGCGCTGAATTTCATTTTCCAGGACGATGAAAAAACATTAGTGGATAAAGAAACAGAGAAGATGATGGATACATTGATCCAAGCATTGGAAAAACAATTATCAGCTGAGATCAGGAAATAATTTTACTAAACCATTCATGTGACAGTAATTGATCAACATATTCAATCGCTCCAGCAAAAAATGCAGCTGCTTGTTAAAAGGCATCAGCAGCTGGAAAAAGAGAATAAAAGGCTGAAGGATGAATTGAGTGGTTTAAAAGAAAAGCAGTTCAATAAGAAACAGGAGTTAGAAGTGCTGGAAATGCAGAATGCAATTCTAAAAGCATCACAACAACAGTTAGACGAAAAGGAAAAGAAGGAACTTGAAAAAAAACTCAATCTTTTTGTCAAGGAAATCGACCGCTGTATTGCTTTGCTGACGGAGTAAAATTATACACGTTTAACGATCCGCATTTTCATTTCGTCGTCACCTTGCTTTAATTCAATTGTGTAGACGCCATAAGGTAAATCATTCAATCCATCCCAGGTAAGGGAGCGGTGATTTGATACTTCTGATTCTAACCGGCGACATACAGATCCGCTCTCATCTTTCAATACTGCTTTCACTGCATTGTTATCCGTCGTCGAAAGTTCTAACGTAAGTGTGTCGATAAACACTTGTGGTTTAACTTTTGCAAACATGTTTCGAGGTTAAGTTGACTAAAAATAAACGGGAGGTATTTTCGAAGCCGGCAACGGATTGATAAGGAGCTTTTTTTTACGAGTGTCTAATATATAACAAGCTTTTTATATTTTAGTATGATGGAATCATTAATTCCCATAAATATTATCATTGGCGATCGTAGTTACAGGATCAAAGTAAGTCCCGAGCATGAGGAACATGTACGCAAAACTGTAAAAACTATCAACGAAAAGGTGTTGGAATATCGTACCAGTTTTGCAGGAAAAGACATGCAGGATTATATTTCTATGGTACTGATATGGTATGCCACAGATGTTACTGCAACAAATCCAACAGCTGCCGGCACAACGGATGAAACAGCTGCAGCAGAGTCCTTAAAAAAACTGGAGTTGCAGATCGATCAGCTTTTACAACAGAGTTAATTTCAGTTGCCTTTTTTATCAATCGTAAACCAAAAGCAAATCGGCAGCAAGCTTAAGTCTGTTAGTACTTCCCCCTTTTCCTACCTCTTTTTTCTGTATTTTCGCTCCCTATTGTCCCGCTATGAACTTTTATAACGCCATAGAAAGGAACGATTTGCATACCGAAAACAAACCAGTCAACAACAATGGAACCAGTAATATTATACGCTATAATAGGAGTACTATCATTAATCGTGGGGATAGTAGCAGGCAAAGTCATCTTCGCTAAAAACACAAAAAAACAAGTAGAGGAAGCCGAAGCGCAAGCACAGTCGATCCTCAAAGAAGCGGGATTAAGAGCAGAAACCATACGCAAGGAAAAGGAGTTGGAAGCGAAAGAGAAATTTGTTCAACTCAGGTCTGAGTACGACCGTGAAGTGACAGAACGTAACCGCAAGATTAACGAAAGTGAGAATCGTGCACGTCAGAAAGAACAATCGATCAATCAAAAGGACGCCAACCTTGACAAGCAGATTAAGGAAAACGAGGCCATTAAAGAAAACCTCAATCGTCAGATCGAAGTGGTGAACCTGAAACGGACAGAACTGGAAAAACACCAGGAAGAGCATATCCGCAGGCTTGAAAAGATCGCCGGACTTAGTGCTGAAGAAGCCAAGAATCAATTGGTGGAAAGCTTAAAGCAGGAAGCACAAACCCGTGCTTTGGTACTTCAACAGGAAATTATAGAAGATGCTAAATTAAAAGCAAACAAGGAAGCACGTAAGATTGTGATCCAGTCAATTCAGCGCACTGCGGCTGAACAAACCATTGAAAATACTGTAACCGTTTTCAACCTTGAAAGCGATGAAATAAAAGGCCAGATCATTGGTCGTGAAGGTCGCAACATCCGTGCTATTGAAGCCGCAACGGGAGTTGACCTGATCGTTGATGATACGCCCGAAGCAATTCTTCTTTCTTCTTTTGATCCGCTTCGTCGTGAAGTAGCCCGTTTGAGTTTACAACGTCTGGTGGCCGATGGTCGTATTCACCCGGCACGTGTGGAAGAAGTGGTAGAAAAAACCCGCAAACAACTGGAAGAGCAGGTGATGGAAATTGGTGAACGTACCGTAATCGAATTAGGTATTCATGGTATGCACAAAGAATTGATCAGGATGGTGGGGCGTATGCGTTTCCGTTCATCTTATGGTCAAAACCTGTTGATGCATAGCCGTGAAACCGCCAACCTCTGCTCTATCATGGCGGCAGAATTAGGAATGAATCCGAAGCTGGCTAAACGTGCCGGTCTGTTGCATGATATTGGTAAAGTGCCTGATGAAGAAACTGAATTGAGCCATGCATTGCTTGGTGCCAAGCTTGCTGAAAAATATGGTGAAAATCCAGCGGTAGTAAATGCTATCGGCGCCCACCATGATGAAATGGAAATGCAGTATGTGATCTCTCCTATTGTTCAGGCTTGTGATGCTATCAGTGGTGCAAGACCAGGTGCCCGTCGTGAAATCATGCAGCAATACTTGCAACGTATTAAGGATCTTGAAAACCTGGCGATGGCTTATCCCGGTGTCGAAAAGGCTTACGCTATCCAGGCGGGTCGTGAATTAAGGGTAATTGTAGAAGCTGAAAAAGTAACCGACGCTGAATCAGACAAATTGAGTTTTGAAATGGCTCAGAAGATACAAACCGAAATGGTGTACCCGGGCCAGATTAAAGTGACCGTTATTCGTGAAAAAAGAGCTGTAAACGTGGCGAGATAATAAATTTGAAATTTTCAATCTAAAATTTCAAATTTACCCCTACCTTTGCCGTCCTAAAAATTAAGAGTTATGAACGCCGCTGTTGCATTTGTACATGAACAATTAACTGCTAAGAAAGAACAACCAAAGTTCAAAGCAGGTGATAACGTTACTGTGAATTATAAGATCGTGGAAGGTGGTAAAGAACGTATCCAGGGTTTTCGTGGAGATGTGATCAAACGCCAGGGTCAAGGCGCAACTGCAACATTTACAGTGCGTAAGATCTCTGATGGTGTAGGTGTTGAGCGTACTTTCCCGGTAAACTCACCCAACGTTGATTCAGTTGAACTGAACAAAGTTGGTAAGGTAAGCCGTGCAAAACTCTTCTATCTCCGTGAAAGAAGCGGTAAGAGTGCCCGTATTAAAGAAAAGCGCATGAGATAATCATCGTTTTAGACATATTTGTATAAAGGGGGAAAGAAAACTTTCCCCCTTTATAATTTAAAAAAGCCAGAAAACGTTCTTATATTTAATCTCTGATCCGAAAGGATTTTTTCAATCCCATACCTTTTGAAGTAATCGTTACTCTATTTATTAACTAAATAAGTCGTCTCGATCATGAAAAAGGTATTAGTAGCTCTTGCAGTAATTACAATGTTTTTAATGTCATGCAACCGTGGTATCACTCCTTACCAGGCAGCAAACGGCAAAGCAGGTAAATGCGGCAAGAATTTTATCCGTTAATCTCTACTGAAATTAAACGCATTGAAACCTTCCCCTATGGAAGGTTTTTTATTTTTCTTTGCAAGGCTGCGTTACAAATAACTGTAACTTTGTGTTCCTTTAAAATTATTGTCATGAATTTTCAACCCATACTTCTCGGCGTTCTCGGTACCCAGGAAATCATCATCATTGCTATTATCATTTTATTGTTGTTCGGTGGTCGAAAGATTCCTGAGCTTATGAAAGGTTTGGGTAAAGGTATACGTGAGTTTAACGATGCCAAGAATACTGTTCGTAAAGAAATTGAGGAGAGCTCTACTCCTACTGATGCAAATCAGCCTAAGCAGTAATTTCTTTTTCCCTCATTTTCGTTTTTCACTTCAAATTTTTCTGAAGAAACTCTTCATTGTATCCTTTTACAACCATAAAAGTATACCAGCAGCATTTGCTTGATGGAACAAGTTCCTGTAAGCAGGCGGTTGAATTTTACCTGGCTCAAACGGAAAAGTATGCGCATCTCAATGCATTGTTGCACACGTTTCCTGAAGAAGCTTTGCAACGTGCAACTGAATTAGATGCACAACGAGCTGCAGGCAAGACACCAGGAAAATTGCACGGTGTTGTCATTAGTATTAAAGACGTAATTGCATGGCAAAATCATCCATTATCAGCATCGTCAAACATTCTCAAAAACTTTCATTCCATTTATAATTCAACAGCTGTGCAAAAGCTGTTGGCTGAAGATGCCATTATCATCGGCATTAATAATTGCGATGAGTTTGCCATGGGAAGCAGCAACGAAAATTCTGCTTTCGGGCCAGTAAAGAATATGCTTGATGAAGAACGTGTTCCCGGTGGCTCGTCTGGTGGTTCAGCAGTTGCAGTTCAGGCAAATCTTTGCATGGTGAGCCTGGGGAGTGATACTGGTGGCTCTGTTCGTCAGCCTGCAGATTTTTGTGGCATTGTTGGTGTAAAGCCTACCTACGGACGAGTGAGCAGGCATGGTTTGATCGCTTACGGTTCAAGCTTCGACCAAATTGGCGTGCTTGCTCATTCAGTTGAAGACGCTTCGCTGGTGCTTTCGGTTATCGCAGGGGCTGATGATTTTGATGCTACTGTTTCTACCCTACCTGTTCCGGATTATACTTCAGCAGTTGCACAAAAAAAATCAACCAAACCTGTTCTAGGTTATTTCAAACAAACATTGCAACATGCAGGTTTGGATAAAGAGATCAGGGATACACACATAAAGCTGATCGATCAATTAAAAGCTGATGGGTATGATGTAAACGAGCTCGACTTTGATCTGATCGATTATATCGTACCAACCTATTATGTTCTTACCACTGCTGAAGCCAGCAGTAATCTCTCCCGTTTCGATGGTGTTCGTTATGGCTACCAATCAACACCTGTAAAAGAAGAATTAACAGAATTTTACTCGGCTAATCGTTCCGAAGGTTTTGGTGAAGAAGTGCAACGTCGCATTATGCTGGGCACTTTTGTGTTGAGTGCCGGTTATTATGATGCTTATTATACCAAAGCGCAACAGGTACGTCGCAAATTATACGAACAAACAAAACTGGTTTTCAGCGATATAGACGTATTACTGATGCCCGTTTCTCCATCCACTGCATTTAAGATCGGTGAAAAAAGCAACAATCCTGTTGAGATGTACCTCGCAGATATTTATACTGTTTTTGCTAATCTTGTAGGTATCCCCGGCATTTCTATTCCACTCTTTCAGCACAGCAATGGTTTACCATTCGGACTTCAATTGATGACAAAGCATTTCGATGAAGTATCTTTGCTCCGCCTTGCTGATGTATTGCTAAAAAACTACAAGGCATCGTAAGTATTTTGTCGATGCATAAATTAATTCTTAGTTTCCTATTTATCAGTTGTTCTGTGTTAAGCTTTGCACAGAAAGATTCTTCTGTTAACGGCAATGTTGTTGATACTTCAGGTGAAAACAAACCAGGCGATGTGACAAAATATGGTTTCCAGGCGCTGTTTGTCAATAAGGAATTTAGCTCTTCCACTTCATATGATGCACAGATCCATCCTCAGGCCTGGGGATTTATCCAGGACTATCTCGACCGGTATGGGAAAAACCTACAGAAAATGAAAGGTTGGGGTATGCCTTATTTTACGTTGATCGATAATGTGCTTACACAATACGGCCTGCCACATGAATTAAAATACCTTGCTGTTATTGAAAGTGGTTTAAATACAAATGCCACAAGTTGGGTGGGCGCTCGTGGCCCCTGGCAGTTTATGCCTTACACGGCTAAGGAATATGGCTTGCATGTAAATGCTTTTATGGATGAACGTATTGATTATTTCCGCAGTACACATGCAGCAGCAAAATACCTTACCTATCTCTATAAAGATTTAAATGATTGGCTGCTCGTGATCGCAGCCTATAATGGCGGACCGGGAAGAGTTTACAGTGCAATGAAGAAAAGCGGCAGTCGTGATTTCTGGAAATTACAATACTACCTTCCAGCTGAGAGCAGGATGCATGTAAAGAAATTTATTGCCACCCATTTTATCATGGAGGGGAAAGGGGGTGTAACAACCGTGGTGAATGATGGCAAGCAGCCCATTGCCAATGAATTTGCACCGGAGAAAACTGACCCGAATATTGATGTACAGGCAATCGTAGGCAAATTCAGTTCGGTAGTAATGGCAAAGAACCTTGTGATTGATCTTCTGACGTTCAATCAACTTAATCCAAACTTTGATGCGGTGCTTGCAGGTAACAATGCATTTAATCTGCGGCTGCCAAAAGACAAGATGCTTGCATTTAACGCCAACCGCTACAATATACTCAACGAAAGCGTGCAATTGCTCATGCGCTTTTATGGCGAAGATGGTATGAAAGATATTTATCCAAAGGTTTCAGATTTACCGGAGGTGAAGAAGAAACCTGCACCTAAAAAGAAAGGTTAGCATTTTAAACAAAAGATATTTATAATTCCGTCCAATATCTCGACTTGGGATTAAATTTTACACTAATCTGTTGTTCTAATTTATTATCAAACTGAATAGCGCCATTATCTGAAAAATTATAAACTTTCTCTTCATAACATTTATGGATTGTTTTAATAAAAGCTTCTACCGAATCATACTTAGTAATTGTTATATCAAAATCAATATCCCCTATTGAATGGTATAATATCATTCCGTATTCACTGGAAGACGGGTTGCAGTCAACCAGGTAGAACTCACCTCCGCCGCTAACAAATAATGGAAATTTGTATTCATCCCACTGTATAACGTTATTCGCAGCTTCTTTGTAAGTTTCTAATGAAATATTGAATGGTAGAAAAATACCAAAATTGAAAAGCCATAATTTACCTAGCTCTAAACCCTCTCTAATTGTTGTACCGTTTCGCCACTTATAAAGTGCTTTTACTTCATTAGGCAACTTTTGAACGATGAAATCACCTTCAAATTTTTCAATCCCTGGTTGTAACAGGGAAAGAATTGGTGCATTAATTTCTTTGAGAAGGCTTTCGAATTGGTTTAATAGTTTTTCAAGATTTTGCATTGTTCTTATTTAGATGTTATTGTCGGATAATAGCGAACAAGGTATAATTCAGGAAAAATTTCAGGATCTAACATAGGTATTTGAAAATTATTAGGAATGATTCTTTCGAGGAATTTTTTCTCAGCAATGTCACTCCTTGTAGCCAAAAAATCTTTATGCACAAAAGCCCGGGGAGGACATTGCGTTTGATACCTGTTTTTATTTATGCATACGTTTACCAGAAACTACCCCAACACCTTCCTTATTGCATCAGCTTTCAACAAACATTCCTCGTATTCTTTCTCAGCATCACTATAAAACGTAATACCGCTGCCCACCATATAAGAAAGATAGTTTGTGGCAGCGTTATGAAAAATACTCCTGATCACCACGTTAAAATCAAAATCACCTGTTGGTGCAATATACCCAACAGCACCCGAGAACAATCCTCTTCTCGATTGTTCATATTGATCAATCAACTGCATCACTTTTCGTTTGGGGGCGCCTGTCATGCTGCCCATGGGAAATGTTGCACGCAGAATATCTGTAAAGCTGAATGCTTCATTCACTTCACCACTGATCGTGGAGATCATCTGGTACAACTGAGGAAAAGAATAAATGCCAAACAACTCATCAACTCTCACAGAGCCTTCTTTGCATACACGGCTCAGATCGTTACGCACCAGATCAACCACCATTACATTTTCACTCTGGTCTTTCTTACTGTTACGTAATTGTTCTTTTAATTCTTCATCTGTAACAACATCCGTTGCATTACGCTTCAATGTTCCTTTAATGGGTTGTGATATTAATTGCGAACCTTGTTTTCTTAAGAACCGTTCAGGACTTGCACAGAGCAGGTAACTGTTGTTCACTCTATAAAAAGCAGAAAACGGATTGGGTGAAATAGTTGTAAGTGCTGCATAGATCTGAAATGGATCAATGATGGCATCTTCAGCAAAAAATTCCATGCAGTAATTCAACTCATAACAATCGCCACGAAGAATATGCCTGCGTACAGCTTCAATTGTTTCAACGTAGTTTTCTTTTGAAACACGTTCTTTGATCTGCAATTCATTTGCAGCAACAGTTGAATTTATTTCTACCGTATTGATTTCATTCCATATAGATTCATGATCATCTTTCAATGATCCTATCCGCAGCTCCTGCTCATTGAATTGGAAAACATACTGCGGCACAAAAAAGAAAAGATCAGGGAAACCAATTCTGTCAATATGAGTGGAGCTAAGTTGTTCTGTTTCTTCTTTCAGATCATAATTCAAATGTCCAAAGATCCAGTTGCCTTGTTCAAGATCGAGCCATTGCTGAAGTTGTGGTAAAGCTGTGCCTGCATTTGCAGTAACGGATGATGTAACGCCGCAACCGATCAAACATTCATAACTATGACCGGGTAAACGGTAATGATGGTTATCCAGAAAAGAACAAATGTTGAACCGGTTACACCAGCTCAACATTTGACGTTTTGTTGCAGAGAAATCTGTTATTAAAAAAGATTGGAAGTTATGCTTCACAAATTGAATTAAAAATCATCATCGTCATCATCGAAGTCATCTCCGCCGCCACCCATCATATCAAACTCTTTAAAGTCATCATCCACTTTAAAGTCATCTTCTTCCTCTGCCCCTTTTTTCTTTCCGCCTGCTGCTTTGCCTTTTGATTTAGGAATATCAAACTCTTCAAAGTCGGGGTCGTAATCATCATCCTCTTCACCTTTATTCCAATCATCATCATCTTCATCATCTCCCGCATCATCATCATCATCGTCATCTTTAGCTTTCGATTTTGATGCTGACGCTTTCCCGCCTTTCTTCACTTCGGGTTCATCCTCTTCCATATCCAGATCATCATCTTCGTCTTCATCATCTTCATGATTCTTTTTTGGCTTGCTGTCAGCCTTCTTTGTGTTCTCCGGTTTTGGAGTAGATGAGTCGCCTGTTTTCTTTATTGACTTTGCCATTTGTAAGAATGATTATGCTGTAAAATTTCAACGGGTTTTTGAATTAGCCAAACTTTTTTTTAAAATTTTTTTTGTAAAGCTTTTTATTTAGACAGCCACTATCTGATCTCTTCCCGGACCGTTGGAAACATATTTCACTTCCACACCAAGATACTCATTAATAAATGCAAGATAAGTATCCATTTGCTCAGGAAAATCAGCCGACGTTTTACACTCAGCAGTCGGGTTACTCCAACCTTTAAATGCTTTATACACCGGTTCTATCTTTACCTTGCTGATCTCAAAAGGAATTTCAAGGGTTTCTTTGCCATTTACTTTATATGCTGTACAAACTTCAAGGTCAGCAAAACTATCAAGCACATCTGCCTTTGTCATCACAATTTGTGTAATACCATTGATCATGCAGGCAAATTTCAACGCCACAAGATCTATCCAGCCACAACGACGAGGCCTTCCTGTTGTTGCACCAAATTCGTTGCCAATTTTACGCAGCTCATCACCTGTAGCATCAAATAATTCCGTTGGGAAAGGACCACTACCAACCCTCGTACAGTAAGCTTTTGTGATACCTATCACTTCCCTGATTTTATTAGGTGCCACGCCCAGTCCTGTGCTTACACCAGCCGAAATAGTATTTGAAGAAGTTACAAACGGGAAAGTTCCAAAATCAACATCAAGCATGCTACCCTGCGCACCTTCGGCCAACACCCTTTTGCCTTCGTTGATTTTTTGGTTGATGAAATATTCACCGTTTACAATGTTCAATGTTTTCAGGAATTCCACTGCTTCAAAAAATTCTTTCTCCCACTCGCTGATATCTTCAGAGAAATTGTAATTGCCGAGCAATTGTAAATGTTTTGCCTTTAGCTTTTCGTACAACTTATTAAATTCAGGATCGAGCAGATCACCAACACGTAATGCATTACGACCAGTTTTATCCATGTAAGCAGGGCCGATACCTTTTAAGGTAGATCCGATCTTCTCATCACCTTTCGCCAGTTCAGCAGCTTTGTCCAAAGCTCTATGAGTTGGGATGATGATATTGGTACGTTGTGCAATAAAAAGATTCTCTTTTACATTAACACCCATGGCAGCTACTTTCTCACACTCTTTTTTTAATGTAACCGGGTCGAGCACAACACCATTACCAATAAGGTTAACGATGCCTTTGTGAAAAATTCCGCTGGGGATTTGATGAAGTACTACTTTTTCACCGTTTACGTACAGTGTATGTCCTGCATTAGGACCACCCTGGAAACGGGCTATCACATCATAATTTGGTGCAAAAAAATCAACGATCTTTCCTTTTCCTTCGTCGCCCCATTGGAGGCCCAGAATTACATCAACCATAAAATAATTTGAGTGGATAATTTGAAGCCGCAAAAATAAGTGAATCGAAAGGGGAAGAAGAAATAAAAATGCAGTTGGGGAAAGAAAATTATTGCTCGGTATCGTAACGTTCCACTTTCTGAATGCCCGTTAGTTTATACAGGCGGGAAACGAGTTCATCAAGTTCATCTTTATCGTGTACAAATATTTTGATGTTGCCTTGGAACACACCTTCTTTTGCTTCGATGGTAATAGCGCTGATGTTAAGACGCATTTCGCCACTGATCAAATTGGTGATCTTACTCACCACACCCACATCATCCACACCAATGATCTTAACACCTGTGAGGAAGGAGATCTCTTTGTTCTTGGCCCATTTTGTTTTCACCACACGATGACCAAAGTTTGCCAGCAATCTTGATGCATTCGGACAAGTAATGCGGTGAATGATCAATCCTTTACCGGTTGAAACAAATCCAAATACATCATCCCCAGGAATTGGTTTGCAACAATTGGCCAGAGTGTAAACGATCCTGTCGCTACTTTCTCCAAAAATGATCAACTCCGAATCTTTATGTGAGCCTGTTCTGTTAGGATCATATTCAGGCTTTGGTTCCATTGCAGGCTTCGCTGGTTTCGGAAGCTCCAGCTTATCGCCATGAAGATGGAGATCTTTTATTTCTTTCAGATCAATTGCCTTGGTGGCAATTTTATAAAACAGTTCAAGCTGAGAAGGTAGTTTGTAAAACAAAGTGAGTGTTTCTACATTGTTGATGTCGAAACTGGCGCCCATTTGTTCCAGTTTGCGTTGCAACACATATTTTCCTTCATCGGCCACTTTACGTTTCTCTTCTTTCAGCGCATCTTTTATCTTGCTCTTTGCTTTGGCAGTAACAACAAAGGCCAACCAGTCTTCACTTGGTTTTTGTTTGCTGCTTGTAATGATCTCGATCTGGTCGCCACTACGCAACTTATGTGCAATCGGTACAAGTTTATGATTCACTTTTGCACCAATACAACGGCTGCCAACATCGCTATGCACACTAAACGCAAAATCTAATGCGGTTGCTCCAACAGGGAGCATTTTTACATCACCTTTCGGTGTGTACACATAAATTTCTTCGGCAAGAAATGAACTTTTAAAATCCTGCAGAAAATCAAGTGAACTGCTATCCTGGTTATTCAGCGCTTCACGAATATTATGGAACCATTTGTCAAACCTGTCTTCATCACCGCTCCCCTCTTTGTATTTCCAGTGTGCGGCCAAACCTTTCTCAGCAATTTCATTCATACGCTTGGTACGTATCTGCACTTCCACCCATTTACCTTGCGGCCCCATCACAGTTGTATGCAATGCTTCGTAACCATTACTCTTGGGATTACTCAACCAGTCACGCAAACGTTCAGGCGATGGCGTGTACATATCTGTAACAATGGAATAAGCTTTCCAGCAATCTTCTTTTTCACGTTCACTTGGAGAATCAATGATGATACGGATAGCAAAGAGATCATACACTTCTTCAAAACTCACTCCTTTCTTTTTGATCTTGTTTGAAATGGAGTGTATTGATTTTGGACGACCATGCACATCATAGCTCGTAAAACCTGCACGGTCTAATTTTTCTTTGATCGGTTTGATGAACTCGTTGATGTAGCGACTGCGTTCCCTTTTTGTTTCTGCTAATTTCCTGGCAATTTCTTTATATGTATCCGACTCCAGATATTTCATGGAGAGATCTTCCATCTCGGTCTTGATATTATACAAACCAAGACGATGTGCCAACGGTGCATAAACGTACACTGTTTCGCTGGATACTTTCAACTGCTTTTCACGCTTCATACTATCCAGCGTACGCATATTGTGTAAACGATCAGCCAGTTTAATCAGGATGACACGTGGATCATCCGTAAGCGTCAATAATATCTTCTTGAAATTCTCAGCCTGCTGGGTTGAATTGGCATCAACAACAGTGGAGATTTTTGTAAGCCCATCGATGATCCGTGCAATTTCATTTCCAAATTCACGGGCCACATCCTCCAACGTAACATCAGTATCTTCCACCGTATCGTGTAACAACGCACAAATGGTAGAACGCACACCAAGACCGATCTCTTCCACACATATCTGGGCAACAGCCAGCGGATGTAAAATATAAGGCTCGCCGCTCTTCCGGCGCATAGTTTTATGCGCATCAGCCGCCATTTCAAAGGCAGTACGCACAAGTTCCTTATCGCCTTTTTTGAGTTTGGTCTTGAGCGAGCGTAACAAACTGCGGTAATGACGAAGGATTTCCTTTTTCTCCTGTTCGGGGGTAAGGGTATAGGCCGGTATGTTCGAAATTGTTTCCAGTAAAAGCGAATTTACGAAAAAGCAGTTTCTTAAAGCGTATGAATAACTGAAACCCCCTACCTTTGCAGCCCGTTTTCAAACAAAGCTCTTCCGGATGTGGTGAAATTGGTAGACACGTCAGACTTAGGATCTGATGCCGTGAGGTGTGGGGGTTCGAGTCCCTCCATCCGGACAATTCAAATTCAGTTTAAGGCTTAAGGTTGAATGTTTCAACGCTTGGCCTTCAGCCTTAAACTTTTAAACATTCAAACATTCAACGTTTTTATGGCAACAGTAACAAGAGAAAACATTGGTTTGTTAACCGACAAACTTACTGTTAAGATCACCAAGGAAGAATATTTCCCTGCATTTGAAAAAACCCTCAAAACTTATAGCAAGCAAGCAAATATCCCCGGTTTTCGTAAGGGTATGGTGCCAGCAGGTATGGTGAAGAAGATGTACGGCCCCGGCATTTTTACAGAAGAAGTGATCCGCAATATTGAAAAGGGATTGAACGATTATTTAGCCAATGAAAAGCTGGACATTTTTGCACAGCCTCTTCCGCTCAGCAATCTCGATTTCAAACCTAATATGGATCAGCCGGCCGATTACAGCTTTGATTTTGAAATTGGTTTGAAGCCTCCGTTTGAACTGGATCTGAGCAAAGTAAAAGCTCCTTACTACAAGGTGAAGGCAACCCCTGAAATGGTGAACGAAGAAATTGAGCGCCTGCAAACACGTTTTGGTAAAATGACTGAGCCTGAAACTGTGAGCAGCGATGACAATGTGCTGAATCTTACGTTTGAAGAAGTGGATGCAGAAGGTAACGTTGTTGAAGGTGGCATTAAAAAAGATAATTCTTTACTGGTTAAATATTTTACGCCTGCGTACCGCACGCAGTTGCAGGGTAAAAAGAAAGACGATACATTCGTCATCACTTTACAGGATGCGTTTGAAGAAAAAGAACGCAACTGGGTAATCAGTGATCTTGGATTAAAAGATGCTGCAGAGGCTGACGGAAAGAATTTCAAACTCACTATTACAAAAGTTGGTTTTATTGAAAAACGTGAATTGAACGAAGAGTTCTTTAATGAAGCATTGCCGGGTAAAGGTCTTACCACTGAAGCTGATTTCCGTGCGGCCATTGAAGCCGACATCCAGGCATACTGGGATAAGCAAAGCAGCAATCAGATTCAACATCATCTCTACCATGTATTGCTCGATGATACAAAAATGGAATTGCCTGAAAGCTTCCTGAAAAAATGGTTAGCTACTTCTGGTGAAAATCCAAAATCGCCTCAGCAGGTGGAAGAAGAATATCCAACATTCAACAATCAATTACGTTGGACGTTAATCACTGACAGAGTGATTACGGAAAACAAACTGGAAGTTTCTCCTGAAGAATTGAAAGAAAGCATGCGTCAGCAGGTATTAGGTTATTTCGGTAGCATGAACCTCGGCGATGGTAATCTTGAATGGTTAGATCAATATGTAGATGGTTTATTGAAAGATGAACAACAGGTTGATCAGACTTACCGCAGACTTGTAACTGAAAAAGTATTTGTATGGGCTGAAGGCCAGGTGCAAAAAGAAGAGAAAGAAGTAACAGCGGAAGAGTTTGCTAAGATGAACGAAGAGCACCAGCACCATCACCACTAAGAAGTGCGAAATACAAAGTTGAAAGTATAAAATATAAAACCCCGCTGTTAACTAACAGCGGGGTTTTACTTTACCCAAAACAATGCAAAAACTCTGCAAAAGTTCAAGCCATAATAACCGAATTACTCTCAGTTTCAACTTTCCACTTTCAACTTTCTACTCGTCCTCTGCCTTAATGTCCTGATTTTCTGCCTCGCATGGTATTTGAAAACATTTTATTCCAAACGATTTCCCTTAACTTCAAACCGGAAAAAAAACGAATATGGATTTCAATAAAGAATTTGAAAAATACGCCGTTAAACACAGAGGTATTTCCGGCGCCACACTGCATAATTATCAATCGGCAATTAATTACCCAACTAATCTTACGCCTTACATTATTGAAGAGCGTCCGTTGAACGTAGCCAGCATGGATGTGTTCTCCCGTCTCATGATGGATCGTATCATATTTCTGGGTGAGCCGATCAATGATTATGTTGCCAACATTGTAACCGCACAAATGTTGTTCCTTGAAAGTACAGATCGCACACGTGATATTCAGATGTACATTAATAGTCCGGGCGGTAGCATCTATGCAGGACTTGGCATTTATGATACGATGCAGTATATCACTCCTGATGTAAGCACGATCACAATTGGCATTGCAGCAAGTATGGGTGCGGTATTGATGTGTGCAGGCACAAAAGGAAAACGTACTGCATTAAAACATTCACGCATTATGTTACACCAGCCTTATGGTGGCGCAGGTGGACAAGCTACCGATATTCAGATCATGGTGAATGAAGTAAAGAAACTGAAAGAAGAACTTTACGAGATCATTGCTTATCATAGTGGTCAGCCAATTGCCCGAGTGAAAGAAGACAGTGATCGTGACTTCTGGATGAAAGCAAGTGAAGCAAAAGAATATGGATTAGTGGATGAAGTATTAGTGATGAACCCACGTAAATCAAAAGAAAGCTAAACCTCAAAACCAAGTAAACTATGTATCAGCATAATTTAAAATTTCCAATTCGTTTCGAAGAAGAGGAAGAAGATGAACCAAAAGAAAATCCGTTAGAGAATTTCACCGCTGCGGCGTTTGGACCTTACAACAAGAAATTTTTAGAACAACGCAAGATATTTTTCTGGGGTGTTGTGCACGATAACTCTGCAAAAGAGATCGTAAATAAATTATTGTATCTCGATGCAGTTAAACCTGGCGAAGAAATTAAATTGTATATCAACAGTCCGGGAGGGGTTGTAACAAGTGGCATGGTTATTTATGATACCATGAAGCTCATCAGTTCACCTGTAAGCACTATTTGTATGGGTATGGCCGCATCAATGGGATCGATCCTGTTGAGCGGTGGTACAAAAGGCAAGCGTTATATTTTCCCTAGTGGTGAAGTAATGATCCACCAACCAAGTATTGGCGGTGCACAAGGCACCAGTGCCGATCTGGAGATCATTGCCAATCAAATTGCAAAAACAAAGGAAATGGGCGCAAAAATACTGGCTGAAAACTGTGGCAAAACAGTGGAGCAGGTATTGAAAGATTTTGATCGTGATTACTGGATGGATGCAAATGAAGCCGTTCAGTACGGCATTGTGGATGGCGTTCTCGACAAGCTCTGATCATTCATTAACCGCATACAAAGGGATGGAATCTGTAGTATTCCATCCCTTTTTTATCATTATACTAGGGTAATTAAAAAGCATTGTTATCTTTGAGTTGGTTTTGTATAACCAAAACAACCTGAAAAAATCCATTTCAAATGGCGAAAAACAACATGTTGCACTGTTCTTTTTGTGGCAGAAGCAGAGACGAAGTAAAGATTTTAATAGCGGGGCAGGAAGGCCACATTTGCGAAAACTGTGTAGAACATGCCCAGGAAATCATTGCACAGGAATTATTACTCCGCAATGAAGCAACTACTTCCAACTTTAAGCTGAATGTAAAAAAACCGGTAGAGATCAAACGGTTTTTAGATGAATACATTATTGGCCAGGATGAAGCCAAGAAGGTATTATCTGTTGCTGTGTACAATCACTACAAACGTTTAAAGCAAAAAGCAGAAAGCGAAATAGAAATTGAAAAAAGTAACATTGTAATGGTGGGTGAAACCGGTACCGGTAAAACCTTGCTTGCTAAAACCATTGCACGTTTATTGAATGTTCCTTTCGCTATTGTGGATGCGACCGTATTTACTGAAGCCGGTTATGTAGGTGAAGACGTAGAAAGCATTCTCACCCGTTTGCTTCAGGTTTGTAATTATGATGTGGCAGCTGCTGAAAAAGGTATCGTGTACATCGATGAGATCGATAAGATTGCACGTAAAGGCGACAATCCGTCTATTACCCGTGATGTAAGTGGTGAAGGTGTTCAACAAGGTATGTTAAAGTTGCTTGAAGGAACTGAAGTATTGGTTCCACCACAAGGCGGCCGTAAACATCCTGAGCAAAAGCTTATCAAGATCAACACACAAAATATTCTTTTCATTTGCGGTGGTGCATTTGACGGTATTGATAAAGTGATTGCACGCCGTGTAAACACCAATGCCATTGGATTCAATGTTAACAAAGAAGAACAGGAAAGCATGAAGAAAAACCTGCTGCAATATGTAAATGCACAGGATCTGAAAAGCTTTGGTTTGATTCCTGAATTGCTTGGACGTTTACCGATTGTTACTTATCTCAATCCGCTTGATGCAGAAACACTCCGTGAAATTCTTGTTACTCCAAAGAATGCGCTCATTAAACAATACCACAAGTTATTTGAGCTCGAAGGCATTGAACTGATCATCGATAATGATGTGTACGATTTTATGGTGAGTAAGGCAATGGAATATAAACTCGGTGCAAGAGGATTACGCAGCATTTGCGAAAGTATCTTAACTGATGCGATGTTCGATTTGCCAGGTAGCGATGAAAAACAGTTTCATCTTACACTCGACTATGCTATGCACAAATTCGATAAGAGCAAACTTGGATTATTGAAAGTTGCATAACCAGTTACGGAAAACGAAGTAAGAAATACAAACAGAAGTATATTAACCTGCTGATAAATTTCAGCAGGTTTTTTATTTTAATTGATTCAACAGTTTAAACTTTTAACTTTCCACTTTAAACCTGACAACATGCAAGATCTCATCAACCGCTTAATGGCCGAAGGATTAACTGAAGAGCAGGCGTATAAATCAATTGAAGTGATAAAGAATTTTGCAAAAGAGAAGTTCCCGATTTTTGGTGGCGCTATTGATAAATTATTCGACAAGTATGGGCCGAAAGATGAAGATGATTTTCTTGATTAAATAATAAAGCCGCTCCTTTCGGAGCGGCCGCTTTCTCTCATGCTTAATTACTATTTTAATTGCTCCCTGGCAATGACGATCTTTTGTATTTCGCTGGTGCCTTCACCAATTGTACACAGCTTCGAATCTCGATAAAATTTTTCAACCGGAAAGTCTTTTGTGTAACCATAGCCGCCAAAAATCTGTACGGCATCATTACTCACTTTTACAGCAACCTCACTTGCATAATACTTTGCCATTGCACCGGCTTCGGTTACTTTCTCTCCCCTGTTCTTTAAGTCAGCTGCTTTCATGATCAGCAATTCGGCTGCAGCGATCTCAGTTGCCATGTCAGCTAATTTAAAAGAAATTCCCTGAAAATTAGAAATCGGCTGATCAAATTGATGACGTTCCTGCGAATATTTTAACGCTGCTTCAAATGCTCCTTTTGCTATACCCAACGAAAGTGCAGCAATAGAGATACGACCGCCATCTAAAATTTTTAATGCCTGGCGAAAGCCATCTCCCACTTCACCTATCCGGTTTGCATCCGGTATACGACAATTATCAAAAATCATTTCAGCCGTTTCACTGGCACGCATACCTAATTTATTTTCTTTCTTGCCTGCTTTAAATCCGGGCGTTCCTCGTTCAACAATAAATGCAGTTGAATTACCGCTTACTCTGGGCTCACCTGTGCGTGCAATAACTACTGCTACTTCTGCACTAATGCCGTGTGTGATCCAGCATTTCGTTCCATTCAACACCCAATCGTCACCATCCTTTACAGCAGTTGTTTGCATGTTACCTGCATCGCTACCTGTATTAGGTTCCGTTAATCCCCATGCACCGATCCATTCTCCACTTGCAAGTTTGGGCAAATACTTTTGCTTCTGCTCTTCGCTGGCACAATACAAAATATGACCAGTACAAAGCGAGTTATGCGCAGCAAGACTCAACCCGATCGATCCACAAACTTTAGCAGTTTCTACAATTGCGGCCACATATTCATAATAGCCAAAACCACTGCCTCCATATTGTTCAGGTACAAAAATGCCCATCAACCCAAGCTTGCCCATTTCCTGTAGCAGCTCTTTGGGAAAATGCTGTGTTTCATCCCATTCCATTACGAATGGCCTGATATGTTTAGTTGCAAAGTCTTTTGCCACCTGAGCTACCTGCTGCGTTACTTCGTTTTGTTTAAAATCCATCGTATTGTATTTATTCCTGACAGCTCCTAAAATAAGTTGAGCCATGAACTGTTTTAAGGCAGCACCATGACTCAACTGTTTTACATGTAGCAATCAATCGAAACGGCACTGCAAATATAGTGATCGCTAACACATGTTAGCCAAAATAAGAAGAAAAATTTTCCTCTCTATTTTACTGTAAGATAAGGACTGATTTTTCGATAAAGCGAAGCATCTATTGCCCCTATTTTCTGGAGGTCGTGTACCGCTGAAAAAAGACCATGCTCTTTACGGTATTGAACAATGGCATTTGCCACAGAATAGCCGATATAAGGGTGAGCATTTAGTTGATCAACACTTGAAGTATTGATGTCAATTTGATGGATTGATGAGTTGTTAAAACGTAACTGCTCTTTCACTTTCTGGAAAACAGAATCGGGCAGGCCGTAGGTTTCTGCAACTTGTTCAACGGAAACAAAACCACCCAGCTTGGTTCTGAAATTAACAATGCGCCTTGCATAAGCCGAGCCAATTCCTTTTAATTGTTTCCACGTTGCTGTGTCGGCATTATTAATATCAACCACAACCGCACTGTATTCTTTTCGTTCCGTTTTTATTTCTGTTGAAACAAAAGTGGGTTGAACTACAGCTTTTGTTTTTGCTTCAATTTGAATATACGGCGCCAACCTTTCATACTCATCAGTGTGCAAACCATAAATACGTTGCAAATCTTCGGGCTTATAAAATCTGCCGCCTTTGCTTCGATATTTTAGAATGGTTTGAATGGTTTTATCTCTCAAACCCAAACGCTTCCATTCTTCTGCTGTAATAGTATTTGGGTTGAATGAAAATAACTCGCCAACAATTTTCTCACGCCTGTATTTTTCAAATCTTGATTCTTTGGGTTGATAAGGATCAGCATCGGCAAACGAAGCTGATGACTGTTCCTGCTTATCGGTTAAAACTTCAAGTGAAGCCAACTCACGTTGTGCAAGGGTGTCCACAACCAATTCAATATCATTTTTAACAAGAAAAGGAAAGAGCGTGGGTAAAAGAGAGAACAGCAAGGCCAACAACCCGAGGGTGATAATGGCATTACGTTCTTTTTTTGTGAAGGAGAAATATTCCTTCACCCATTTTGTTTGGGTAAACTGCATACTCTAATATAGCAGCTGCCGAAGGAAAATGAAATACTACAAAGCGGGTAGTTGCTTATAAATTGAGTACTAATCCATCATAACCCAGATGGATACCTGATGGTAATTCTTTAGTGACTGATGCATGTAAACCTAATTGATGGCTGATATGTGTAAAATAGGCATCAGGAATTTTTAATTCCTGCACCAGCTCAATGGCTTCTTCCAGGTTGTAATGAGAAATATGTTTTTCTTTTCGAAGTACATTTAAAACCATCACCTCACTTCCCTTAATTTTTTCCTTTTCTTTTTCTTCAATAAAATTGGCATCAGTGATATAAGAAAACGGGCCAAACCTGAAACCGTACACCGGCATTTTCATATGCCACACCATGATGGGTTCAATATTAAGATCGTTGATGGTAAAAGGTTCTTCCGTGATCGTATTCAGGTTGATCTCAGGAACACCGGGGTAACGAGTATCAGAAAACGCATAATAAAAATCCCGTCGAAGAGCTTCTTCGGTGAGATAATTACAATACACTTCCATGGGTTTTTGACTGATGTAATTGAATGCACGTACATCATCTAACCCTGCAATATGATCCCTGTGCGGATGTGTAAAAATGATGGCATCTACTTTTTTAATACCAAGCCGAAGCATTTGGTAACGGAAATCGGGGGTTGTATCGACAATTATGGTTGTATTTTCTGTTTCAACCATGATACTGCTGCGGAGGCGGTTATCCCTGGGATCTTTTGAAGTACACACTTCGCAATCGCAACCGATCATAGGTACACCGCTGCTTGTGCCGGTTCCTAGAAAAGTAATTTTAATGGGGGGATAACTCACTAGCTAAAATTAAAAATGAAAAATTGAAAATAAGAAATGAAAAAGGTTGTAACGTAAACTGCATCTTCATTTTTTATTTCTCACTCTTCATTTATGATTCTTCATTGGTGGCTTTCGCTGCTGCCAATGCCATTACCTCTTCATACAATTTTTGTGAGCCGGCAGTGAGTGCATCGAAACTGATGTTTACCTGTGGAATAAGTTCAAGTAAGGTATTGATACGACTTTCCTGCATAAGGAATTTATTAAGCACCACCACTTTCTTTTGCTCAAGAATACAATAACCACTTTGGAAAGTACCACGCTCGTAACGAACAACGTAGCCGCTTTCTTCCAGAATATCTTCTAATTTATCTAATGTTGTCTGATTCAGTTTCATGCTCCTAATTCCTGAAGGGGATATTTAGTATGCTGCAAATTTATCGGTACTATAGCTCTTATCGGTTTTCAATAACTAAGACTTTTCCACAGCTTGGCCATCGTACTTCGTAGCTCCAACCTCCTGCTTCCTTACTTACTCGTCATCCTTACTACCGGAATGATCATTTCCTCAAGGCTTACGCCACCATGTTGAAAGGTGTTGCGGTAGTAATTCACATAATAGTTGTAATTATTCGGGTAACACAGATACATATCCTCCCTTGCAAAAATGAACGATGAATTTACATTCGGCATGGGCAAACCTGCTTCTGCCGGATCTCGGAAAGCCAGCACTTCTTTTGGCTCGAAATTGAGGTTGCGACCGTGCTTATAACGAATATTGGTAGTGGTTTCTTTATCACCAATTACTTTCGAGGGCTTCTGTACCCGAATGCTGCCATGGTCGGTTGCCATCACAATATTGATCTTCTTATCAGCGATCTTCTTCAATGCCTGGTTTAGCGGTGAATGCTCAAACCAACTTGCAGTGATGCTTCGGTAACTTTTCTCATCATTTGCCAGCTCTTTCAACACTTCCATTTCTGTGCGTGCGTGGCTGAGCATGTCCACAAAATTGTAAACGATCACATTAATATCGTTCTGTAACAGGTTGTGAATATTATTCACCAACTCCTGTCCCGCCTGGTGATTTAATACTTTGGTAAATGATACTTTCAAATCGCCCTTTCCAAGCCGCTGTAATTGTGCACGAAAAAATTCTTCTTCATGCAAATTCTTCCCGCCTTCGTCATTATCATTCTTCCATTGCTTTGGAAATTTCTTTTCAATCTCCACAGGCAATAAACCGCTGAAAATAGCATTACGACTATACTGCGTGGCTGTTGGCAAAATAGAATAGAATGATTCTTCTTCTGCTATGCGAAAATTCTCTGCAAAAATGGGTTGAATTGCTTTCCACTGATCAAAGCGCAAGTTATCGATGAGGATAAAGAACAAAGGTGTTCCTTTCTCCGCATGAGGTAACACTTTAAATTGGAAAAGCGTGTGACTCATGATTGGCGCCTCGGTTGATTTTGGTTTCAACCAATCAGAGTAATGCCTCGAAATGTATTTGAAGTATTCGTTATTAGCTTCGCTTTTTTGTTGCTGCAACACTTCACTCATTTCAGGGCTGTCGGCCTTGCTCATTTCCAGTTCCCAATACACCAGCTTTTTATAAATATCCATCCACTCATTATAGTTAGGATTACTATTAAGCGCCATAAACAAATTGCGGAACTGTTGCTGATAGGCCGATGTTGTTTTTTCGCTAACCAGTCGTTTATTGTCGATGATCTTTTTTAAACTCAGCAACACCTGGTTGGGGTTTACAGGTTTAATAAGATAATCGCTGATCTGGGAACCAATGGCATCATCCATCAGGTTCTCCGTTTCGTTTTTAGTGATGAGCACAACCGGTATCGATTGATTCACTTCCTTGATCTTTGTAAGCGTTTCCAAACCCGTAATGCCGGGCATGGTTTCATCCATCAACACCACATCAACAGGATTTTCTTTTACATAGTCAATAGCATCAAACCCATTTGTAAGTGTTTGCACTTCATAACCTTTATTTTCAAGAAACATTTTTTGCGACTGCAAGCTCTCTATTTCATCATCTACCCAAAGGATTTTTGCTAATGCCATGCTAATTGGTTTAAAACGAAAGATAAGTACCCAAGGTACAAGTTTCAGACCACAAGCCATTACCTTTGCACACTTGCAGTTTTTATATTTAACAGATTACAGTGAAATGAGCCTCAAATGTAAAACGGCAGCAATGTTCGTTTTTTGTGGCAAATAAATGTGGCAATAAACAGCAACTATAAATCAGCACATGAAGTTCAGGAAAATAGTTAATGATCCGGTGTATGGTTTCATCACGTTTGATGATGAGTTGATCTATCAAATACTATCGCATCCCTTTTACCAACGTTTACGTCGCATTCATCAAATGGCGCTGGCATATTTAGTTTATCCCGGTGCGGTACATACAAGGTTGCATCACAGTATGGGCGCCTACCATCTCATGTGCCAGGCGTTGCAGGAATTAAGAAATAAGGGAGTTGAAATAACAGCCGACGAAGAACAGGGCGCCAAACTGGCGATTTTACTACACGATGTGGGGCACGGGCCTTTCAGTCATGCACTGGAACATGTGTTGATCGAAGATGTGCATCATGAAGAAATTTCCTTACTCATTTTCGAACATCTCAATAAAGAGTTTAACGGTGCACTTGAACTGGCTATGTCCATTTTCAAAGGCACTTATCACAAATTATTTTTGCATCAGCTCATCAGCAGTCAACTCGACGTTGACCGTATGGATTATTTAACAAGAGACAGTTTTTACAGTGGCGTAAGTGAAGGCGTGATTGGCTACGACCGTATCATTAAAATGATGGTAGTGCATAATAACGAACTGATGGTGGAAGAGAAAGCGGTATACAGTATTGAGAAGTTTCTTGTTGCCCGAAGGTTGATGTATTGGCAGGCTTATCTCCACAAAACGGTGTTGAGTGCAGAAAATATGCTGGTAAAGATTCTTGAAAGAGCCCGGGTGCTGGCACAAGAGGAAGAAGGCTCATTTTCCTCCACTCCTGTTTTGGATGAGTTTTTACGTACAAAAGAATCAGCCAAGTTTATACGGAATAACCTGGCCAAGTTTTGCGACCTTGATGATTATGATGTAGTGGCGTCGGTGAAAAAATGGAAGCACCACCCCGATAAGGTATTAAGCACCCTCAGCAAATGGTTGTTAAACCGCAATATGCTTAAAACAAAATTGCAGATGCAGCCGTTTAATGAAAAAGAAATTGAGGCTGTGCAGCGAAAGGCAATGGAACAATTGTCGTTAACTAGCGAAGAAGTGAAGTATTTTGTTTTCAACGGTATTGCTGAAAACAGGATGTATAACCCCGGCAATGAACATATTAATATTCTTTATAAAGACGGAACGGTTAAGGATATTTCGGAAATAGAGTATGGTTTAATTCAGAAAGCTATCGATAGCCCCGTTCGTAAGTTCTATCTTTGCCGGCCTGCCCTCGCATAAAAAGTGCACAACTGGCAAAGTAAAAGATTGTTTCGAAACGTTTTTGAAAGTAACTTTAAAACATTAAGACAGGATACATGGAGTTTTCGGCCTCGCAAATTGCGCTCATCATTAAAGGTTCGGTAGAGGGTAATCCTAACGCAACAGTAAATTCTTTCAGTAAAATTGAAGAAGCCGTTGCCGGCCAACTAGCTTTTTTAGCCAATCCCAAATACGAAGATTATTTATATAGCACAGGTGCTTCTATCATTATCATTAATGAATCTTTGGAATTAAGACAGTCGATTGCTGCCACACTTATTCGTGTACCTGATGCTTACAGTGCTTTCGCCACGTTGCTCCAAGCTTATGAACAGATCATGGAACAGAAAATGGTGGGCATCCAGGAACCATCATTTGTCGCAAAATCGGCGGTCATCAGCGAAAATGTTTTTATTGGAGCTTTTACTTATATCGGTGAAAATGTAAAACTGGGGAAGAATGTAAAGATTCACCCTCATTGCTATATTGGTAATGGCGTTGTAATTGGAGATAACTCCGTTGTTAACCCGGGCGTTAAGATCTACCACAACTGTGTCATTGGCAATAAAGTCATCATACATGCAGGAACAGTCTTAGGCGGCGATGGTTTTGGTTTTGCACCGCAGGCTGATGGTACTTATCAAAAAGTACCTCAAATTGGCAATGTGGTAGTGGAAGATGAAGTGGAGATCGGCTCTAATTGCACCATTGACAGAGCTACCATGGGTTCAACCATTATTCATAAAGGTGCTAAACTGGACAACCTCATCCAGATTGCCCATAATGTTGAGATAGGTACTTACACTGTTATTGCTGCCCAAACCGGTGTAAGTGGCAGTACCAAGATTGGTAACCGGGTAATGATTGGCGGACAAGCAGGTATTGTTGGCCACATCACCATTGCTGATGGAAGCCGCATCAACGCACAAAGCGGAGTAAGCAAATCTATGAAGCAACCCAACAGCGTAGTTACAGGTTCACCCGCTTTCGATTATACCAGTACATTACGTAGCCAGGCCATTTTCCGCAACCTCCCCGACCTGGAGAAACGCATTGCCGAACTGGAATTCCTCATTAAACAATTAATGGCTGAAAAAGAAAGTATTTAGCCCTTTATACGCTTACGGTCGTTTCACCTGTTTTTTATTACTTTCGTGCCCATGAATCAGAGTAACGGCAACGGTAATTCCAATCAACATACACTGGCTGAGTCAATTACCATCTCCGGCGCAGGCATTCACACCGGAGCACCGGTAAATATGACCCTTGAACCGGCCGAGCCAAATACAGGTATTGTTTTTCAACGAATTGACCTCCCCGATCAGCCAACAGTAAAGGCTGATGTAGATTTTGTGGTGGAAACCAACCGCAGCACTACCCTTGCGAATAATGGCGCATCGGTAAGTACCGTTGAACATTTGTTGGCTGCTTTTGCCGGCTGTGAGATTGATAATGTGCTGATAAAAATAGATGGACCTGAAATTCCCATTCTTGATGGAAGTTCGCATCCTTTTGTTGAAGCTTTACAAAAAGTTGGACGCAAGAAACAGGATGCCATCAAAACCTGGTACAACATCGATCATAATATTTATTTCCTCGACGAGAACAAAAAGGTGGAAATGGTGGCAATGCCTGCTGACACTTTCCGTATCAATACACTCATCGATTTTAACTCACCTGTGCTTGGTACACAGCATGCACAAATGAGTAATCTTGCTGAGTTTAATAATGAAATCGCATCGTGCAGAACATTCTCCTTTTTTCACGAACTTGAATTTCTCTTAAAAAATAATCTCATCAAAGGCGGCGATCTCAATAATGCGATTGTTGTTGTTGATAAACCTGTAAGCGATGAACAGCTTGAAACATTGTCGAAAGCATTCGGCAAAGAAAAGTTTGCAGTAACCAGCGAAGGTTATCTTAACAATCTTCAGTTGCGTTTTCCTAACGAACCTGCCCGTCATAAACTGCTCGATCTGGTTGGTGATCTTGCATTAGTGGGCATGCCTTTCAAAGCACATATCATTGCTAACCGTCCCGGCCATGCAAGTAACGTAGAGTTTGCACGAAAGATCAAAGAACATATTAAGAAGAATCGGTTCAAAGTAAATGTTCCGGTTTATCATCCTGATAAACCACCTGTGCATGATGTGACTTCGATCGAAAAAATTCTTCCGCATCGTTATCCATTTTTATTGGTTGACAAAATCATTGAGTTGACCGACACTTATATTGTAGGTGTAAAAAATGTAACTTACAATGAGCCTTTCTTCCAGGGACATTTTCCCGGTAACTATGTAATGCCGGGTGTATTGCAGGTTGAAGCCTTGGCACAATGTGGTGGGTTGCTGGCAATACCAAAAGATACCGAAGACAAATACGATACTTATTTTCTGAAAGTAGATAATTGCAAATTCAAACAGAAAGTTGTACCCGGCGATACCTTAATTTTAAAAATGGAATTGAAAAATCCAATTCGCAGAGGTATTGTTGAAATGAGGGGAACCATTTTTGTGGGCAGCAAAGTGGTGTGCGAGGGAGATCTTACTGCTCAAATCGTAAAACGAACAAAGAATGATTAGTAATCTTGCTCATATACACCCCAACGCTCAGATTGGTGCCAATGTTACCATTGATCCGTTTTCTGTTATTCATGATGACGTGATCATTGGAGATGGAACACATGTCATGAGCAATGTCACCATTTTTTCCGCTTCCCGAATTGGAAAGAACTGTTCTATTTTTCCGGGTGCGGTTATTGGCGCTGTACCTCAGGATCTGAAATACCGTGGAGAATATACATTAGCTGAGATTGGTGATAACACCACTATTCGTGAGTGTGTAACTATCCATCGTGGCACCACCGATAAAAACACAACCAAGGTTGGCAGCAACTGTCTTATTATGGCCTATGCACATGTTGCACATGATTGCATTGTTGGCAGTAATGTTATTCTTGCAAACTCTGTGCAATTAGCCGGACATGTTACCATCGATGATTTTGCAATCATTGGCGGTATGAGTGCTGCTCACCAGTTTACACATGTAGGTAAGCATGCTTACATTGCAGGTATGAGCGCCATCCGCAAAGATGTGCCGCCTTATGTAAAAGCAGCACGTGAGCCATTAAGTTATGTTGGTATAAACAATGTTGGATTGAGCAGGCGTGGTTACAGCAAAGAAACCATTGAAGAAATTTTCAAGATCTATCACATACTTTTTGTGGAGAAACATATCGTATCAAAAGCGGTTGAGCTTATTGAACAAATGTTACCTGTTACCGATACAAGAGATGAAATTCTTGGTTTTATTAAGAAATCGGAGATCGGTGTGATCAAACGTAAATCACAAACCAGCGGCGATGAGGATATTGCTTTCTGATGCCGGTAAGCGATACAACAGGGAATGGATCTTTCGAAGCGTCACTTACGAATTTACTGATGCTGATGCGTATGCTATAACCGGCAACAACGGTTCGGGCAAATCAACTTTGCTGCAAATTATTGCAGGTGCCGTGCAACATTCAGAAGGCAGGATTGATTTTATAAGTGCTGAAAAAACGATTGCAGCAGAACATCATCATCAATACATCGGTATTGCAGCGCCTTACCTGGAACTACCTGAAGAAATGACGTTAACGGAGTTTCTTGAATTTCATCATTCGTTTAAACCTTTTCTTTCTTCATTTACTGTTAAGGGGATTATTCATTTACTTGGATTAGAGAAAGCAAGCGATAAACAACTCCGCAATTTCAGCAGTGGAATGAAGCAACGGGTAAAACTGGCGCAGGCTATTTTGAGCGATGTTCCCATTGTATTACTGGATGAACCTTGCACCAACTTAGATGCGGATGGCATTTCACTCTATCATCGTTTGATCAAAGACCACTGCAATAACAGGCTCGTGATTGTAAGCAGCAATGATGAAGTGGAATACAAGTTCTGCAATCACAAGCTTAGTATCATGGATTATAAACAATAAACTCATGTATTTCCATCATCTCAACTCGATCCACTCAAAAGAAATGTTTCCGGGCTACCATGGAAAATTTGTTCATACCGGAACATCGACTATTGCTTTCTGGCATATTGAAGCCGACTCTCCTATTCCGGAGCATTCACATGTTCATGAACAGATTATGCATTTAGTAGAAGGTGAATTTGAATTAACGGTTGATGGAAAAACAGAAATATTAACTGCAGGTGCAGTAATAACCATTCCTGGCAATGTAAAACATGGCGGCAAAGCCATCAGCACTTGTAAAGTGATTGATGTGTTTATGCCGGAAAGAGAAGAGTATAAGTAAAACTTGGTCTGCTTACAATTTTCAAATATTCAAATTACCTAATCGCATCTTATCCCCTGCTTGCAATTAATAAATTCAGATCGGTATATTTTAAATCAAAACGTTGACTGAGATAAAAATTAGTAAGCGATCCCTTGAAAAGATAAATACCGTTTCGGATATTCAGTTTGTGCCAGAGTAATTTTTCCAGCCCGCCTTCATCAGCAATTTCAATTAACAGTGGCATCAATACATTGCTGATCGCCTGCGATGCTGTGCGTGCAAAACCACTTGGAATATTTGGTACACAATAGTGAATAACACCGTGCTTGATAAAGATGGGACTTTCATGACTGGTTACTTCACTTGTTTCAAAGCAACCCCCACGATCGATACTAACATCCACTATCACACTACCGGGTCTCATCTGCGCCACCATTTCTTCAGTTGCAACAATAGGTGTTCTTGCACCACCAATGGAAGATAATGCCCCCACTGCAACATCACAGGTCTTTAACTGCTTCGCCAGAATTTTTGGTTCAACAACTGAAGTCCACATGCGGTGCCCAATAGCATTCTGCATGCGTTTGAGCTTGTATATATTATTATCGAACACCTTTACACTTCCACCCATTGCCATTGCTGTGCGTGCCGCATATTCACCCACAATACCGGCACCGATAATAATAACTTTGGTGGGCGGTATCCCACTGATACCACCAAGCAACACGCCCTTGCCATTATTGAAGTTGCTGAGATATTGCCCGGCTATGAGCATTACCGCACTACCAGCAATTTCACTCATACTTCGAACAATTGGATTATGGCCTGAATCATCTTTCAGGTTTTCAAACGACAATGCGGTGATTCGCTTCTCCATCATACCCGCCAGAATCTCAGGCTTCATCACCGCAACATGAATAGGGGAAATAATTGTTTGTCCTGGTTTTAAAAACTCAATCTCTTCTTCACAAACCGGAGCCGATTTAATCAAGATATCGCATTGATAAACTTCTTTGCGATCGTAAGCAATCTTAGCACCTGCTTCGCTGTAATCTTTATCGCTGAAATGCGAGCCTTCTCCCGCAAGGTATTCGATCATTACACGGTGGCCATTGTTCACCAAAACGCTCACCGCTTCCGGCGTTAGTCCGATCCTGTTTTCCTGGAACATTTGTTCACGTGGAATACCAATGAACAATTGAGCGCCTTTTGCTTTAATATCTAATTTTTCTTCTAAGGTCTCGTAACTGAACGAAGCACTCACTATTGGTTTTGATAACGCCATACAATCGCTGCCTGTTGATTTTTTAGAAAGAACCCAAATTACAAAACTAGTTCGGAACTTTTACAGTTATTCTCCTTGTGTTTATATCAATAATTTCAATAGAAAGATGAATGGTGTCATCAGGAAAGAGATCGGCAGCTTTTTCGGGCCATTCAACCAAACAAAGTTCGCCACTATAAAGCACGTCTTCCACTCCTGCCTGAATTGCTTCTTCCTCATCTTTTATGCGATAAAGATCGAGATGATAGATGACCTTTCCTTCATTCGACTGGTATTGATTGATGATTGAAAAAGTTGGACTGCCGACAGCATCACGCACACCCAACTCATCGCATACTGCATGGATAAATGTTGTTTTACCGTTCCCCATAGCCGCATCGAAAGCCCACACATTGAATTGGTTCAACTGCTGCAGCAATTCTTTTGCAACACGGTGTATATTATCCTTTGTTATTGTGTATTGCATGGGCAGATTTGAATATTGGTTGCAAAGATATTGATTGAAGCGCTTTAGCTCCGTCCGTAACTTTGCAATTGAAATAATCAGGCTATTATCTGGCTGAATTATTGGTTGGTTATATCAAAAGAAAGACCAATTGCAAAGACAATAAAAAAGAGCATTATGGAAAAGATGAATTGGAAAGTAGACGGTATGACTTGTGCAAATTGCGCTCTTACAATCAATAAATACCTTGAAAAAGAAGGTATGAAAAATGTAAAGGCCAACCCTGCAAGTGGCGAAGTATTGTTTGACCTTGTTGAAAATACAGATACAAATAAACTCGAAAAAGGACTTGAATCATTAGGCTACCAGGTGGCAGAAAGGAATGGAGTGTCTGCCAAACCGGAAGAGACGAAAAAAATGAACAGGTTCCTCAGATATGTTTTGATCTGTGCGCCTTTTACATTGGTGTTGATGCTGCATATGTTTGAAAAATGGATCCATATTCATTGGCTGATGAATCCATGGTTACAGCTGGCACTATGTATACCCGTGTATATTGTTGGAATGAATTTTTTTGGTCGCAGTGCATGGAAAAGCATCCGCAACGGCATGCCGAATATGAACGTATTAGTTGCCGTAGGTGCAACCGCAGCGTTTGTATATAGTTTGTATGGCACATTAACAGGCCAGGCGGAGCAGTATTTGTTTTATGAAACGGCAGCTACTATTATCACTTTAGTTTTTCTTGGCAACTATCTCGAAGATGCATCGGTGGATCAAACACAAAGAGCATTGAACAGTTTGGCGAAGAGCCAGAAAGTGATGGCCAATATGATTGCATTTGATGATCAGCACCAGGAACAAATTTTTCCAGTTGAAAATACGGTACTGCATATCGGCGATCTTATTCTTATAAAAAGTGGTGAACAGATTCCTGCTGATTCTAAGATCCTGTGGGGAGAAGCAACAGTGAATGAGGCTATCATTACAGGTGAAAGTTTACCGCTCACCAAAAAACAAAAAGATCAGCTGATTGGTGGAAGTATTTTAGTTGATGGTACAGTAAAAGCGCAGGTAACAGCAACAGCCAAAGATTCTGTTTTATCAAACATCGTAAATCTTGTAAAACAGGCGCAGGGCGAAAAGCCGCCGGTACAACAATTAGCAGATAAGATCAGTGCTATTTTTGTTCCTGTTGTATTGGGTATTGCCCTTGTAACATTTGCTGCAAACTGGATCATTTTAAAAGAGTTTACACCTGCATTAATGCGTAGCATTGCAGTACTGGTAATCGCTTGTCCTTGTGCGATGGGTTTGGCAACGCCTGCTGCCATTGCTGTTGGTCTGGGTCGTGCTGCAAAAAATGGTGTTCTGTTTCGCAATGCAAAAAGTCTTGAGTTGTTCAAGAACATTACACAAGTTGTGTTTGACAAAACAGGCACATTAACCACTGGTAATTTTGTGTTAGCAGACTGGAAAATTGTAAATGATCAATTGTCAATGGTCAACGGCCGGTCGGTAATTAACGACAAGCGACAAATTAGCAGCTATGCAGGCACGAACGAGGAACACACACCAACAGATTCTTCTTTTCGCCATTCAGCATTCAGCATTGACAACTCCGAATTTCAACGCATTGTTTATTCGCTGGAAAAATATTCAAACCATCCTATTGCAACTTGTATTTCGTCGGCATGGAAAACAAATAAAGATGAACGATGGGCTTCAATTGAAGAGATCAAAGGTTTGGGTATGAAGGCCAGAACAAAAGAAGGCGTTGAATGGATCGCAGGTTCATACAAAGCAGCAGCAACCGAAACAAAAGATGAAACACATAATGTGTATGTACTGAGAAACGGCAAGTTGGTTGGATGGGTTGATGTAAAAGACGAATTGCGGGCAGAAGCAAAACCGATTGTACAATACCTCAAAAGCAAAAGCATTAAAACTATCTTACTGAGTGGTGACAACCGATTAAAATGTGAAGCCATTGCATCACAGTTGGGCATTGATGAAGTTATTGCCGAGCAAACACCAGAACAAAAGTTACAGGTGATTGACCGATTAAATAAAGTTACACCTACTGCAATGGTGGGTGATGGTATTAACGATGCACCTGCTTTAGCGAAAGCAACAATTGGCATTTCATTAAGTGAAGCATCGCAGGTGGCCATGCAAACAGCCGATGTGGTATTAATGAATCATGGGTTAAAAAATCTGCCGCTTTCCCTGGGCTTAGGTAAACATACCTTCATCACTATTAAACAAAATTTGTTCTGGGCTTTCTGTTATAATATCGTTGCTATACCTGTTGCCGCATTTGGATTATTAACGCCAACTTTCGGTGCATTGGTGATGGGTTTAAGTGATGTTGTACTGGCAATCAACAGTGTGCGTTTGTTTGTGAAAAAGGTCGTGTAACTTCACGGCATTCATGCAGAATCTTTTTTCCATACTTCAACAATACTGGGGGTATTCATCCTTTCGTCCGCTTCAACAGGAAATAATTGAATCGGTGTTAAGCAGAAAAGATACACTTGCGTTATTACCTACCGGTGGCGGTAAAAGTATTTGCTACCAGGTACCTGCTTTGGCAAAAGACGGTATGTGCATCGTTGTGTCTCCACTAATTGCTTTAATGAAAGATCAGGTTGAAGCATTGCATCGAAAAGATATTCGTGCAGCAGCTATTTATACAGGTATGCCTTTCCCACAGGTGAAAGACATTTTGCAAATGGCCGTAAATGAGAAACTAAAATTTCTATATGTATCACCTGAACGCTTAGAAACAAATCTCTTTCTCGAATATTTGCCGGGGATGAACATTCAACTCATTGCTGTTGATGAAGCACATTGTATTTCGCAATGGGGTTACGATTTTCGTCCTTCATATTTAAAGATTGTAAATTTTCGGAAAGAATTACCTGGTGTTCCTGTACTTGCAGTAACTGCATCAGCAACGCCACAGGTGCAGGATGATATATGCAACAAATTACAATTCCGCAATCATCATATTTACAAAGGGTCGTTCCTCCGGCCGAATGTTTCTTTCAGTATATTCCGTGTTGAAAGCCGTATCAATAAAATTCTGCAAATACTTAATAATGTAAAAGGCACTGCAATTGTGTATTGCAAAAGCAGGAAAATGACACAGGAAACTGCACAACTATTACAACTCCATCATATTTCTGCGGATTATTATCATGCAGGGTTAACAAACGATGAACGTGGTAAAAGACAGGAAGCATGGTTGAAAAATGACACAAGAGTAATTGTGTGCACCAATGCGTTTGGGATGGGTATTGACAAACCAGATGTACGTGTAGTCATTCATCATGATACTCCCGACTGTTTAGAAAATTATTACCAGGAAGCTGGTCGTGCTGGACGTGATGGACAAAAATCCTATGCAGTACTATTGTATGAAGAAAAAGATCTCAGCGAATTAAAAGGTTTATCAGCTATTCGTTTTCCTCCGGTTGCAGAAGTAAAAAGAGTGTATCAATGTTTAGTGAACTATTTGCAAATCCCAAGTGGGAGCGGTGAATTGCAATGGATGGAATTTGATCTGAATGATTTCATCAAAACATTTAAGCTGAATATTTATACCGCAGTGTATGCGTTAAAAACATTGGAACAGGAAGGTTGGATCAGTTATGCCGAACAAGTTTTTCTACCTGCAAAAGTGGTGTTTACAGCAAACAAACAGCGACTGGAAGAATTTGAACAGGAGCATCAACAATTAGAGCCGGTTATGAAAGCCTTGTTACGTAACTACGGTGGCATTTTTGATATGGAAACATTCATATCAGAAAAACAATTAGTGAGTATTTTAAAAACAGATCTTGATACCGTTAAGAACGCTTTAATACAATTGCATCAGCATGGCATGATCAGGTACACCCCTCAAAAAGATAAACCCCAGTTGCAGTTTTTAGAAAATCGTCCTGCAGTTGAAGATTTGTTCATTAATCCATCAAATTTATTACAACGGAAAGAACAGTTGGAGCTGCGGGTGAACAAAATGCTGGAGTATATAACCAGCAACAACACCTGCAGAAGTAAAATGATTGGGACTTATTTTGGTGATGAAACGATTGATGATTGCGGTGTTTGTGATGTTTGTTTATGGAAAAAAGGGAACGACCTTTCACCTGGCGAGTTTACACAATTGCAGGAACAAATTCTCACTACAGCAAATGCTCAGGGAATTGTTGTAAAAGATTTTATCAGCCGATTAGGTAGTAAACAAAAAGAACGTGTGTGGAAAGTAATTGATCATTTACTGGCTGAAGAAAAAATAACCCTTACAAAAGAAGGGTTATTGAAAGTGAAATAATTCAAAGATGTATTAAAACCACCCCGTCTTCTTTCTTCTTGTGGTTCTGCCTCCCAAACCTAAAGCACCTAATAAACTTCTTGTAATTATACTTGCTGCAGTACGGCCCACCTGTTTCACTGTGGGGTTATCAAAAAAGGTTTCTTCCTTTTTTGCAGGTTTCTTCTTTTCTTCTTTTTCCTGAACCTTTTCTTCCTCGGCAGCTTTTGTTTTTTCGGCAGCTTCTTCCAGTTTAGCAGTAATGATCTCATGCGCACTTTCGTTATCGATTGTTTCTGCATATTTTTTCACCAGCTTGCTTTTTGCAACAAGCGCATCAACTTCTGCTTCTTCTAAAACATCCATCCGGCTGCGTGGTGCCACTAACATGGTATGCACTAACGGAGTGGGAATTCCTTTTTCATTCAACAGTGTAACAAAAGCCTCACCTATTCCTAGTTGTGTGAGTAATTCATCCACGTCATAGAATTCAGTTTCAGGATAATTTTCAGCTGCTTGTTTAATAATTTTTCTATCGGCTGCTGTAAAGGCTCGCAATGCATGTTGCACTTTTAAACCAAGTTGTGATAAAACACTTGCAGGCACATCCTGCGGGTTTTGTGTACAAAAGAAAATACCTACACCTTTTGAACGGATCAGTTTAATCACCGTTTCAATTTGTTGCAATAAAGCTTCGTTTGCTTCCTGGAACACAAGATGTGCTTCATCAATAAACAATACAAGCTTTGGTTTATCCATATCACCCTCTTCGGGCAATGTTGCATACAATTCTGCTAACAAACTCAACATAAAAGTTGAAAATAGCTTTGGCCTGTCCTGCAATTCCATTACACGCAATATGCTGATCATACCTCGGCCATCGTTGCTGATACGCATCAGATCATCTACTTCAAAACTTGGTTCACCAAAAAAAGCATCAGCCCCTTGCTGTTGCAGTTCTATTACTTTACGAAGGATGGTTCCGGTTGATGAAGTAGATATCTTTCCATAATCTTTTTCAATAGTTGATTTTCCTTCATCACTGATGTATTGAATGATCTTGATAAAATCCTTGAGATCGAGCAAAGGCATTTTATTATCATCGCAAAACTTAAAGATCATTGCCACTATACCCTGCTGTGTATCATTCAATCCTAAGATTTTTGATAATAGAATGGGACCGAACTCACTAACGGTAGCCCGCAGCCGCACACCTTTCTTATCATCACTCAACGTCATTAACTCAACCGGAAATGCAGATGGTTTATATTCTCCTCCCATCAGTTGTAAACGTTCTTCTATCTTGGTATTACTTGCACCTGCAGCCGCAATACCACTCAGATCTCCTTTTATGTCCATCAACACAACAGGTATACTCGCATCACTCAACCCTTCTGCAATTACCTGCAATGTTTTTGTTTTACCGGTACCGGTTGCACCAGCAATTAGTCCGTGCCTGTTCATTGTTTTCAATGGCAGCAATACAGTGGCATCTTTCACTACCTGTTTATCATACACGCCAACACCTAAGCGAAACGATTCGCCTTTGAATGTATAACCTTGTTGCATTGTAGTTGTGAACTGTTGAAGAGCGGCCATAGAAAATTAAATTAGCGTGATATAATAGGATGACAAGATAAAACTACCTGTTTGTTGTATTGACAGGAAAAGTACAACAGAATACTTTTACAACATCAAGCAATTTTCTCAGCAATCGTAGCAACGCTGCATTTTTATGCGGCGTTTTTTTTATACAACTTAACGGTATATACCGGAAAGTGGTATTGTAAAAAATAAAATATGAAAATAGCTTTGCCGCACATTAATCATTAAACCTTAAATCACAAATCATGAACAAGTTTTTTATGGCAGTAGTTCTTTGCAGTTTCGTATTTATTTCCTGCAAAAAAGATAAAGGGCCTGAAGCAGCATCTATTGTTGGATTTTGGAAAGGCAAGTGGGCATTTAGTGATGCTTACCCTACGTATGGATATGCAGCATTATTTCGTTCAAACGGAACTGTGCGCATTTTCGATGGAGCTGATACTGCAACTGCTGCCAAAGCTGAAGGTGTTTATACAGTTTCGGGAACAACAGTAACAGCAACTTATACTTACACCGGCTCATCAAGCTTAATGGCAATTTCTGCAACGGTTGATTCAAAATTCACTTTTCTTGAAGGAACATGGGGAAATAGTCCAAGCAGTACCAATGGAGGTAAATGGTTCCTTAATAAAAAATAATCTCTGGTTTCGATAGTAGTTATACGGCATCCTGTTTTTACGGGATGCCATTTTTATAATTCCTCTTCCCGTTCCAGCATAAGAATTGCACTTTGCGGAACAATAAAATAACGATCACCCTCATACATCACTTCTGTTGCACCACTCAGCAGGAAAATGGCCAAATCACCTTCTCTGGCCTGCAATGGCACATATTTCACTTGTTCATCTTCGTTTTTCCATGGCTCATCATCAACCGGCATTGGTATAGCATATCCCGGCCCGGTTTTTATTACATAACCTTGTTGTACTTTTTCTTTTTCCTGTACGCCGGGAGGTAAGTACAATCCACTGGCAGTGCGCTCTTCGGGCATTGTTGGTTTTATAAGAATACGGTCGCCAATGACAATAAGCTTTTTAAATCGGTTATCGAAAGTTATGCGCATATACTGTGTTTGAAATGCAAAAATAACAGCGAAGAACTATACGTGAACTTCTGCAAAAGGGGTTCTTTAACAAAAAATTAGACGGCTAAAGGATTTGCGCCAAAAGGTTTTATCTTTATTTGTCACTATAAATCAAGAAAAATGGAAGAAGCTAAATCAAAAATTTTATTAGTTGAAGACGATAGCAGTTTTGGAAATGTATTGAAGAATTATTTAGAGTTGAATGATTTTGATGTAACACTGGAACGTGATGGCCGTTTAGGGCTGGCTGCTTTTCAACGGGAGAAATTCGATATATGCCTGTTGGATGTGATGATGCCACATGTGGATGGTTTTACACTTGCTGAAGATATTCGTGATATAGATCCTGATGTGCCTTTATTTTTCCTGAGTGCAAAAACAATGAAGGATGATATTTTAACCGGTTATAAACTTGGTGCCGATGATTACATCACCAAACCTTTCGATAGCGAGGTATTGCTGATGAAGATCAAAGCCATTTTAAAACGTAACGAAGAAACAAAACACGAGACCGAAAATAAAGAGTTCGACCTCGGCATTTATCATTTCAATCCCAAATTGCGTGAGTTGACAGTTGAAGGAAAAACAAATACACTTTCACCGAAAGAAAGTGAATTGCTGCGCATGTTATGCGAGTACAAGAATGATCTTTTACCAAGAGAAACAGCATTGAAACGCATTTGGGGCAGCGATACTTATTTTAACGGCCGCAGTATGGATGTTTACATTGCTAAACTTCGTAAATACCTGAAAGACGATCCTAAAGTTGAGATCGTTAACATTCACGGTAATGGTTTCCGCCTTGTAGTGAGTGAATAAAAAAATTTCAGAACAGAAATAAAAAAAGGTCGTTCAGTTGGAGCGACCTTTTTTATTATCTCGTTATTTCTTTTTGTGTCACGATTTGGGCAGCTGCTTCTTTATTGCATTCTTCTATAAACTGGAGAATTTCTTTTCTGCCCCTGTATTTTACTGCTGAGCTTACAAAACTTTGTGGAAGAAATTGCCAGCTTTTGCCCAATGCTGCAAGAAACGATTTCACTTGTGCTGCTACCTCTTTCTGAGTTGTTTTATCGGCTTTGGTAAACACAATTGTGAAAGGTATTTCCCATTCGCCGAGTTGATTGATAAACTGCAGATCTATTTCCTGCGGTTTGTGCCTGCTATCGATCAACACAAATAAATTCAACAGGTTTTCACGCTTGCGGATATAATTTTCGATCATTTTGATCCACTGCTTCCGCTGGCCTTGCGCCACTTTTGCATAACCGTAACCCGGCAGATCCACCAGGTACCAATCTGTTTTTTTATTGCTCTTCTCATCAAGACTTTCAATTAAAAAATGATTGATCATCTGCGTCTTTCCCGGTGCAGCACTTGTTTTTGCCAATTTCTGGTTATTGCAGATCATATTGATGAGCGACGACTTGCCCACGTTACTTCGACCAATAAACGCATATTCCGGTTTATCAGGCTTAGGGCAATCCTCTACTTTGGGGCTGCTGATTACATATGTTGCTGAATGAATATTCACGGGTGCAAGATAGTTGAAGAAAGTGGATAGCCGATAGTTATTAGCCGAGAGCCTCGTCAAGACGACTGACCACAGTCTACAGACTATCGGCTACCGGTTGTATTCACTTCGCACTTTGTACTTCTTACTTCCCACTTGCCCATTCCCTCCTTACCTTTGCCCACCATGAGCGAACAATACGCACACGATAAGATAGTACCCGACAAAGCATCGGAACACAGCAAGAAAAAGCAGGTAGCGGAAATGTTTGATGACATTGCCCCACGCTACGATTTCCTCAACCGTTTTCTTTCGGCAGGCATTGATACAGGCTGGCGCAAAAAGGCATTGGCGAGATTAAAAGACCTTCAACCTAAACTAATGTTGGATGTGGCCACGGGCACCGGCGATGTGGCCATTATGGCTGCCAAACAGCTGCAACCGGAAAAGATCATTGGTATCGATATCAGCGAAGGGATGCTCGAAGGCGGTCGTGTAAAGGTGAAAGCCAAAGGGTTAGAACAGATTATAGAGCTCAAAAGCGGCGATAGTGAAACAATAAATTTTCCTGATAACACGTTTGATGCAGTAACTGTGGCGTTTGGGGTGCGAAATTTCGAAAACCTTGAAAAAGGCATCAGCGAAATTTACCGTGTGTTGAAGCCAGGTGGCCGGCTGGTGGTGCTGGAATTTTCGAAACCAAAACTGCCCGGTGTTTTACAGGCATACAATCTTTATATGGGATTGGTTGCTCCACAGGTGGCAGGCGCATTCAGTAAAAACAAAAAAGCCTATCAATATCTTAACAACAGCATCAAAGCATTTCCCGAAGGAAAAAATTTTGTAGCTGTTTTGAACAAAACCGGATTTAAAGACACTTCATGCAAACCTCTTACGCTCGGCATATGCAGTATTTATTGCGGCGACAAATAATCGTTACTCTTTTTCTTTTTTCATGTGCGTTTACCTCATTTGCACAACGTGAAATAAATCTGCCTAATCATGAATTGAAGTCGTACTACTTTGGCATTACACTTAGCGGTAACAGCGCTTACTTTCACATGAATCATCATCCAAAATTTTTGCAGGATGATAGTGTTGCAACTGTTGGTTCAACAAGCAGCGCAGGGTTTGGATTGGGTTTGCTGGGCACTTTGCGTTTGGTTGATCATCTGGAAGTAAGAACAAACCCGCAACTCATTTTTGCATCACGGGGTATTAATTATTATTTAAACTACCCACTTACGGGCGATAAAAACTGGCAGCAAAAAACGGTTGAGAGTATTTACATCAGTGTGCCGTTACAATTGAAATTCAGTAGCGATCGTATTGACAACTTTCGTGTTTATATGCTAGGCGGTGGCAAGTTTGATTATGATCTTGCGAGTAACAGCCAGGCACGCCGTGCAGAAGACCTGGTGAAGCTTAATAAATCAGCATTGGGTTATGAATTCGGGCTTGGTTTTCATTTCTACTTTCCCACTTTTATTATGAGTCCTGAAATAAAATTCAGCAACAGTATCAAAAGTGTGCATGCAAGAGATCAATATCTCATTTACTCAAATGTGATCGATAAAATGCAGGCGAGAATGATTGTGTTTAGTATTCATTTGGAAGGATAAGAAGATAGAAACACAGATTTCGCTGATCTAAGAGATTCTCCCTGATTTTTGAATTTGAATAAAGCAATGCTGAACCAACAAACAACTTAATTGACTAAACTGAAATTTGAATTTATATTTTTTATCTGTGTTTTCAGCGATTTAGTCATCAATAATCATAATCTCTATACCACAAATTCATCCTTACTCCCACACCAAACATGGTTGTGTTTTGGCTGGCAGCAGTTCCCTTCTTGAAACGACGAAGCAGTAAGTTGGCATCAATAAAAATATTTTCATACACTTCGTAGCTGGCAAGGAACAACGCATTTACTCCTTTACTTGAAACACCGTTTCCGGTAGTGTATCCATAGTTACTTGTGCGGCCGTCGGTATTCACACGCAAAATATCACTCCCGGCATTACGGCCACTGGCACTATCCAATCCCTGTTTCCAATAGATCAACCTGCCGGTTAAATTTAGCTTGCCGATCGGTTGATAGCGCAACACGGCAATCACTTCCTTAAAGTTTGCACCTAATGGATGCGCCAACGGTTGATTGTAATGTGTATAGCTCGATACAGAATCAAAATGCGAGTAAGTGAACGGGCGAACAGTATTCCATTCCAGCTGCAGATCAAGATTGTTGATATTGGCCACATCAATGTATTTCAACCCAAGCTGGCTACCTGTTTTATTTCCCCACCAGCTGCGATCATTTCTTAACTCACCAAAATTAAATTCATCGATCACCAATTGTCCATATAGTTGAACACGTTTAAAAAGATTTGCTTTAAAATCGGCACCTACCAATGCATTATCGCTACTGCCCAAATTTCCTTCAATCGTGCGATAGAAAATAATGGGGTTCATATAACCAAACTCAAACTTATCTTTTCTGCCAAACACTACTGCTTCAAACAAACCAACATTCAACCAGGGCAATATATTCATACTTAAATGATGCATGGCTGCATACTTCTTTGGAACCAGGTTATTATTATTGTTGCTTTTACTGGTAGTGTGCAATTCCATAAAGAGATTCTGGTAATTCAGTTTCCAGAAACGTGTATTCAACTTTACAAATAACTGGTTACCGGCAAACTCGCTCAACATTAAACTCCGATAGCCGTTGCCGATAAAATTGCGATCGTAACCAATCTGGAAATTGATATACTTTGCTGCATTGAATGTAAACGACCCTCTTGCATCAAAATAATCAACACCTGTTTGCTTAAAGGTTTTATGAAAGTTTGCACCTGGCACAGCATCGAGGCTATCGACCCAGTTCTGTACAAACAATGGCCCACGTTCCTGCACATCCATGGCCATGGCGCTGAAACCAACACGGTTACCTATATTTCCACGCACATTCAAACCACGTTGGTTGAGGAAAATATTCTGATCTGTATTATTCGCTTCTATCGATTGGCGATAACTAATCATTGGGTTAACAGCAATAAAAAAATCATCTCCGTATTTTTCAATAAGGCTGGCGGGTGTTTTATAAAAATGTTTAAGAAAAGGTTTTTTGCTGGCAAATACACTGCGATCGCCCTTTACCCATTCCTGGTTATTTAAATAAAGGCTGCGCAGGTTGTACATATCGGTCTTGCTTAAACGCAATGCCGTGTCCTGGTTATAAAAAAGCGGCGTTAAGCCAAGCATTGAATCGGCCTTTGCTCCCAGCCATTGCACAGCATAGCGCCGGTCGTAGGGTTTTGTGGAAGTGAAATTTAAATCACTGATATTACCGGTCTTTAATTCAAGCCGGTCGATAAAATGAAGGTGTTTTGATTGTTGCTGCAGGTACGTACTTTGTGCAGCGGAAAAAAAGGGTATAGCAAGAAGAGCTAACCAAAGACTGCATTTGCTAAATTGCATGCGGTTGTGTTTTGATCGTAAAAATAAGTGATACAGACGATACATCGTACCGAATTGTACAGAGTTTAAGAGCTGATACGAGCAAATTACACACCAATTATTTGAAATAACAGAACAACTCATGTCGCAACATTACCTCATTAAGAATTGCTTACTTGTAAATGAAGGAACGATCACTCCCACTGATGTGTTGATCAAAGATGGTCGCATTGAAAAAATTGCAACTTCCATCAGCAATGCAAACGGAGCAACAGAAATAAATGCAGAAGGCAAATACCTGTTGCCAGGTGCAATTGACGACCAGGTACATTTTCGTGAACCCGGTTTAACACATAAAGCCACCATTCATACCGAAGCAAGAGCCGCAGTGGCCGGTGGTGTTACCAGTTTTATGGAAATGCCGAACACTATTCCCAATGCATTGAATCTTGATTTGCTTGAAGACAAATACACCATTGCTGCAAACACATCGCTTGCTAACTATTCATTTTACATGGGCACCAGTAATACCAGTGCCGATGATACGTTGAAAGCAAATAATTTTAAGAACAGCATTTGCGGCATCAAGATATTTATGGGAGCAAGCACCGGTAATATGCTGGTTGATAATTACAATACCTTGGACAAAGTGTTTCGTGAAAGCGAAATGCTGGTTGCAACACACTGTGAAAGTGAAAGCATCATCAAAGAAAATTATGAACGTTTAAAAGCGCTGAAAGGTGAATTGTCGCCTGCGGATCATCCATTGGTACGTGATGAAAATGGTTGCTATGAATCATCACTAATGGCCATCCAGATTGCACGACAATACAACACACGCCTACATATTCTGCATATCAGCACAGCTAAAGAACTGGAGTTGTTTGGCAATATGATGCCGCTAAAAGAAAAACGAATTACCAGCGAAGTATGTGTGCATCATTTACATTACACTACCGACGACTATGCAACGCTTGGTTACCGCATTAAATGTAACCCGGCTATTAAAGCAAAAGAAAACAAAGAAGCATTATGGAAGGCATTGCTTGATGACCGTATTGATGTAATTGCAACCGATCATGCCCCGCATGCATGGGAAGAGAAACAAGGATCATACGAGCATGCACATGCAGGTTTACCCCTGGTGCAACATCCTTTGTTACTAATGCTACATTATTATAAAGAAGGTAGAATTTCTTTGGAACGTATTGTGGAGAAGATGAGTCACGCAGTGGCCGATTGCTTCCAGATCAGCGAACGTGGTTATGTGCGTGAAGGTTATTTTGCTGATCTTGTATTGGTTGATCTGAACAAACTATACACCGTATCTAAAGAAAACATACTTTACAAATGCGGATGGAGCCCCTTGGAAGGCTTTACCTTCCCGGCAACGGTTACACATACATTTGTAAATGGACATTTAGTTTATGGAAACGGCCGCATAGATGAATCACAGATGGGGCAACGATTGTTGTTCGACCGAAATTAATTTTATAGAGTCAGTACAACTTGGAAATAGACAAAGTCACATACTACGACCTTTCAATCTTCAATAGTGAAGAGGAATACTCGCTGTTGAACCGTATCAACTTCTGCAATACGTTTGGTGGTAAACAGAAACTGGAATACCTTTTAACGCATCCGCTTCACAATCTGAAAAAAATTGAGGATACGCAACAAACATTGAAACAAATCGGCGAAGTGATACCAAGTTGGCCAAAGGAAATTACTAACGGAACCATTCTCGTTTTAGAAAAATTCTATGGTTACCCGTTTGATAAAATCCCCGACAGTTATTCACCCATACCAGCTTTTTTTTATCGCTTGTTTGAAGCGCCTGATTACCGTTTGGTTCGTTACACTGTTGGTCATTTTATCGATTTCCTGAGAGGGATGAATCAATTGCAACAATTATTTAAGGAGAACAACAACCTCTCTCCTATACTTAACTTATTAGTTAATGATATAAAGAAATTGTTAGATCACTCCATGGTACAGGATATGATCAAACAACATTCATCCGCTACACTTGCTCCGCAAAAAATGTTGCGGTTCGGCAATTTTCTACGCATTGAATATAAACGACAGGCAGAACAACTGATTGATATTTATCACAGACTCGATGCGTATTACAGCATGGCGATGGCTGTACAACATTTTAATCTTCATTTTCCGCATATAAAGGAAAGTGTTGAACCGTTGATCAAAGCAAAAGGTCTTTATCATTTGTTATTACAGTCGCCGGTTGCTTATGACATTACATTGAACCCTCAAACGAATTTTCTTTTTCTCACCGGTGCTAATATGGCCGGTAAGAGCACGTTTATTAAATCAGTTGGATGTGCCGTTTACCTTGCCCATTTAGGCATGGGTGTTCCTGCTGCTTCCATGGAATTAAGTTTGTTTGATGGTTTGCTGAGTAATATACAGGTGCAGGACAATATTGTAAAAGGCGAAAGCTATTTTTATAACGAAGTGCAGCGCATCAAGAATACAGTCTTGAAAATTACCGACGGCAGAAAATGGCTAGTACTAATTGATGAATTATTTAAAGGAACCAACATACAGGATGCAATGCATTGCAGCACGGCTGTGATCAAAGGGTTACTGAAGATCAAAAATTCCCTATTTATTCTTTCAACGCACTTGTATGAAATTGGTGAAGAGTTGAAGCAATATCCCAATATCAGCTTCCGCTATTTTGAAACAACAGCAACGGATGAACAGTTGCAATTCAGCTACCAATTAAAAGAAGGTATAAGCAACGACCGTTTTGGATATTTAATTCTGAAACGGGAGAAAGTGGTGGAGATGTTGGAGAAATTATAGTAATCAAGAAATAGAATCACTGATGACACAGATGCAACTGATCTACATTAATATCTTCTTTGTGTACCTTGTGTGATCTTCGTGCCTTCGTGGTTCAAACAAATTTCAAAATGAAAAAATTCTTCATTCGTATAGCAATCATGATGGCTATTCTTCTTTCAGCCTACTTCATTTGGTCGCATACGGGTCGTGCAAAAGAAAAAGAAACAGGCTGGAGTAAACTACCCGAATTTAAAGCAAGGTTTGAATATGTAGAAGCAGGTGTCGACAGCGGCAAAGGAAATATCATCGGCATCCAACCTTTCCTAACAGCAACTAGTTATTCTACCGTTTTCAATTTTGAAATATCTCTTCGTTTTTATTTTGAGCAATTGAAGCGTGAGCAAAAGCTTACCAATAAATCAATTGTTGTATTGCCTGAATATGTTGGCACCTGGTTAGTAGCAACAAATGAAAAAGAAACGATCTACAAACAAGAGACCATTGAAAAAGCGATGACGACAATGGTTCGGTCGAACCTGTTCAGTTTCTTTTATGGTTATTTAAAGTCACCAGCAAAAGACAAATCGAAGTATGCCATTTTTCATTTGAAGGCAGAAAAGATGGCGATGCAATACCAACAGGTTTTTTCAACACTCGCTAAAGAATACAAGTGTACCATTGTTGCGGGTTCAATTGCGTTGCCCGATGCGTTCATTGATGCAGATGGCAAATTGAAAACAACGCAAGTTGCTCCTATTTATAATACCAGTGTTGTATTTGGAAATGATGGAAGAATCATCGCCCCATTGATCAAAAAAATGTTTCCTATTGATGAAGAGAATGGCTTCACTTCTCCCGGCGATACTTCGCAGCAACCTGTTATCAAAACAAAGGCGGGAAATATGGGGCTGTTGATCTGTGCAGACAGTTGGTATTCGCAGGCATTTAAAAATCTTACAAACAAAGCTGATTTTATTGTGGTTCCTTCGTTTAGCGGTACCGATAGTGTTTGGCTTGCGGCATGGAAAGGATACAATGGTTTTAAAGCTCCTGCAGATGTTGACACAACTGATTATAAAAAAATAAGCGAAGGAGATGCATGGCTGAAGTACAGCATGAACAAACGTGCTGCACAAGCAAATATTCATCAAGGTATGAATGTATTTTTCACAGGTAGGTTATGGGATATGAAACCGGAAGGCAGGGTATTGATTTTGCAAAATGATTCAACAACGGTATTACCTGCTTCTATTGGTAAAGGAAGAATTGTAAATCTTTATTTGCGTTAATCATTTATTGACAAGCTCCTTGGCTAATAGAAACAATGCGAGTGAAAGGATTGCGATCCGTCTTCGCTAAAGCTACGAACGGACAGGGCAACCCGGAATACCCAAGGGACTATAGCCGGTATTCAAATTTCTTATTAACTTGTTCTACTTCTCAAAAAACACAACTATAACTGCATGCTCGTTAAAACCTTTGGAAGCGCTGTATACGGAGTAAATGCTATTACTATTACAATAGAGGTGAATGTAAGCGGTGGACAAAAATTTTTCATGGTTGGTTTGCCCGATAGTGCAGTAAAAGAAAGTGAACAGCGAATTGAAAGTGCTTTAAAAACAACCGGACATTATTTTCCACGCACCAAAGTAATTGTAAACCTTGCGCCTGCTGATATTCGTAAAACGGGAACTGCTTTTGATTTGCCAATAGCTGTAGGCATTCTTGGTGCAACGGAACAACTTCCCAATGCTGAACGCTTGAGTGATTATGTGATCATGGGAGAGTTAAGTTTGGATGGAAGTATTCAATCCATTAAAGGCGCATTGCCAATTGCTATACAAGCCCGTAAAGAAAATTTTAAAGGATTAATCGTTCCAAAGCAAAATGCGAAGGAAGCCGGTATGGTGAACAACCTGCATGTGTATGGTGTAGAACATATCAACGATGTGATCGCATTCTTTAAAGATGAAACAAGCTTGCAACCAACTGTAGTAAACACAAGAGAAGAATTTTTTAATGCACAATACGAATTTGAATTCGATTTTAATGATGTAAAAGGTCAGCATAATATCAAGCGTGCATTAGAGATCGCAGCAGCAGGAAGTCATAATGCAATTTTAATTGGCCCGCCCGGTGCAGGAAAAACAATGCTGGCAAAACGACTACCAACTATTCTTCCACCTTTGAGTTTGCAGGAAGCATTGGAAACAACAAAGATCCATAGTGTTGCTGGTAAACTTCCGGAGAATGCAACACTCATTTCAAAAAGACCTTTTCGTTCACCACATCATACAATTAGCGATGTTGCTTTAGTTGGTGGAGGAACCAATCCGCAACCAGGTGAAATCTCATTAGCCCATAACGGTGTTTTATTTTTAGACGAATTGCCAGAATTTAAACGAACGGTATTAGAAGTGATGCGTCAACCAATGGAGGAACGACGGGTTACTATTTCAAGAGCAAAGATTGCTATTGATTTTCCTGCATCGTTTATGCTTATCTCTTCGATGAACCCCTGCCCCTGCGGTTTTTATAACCATCCCGAAAAAGAATGTACCTGCCCACCCGGTGCTGTACAGAAATATCTCAATAAAATTTCCGGTCCGTTGTTAGATCGTATCGATCTGCATGTGGAAGTAACGCCCGTTCCTTTCAGTGAATTATCAAAAGCGGAAAATAGTGAACCAAGTGCAACTATCCGTGACCGTGTGATTGCAGCAAGGGAAATTCAGGCTGAACGTTACAAAGATGTTGATGGTATCTACGCCAATGCACAAATGAGCAGCAAACAACTCAAGGAAATTTGTGTGATCTCGCAGGCAGGACAAACACTGTTAAAAGCAGCGATGGATAAACTGAACCTGAGTGCAAGGGCCTACGATCGTATTTTAAAAGTTAGTCGTACTATTGCCGATCTTGCACAAAGCCCCGATATAAAAGTTGAACACCTGGCGGAAGCCATTCAATATAGAAGTCTGGATCGGGAAGGCTGGGCAGGATGACTATGCAGCCATTTTCTTCATTCTGTAATGTTCCCTGAGGCCTTTTATCATCAATAGCCGTTCTTCCGTTAAAAGTAATTTAATAATTTGAACCACGGTTTGTTGAGCTGTTACCATGATCACTTTTATGTCTAACGCCGAACCGGCATTTCTCACATAATAAGCATCCCAGTTAAAACGCATCACAATACTTGTGGTAGTATTGGTAGGTCCTCTGAAACCACGGATCTGAGCCATGCCGGTGATTCCCGGTTTCACAAGGTTTCTTATTTTATATTCCTTTACCACTTTTGTAAAATCCTGGCAATCCTTGTGCATGTGCGGTCTGGGCCCAACAATGCTCATTTGTCCTGATAAAACGTTTAGAAACTGGGGCAGTTCATCAAGATTAGATCTCCGTAAAAAACGACCAACAACTGTAATACGGCTGTCATTTTCATCTGCCTGCTTAAAGTCGGCCTCAATATTCATTCTCATAGTTCTGAATTTCAGACATTTGAATGTTCGTCCATACCTTCCCACACGGCGTTGCACAAAAAAAACCGGGCCTCTGGAAGTCATCTTTATAGCAATAGCAAGTATGGGTAACAGCCATGACAGTACGAATAAAACAATCAAAAAAGAAATGATCTTGTCGATCAAATTTTTAAGGAAGAAGTAATTTTTACGAAGGCGCATATCTAAAAAGATAGCTGATTTCTGTTCATTACAATCAAGCAAATAGTTGCACGAATTGCTTGCTTTAGATATTGTTGTCATATGCGATTCTCTAGGTTTGGTATTTCTCAGGAAAATCAAAAAATAATTAAACTACATAGCTGACACCTAACAGAGTGTAACCGTTGCATTTAACGAGGGCGCAAGGTAAATCATTTGCAGGTTGCTATTTCTTAAAAAGAACAGATGCGCAACAAGCCCAATAAATGTGCCAATTGTTTTAATATCTGTGAGGTGATTCAATTGAAATTGACAATTAAAAAAGTTCACGGTAAAAACCCCACAGTTAATAGTAGTAATTACTTTTGCAACTGCACAATTACATGATTAAAAGATTAGCTGTTATTGGATCGCTTACTGGAATTGGACATATTTTTTCAATTTTTGCATTGAAACAAATTGCTGCAAATACCCCTGCAGAATCTTTCGCACAAATTGGCAGAGCAGATTCATTAATTTTTTTCCTGATTAACACAATAGCTTTCGGGCTACAGGCTTCAGCCATTCGGCAGATTGCAACAAAGGAAAGTTGGCAAGCGGAATACAAGCAAATTCAGTCTGCCCGGCTTACTCTTAGCTTTCTTTTATTTTTGGGAGTAGTTTTAAGCTATCGTGATACCACAAATATCGTTTTCCTTTTATCTCCTGTTTTAGCCTTAAGTGGTGATTATGCTGTGTACGCTTTAGGCACCCCAGTAATAGGTGCAATAATTGCGTTCGTAAGAGTTATTTTTCCCTATTCAGTAATTCTTATAACTAGTTTTTTTTACAAAGAGTGGGTATTTGAATCTTTTCTTGTTTCGGTGGCAATTATCTACCTCATCACAGATTTTATTATTGCCCGTGTTTTGAAAGTGCCTTTTTTTATTCAACCATCCTTCAAACAGCTACAATTGTATTTTAACAATGTTCCCTTGGGCATGGTAACAATTGCATTATACTTTATCGGGCTTGGTATAGTGTTGATAGTACCCTATTTCTATGATGCGCCCATTATTGCTGTTACCTTCCTTGGGCTCAAAATGTATATGATTTTTAAAGGTGTACTTCGCATCATACACCAGGCATTTATTAAAGAAATGACCAATCAAGCTTTTTGCATCGAGATCGATAGAATAAGCACTCAGATTGGCTTGGCTTTTTTCTTAATGCCCTTGATTTTTCCACAAGCTTTTATTTCCACGTTCATTGGTGAAGAGTACAAGAAAGAGCTCTATTTCTTTGTCATCCTTGGTGGCGCCGGGTTTGTTTATTCTTTATTCTCCAGCGTTACAACAAATGCCTTGCTTCAAAAAATTGACGTCATTTACGCACGCATTGCAATCAGTACTGCACTCTTAACCATCCTTTTGGTGATTATTTTTGCCTACATTAAACCTTCAGCAGCTTTCATTGCTATAAGTTTATTTTGTGGCGAACTCGTTTTTTCCACCCTTATGAAAAGAGCTTTAGGCAGCTATAATGACCTTAAAAACAGATTACAGGAAACAGCTCCGGCCATGGTTATCGTTTCGATTTTTATTTTCTGCAGGCTGGTAATGAAAGATAACGCACTTACACTTGTAACTGCTTTAACGATATTTGCAGGATATTTTGCCTGGTTTAATCATAAAAACTATAATCAAACTTTAATTTAAATGCTATAGAACATAACAGCTTTAAGTTTCCAAAATGATGAAGCCCCTTTTTAAATTTTATAAGAAAGAAAGCTTTCAACCCGGATTTTTGGCAGTGTTTATTAATCCATTTTTTTTTATTCGCCGCTCTTTGTACCTGGCCATAAAAAACACAGCGCCACAACTGTCGGGGAAAATGATGGATTTTGGCTGCGGACGAAAACCGTATCAGAATCTTTTTGTTGTAGAAGAATATGTTGGAGTTGATATAAAAGTATCGGGACATGATCACAATAATTCGTTAGTTGATATTTATTACGACGGAGAAACTATTCCCGTAGAAACGGAATACTTCGATTCCGTTTTTTGCAGTGAAGTGCTGGAGCATTTGTTTGAGCCAGATAAAATCCTGCGTGAAATAAACCGAACGATGAAACCAGGAGGGCGCATTTTATTAACGGCTCCCTTTTGCTGGAATGAGCATGAAATTCCCTACGACTATGCTAGGTACAGTTCATTTGGTATTCGGTATTTGTTAGAAAAAAACGGCTTTACAGTGATCAATGAACAAAAGACGGGATCCTTCATGCGGGTTATTGTACAATTAATAACACTCTATATTTATGAAGGACTGAAAAAATGGAAAGTTGCCGGTCTCCTAATTTCTCTGCTAATTATAGCACCTATTAATATCGTAAGCAGTTTTTTATTGCCACTGTTTCCCTCCAATAAAAGTTTGTATTTTAACAACGTTATAGTTGCGGCTAAAAACTAATGATAAAAAAAAATACGATAGCATTTTTTATCTTTCTGGTAGCTATTCTATACATCATCTCACCATGGTTTTTTGAAAAGAATTTTTTCTTTAATGAATTATTATCGCTTACCGGTTTATGTATTCTCATTTACAAGCGGTTTCGTATAGGTGCAGATAAAATAAGCGTCTCAATTGTTATATTGTTATTGCTGTGCCTCCTTCACGCTGTCTTTTCTATTGCGAAAGCAGATAACCTCTATTATTACCTGAGGAATCTTGTAATTTTTTATTCCATACTTAGCTATTTTGTAGGGTACTATCTCCAATCTTACTTTTTATCTGTTTTCAACAGCATTCGCAAAGTTTTTTTATTTTATACAGGAGGAGCAATGATAGCAGGCTCTGCCCGAATTTACTTTGAACGCTTTGGTGTTTCAAGCCTTTTCCCATATGCATTTAAAAATGTAAATAAATGTTCGCTATTCACACTAATACTGATAAACGTTGTTTATGGCTTTGCCCTTGACTCTGCAACAGCAATTTTCGTTTCTTTATTTTATTTATTTCTGCTAGTTTGCCCGGGCTTAAAATTTTTCCGCCAAATAATAATTCTTGCCTTTTTTGTCTTTACACTGTTTTTTATAGTCATTCAACCTGATTTAAATAAGATAGCTGATGGATTCAGCCTTTACAATAGCCTTGCCATCCATAACGTCATGAGGTCAAACTATTTGCTGAACATTGATGGAAATACAACCTGGCGCCTTGTGCTTTGGAAACAGGTGATTATTGATCAATTCCCATGGAACCTTGCGGGAATTGGGTTTGGAACTCCGATGTTTAAATATTTTCCGGTTGAAGATTACACCAAGCTGGCATCATTACCATATGTACTTGGAGCGCATAATTCGTTTGTATATCTCTTCGGCAGACTAGGAATTGTGTTTGTTATACTCATTTTATCTATATATGGAATAGTTTTCAAAGAATATTTTCTATTTAAAAGATTTCATTACCAAACGAAAGGCATCGCATTTTTTTGGAGTTTTTTTGCTGTCAGTATAATTGCACTGTTAAATCCCGTTCTCGAATCGCCCATTTTTGCCTCAGGCTTCTGGCTTATTCTTGGCTTACTTTCCCGTGTTATTGGTAACCGCTATAAAACAGAAAAACAAATTCTTTCTACGTGAAAATTCTTTTTATACATAACCGTTATCAAAATGCTGGCGGAGAAGATGTGGCCGTGCAACTGGAAATAAACATTCTAAACCAATTTGGCCACGCTACGGAGGTTCTCTATTTTGATAATACCCGCATTGCAGGTATACCTGGTAAGATAAAAAGTGGCATTAACTCCTTTTACAATTTAAGCTCAAGAAAAAAAGTAAGCGCTGCAATTGATGAATTTAAACCTGATGTCGTTCATGTTCATAATGTTTTCTTCCAGGCGTCTCCGTCAGTATTATTTGCTGCTCATCAACGTGGCATACCCGTAGTGATGACTTTGCACAACTATCGCCTGATTTGTGCAAATGCAATGTTATTAAAAGACAATAAGCCATGCATAGAATGTATTCACCAGAAAATTCCTCTTAGTGGAATAAAAAATGCATGCTACAGGGATTCAGTTATTGAATCAGTGTTAACAACAGCAGTTACATCTGTACATAAATTTACAAATTGCTGGACCGGTAAAGTCAGCAAGTACATCGCATTGACTGAGTTTGCTAAAAATATTTTCCTAAACTCTTCGCTGGAAGTTACAGACCATCAAATAACAGTGAAACCTAATTTTGTATTAGACAATGGCACAGGATTGGAAACAAGACACGACTTCTTTTTATATGTGGGCAGGTTTTCGAACGAAAAGGGAATAGTTCATTTACTGGAGGCTTTTGCTGAACTTAAAACACAAAACTTGTTTTTGGTCGGAGAAGGTCCCTTAGAATATCCATTGCGAAAGCAATATGAATCTTATAGCAACATTACATTCCTTGGAAAAAAAACAAGAAGTGAAGTTGTTGATCTGATGAAACAAACAAGGGCGCTAATGTTTCCATCCATTTGGTATGAAGGACTACCTTATACAATTATTGAAGCGTTTTCTACAGCAACTCCCGTGTTGGCAAGTAATCTTGGAGCAATGTCTCGAATGATTGTTGACGGTTATAACGGCCTTTTTTTTGAACCGGCAAATGTCGGCGACATTATTGAAACTGTTCAACGTTTCAATCGTTCAGCAAATAATTTCCTTTACATGAACGCAAGGAAAACTTACATAGAAAACTATCATCCCGATAAACATTATTCTGCAATAATAAATTTGTACGAATCACTCATAAGTAAAGAGAAGAGGAATACCGAATGAGAGAAAAATTAAAAATAATCAGTCTTAATGTTACGCATACTACATTTCACGATTGCCTTCAACAAGTATGTGAACTGGGTAAAACAAAAACTAATTCATTTGTGTGCTTTGCCAATGTACACATGACGGTGGAAGCATATAATGATAAAAGCTTCGAAGATGATTTAACCAAAGCTACCATCATTACTGCCGATGGAAAACCTTTGACTATTGCATGCAAATGGCTTTACAAAAAAGAGCAGGAGCGAATTGCGGGCATGGACTTTATGCCAGCCCTTATCAGCAGTTTAAATGATGACGGTGCAAAGATTTTTTTGTACGGTTCAACTCAAAAAGTATTAGAAACAATTGTGCAGAAAATAAAAACTGAATTTGCGGGTGTTGAGATTGCCGGATATCTCTCTCCTCCTTTCAGACCGCTTACTACAGAAGAAGAAAATAAACATATTCACCTCATTAATGAGTCGGGAGCACAATTTGTGTTGGTTGCCCTAGGATGCCCCAAACAAGAAAAATGGATGGCTAGAAATTTTACAAAGATCAATGCTGTGCTATTGGGAGTTGGGGGAGCCTTTCCTGTATATGCCAATCTGCAAAATCGAGCGCCGGTCTTAATGCAACGCTACGGACTGGAGTGGCTCTACAGGTTAATGCAGGAACCAAAGCGATTGATGCGGAGGTATTTATATACAAATTTGATGTTTATCTATTTATTAATTAAAGCTGTTTTTAAAAAGAAGAAACAGAATGCTTATGCCCGCTAATTGGCTGTCCAAATACTATAATAGTGAAAGCATTTTACTATACCTGTGTTTAGGTATTGCATTTACTGTATTCTGGTGGCCGCTGGCAAACACACTGCTAATCCTGTTATTAACTCTTTATTGGCTTTTCTTTTCGATGAAGAAAATTTCTATCAATAAAGGGAAGAAGATTATTGTTGCTTTTACGTTCACGTATGTTGTAGTGTTGTTAGGTGCATATTTTTCCGAAAACAGACACGAAACACTCTTCAGAATACAGCAAAAATCATCTTTGTTATTTTTACCTCTCATTTTTGGCACAACAGCGCTTTTAAGTGAAAATTTAATCAGACGTACTATAATCGCCTTTTCATTTTCCGCAGCCTTGATGAGCGCTTATTTTTTACTCTCTCAGGTACTTAATATGCTGTTGGGCAGGCCGGTTACATTAGTAGGGTATGATTTAATCGCATTCCCTCAAATGACTCCCAGCGCTTTTACAACTATGGCTTTGTTTGCATTCACCTCCATATTGTATTTGTGTTTTTACAGCTCTTTTCAACTCAGCGTTTCAAAAAAATATTTTTTCTGCGGGGCTGCGTTATTAATTTTAGTAACCCTGATTTTGGCAGGAAACAGATTAAGCATTATTATGGCGTTTGCAATTTTAGTTGCATTACTACTGCCGAAAATAAAAAAGAGTTTTTTTCTTATACCCCTAGTTGGCTTGCTCTTCATTTTATTGGTTGTTAAAAACAATTACCTCTCCGATCGATTTAAAAAACTATGGGTCTTTTCCAACGAATCTGTCATTCAACTGGATGTGGACAGTTCATTGGGAAAATCCTGGGATGGAAGCAGCATAAGGTTAGCTATATGGCGTTGTAGTTTTGATTTAATTAAACAACATGGGCTCATTGGATTAGGAACGGGAGACGTACAAGATGAACTTCAGAAAGCGTATGAAAAACGTAAATTCTATTTTGCCTCGAGGTATAATAACTATAATGCACACAACCAATACATTCAACAACTGTTAGCCCACGGTGTTATAGGCCTTTTTTCCCTGCTACTTTCAATGGGTATTGGATTTTACCTTGCGCTTAAACAGAAAAACGCCTTATACTTTTATTTTTTAATCATATTTGCAGTGATCTGCCTTACAGAATCATTTCTTGAAATTAACAAGGGAATTATTTGGTACTCTTTTTTTAATTCACTTTTTGCCTTTTCAAAAAAACAACTTTAAAAATGGAACCTGCACCGAAAACAAATCCTGACGAAATCGATCTCATTTCTTTATTGCGCTCTATAGCTCAGATTTTTAAAACATTTATTAAAATCATAGTCAAAAACTGGATCAGCATAGGTGCAATTATTGTGGTGTCTGTTGGTTTAGGGTATTTCTCCCGCTATATTTTGCCAAAAAAATATGATACTGATGCTATCATACTTACTCATGAAGTTCCTTCCGAGGTATGCATTATGCAATTGCAACATCTCAATAAATTAATTCATAGTAAAGAAGACTTTGCATTGGTGGCCAACCGACTTCAGATAAGTCGGCAAGATGCAGAAGAAATAGCAAATCTAACAGCCGAAAAAATTGCTGGTGAACATCAAGACAGTAGTGGCCAGTTTTTTACAATTCACTTAAGAATTACGGATAACACAGTATTAGACACTGTACAGGCGGGCATCATTCATTTTCTTGAAAACAATCAATATTCTGTAATAAGAAAAGAAACCAAAAGAGCGTCGCTAAATAAACTAAAAGTAAATCTGGAAAAAAATATATTAAGCCTTGATAGTTTAAAGACGGTTCTTAGCGCCGGCATTATTCCTAAAAATTACGGACAAGGTATTATTTTGGGCGAGCCGATTAACCCCGTAAGTATATACCAGGCAGATGTTGCATTGTTCAAGGAGCAGTTAAAGATTTACGAAAACCTGGAACGACTTGATAATATTGAAATAATTCAACCTTTTATCAAAATAGAAAAATCGAACTATTTAAATTTTAACCGCATAATAATATATTCATTTTTATGCGGACTCATTGTTGCAGGAATCGTGGTTATCGTTAAGGAAGGTTTTAAATAAACTTCGCTTTCAATTCAAATTCGACCCGGCGGGTCGCTGTTATAATGAATATTCAGTGGTGTTTACATGCGAACGAATTTAATGGCTAGGCAATGCCGTTGGAAATGCAGCCGATGTGCCGGCATTTTCACATATCTTTAACAACAAAATAGCCCAAATTAAATCGCCCTTGCCCAATATTATTGTTGATTGCGAACGCATGAAATACCCCAACACGGGGTTGTATTATTTCTGCAAGTATTTAAGCGAATCGTTGATCGAAGAAACACCTAAAGGCCTTCAATCGCCTGCATTTTATATACGTCCGAGTGAAACAGGATTTCTTCCTGAGGGCACACAATACTGTGCTCAAAAATGGTGGCACAAATACTTTCACCCATTTGCTTCAAACTTTAAGGTATGGCATGGCACCTATCAAGGCAGTAATTATTACCCGCACAGCAGGAAAGTAAAAAAACTGCTTACCATACATGATCTTAATTTCTTGTATGATAGCAGCAAGGATGTGGAAAAGAAAAAGAAATATTTAGAACGCACACAGGCAATGATCAATCGTTCTGACCAGGTTGCTGTGATCTCTGAATTTACACATCAATGTATTCGTGAGCATCTTGATCTTTCAAATGTGCAGGTGCACACAATTTATAACGGTTGCAATACACCTGTAGCCAATTCGGTTTTTCAAAAACCGGGCTTCATTAGTTTCGATTCCCCGTATATTTTTTCTATTGGTACAGTACTTCGAAAGAAAAATTTTCATGTACTGCCCTGCTTATTGGCAGGTAATAATTATAAACTTGTAATAGCAGGCATAACGCAGGATAAAGCTTATGTTGACGAAATAATGGCGGAAGCAACAAAGCATGGAGTGGCTGACAGAGTTTTATTACCAGGTTCGATTACTGAAAGTGAAAAATGGTGGTTGCTTGATAATATGTTGGCCATGGCCTTCCCATCTATTTCAGAAGGATTTGGGCTGCCCGTGGTAGAAGCTATGCATTTTGGAAAGCCGATTTTGCTTTCTACTCACACCTGTCTTCCGGAGATAGGTGGTGATGCTGCGTATTATTTCAATTCTTTCGACAGCGAAGACATGCAGCAAACGTTCAAGAATTCATTGCATCATTTTCACACTCATCCTGAAATGGCTGAGAAAGTTAAAAACCGGTCAGCATTTTTTAGTTGGGGGAAAGCGGCCAAACAATATTGGCAATTGTATCAACAATTGCTGCAAAACAAATAGTCCTATCATTAGAAAATTGATCTTATGCCTGCAAAAGGATTTAAACGATATATCCAGCTGTTCAAACATATTCAAAATCCTTTTGAGTATGTATTGAATAAGAATAAGCGATTTAAGCGCTCTCTCACCTTCACTACAAAACCAAACAATATCCGGTTTAAAGTAGCACTACCTTTATACCAGGTGTTTAAAGAAATATTTCTTGAAGACGTATACAACATTGAAGCAGTAGTAAAACAAATACCATCAAAACCTATCATCATTGACATTGGTGCAAATGCCGGCTTCTTTGACATCATGATACTTTCTAAAATAAAAGATGCACAAATATTTGCTTATGAACCAATACCACGCAACGTTCAGCATATAAATAAAGTGCTTGATGAAAACCCGTCTGTGAAGAATAATGTTATAGTTCAGCAGCTTGCTGTTACAGGAACAGGTAATGGTAAGATCGATCTATATATTGAATCAGAAGACGAGAACAGTGTTATTGCCAGTATTTTTTCAAACTTTAATAAGAATAATGCGAATAAGATTTCTGTTGATACGATCACATTAACCGATATTATTCTTAAGAATGATCTAAACGAAATCGACATTTTAAAAGTTGATTGCGAGGGAAGTGAATACGACATTTTCTACAATACCGATGCTGCCTTGATACGTCGGGCAAAAATAATTTTGCTTGAAGTACACGACCTCGACGCAGACCAGAAAAACATTAAAGCAATGAACAAATTTCTTATGGATACAGGCTATAATGTAACTCACGAGCCGATCAACAATTTTTGCCACGCCGTTGAAGCTGTACGAAAAAAATAACTGGTCAGGCTTTTATTTTTTTGTAGTTCCGGAAATCAAACAGCCGATGTCCTGTCGTTTTTTCGATCCAATACAAAATGCGGTTTTTAAAGCTGAATTTCTTTTGGTTGATATCTAATTCCACATTCCAGTTTTTTGCGGCGATACGGTTTTGCATTACTACGGGATGAGTGCCTTCAAATTTTCTCAACGAATCGAATTGATTGAAATCAAAATGATCTGATTGAACCGGGGCGACTTCAATTGATTTATCATCATGGTAAAACCGTGCGGTGATCTTTTGTTTCTGCCGCATTTGCTGCGGACTCTTCACCCAGCCGTAGTGATATACTTCAGCTGCAACAGGCACAACGTTTAATTTCACTTCACCTCTTCTGAAACCCTGTGCGTCTTTGTAAGAATTGATAGATGGATCGTTGCGAATGATACGCACTTCGTGCCGGTACCATTTTCTGCTGTCGCCAACATAATCATACGTACCATAAAAATGCAGATACTGAAATAAAAGTCCTTCCACACGTTTATCATCTTTATAAAGCTCAGCCGTTTGCCTGATGACCGCATGATATTTTTCATGTATCACTTCATCGGCCTGTATATAAAAGATCCAATCAGTATCGGGTGACACCTGACTTTTCACTTTATCAGTTTCAATAGCGTACACTCTTCCACCCTCCCGAAGCGTCATATCCCAGGTAGAGTAAATGATCTTTAATTTATCCGACTTTATGTTGCGAATAAGCCCATCTGTATTATCATCGCCTTTATCAATACTAACAATCATTTCATCAACCACCGGTAAAATGGAGCTGATGGCTTCCACAACCGGGAAGTCATTCAATACTGCATTTCGAACAATGGTTATACCTGTAATCTTCATACAAAAGAATATGTTCAAAGAACCGACTTTTTTTAATACAAAGTAAAAACGGCAGATGATCGTCTACCTGCTTGAGCGCCCGTCATGACAGGTAAAGCCTGAGTTAAGCTGAGTATGGTAAATAGCGGCGCCCTTTCCTGCAAACTTGTCTTATTTTTAAAGATGGTTCAAACTTTGACCATCATTCAGCTTTTATATAACAACAATACATGAAACTGCTTTTAAAATACTTAGCGCCGTATAAAGGCCTTATCACACTTACAATGGCACTTGCGGCCATCAATATTGGTTTTTCATTGATCGATCCTATTTTGTTTGGTAAGCTGATCAATTTAGCGAATCAGCATCAAGGCATCAATAAACCTCCCACCCACAATTTTGATTGGAACAGGTTTTTCTATTCTTTCAGTTGGAAAGAGCCCGGTGTTATTTTCGTTCTCACACTTTCTATCTCGGTTGCAATGGTGAGTCGTATAGCAAAAGCTTTCCAGGATTATTTTCAGAATCTCACTACACAAAAGTTCGGTACAAAGGTTTTTACAGATGGTTTGAAACATGCCATGAAACTGCCATACCAGGATTTTGAAGATCAACGCAGCGGTGAAACGCTTTCGATCTTAACCAAGGTAAGAACCGATACAGAAAAATTTGTCTCGGCTTTCATCAACATTCTTTTTCCTGTTATTATTGGTATCGTCATCGTATCATTATACGCATCATCTATTCACTGGACATTACCATTTATTTATTTCGGCGGCATTATTTTACTGGTTATTATTTCAAATGCTCTCAGCAAAAAAGTAAAATCAGTACAAAAAACAATTGTTGCGCAAACCACTCAACTGGCAGGTGCAACTACCGAATCGCTCCGCAATATTGAACTGGTAAAAAGTTTGGGATTAACTGACCAGGAAGTAACACGTTTAAATAAAAACACATTCAAGATACTCGGTTTAGAACTAACCAAAGTAAAACGCATACGCAGTATCAGCTTTGTGCAAGGCACGTTTGTAAATACATTGCGCCAGGTGATTTTGTTTATGCTGATGTGGACAATCTATAACGGAAGAATGGATGCGGGCCAGTTGGTAACTATGCAGATCTTCTCCTTCTTTGTGTTTGGACCTTTACAGGAGATCGGTAATATTCTTCTCTCCTACCGTGAAGCTGAAGCAAGCATCACCAACTTTCATACACTTATGGAAAAGAAACCGGAAGCCACACCGGTTAATCCACTCCATCTTGGAAGAATTGAAACCTTGTCGTTCAACAATGTTTCATTCAAACATCAAACAGCAGGACAAAATGCGATCAGCGATATAAACTTCAATGTAAAGGTGGGTGAAACAGTTGCATTTGTTGGCCCGTCGGGTTCAGGTAAAACAACATTGATGAAATTATTGGTGGGATTGTATCGTCCGCAGCAAGGCAATATTTTATACAATGGCAAAGATGAAAACTCCATCAACTTTGAAGACCTGCGAAACCAGATCGGTTTTGTAACGCAGGATACACAACTCTTCAGTGGAACCATAAAAGAGAACCTGATGTTTGTGAACCCAACTGCAACTGATGAAGAGTTGACAGACGCATTGCATAAAGCAAGTTGTCAGCGTTTACTGGCACGTGCCGAAAAAGGTTTGGATACGATGATTGGTGAAGGTGGTTTGAAATTAAGTGGTGGTGAAAAACAACGTTTGTCTATTGCACGTGCATTGCTGCGTAAACCACGCCTGCTCATTTTTGATGAAGCTACTTCAGCATTGGATTCTATTACCGAAGAAGAAATTACTTCAACCATTCGTGAAATTTCAGCTGGCGAAAACCAGATCACTATTTTAATTGCACACAGGCTCAGCACCATTATGCATGCCGACCGTATTTATGTACTGGAAGGTGGCGATGTGGTTGAAACAGGTAATCACCAGCAATTGCTGGAAGAAAAAGGTTTGTATTATGCCATGTGGCGTCAGCAAATTGGCGAACGCAAAAAAATAGTAGCAACTACTGCGTAAGAATAGCAGCTTGTCAACTTTTAATGGTAGCCTAAAAGTGACTGGATAAAGTTGGTCATCTTGTTAAAGGTGCTATTTATCACTTTCTTCTACTTCATTACAGGTTATATTTGCGCAAATTTTTCGCCCATGCCCGGCTCCCAGCTTAAGCCCAATTATTTCTGGAGTATGTTTTCGATGCACTGTCCACGTTGCAGAAGGGGCAAGCTGTTTAAAGATTACAGTGCTTACAATTTTAAACACACGTTTGACATGCATGAAGAATGTCCAGTGTGCAGGCAGAAATTTGATATGGAGCCAGGATTCTGGTATGGTACCGGTTATGTGAGTTATGCGTTAACAGTTGCAATATCAGTGGCAACATTTGTAGCATGGTGGGTATTGATTGGTGTTTCGTTCAACGATAACCGTGTGTTTTGGTGGCTGGGAATAAATTCAGTTTTCTTGCTTGTATTACAACCATGGCTCATGCGGCTGAGCCGAACGATCTATCTCTACTTTTTTGTGCGATATAATCCTGAATACGAAACTGCGGAACCGCACAGGTTTGATTATTAATGTCTGTCTGAACGTACAAGAGTGCGATGCAACTGGCGATGAAGAGAATTGCTAACGACCGTTATCAAAAAACCTCTAAATCAGTCAAAATTTCACACTCAGGTTAACGCTCAATCCAATACTTTTGCAGCCAAATTCTCCCCATGCCAAAAGATAATTCGATAACCAGTGTGCTGATTGTAGGCAGCGGCCCCATTGTGATTGGCCAGGCCTGTGAGTTTGATTATTCGGGTTCGCAAGCAGCCCGCAGTTTACGTGAAGAAGGAATTGAAGTGATCCTCATTAACAGTAACCCCGCCACCATCATGACTGACCCTATGATGGCCGACCGTGTGTACCTGTTGCCGCTTACTGTTGAAAGTATTGAACAGATCCTGGAAGAAAACCCGCAAATCAATGCGGTGTTGCCAACCATGGGCGGACAAACAGCCCTGAACCTTTGTAAAGAAGCTGATGAGTTGGGTGTTTGGGAAAAATTTAATGTGAAAATGATTGGTGTGGATGTGAAGGCCATCGATACAGCTGAAGACAGGGAGAAATTCCGCCAGTTGATGATCGATATTGGTATTGGTGTGGCACCAAGTCGTGTAGCCAATTCCCTGCTGGAAGGAAAAGAATTTGCGCAGGAAATTGGTATTCCGTTGGTGATTCGTCCATCCTTTACATTGGGTGGTACCGGTGGTGGCATCGTAATGCATAAAGACGAGCTTGATGCTGCACTCGACAGAGGTTTGAAAGCAAGCCCGATGCATGAAGTGTTGGTTGAAAAAGCATTGTTAGGCTGGAAAGAATATGAACTTGAATTATTGCGTGATAAGAATGATAACGTAGTTATTATTTGTACGGTTGAAAACTTCGACCCGATGGGTGTGCATACAGGCGACAGTATTACTGTTGCTCCTGCCATGACGTTGAGCGATACTGCTTTCCAGAATATGCGCAACATGGCCATTAAGATGATGCGGAGCCTGGGCAATTTCGCAGGAGGTTGTAACGTACAGTTCGCTTTGAATCCTGAAAACGAAGACATTATTTCGGTGGAGATCAATCCACGTGTGAGTCGTTCATCGGCTTTGGCAAGTAAAGCCACGGGTTATCCCATTGCAAAAATTGCTGCGAAACTGGCGATTGGTTACACATTGGATGAATTGAAAAATCAGATCACACAAACTACTTCTGCATACTTTGAGCCAGCACTCGATTACGTCATTGTAAAGATGCCTCGTTGGAATTTTGATAAGTTTAAAGGTGCCGATGACCGTTTAGGTTTACAGATGAAGAGTGTAGGTGAAGTAATGGCCATTGGCCGCAGCTTTACTGAAGCGGTACAAAAAGCTTGTCAGAGTTTGGAGAACAATGCTGTTGGCTTAGGTTACTACGGGCAAAGTGTAAAACATGCTGAAGAATTAATTGAATACATCAAGGTTCCGAAATGGGACCGCATTTTCCGGATTAAAGATGCGTTGATGGCCGGCGTAAGTGTGAAGACGATTGTGGAAGCAACCAAGATCGACCGTTGGTTTATTTACCAGATCCAGGATATTGTAAACATGGAAAAAGAATTGGCGAAGCACGATATGAAGACCCTGCCGAAAGAACTTCTTATAGAAGCAAAACGTATGGGTTTTGGTGATGAGCAGATCTGCAAGATCATGAAAGAAGATGCCAGCGAAGATGAACTCTACGAAAAACGTAAAGCCTGGGGTATTACCCGTGTGTACAAAATGGTAGATACCTGCAGTGCAGAATTTGAAGCCAAGACACCGTATTTCTACAGTACGTTTGAGTAACTAAGAGAGCGAAAAAGATAAAGTGAGCAGCGGAGATAATTCGCTGCTTTTTTATTGGAAGAAGAGTTATGGATAACACGGACGAAACGGATGGGCGCAAATTAAATCCGTGATCATCCGTTCAAATCAGCGTCATCCATGTTTCTATCACAAACAGTTTTTATCTTACAGCGCCATGATCAAAAACCTGAAAGCATTATTGTTTGGTTTGCTCGTTGCACTTGTGTTGTGCGAAATTGTATTGCGTATTTATAATCCCTTTACCAATTTCACAAAGCAAGGAAAATTGGTGTTACCGGCCAGTCAGCAAACTGTATTCGAGAATAAATGGATCAAACAACTGGATGCAAAAATTAGTTACAGTCGCAATGCATTAGGTTTTCGTGGACCAATGCCAACTGATAGCATTCCTAAACTCAATTCCATAATAACTGTTGGTGGCAGTACAACCGAATGTCGTTTTCTAAGCGACAGTACAACCTGGCCTTTTTTGCTGGGAGAACAACTGAAAGATTCAATACCGAACTTATGGGTGAACAATGCAGGTATTGATGGGCATTCAACCTTCGGCCATATGTTGTTGATGAAAGAATACCTCAGCAAACTAAAACCGAAATATGTTGTATTGCTTACAGGGGTAAATGATGTAGAAACAGAAAAGCCTGAACGTTTTGATGTTGCCAATGAAAATATATTACAATATGGCTCCGTCAAAAAGTTTGTAAAATCATTGCTGCAAAAAACAGAAATCGGTTCTACTTTCTACCAGTTTTACGCAATCCGTCTTGCCTATAAAAAAGGATTGATTCATAAAGAAGTTGACTTTACCTCTTTGAGAGACACAACTTACACACCTGCATACATTCAGGAAACAATTGCTAAACAAAAAAATTATCTCTTTGGCTACCAAGAAAGATTACAGGAAATCATCAGCATTTGCAAAGCAAGCAATATTCAGCCCATCTTACTCACACAACCATCATTGTATGGTTCGTTTACCGATAGCGCAACAGGAATAAAAATGGATCTGAAGTTTCATGACAGCAACCCAGGTAAAAACAATTTGTTGCAGGAACAGGTGCTGGAAGAATACAACAATGTTGTTCGTTCGTTCAGTACACAAGCAACAGTTATTGATCTGGCGAAGCTGATGCCGAAAAATACTGTTTACTATTACGACTTCATTCATTTTAATAAAGCGGGAGCAGCTAAAGTAGCGGAGATACTTGGAAAAGAAATAGAGTCACGGATAACGCTGACAAAATAGATGAACACAGGTCAATCCGTTTTTTATTCGTATAAATCAGCCTCAACCGTGTTTTTATAATCGCTTATTTTGCACACATGTACATTCTCGGCATCTCAGCTTTTTATCATGATTCCGCTGCTGCTATCCTGAAAGATGGTGAGATCATTGCCGCTGTACAGGAAGAGCGTTTCAGCCGAAAGAAACATGATGCCGGCTTTCCTTCAAAATCAGTTGATTATTGTTTAAGAGAAGCTGGTGTAACCATTGATCAGCTAGCAGCAGTTGTTTTCTATGACAAGCCGCTGTTGAAGTTTGAACGATTGCTTGAAACATACTATACTTTTGCGCCAAAAGGTTTTGCTTCTTTTTTAATGGCCATGCCTGTTTGGTTGAATGAAAAACTTTTTTTGAAAAAGAAGATTCGTGATGAGTTAAAGAAAATTCAACTCTACGATAAAAAAAAGTTGAAACTGCTATTTCCTGAGCATCATCTTAGTCATGCAGCATCTGCATTTTATCCATCAGCATTTGAAGAAGCCGCTATTTTAACTATTGATGGTGTAGGCGAATGGGCTACCACAACCATTTGCAAAGGCAATGGAAAGAATATTGAAATTCTAAAACAACTCAACTTCCCCCACTCTGTTGGTTTGTTATATTCTGCATTTACGTATTACTTGGGTTTTAAAGTAAACAGTGGTGAATATAAGTTGATGGGGCTCGCTCCTTATGGCGATCCCGATGCAGAACAAACAAAACAGTTTGCTTCCATCATTAAAGAAAAGCTGGTAAAAATTTATGATGATGGTTCGGTGTATTTAGATCAGCAGTATTTTAATTATGCTGTTGGCCTGCGTATGGTGAAGGATAAGAGGTTTGAAATACTGTTTGGTTTCAAACGGAGAGGAGAAGAAGAAAAATTAACACAGCAACATTGTAATCTTGCACTCGCTATTCAACAGGTAACAGGAGAAATTGTGGTAAAACTGGCAGCACATGCAAAAGCAATTACGGGTGCGAAGAATATTTGTTTATCGGGTGGTGTGGCGTTGAACTGTGTAGCAAATGGTAAACTTCAAAATGCTGGATTATTTGAAAACATTTTTATTCAACCTGCGAGTGGTGATGCAGGGGGCGCAGTTGGTGGGGCATTAGCAGTGCATTATATTTATTTCGAAAAAGAACGAAGCATTGCAACATCAATAGATACGATGAAAGGTTCTTATCTAGGGCCCTCTTTTTCTGCTGATGCAATTGAAACTGTTATTCATCAATATAAAGCTGTGGCAACAACATTCAGCAACAGAGATGAATTAAATAAAATTGTTGCCACACATATCCGCAATGGAAACGTCATTGGTTGGTTCCAGGGACGAATGGAGTTTGGTCCACGTGCGTTGGGCAATAGAAGTATCATTGCCGATCCTCGCAACCCGGAAATGCAGAAGAAGCTCAACCTCAAAATAAAATACAGAGAAGGTTTTCGTCCGTTCGCTCCTGCAGTGCTTGCAGAAGATGTACAGGATTATTTTGAGTTGAATACAACATCGCCTTACATGTTACTAGTGCAGCCGGTTAAAAAAGAATTACAACTAGCTGTTCCTGAAAATTATCATAAGTTAAGCTTAACAGAGAAATTGTATTTCCAACGCAGCAGTTTACCTGCCATTACACATATTGATTATTCGGCCCGTGTGCAAACGGTGCATCAGGAAACGAATCCTGCGTTTCATTCACTCATCAGTGCATTCAAACAACAAACAGGTTGTGCAGTGTTGATCAACACCAGTTTCAACGTTCGTGGCGAGCCTGTTGTTTGCACGCCGCAGGAAGCCTATCAATGTTTCATGCGCACCGAAATGGATTATCTTGTGATTGAAAACTTCCTGTTCAGCAAACAAGATCAACCGGAATGGAAAGAAAAAGATGATTGGAAGAAAACATTGACAAATGATTAAGCAAACCATTTAAATGAAAAAGAACCCGCCAATTTTTAAGAGGTTGTTGTATTATTCGGCATTGTGCCTCTTTTGTTTTCTTATAGCTGAAGCAGTTTTAAGTGTTGCATTTCATTATAAATATGGCAACAACAAACTTGCTGTTACTGATTTTGTTATAAGTGTAAAAAGCCGATTCATCAACCCCAAACTCAGCAGGCAGGAAGCTGATGTACAATACCATAATCAACAATTGGTTCGTAATGGAAATGCAGATGAATTAAGTAAACAGATTGTTCAGGAAATGGCAGCTGCCAATTCATTTGAATTTGATCCCTGGCTTCAATTCCGCAACACAGACATTATATCAAAATATGTAAATACAAAAGGTTTTGTAAGGAAAAGTATTCCGTCGTTAGTATCAAATGGAACAGATACATTTCGCATTTGGTTTTTCGGCGGTTCTACCATGTGGGGATTTAATGTTGCAGACGAGGAAACAATTCCTTCAAAATTTGCTCAGCTATACCGCAGTGCCGGCAAATACAAAAAAAGCTTAGAAGTAGTTAATTACGGAGTAAGATCATATATCAGCTTTCAGGAAATGAAACTTTTACAAGATCGGTTAATATACGGACAAGCACCAAATCTGGTTATTTTTTTTGATGGACTTAATGATGTGATTTCATCACCAACACCATTATTTCGAGAGCCCCTATACACGGGTTACATGCGGGAATACTTTAAGGGCAACTTTCCCATTGCAAGGGGAAAAAACATGAAAGACTCGATGGAAAAATACTACCAGCAATTTGGGTTGCCTTCAAAGAATGATATTGCCGATAAACTTTTTAATAATTACATTCTTACAATTAAAGGAATTGAACAAAGCGGCAAAGCGTATGGATTCAGCTCACTTTTTGTATGGCAACCTGTACCGTATTACAGTTACTCAAATCAAAAAAATGATCCAGTCTGCGATAAAGATTCATTTCCCGTTTATCAATTCCTGAATCCTGCTATTAAGTCATTATACGAAAGAATGGATAACAGTTTATACCTTGCAGATATGTTGAAGAAACCGGTGGCGTTTCCGTTTATTGACCGGGTTCATTACTCACCGGTTATGAATGAAGCGATTGCAAATAAATTGATACAAAAAGTAGATAGCCTGTTAATAAACTGATTATGATCGAATTTTTAAAAGACATGTGGGACTTTTTGAAAGAGCGTAAGAAATGGTGGTTAGCCCCAATTATTATAGTGATGCTATTACTTGGCGTGTTACTTATTTTCGGCGGCAGTTCTGCCGTTGCACCTTTTATTTATTCGTTGTTTTAATGAAGTGGAAGGCTAAACATACTTCACTGCTGGTAATAGCCATCGGCTTTGCCATTTTCTATTTGCTTTTCAAACGAGCCTGGATGCTAACACCAATAGGCGTTTGCGTTATTGGTTTCATCATTGGTCCGGTTGGCGATTTTACACATATCGTTTGGATGCAGTTAGCAAAAGTGCTCGGTTATATAAATAGCAGAGTTCTGCTTTTTATAATTTTCTTTATCATTCTTACTCCTATTGCTTTTTTGCGTAAACTCTTTGGTAAAAAAACAATACAGGATAAAAACAAGGTTAATTCGTATTTTCAAAACAGAAACCAAAATTACAGGGCAGCCGATTTGCAAAATCCTTGGTAAAGGAATAATTCCTAAAAGCTTTTAAATTGACAAACACAAATCCTCGTTCTTTTTACAGAAAATTTATTTACCTGCTAATCCTGTTTATAATTGTATTGTTCCTGATTGAATCATTTGCGAGCATTGCCTATTACCAAAAAAACGGTAAATATTTATCTGCAACAGTTGCATTGATTAAAAAAATACAAAGCAAATTTGCAACACCGGTATCTACTCCTAACATTGATTCGCATCAATTACTTATAAGGCGAGGCGCTGACACCCAGATGGTACAAACGCTTATACATGAAACAAAACAAGCATTAACCTTTGAATATGCAGCATGGGTGATGTACAAATCGGTAGATATAAAAGGCAAGTATGTGAACGTGTCTCAGTTTGTAAGAAAATCAGTTCCTGAATTTTCAAAAGCAAGCGGTGATTCTGCTATAACTATTTACTTTTTTGGAGGCTCTACCTTATTTGGAGTACATTCTGCAGATGATGAAACAATTCCATCTTACTTCGCAACTCTTTGTAAAGAAAAAGGAATTAAAAAAAACATACATGTTGTTAATTACGGAGTACCTACTTATTTCAGCTACCAGGAACTGATGCTTTTCTTACAATTGCTGCAACAAGGCAAAACACCTAAGCTTGCAGTTTTTTTTGATGGATTAAATGATTTTCTTTCCATCAATGAGGCCTCATATAATCAGCCGATGTTAAACCATTACTTTCAAACTATTTTTAATGGTTCGGCTCCCGTAAACCATGCACAAGAATTAGAACGATCTTTTCAATACAGTTTCCGTTTGCCATCTAAAGATTCGATATCTCTTTTGAGTGCAAAGCTTACGAAAAACTATTTAGAAAATCAAGGGCACATTCGCAGTATTTCAAAAGCTTACAATGTACAAACCTTGTTTTTTTTGCAACCGGTTCCTTTTTTTGAGTATGCCGGCGCTGGAAAAGATCCGGTTTGCGATAAGATTGACAGGCCACAGTTTCAACTTATTTATCCTGAACTGGAGAAAAAATCAACAAAAACTTCCGGGTTTTATTTTCTTGGACACATGTTAAAAGAAGAAACAGGTTATCCGTTTGCTGATGCATTGCATTACTCTCCCTCTTTTAGCAAAAAGATTGCTGCTGCAATGATTGAGCGAATGCTGCCTGTTCTTCAACAGCTATAATTTACTATGAAACAAAAACAACATTATGATCTATGGTTCATTGCATCAATCATCTGTTGTTTTTTATTAGTGTTGCTTCAGCTATTGTTAATTGAACAAGCTCCATGGACGGGTGATTACTGGGAACATAAAGCAGTTGTTCGTGAATTATCGCTCCATTTACAACATCCTTCCCATCCGGTATTAAAAGTTGACGCTCCACATGCTTTCTTCTCTCCTTATTTAGTTGTACTAGGAGCTGCAATTTCTGCAACCGGCATTGCAATTGGCACAGCATTGAACATTGCCATGATTGTTAATCTTATGCTGCTGCTTTTCGCACTTTACATTCTCCCCACTTTGTCTCTAGATAAAAATAGAAAACGTTCAAAAGCATTTTTCTTGTTTCTGTTGCTAATCCTTTTTTTCTGGGGACCGAAGGCACCGCTTTATAGTTCGTATCTGCATATCCGGTCTTTAGTTCTTACGTTGTCCTACCCATCCACATTTGCGTTTATCTGTTCGGTGTTTGCAGCAGCTGTTACAAAGCATTTACTTGTAAACACATCTAACATACAAAGGCAAGCAGCTTTATCTGTAACATTAATCCTGCTTCTTTCGCTCACATTACTTTGCCATCCTTTAACATTTGTATTTGCAGCATCATTGCAGCTTTACATTTACAATACTGCTCTAGCTCAAGATAAACTTACCAGCCAACAAATCTTTAGAAAAACAATATTGCTGTTTGCAGCAGTAATACTTTCCACGATGCTCGCAGGACTTTGGCCTTATTACCCCGTTTTTGCCCTGTTTAAATATGTTGAGGGGGGAAATCAATTTCATATTGATAGTGTTATTCTTTATCAATCCCTCATGAGACAAATATTCCCATTGATTTTATTACCTGTTTTGGTTTTCTTCAACGCATCCACAACTTTAAAAAAAGAATGGCCATGGCTCACCAGCGTTTCAATTTTGCTTGCTCTTTTTGCCATTGGCTATTTCACCAAAGCGTATGGGATGGGGCGTATGATTGCCTTCATTTTTATTTTCTGTCATTTATTTATCGTAAAAAATCTGATAAACATCAGACAATCAAAGGCATTTTGGTTTGCTTTAATGGTTTTTCTTGCTGGCCCTTATATCTTGCAAACCAAAGCTACTTTTAAATATCTCTTTGCATCAGAAGTTGCAGTAATTTCTGATGCCGATCAATTTCAGAAAGCCAGTCACCCCGTTAAAGCTCAACTCTTATCTTTTCTGGAACCCGTCTTTAATAAAAAAACATCTGTTGTGCTTACAGATATACCTACCAGTTTGTTTGTGCCTGCAATGGGCGGCAGAGTGGTGGCAGCAGTTTATCCTGTTTATTGGGTAGCAGATGCTGATGAACGTAAAAAACTGGTGCAACATTTCTTTTCTGTAAACGCTACAGAAACCGATCGGGCTAACCTTATTAACCGGTTTAAGCCCGATTATATCCTTCTCACTCCAGCAACAGCTTGGGTACTTCCTCATCTCACGTCATTTATTCAACCAGAGGTAGTTTCCAGCAACCACGGAATAAGCCTGTACAGAGTAAAGTGAGCATATTGACCTTTTACAACTCATAACCGTTAGCAAAATCAACCAAAATTTGGCTGAAAAAATCCCTCAAAATTTTTCCCGTACCCGTACATTTGCACCGCAATGGCAAATACGATCCTTCACAACGAATCCATTCCATCTCAGCGTAAAAAAATTATTGTTCTCGGTAGTGGCCCCAACCGGATTGGTCAAGGTATTGAATTCGACTACTGCTGTGTGCATGGTCTCCTCGCCATCAAAGAATGTGGCTACGAGGCAATCATGGTGAACTGTAACCCCGAAACCGTTAGTACCGACTTCGACATGGCCGATAAGCTGTACTTCGAACCGGTTAACTGGGAACATCTCTGGGAAATTATTGAGCTGGAACAACCTTACGGTGTCATCGTTCAGTTGGGCGGACAAACTGCCCTTAAACTTGCAAAACGCCTCCACGAAAAAGGCATCCGAATCATCGGTTCTTCATTCGACAGCATGGATATTGCCGAAGATCGTGGCCGTTTCAGCGACTTGTTGAAAGAATTGGAAATTCCTTATCCAAAATATGGCACTGCTTACACCACCGATGATGCTATAGAAGTAGCAAAAGAAGTTGGTTATCCCGTGCTCGTTCGTCCCAGCTATGTATTGGGTGGACAAAGGATGCGTATCGTCATCAACGAAACCGAACTGGAAAGTGCGGTATTGAGTCTCATCAAACATTTACCAGGCAACAAAATCCTCATCGATCATTTCCTTGATCGTTGCCAGGAAGCTGAGATTGATGCTATCTACGATGGTGAAAATTTCCACGTAATGGGTGTAATGGAGCATATTGAACCTGCAGGTATTCATAGTGGTGATAGTCATGCTGTACTTCCAGAGTTCAACCTCACTCCATTAGTTGTTGCAACCATGGAAGAATATGCAAAGAAGATTGCAAAGTCGCTGAAAATACAAGGTCTCATCAACATCCAGTTTGCCATTAAAGATGGTAAAGTGTTTGTAATTGAAGCCAACCCACGTGCGAGCCGCACCACGCCATTTATTGCAAAGGCTTACCAAATTCCTTACCTCAACATTGCAACTAAAGTAATGATGGGTGTAAATAAGCTCACCGATTTTACGTACGACAAAAAGCTCACTGGTTATGCTATTAAAGAACCCGTGTTCAGCTTCAACAAATTCCCGAATGTAAATAAAGAGCTCGGTCCTGAAATGAAGAGCACAGGTGAGGCCATCCGCTTTATTAAAAATCTGCGTGATCCTTACTTCCGTCAGTTGTACAAAGACAGAAGTATGTATCTCAGTAAATAAATTTCAAACTCCGCACATGCGGAGTTTTTTATTGGTCGGCACGGCCCTTAAGACGTCAGACCATTTGTTTGCCGGGAAGACGGAAAGAATATTTTATTGCCTTCCCGTCTTGCCGGCTATTTTTTTTTGACACCAACTTTTGTATTCTCTGGCTTCAACTGTTGTGCCTGCCCGTTCGTAGCTTTAGCAAAGACGGATCGCACACTTATACTGCATTGTATGAAGCTGCTATTCTTCTTACCTTAGAACAATGAACAATGAAGAAGTACATTCTATCATCACTAACCTTGAACAGGTATTAACCGGTGAGCCATGGTATGGGGAAGCAGTAATGCCTATGCTGCGGAAAATTCATCCTGCGGTTGTATATATTAACCCTGAAAATTCTCACGCTGCTATTGAAATACTTTATCACATGATTACATGGGCAGAGTTTAACTTAAACCGACTGCAAAAAAAGCAGGATTACGATCCTCAAACAGCTGAAGAAATGGATTGGCGCATGATCGATCCTAAAATTCATACCTGGGAAAAAGGTTTGAGCGAATTTGAACAACTGCACCAACAGATTGTTGCTGAACTGCAAACAAAAGATGATGCGTTCTTAAGCGAAAAGGTTGACCACCGTGAATACAATTTTCGTTTTATGTTGAATGGATTGATTCAGCATAATATCTACCACCTGGGTCAAATCGCTTTTCTAAAAAATCTGTTAGGAGAATAGCTCATTCACAGCTGTCGTAAAAATCAACACGGCTGTCGATTACTTTCTTCAAATTCTTCCACTGTACTTGCATTTTGCTTCAGCTGTTTTTATCTTATTGAAAACAGCTGACACCCATGATCCCCATTTGGAAAAACATCCCTTTCCTTCGCATTCTGCTTCCATTAAGTGCGGGCATTTTAACTGGTTGGTATTTTTCATTGTATTGGCATATAGCAATCATTGCAGCCGTTGTCGCTCTTCCCTTTTTTATTTATTTGCAGTTCAGCGGTGAACGCAGTCGTTATTATTCCGGTTGGCTTTACGGAATTTCTTTCAACATCATTTTCATTTCATTGGGCATTACACTGGTATGGCTGCAACAAAAACCACATCAACCTAAATGGGCCGGGCATTTTTATAAAAATGGTGATGTAGTGCAGCTACGTTTACTTGAACCATTAAGCGAAAGGGAGAAAACATATAAAGCCCTCGCCGAAATAAATATTGTTTATCATAACAGAAAAGCGAATAAAGTAACTGGCCGGGCAATGATCTATTTTCGGAAGGATAGCATCATTCCTGCCTTGCAATATGGCGATGTGATTCTTGTACGCAGTCATCTGCAGGAAATTAAAAATGCAGGCAATCCCGGCGGATTCGATTACAAACGCTATGCATTATTCAATAGCATCACGCATCAGTTATTCGTTAAATCCAATGAGTTTAAAAAGTTACCGCAACAACAAACATTGTTCTTCTGGCAAAAGATGTACGATGCAAGGAGTTATATTCTGCAAACCATCCGTAAATATGTAAAAGGTGAAATGGAAACCAGCATTGCTGAAGCATTACTCATCGGCTATCGTGATGATCTTGACCGGGATTTAGTACAAGCCTATAGCAATACCGGCGTAGTACATATCATTGCTGTAAGCGGCATGCATCTCGGTTTGATCTATGGGCTGCTAATGTTTCTATTTAAAAAGTTTAATCGCAACAGGCGTATGAAAATTGTAAGGGCCGTTCTTGTGATCGTATTGCTTTGGCTATTCAGTTTATTAACTGGCGCCAGTGCTTCTGTATTGAGAGCGGTGTTGATGTTTACCTTTATTGTGGGAGCGGAAGTACTCGATCGTAAAGGAAATGTTTACAACAGCATGGCAGCATCTGCCGTTGTGCTTTTACTCTTCAATCCGTTTTTATTGTGGGATGTGGGCTTTCAGTTATCGTATGCAGCAGTACTGAGTATTGTGTTGTTTATGAAGCCGATCTATAACTGGTTTGCTATTCAAAATAAATTACTCGATGGGTTCTGGAAATTAAATGCACTAACCTTATCAGCCCAAATACTAACGCTGCCGCTTTGCATGTATCATTTTCACCAGGCACCCACATTATTTCTTATTACGAATCTTGTTGCAGTGCCATTATCAAGCCTGGTGCTTTATGCTCTTATCTTGTTAATGATTGTTTCTCCCATTACCATACTTGCAAATGCAACCGGCTGGCTCATTACAAAAATGCTTTGGCTAATGAATCAGTTTATTCTTTGGGCCGATCATTTCACATTTGCAGTAATTGACGGCATTCAACATTCACCCATTCAAACTATTTTACTTTACCTCATTATTACTACTTCAGGTGTTTGGCTCATTCAGAAAAACAAAACCTCATTCACTTTATTATCAAGTTGCATCGCTTTCTTTTTCTTTGTTCAGTTTTATTACCGGTACACAACTTCAAAACAACAGAAACTCGTAGTTTACAATTTGTCGCAACACACAGCTATTGATTTTATGCTGGGCGATCAATATTATTTTGTGGGTGATTCGTTGCTCTTGAAAGATGGTTTCCTGCGCAACTTCCATTTGAAACCTTCCCGCATTGCTCATCGCACTTATCATCAGCCAAACATCAATGAAAACAAAACGTGGAAGATCAACAATAAAACCATCGTTCATATCAATCAATCTTACCGTTACGATTCAACAACGAAGATCAATGCCGATGTGGTCATTATCTCACAAAATCCCAAACTCTACCTCAACCAACTCCTAAAAACGATCAACTGTAAGTTGCTGGTGTTCGACAGCTCCAACCCGCAATGGAAGCTCAAATACTGGAAAGCCGACTGCGAAAAGCTGAACATCCACTATTTCTGCACAAGTGAACAGGGCGCTTTTGTGATGAACCTCTAGAAACTTACCTTTGCGGCTTCTAAAACAGCACGCCACCTCTGTGGCCCAAAAACTTTCTCCTTGTTATGAAGAAAATTCAATCGGCACTCATTTCAGTTTTTTACAAAGACGGACTCGATTCATTGGTGAAACTCCTGCACGAACAAAATGTAACTATCTATTCTACCGGTGGTACCCAACAGTTTATTGAAAAACTCGGCGTGCCTGTAGTGCCTGTTGAAAATTTAACCAGCTACCCTTCTATTTTGGGCGGACGGGTAAAAACATTACATCCTTCAGTATTTGGTGGTATTCTCGGCAAGCGTGATGATGAGCAGCATTTAGCTGAAATGAAGCAATACAATATTCCTGAAATGGATCTTGTGATCGTTGATCTTTACCCGTTTGAAGAAACCGTTGCTTCAACATCCGATGAAAAAGCGATCATTGAAAAAATTGATATCGGCGGCCCATCGATGATCCGTGCAGGCGCAAAAAATCACAAAGATGTGGTTGTGTTGGCAGCAAAGAAAGAATATGCTGTGTTGGAAAATATTTTGCGTGAACAGAATGGTGAAACAAGTTATGAGCAACGTCGTGCATTCGCCATCAAAGCATTTGATGTGTGTACTGCTTACGATACAGCTATCAGCAACTACTTCCATCAATCGGCTGTTGAAACACCTTTCAACAAAGAAGAAAAGATCATGCGTTATGGTGAGAACCCTCACCAGACTGCACGTTTCCACGGCAACCTTGATGAACTGTTTACACAACTAAACGGTAAAGAACTTTCATATAATAACCTAGTTGATGTGGATGCGGCCGTGCAACTCATCAAAGAATTTACAGATACTACGTTTGCCATCATCAAACACACCAACGTATGTGGTGTTGCACAACGTGCAACTGTGAAAGATAGCTGGGATACGGCTCTTGCAGGCGACAATGAAAGTGCATTTGGTGGTGTGCTTGTTTGCAATGGTGAAATTGATAAAGCAACTGCTGATGCTATCAGTGAAATTTTCTTTGAAGTATTGATCGCTCCTTCTTTTTCTGCAGATGCATTGGAAGTATTGAAATCAAAAAAGAACAGGATCTTATTGCAATTGAAAGCACAACCAAAAGCAAAAGAACAATACAAATCAATTCTCAACGGTGTGTTGGTGCAAGGTGTTGATGAAGGCAATTACACTGAGTGGAAAGAAGCAGGTGGTAGAGAAACAACTGCTGCAGAAAGAGAAGACCTGGTTTTTGCAAACCTCATCTGCAAACATTTAAAATCGAATGCCATTGCATTGGTGAAGAATAAACAATTGGTGGGTAAAGGTTGCGGACAAACAAGCCGTATCGATTCATTACGTCAGTCAGTTGAAAAAGCAAGACAATTCAATTTTGATTTAAGTGGCGCTGTAATGGCAAGTGATGCGTTCTTTCCGTTCAATGATTGTGTGCAGTTAGGTCATGCTGCAGGAATAGCTGCGTTTATTCAGCCCGGCGGTTCAATTCGTGATAATGATTCAATTGAATACTGCAAACAAAATAACCTGGCGATGGTGATCACAGGTATGCGTCATTTCAAACATTAATGCCAAGACTCGACATCAATAGAGCGTTTAATTACTCTGCTGATACTATAAAAAGTTTATCAGTCTTTAATCCTTTGACCATTCACAAAAAAGGAACAAAGGCAAAAGCTGTATTTGCTTTGGCGGTCGTATGTGTTCTTTGGGGCACCACATGGATCGCTTCAAAAGAAGGTGTGCGTCATATGCCCGCTATACAGTTGGCAGGTATACGTCAGTTATTAGGTGGTATTTGTTACATGATCTTTTTCCTCATCAAAGGAGCAAGCTGGCCAAAAGCAAAAGACCTGTTGCCTTTGTTCTTACTTTCTTTTTTGAATTTTGTGATGAGCAACGGACTTAGCACATGGGGATTGAAATATATTTCATCTGGTCTTGGTGCTATCATGGGTGCTATCTTCCCGTTATGGCTTGTGATCATCGGTTTGTTTTCTTCGAAAAGTAAAATACCTTCTAATGCTGTGCTTGGATTGATGGTTGGCTTTGGTGGTGTATGTATTATTTTTTATGAACACCTTGCCGACTTCTTTAATCCTGATTTTCGTTTCGGTATTTTTCTTTCGCTGATTGCTACATGGACATGGGCTTTCGGTTCGCTCTATACCAAGAAACATGCAGCACAATTTAATCCATACTTTGGTTTAGGTTTTCAAATGCTTATTGGTGGTGCTGCATTACTCGGTGTGTCAACATTCGACAAAAGCTTTTTACCCTTCACTGAAATACCTACAGCCTCATGGCTTGCAATTGGTTACCTGGTTGTGTTTGGTTCTATCATTGCTTTTGTGTGTTATTTATATTCACTGCAACGTTTACCAACTGAGCAGGCAAGTATTTATGCATATATCAATCCCATTGTAGCCGTGCTGCTGGGTGCAGTGATCTTTGATGAAAAACTCACACTCACATTAACCATCGGTGGCTTAGTAACATTGCTGGGCGTTTATCTTGTAAACAAAGCATTCAAACGCACAGCCGAAGAACAGCGGGAAGTGCTCGACAATTAAACCTGCTTACATTTGCGTTATGTCTGAAGACAAAATCAGCCTTAATAAATACATCAGTGCAACAGGTTATTGCTCACGCCGTGAAGCTGATAAACTGATCGACCAGGCACGTGTAACGGTGAATGGCAATATTGCACTCGCCGGCACAAGGGTTTCTTCAAAAGACAAAGTGTATATTGATGATGAGTTGTTGAAGGTTAAATCAACTGCCAAGCAGGATCAATTCATTATTGCGTTTAACAAACCGCTGAACATTACTTCTACAACAGATGAAAAGGATCGTACGAATATTATCCGTTTCATCAATCATCCTAAACGCATTTTTCCAATTGGAAGGTTAGATAAAGATTCTGAAGGGTTGATCTTTCTTACCAATAATGGCGATATCGTTAATAAAATTTTACGTGCCGGAAACGAACACGAAAAAGAATACATCGTTACTGTCAATAAAAAACTAACTCCTGACTTTGCTGCGAAAATGAGCAATGGTGTGCACATTCTCAACACTGTCACACTTCCCTGCAAGGTGAGAACATTAAGTGGCAAAAGTTTTTCCATCATTCTCAAACAGGGATTGAACCGCCAGATCAGGCGCATGTGTGAAGCGTTTGACTATGAGGTGGTGAGTTTACGACGTGTACGCATCATGAACATTCAACTGGGGAATATTGCAGTTGGCAAGTGGCGCTACTTAAGTGATCCAGAGATGAAAGAATTGATGCATATGCTGGAAGGTTCGAAGAATGAGCAATAGCGCTGTTATTCCGAGGCACGAGGAATCTGTTCAACATCTGCTACAGCTCAGGAGATACTTCCTTCATCGGGATGACATCAGCGATGAACTTTCCATACATCTCTCTCCAGCCTTTGAACATCGGCTCCGTTCCCAACATGTGATTATGAAAGATGGTTATAAATGTGCCGTTTGCTTTTTGTACTTCTGCACAAAGCTTTTTCATTTCTTCCAATGCTTCTTCGGGTGATTGATGCAATTCGTAAAACGAATTTGCTTCCATGTAGGCAAAGGGATGCACACGCAATGAAGTTGTTTCTTCTTTCTCCAGGTCGTACCATAAAAACGAATACGATGTAGACGCACGAAAACCATTGACCGTTCCATAGCCCATGCTATGTTCATCGGTAAAGCCATTTGCAATTAAGGTTCGGTATGAATGTGGTAAATGAAACTGAATATAGTGATTGCGGGTTTCTGTGATCGGCTTACGCACTATCCTTTGCAATAGTTCCTTTTCTTTTTTTAATGCAGTTGGATTTACTGCACTTTCTGTTGAAGGATGCAATGCTACAGTTGCCTTTGCAACAGTTGAACGGATCAATTGCTGTAATGCAGCTTTATCGGGCGAAATATTTTTATCGTACTCACTGTTACGTTCTGCCAGTAAGAAAAAATAGATCGGTTGCAATGTATATTGTTCATGCAATTGTTGCAGCCATACATATGTATCGTATGGATCTACTTCATTTCCACTCAGTACACGTATCCTCTTTGCAATTGTAGATGGATGCATAAATATTGCACCAACTGTTTTAAGCAAGCCTTTATGCTTGTAACTCCAGGCAATATCGATATCGTAAGTGGGGAGGAAGCTGAATGGTGAATGGTGAGTAGTGAGTAGTGAGTAGCGTTGCTTCAACTTCGCCTCAAACTTCATCAACCATACATCAATAATTGGCTGATGTAAGAATCCTTCTTTCCATGCCAATGAATTCCAGTGCGCATAGCGGCCGTATTCATCTGGTTCATATTCTAAATATTCTTCGTAACGGGAAATGAGATAGAAGATTGCAGAGAAAATGTCAAACCCAAAATCATCTGTTGTTTGAAAGAACGCTTTACCGTCTTCCCATTCAAAAATATTGAAGTGTTGTTTGCGGATACCGTGCTGCAAAAGTAAACCTGTTGATTGCAGAAAGAAGGATGATTCGTCTATGCATTTTTCGGCATACACAAGCTTAACATCAAAGCTTTGTTGAAAAAAGTTTATATCATCTGTTACGGCAACTTCTATTTGCCAACGTTCATTCAACAGTTGAATAATGTAATTGATGCGGGCTGTTATATGCGGAGTATAAACAAGCATGTTTGAATTTACAGCCCGTTTCGTTCACGCCAAAGTTGATTGAAACTTTTTTCAGGGAATTGCATTGGGCCATGATTACGTGTCCAGTCCTTTACGAATGTATTGATCACCCAGCTTCGCATTTTACTGCTGCCGGTATTCATAAGCTTACGACTCATCGATACTTTCTTCCAAACCTTCCATGCCATACGTTCACCAAACGAAACATATCCTTCTTCCACTGCTTCGTAACGGTTCTCTAGTAGCAATTCGTGCAGATTGATCCGTACCGGGCAAACCTCTGTACAATTGCCGCATAACGATGAAGCATAACTGAGATGCTTATATTCATCCAAACCGCTGAGATGTGGTGTAATAACTTTACCAATAGGGCCACTGTAAGTTGTTCCATAACTATGCCCGCCAATATTTTTATAAACCGGGCAAGCATTTAAACATGCGCCACAACGGATGCAATATAAACTCTCTCTTGTCTTTGGATTCTTCAGCACATTTGTTCTTCCGTTATCAAGAAGAATAACGATCATTTCTTCAGGACCATCTCTTTCGCCTTGCTGTTTCGGACCGAGAACGATGCTGTTGTATACTGTTACATTTTGTCCAGTACCAAATGTTGCAAGCAAGGGCCAGAACAAACCAAGATCGTTCATACTTGGTAATACTTTTTCAATGCCTACGATAACGATATGTGTTTTGGGAAAAGCACAACTCAACCTTGCATTGCCTTCATTTTCTGTAACTGCAATTCCGCCAACATCCGCCAAAATAAAATTAGCGCCTGTTACACCAACTTCGGCCTGTACATATTTTTCACGGAGAATTTTTCGTGCAGTTAACGTTAACTGTTCAGGTGTTGATTTTGGATCGGTACCGAGTTTTTCTGCAAAGAGTTTTGCTACGTCCTCTTTGCTTTTATGCATAGCAGGTGTAACAATATGATAAGGCGGTTCATCGTCTAGTTGCTGAATATATTCGCCCAGGTCTGTTTCAACACTTTCAATATTATGCTTGCCAAGAAAATCATTCAAATGAATTTCCTCCGTAACCATACTCTTGCTCTTCACCAACGTTTTGCAGTTGCGTGCTTCGCATATTTTCAATATTTCATCGCAGGCCTGTTGTGCATTTTCTGCCCATATCACTTTTCCCCCCCGGCGTGAAAACTGCGATTCAAATTCTTCGAGTTGCTGATCGAGTGTTTCCAATGCACGCCACTTTACATTCTTTGCACGCTCACGTGCGGTTAGCATTTGTGTAAACTGCAATTTACCTTCCGGTACTTTTGCATTGTACTTGCCTATGTTGAAGTTGATGGTACGCCTGTGATCAAGATCAGCAGCTTTCACTGTACTCTTGGCAATAAATTTATCTGCAGTCTGGCTCATTGATTAAAGTTACTTCTTTGCCTCTTTTGATGCGTAATACTGTTCTGCTATTTGCGTGAGCACTTCATAAAACTCTTCGCCGTATTTGCGAATGAGCGCTTCTTTCAAAAACACATATACCGGCACTTTCAATTTCTGACCATTTACACAACCGGGATTACACATCGGCTCTCTTGGCTCATAGTTCACATACTGCTGCTCTGTGTTTTTGCTTTTGCTGATCTTAATTGGATAAAGATGACAGGAGATTGGTTTCTTCCATTTTAATTCACCAGCATAATACTGATGTTCGAATGCACATTTTACAATACCTTTTTCATCAACCATTCCATATGCACACATACCATTGCTGATGGTGGGAGTAACCCAACCAAATTCCTGGTCGTAATGATAAAAGCCTTCTGTCTCCACTATCTTACGACCTTCTGCTGTTATCAGGTGTTTGATCTTTTCATATCCATTGATCACTTCCTGCAGTTCATCGTTTGTAAGCGGCGCACCTGCATCACCATCCACACAACAGCCGCCTTTGCACTTGTTGAGATCACATACAAACTGTTCCTCTACCACTTCGTCACTGATGTAGATATCATCGATTGCTATCATGCCGCAAAGATACGGTCGGGAAAGAGAATGAGGTTTAGTTTCTCCATTTCAGCGTTTGAATCAAATGCTGCATATCCTTATAAAGAAACTGTTCTACAGGACTAATTGAATCGTAGTTAGGAGTGGCGTCGAAGTAAAGTGCTCCACGTAAAAAATGTCTTGTACTATCCGTTACAAAAAACTGTTTGCCCGTTGCGGCATTACCACCTACATCAAAAATAAATCCGCTCACACCTGCTCCACCTTTTACGGGTATTTCATCGATTGATGTTGCCTTTAAACTGTGTTTGCTTGTCATTTTAAACGCATCCTGTACCAACGCATCAAACTTATTCGCTCCCCCTACTACTTTATAGCTGATGTGAATGCGGCCTGCCAGGTCAGGGAAATCAAGATTCACCCAATAAGGATTTTCTGCTTTTGCTTCAAAGAAGGTGCTATCCTTTAATACTTTTCCATAAGCTGGGTATTCGAATGTGTATGGATAACCAGGTTCATCAAACAAAACATATTTCTTTTCTGGAAAATCAATTTGAAAATATCCTTTTGGTCTTGGACGAGGATCAGAATTGCAGGCAATAAAAAAACTAATCAACCCAAGAATATAAAAAGTACGAAGTGCGAAGTAGGAGCTACGTAAATACATTTTTTTCATGTAGATCAATCGAGGGGTTTAATGGTCACTTTGACTTTTTCGATGCGGTTGCGGCTTACTTCCTGCACGGAAAACTGGAAATCGCCGGTTTCAATTACATCTCCCACTCTTGGCAAACGTTCGGCTAATTCCAATACAAGGCCTGCCAGTGATTCGCTTTCACCTTTCACTTTATCAAACGTATCTGTCGGGAGGTTCATTGTGCGGCACATATCATGCACCATGGTGCGTCCTTCAAAGATGTAATTATTTTCATCGAGTTTTTTGTTCACACTTTCATCATCATCAAACTCATCTTTAATATCGCCGATAATTTCTTCCACCACATCTTCCATAGTAACAATACCACTGGTGCCACCAAATTCATCAACTACCACTGCAAAGTGTATTCGCTTTTGCTGAAATTCTTTCAGAAGATCGTCGATCAGTTTTTGTTCCGGAACGAAAAAAGGTGTGCGCATAAGCTGTTGCCAATGAAAATCATCAGCATCATTAATATGTTGCAACAAATCTTTTGTTTGCAGTATGCCCACTACTTCATCAAGGTTGTTTTTATAGATGGGTATACGGCTGTAATGCAACTCCTGCACACGTTTCACAACTTCACCGAACGGGGTTTTATATTCAATACCACTAACATCAAGGCGTGAACGCATTACCTGCCGTACAGTAATATTGCTGAAATTTTGAATGCCTTTTAAAATTTGTTTCTCTTCAACAGTGGCTTCGTCTTCACTCATGAGATCAATGGCATAATCAAGTTCTTCCGATTTCAGTGAGGATGATTTCTGGTGCTTCGACATTCGCTTCTCAATTCCATCGGTATAACCAGCAAGCCAACCGCCGGTAGATTTGAAAATGGGATAAACAATTGCATCTATCCACCAACTGGCAAAGTAGGCAAAGAAAATATTGTTTTGTGATGCCCAGACTTTTGGTAACGTTTCGCAAAACAAAAGAATAAGCGCAGTAATAGCTGTTGCTTTTAAAATAAACTCAACCCACCACAAATTATGTCGAAGGTTGAGTGCTTCATCAATTAAAAAGTTTGTGAGAAAAACAATACACAAATTAAAAATAACATTCGCCGCCAATAAACTTGCCATCAATACTTTTGGCTCTTCAAGCAGGTTTACAATACGCTTTGCGGGAGCTTCGGGTTTTGTTTTTATAAGATTAAGATCTTTATAGCGTAACGAAAAGAATGCTACTTCAGCACCACTTACTACAAATGAAAAAAACAACAGTATTAAAAAAAGAATAACCAGTAATGTTAACCCCTGGCTGTTAATGGCCAGTAACACAGGTTTGATCGACAATAAAAAAGAAGTGTTGACTTGCTGATAATCCAAAGCATCAAGATTAAGTGAACAATGTACCGCTGTACCGGCAAAAATAAAGAACGCAACGGTATTTCCTAAAATGGAAGGTCAGCACTTGGTTCGCCTATTGGCGGTAAATCATCACCGTGATAACCACCTAATTGATCGTGAGTATCAGGTTTTCCTGTTCCATCAGCTCTTTTGTCAAGCATGATAAGGTTATCACCCACAACTTCAGTTGCGTATTTTTTCACACCTTCTTTGTCTTCCCAACTCCGGGTTTTCAATCGGCCTTCAATATAAACCAAGCTGCCTTTGTGCAAATATTTTTGGGCTAACTCCGCAAGTCCTCTCCAGAGAACCACAGTATGCCATTCGGTTTGGCTCACCAGTTTTCCGGTGCGGTCTTTAAATGTTTCTGTTGTAGCTAATGGGAATTTGGCGACGGCAATGTTACCTTCTAAAACCTGTACGTCAGGTTCTTTTCCAAGGTTGCCGATAAGCATCACACGGTTAACTCCTCTCATACGTATAAATTTTATTTCTGAAAGTTTAAATTACATCCTCACCCGTCTGTCACTCCTTCTAAATTACGTTTTTTGCTTTACTGTTGTATACCTCGCAGCAAATAATTCGAGAACACCAGCCTTTAAAAAATCATTCAACAATTTTGGAAAGGGCAATTGTTTTAATTCACTTAGTGTTTTCCATTCCCAATCCTTCGAAATAATTTCATTTCCTTTTAATTGAATCAGCACAGCGTTGCCGTAAATCAGTTGATGACTCAATTGCTGTTTAATGGGTTTTGTTGTTGACAGCAGAGAAAATGATTGTTTGATCTTATGATCTTTCAACCATTTTTCTGTTGATGAATTACCAGACTTTTTCCATTCTTTTTCTGTTTTAAATTCCTCCTTGGGAAACTCGTATAAATTTCCCCACACATCCTTTCCTGTTCGTTTTTGAACTGCAAATGTTCCACTCCTTTCAATGATATAGAACCTGAACCACCTGTTACGAATCTTGTTTTTTTTCTCTTTAACCGGCAGCTCGTTCACCCTGCCTGTTTCGAAAGCCACACATTTCGTTCTTAAAACGCAACTATTGCAATCAGGCAGATCAGGCTTGCAAACTGTTGCACCAAAATCCATGATGGCCTGGTTATAAGCTGCCGGCACCGTCACATCAAGGCATTGGTTAGCAAGTTGCTGAAACTGCTTTTTACCTTCTGTACTATCAATTGCGATATTGATGCCAAAAAAACGACTTAGTACCCTAAATACATTTCCATCAACCACCGCATGAGGAAGATCAAAGCCAAACGAAGCAATAGCGGCTGCAGTATACGGCCCAATTCCTTTAAATTCAATAATGGTTTCGTAAGTGTTGGGGAATTTTCCTCCCAATTCATGGGCAATGTATTGGGCTGTGCTATGAAGATTGCGGCAACGGTTATAATATCCAAGACCTTCCCACAATTTATAGACTTCCTCTAACGGAGCTTTCGCCAGCTTTTGAACAGTTGGGTATTTATTTACAAACCGTTCATAGTACTTCCAGCCTTGTTCGGCACGGGTTTGCTGCAGAATAATCTCACTCAACCAGATGCGATACACATCCTTTTCCCCTTTCCACGGAAGCTCCCTTTTATTGAGGGTGTGATGCCAATGAAGAAGTTTTTGACGAAAATATTTTGAACTGTCCATATCCTTTTTACCCCGCAAATGCGCACTGTTTCTGCAAAATAACAGCAATAACGTTTAACAATTGCACCCATTTTTTGTTCATAATCAACCAGTTCTGAAATATTTTTTGACCGATATGTTTCATTTTTTGAAATTAATTCAGGATATTAGTCCAATAATAACCAGAACCCTTAAATTTTTAAGCATGCGCAAAGCTGATCTTGTGAACCAAATCTCAGAAAAAACAGGCATTCCTAAAGTGGATGTTCTTGTTACTCTTGAAACAATGTTCAAAGAAGTGAAAGATTCCCTTTCTGCGGGTCAGAATATTTATATCCGTGGTTTCGGGAGCTTTATTACAAAGAAAAGAGCAGCCAAAATTGGCCGTAATATCAAACGAAACACGGCTGTTCATATTCCTGAACATTACATTCCGGCCTTTAAACCTGCAAAGGAATTTGTACAGGAAGTAAAAACAAGCTACAAGGGCGGTGCTGTGCAGAGCGATGAATCGGATGCTGAAGATTAATCGGCTCACAAAAGATTTTTAATACTTTCTTACTGTAGCTTTGCACTTCAATTTCTGAAGCGTGAACAGGCAACAAATAATTTCTGTAACTGCTGCAATCACAGCAGTTTTTCTTTTGTATTTTTTTGGACGAACAGTTCCTAAAAAGGTTGAAGATGATCATGCAGGTCACGATCATTCTGCAGCCACCCCTCCAGCAGGCGGAGCTAACACACAAGCAGTTACCCTCGATTTTCCGACCATGCTGGGGCTTGCCAAGAAACGTTTAAATGCCCAGCAGTTACAAAAGGTAACTGAATGGGAAAACTCGGTAGTAAGAGGCGACGTAAAAAATCAGCAAATACAAGTTTATCGTAAGCTATCAGCCTTTTGGATGGATACCATAGGTGCCTTTGTGCCTTATGCCAAATACATTGCAGAGGCTGCTAAGTTGGAAAATTCAGAGAAAAACCTCACCTTTGCAGCCCATTTGTTTTTAAGGGAGTTACAAACTGTATCGGAACAACCGTTACAGGTGTGGATGGCCAAGGAAGCAAAAGAGTTGTTTGAAAAAGCATTTGAATTAAACCCGACGAACGATTCAACAAAAGTTGGTCTCGGCAGCACTTACTTTTTTGGAGGTGCAGGTAATGAGGCTCCCATGCGTGGAATTGCATTGATTCGTGAGGTGGCGGAAAAAGATCCGCAAAATGCATTTGCTCAATATATGATGGGCGTAGGTTCAACCATCAGCGGACAATGGCCAAAAGCGATTGAACGTTTTGAAAAAGTGCTTGCACTTGAACCACAGAACCTGGAAGTGATCCTTCGATTGGCGGATGCTTATAAAACCAGCGGTGATAATGCAAATGCAAAAAAGAAGTACGAGTTGTTTTTGCAAACAGTTCGATCACTCGAAACACAGGGAAAATTCAGGAGCAGTCCTGAAATGATGAAACAGATAGAAGAACAGATAAAGTTATTATAAACATATTTTTTAACGAACGTAAAACGTATTAAACATGCCTTGCGGAAAAAAGAGAAAGCGTCATAAAATTGCGACGCACAAGCGTAAGAAACGTCTTAGAAAGAACCGTCATAAAAAGAAGAACAAATAAGATCTTCTGAATTGAATGGAGTCCCGCTTTTAAACGGGACTCTGCTTCGCTATGGCCATAGCAGAAAATTTGTTTACTTGCTTGTATACATTCTGTTGTTATGTGGCCTCCTTCCTTCTGATCAGGTGAAGTAGCATAGTTCAATTTAAAAGACTTTTGAGTGAATAAGGAACTGATCATTAATTCTGCCCCAACCGGGGTGGAAATTGCATTGTTAGAAGACAAGAAGCTGGTAGAGCTGCATCAGGAAAGTCACGATGCCAGTTTTACTGTTGGTGATTTATACCTTGGTAAAGTAAAAAAACTTGTGCCTGGTATGAATGCCGCATTTGTGGATGTTGGTTTTGAGAAAGATGGCTTTCTTCATTACACCGACCTAAGCCCTTATGTACGATCCCTTCTCAAGTTTACTGCACAATCCATTAACGACAAAGGCGAAAGCATTAGTGATTTTGGCAAGTTTCAAACAGAAGCTGAAATCATTAAAACAGGAAAAATTGGTGAAGTGCTTAACGGCAAACCAAATATTCTTGTACAAATTTTAAAAGAACCTATTGCAGCAAAAGGCCCACGCCTTAGTTGTGAAATATCGTTGCCAGGTCGCTTTGTTGTACTTACTCCATTTAATGATATTGTAGCTGTATCTCGCAAGATCCATTCAAGCGATGAGCGTAAACGTTTACAAAAAATCGTTGAATCAATTCGCACCAAAAACTTTGGTGTTATTGTACGTACTGCAGCTGAAGGAAAGAATACTGCGGAGCTTCACGAAGATCTCAACAATCTCGTAACTATGTGGCAACAGATTCAAAAGAATCTAAAGAATGCAGTTGCTCCATCTAAAATACTTGGTGAAACTGATAAAACTACCAGCATACTACGTGATCTGCTGAGTGCTGATTTTAACCGCATTGTTGTGAATGATAAAAATATTTATAACGATGCCCGTAACTATATTCAAAAAGTTGCACCAGATAAAACCGAGATAGTCAGTTTTTATCAAAACGGTTCACCCATTTTCGACAACTTTGGTGTTACTAAACAGGTAAAGGGATCATTTGGTAAAACAGTGAACCTTGCCAGTGGTGCTTATCTTATAATTGAGCATACGGAAGCGTTACACGTAATTGATGTAAACAGTGGTTACAAAAGTGTAAGTGCTAACCAGGAAGAAAATGCATTGCAAACAAACCTGGAAGCGGCCGAAGAAATTGCACGACAATTACGTTTGCGTGATATTGGCGGCATCATCGTGGTTGACTTCATTGATATGAAGTTGCCCGACAACAAACGTCGTTTAGCTGAAGCAATGGAAGAGTTTATGCGTGCGGACAGGGCTAAGCATGCTATTCTTCCTATTTCGAAATTTGGATTGATGCAGATCACCCGTCAGCGTATGAAACCTGAAGTGAACATCAACACACAGGAAGTTTGTCCAAGCTGTAACGGTACTGGTAAAGTTTCAGCTACGTTGATACTGGAAGATGAAATTGAAAAGAACATCAGCTACCTGGTGATGCAAAAGCATAAACAGTTAACCATTGCTGTGCACCCAATTATGGAAGCATACCTACGCAAAGGATTCCCTTCGAAGCGCATGAGATGGAGCTGGAAATACAAACAAAAAATTAAGGTGAAAGCAAATACTTCTTATCACCTTACTGAATATCATTTCTTCGATAATCACGAAGAAGAAATTAAGCTCTAAAAAAACGGTTGATCTTTTGATCAACCGTTTTTTTATCCTGCAGCTATCATGCTGATCTCTACATTTACATTTTTGGGCAAACCTTTTACAGCTACGGTTTCTCTCGCCGGAAAATCGCCGTCGAAATACTTACCATAAATTTCATTCACCTCACTAAACAAAGCCATGTCGGTAAGAAAGATGGTTGTCTTCACTACATTCCTGAAATCCATACCAGCTTCCTGCAAAACAGCTCTCAGATTATGCATCACCTGGTGTGTTTCTGCCTGTATATCGCTATTGTTCATTTCACCGGTATCGGGCTTAATACATATTTGTCCTGAAATAAATAAAAAACCTCCTGCAGCGACGGCCTGGTTGTATGGACCAATAGGTGCAGGTGCATGGTTGGTTTGTATAATTTTCTTTTCCATCATGCGGCAAACATAGTTTATTGGCCGAAGAAATAAGCAGGTTTACTTTCCTTAACTGTAAATTTGCCCCTATGCGTTTGACTCTCATCAGCTCTCAACCTATTACATATTTGTTTGGAAAAGAATTTCCTTTTGCAGGCATCGATTGTACAATTAGAGAAGCATTGTCGCCCAATGATCTGAAGACAAGCGATTGCATCATCGACCTTACAGTCGAAGAAAATCCTCATCTGATTGATCAATACCGGAACACTACAACACCCGTGCTCATAGGCTCAGTTGTGTTGACCTTAAAAGAATGGGGCCTTGATGCAAAACTGCCCATCGCCCGTTTCAATCACTGGCCAACTTTTGCCAACAGGAATTGTATTGAATTTGCGGTTTCTGATGACCAGATAGAAAATTTTCAATCCCTTTTCCAAGCTTTACACATTCCTTCGTTTAGAACAGCAGATCATCCCGGTTTTGTTAGTGCAAAAACAGTGAGTATGATCATTAACGAAGCATTTCTAAGCATTGAAGAAGAAGTAGCTACTGAAGCAGCTACTGACACGGCAATGAAATTAGGAACCAATTACCCAATGGGTCCGTTTGAATGGTGTAATGCAATTGGCATTGATCGTATAAAGGCACTTTTACAAAACCTGGCTAAAGAAGATAAACATTATCAACCCGCTTCACCAATTATTAAAACCATTAAGAACTGATATGGCGTTGTTGCTTTGCATTGATACCTCTACCACCCACGCATCAGTTGCTTTAGCAAAAGATGGAACTGTAATTGCTTTAAAAACCAATCAGAATCAAAAAGACCACGCTTCATTTCTGCAACCGGCCATCCACTCACTATTAAACGAAACAAACCAAACGCTTCAAGACCTTGAGGCAGTTGCTGTAACTTCTGGTCCGGGTTCTTATACCGGACTGCGGGTGGGTTTTGCATCTGCCAAAGGCCTGGCCTATGCATTGGACATTCCTTTGATTGCCATCGAAACCACGCTCGTCATGAGTGCTGCCGCCGTACCTAGCGTTCGAAACGATCCATCGGCGTTGTTATGCCCCATGATTGATGCCCGGCGCATGGAAGTATTTACCGCTCTTTATTCACCCGGTTTACAGCCCGTTTCTCCCATTTCCGCACTCATTTTATCTGCCGATTCATTCAAAAATGAACTGGCCAACACACGCATGTTCTTTTTTGGCGACGGCTCTGCCAAATGGCAAACTATTTGCTCAAGCCCTAATGGATCGTTTTTAGATATCGATTGGAATGCCGGCAACATGGCGGAATTAGCTGAGCGATGTTACCGTCAAAAGGAATTTATATCACTCGCTTATTCAATTCCTGTATACGGTAAAGAGTTCCATTCCACGCAGATATGAATTATGTCTTTTACGACTATTGAATACGTAATTTTACTGTTAGATTTACTGTATATAGATTTAGCACCCAAATTACCCAACCACAAAACTACCCTGAGATGGCAACGACTAAGAAAAAAGAGGGCTATGTTCCTATTTCTCTGGATTATCATGCTGTGAAGAAAGCCTCACTCATCCTTCGTTCTGTAAACCACAAACTGAGGCAACAAATTATTCAACTTATTAACGAGAATGGTCAAATGACCGTAACCGAGATTTATGTAAAGCTTCGGCTTGAACAATCGGTGGCATCGCAACATTTAGCAATTTTGCGACGCAGCAACATTGTAAAAACAACGAGAGAAGGCAAATTCATATGGTACACAGTTAACCACGACCGTTTGCAGGAAGTGAATGACTTTGTAACTCAACTCCTCGCCTGATCTATTCCCACACCTATTACCACTCTTGAGGCTGTTTAAGCAGACTAACGTACTTTTGCAAAAAAAGCAAAGAAGATTATGTACGTACAACAGCTGTATACAAACTGTTTGAGTGAAGCTGCCTACTATATTGAAAGTAATGGTGAATGCGCCATTATTGATCCATTACGGGATGTTGAAGTTTACCTCAACCTGGCAAAGGAAAGAAACGCTACTATCAAATATATTTTTGAAACACATTTCCACGCCGATTTTGTAAGCGGTCATCTCGATCTTGCACGCCAGTCGAACGCACCCATTGTTTATGGACCGCAAACAGAAACGTCGTTTCCGGTTTATGTTGCGAAAGATGGTGAACAGTTTAAGGTTGGCGATTTAACCATGGAAGTATTACACACTCCGGGTCATACATTGGAAAGCTCTTGTTATTTATTGAAAGATGAAAACGGTAAAGACCATTGTGTATTTACCGGCGATACATTGTTTGTGGGAGATGTTGGCCGTCCTGATCTTGCACAAGGAGGCGATATTTCCATGAGTGAGCTTGCGGGTAAATTATATGAGTCGTTACAACAAAAAATAATGCCGCTGGCGGATGATGTTATCGTTTACCCGGCGCATGGCCCCGGTAGTTCCTGTGGTAAAAGTCTTGGCCCCGAAACATCAAGCACTGTTGGTGAGCAAAAGCAAACCAATTATGCTTTGCAACAACCAGGTAAAGAAGAATTTATTAAAGCAGTAACGGATGGACTCGATGCCCCTCCAAAATATTTTCCTGTGAATGCCCGCATTAATAAAGAAGGGTATGGATCCTTAGATGCTGTGTTGAAGAAAGGCCTTACTGAACTGGATATTGCTTCGTTCAAACAAAAAGCAAACGAACCTAAAACGTTTATCCTTGATACCCGTCATGCAGATACATTTACACAAGGTTTTATTCCGGGATCGATCAGCATTGGCCTGGAAGGACGTTTTGCAGAATGGGCTGGTGCATTATTGCCGTTTGATGAAACTATTTTATTAGTGACCGATGAGGGAAAGGAAGAAGAAACCATTGTACGTTTGGCAAGAGTTGGATTTGATAAAGTGGGTGGTTATTTAAAAGGTGGGTTTGAAGCATGGAGAAATGCTGCTGAAGAAGTTGACCTGATTATTGAGGTGGAAGCAGATGAACTTGCAATGGATTTACCATTTGATGATAACCTTGTAGTAGTTGATGTGCGTAAGGAAACTGAATTTGCTGATGGTCATGTGAAAGATGCAGTATGCCTTCCGTTGGGCGATATTATGGACCCGGGATTAATGGCCAATATTGAAGAAAGGGACAACCTGTATGTACATTGCCAAAGCGGTTACAGAAGCATCATTGCTTCTTCCATACTTAAGCGCCAGGGTTTTCATAACCTACGCAATGTTGTTGGAGGTTTCAATAAAATAAAAGAACAGAAAATTGAAATAGTGAAAGAAAAAAGTGTTTTAAACTAATTGAAAATCCCGCCTGGCAGCGGGATTTTTTATACTGTTACGATACTGTTTTTTATAGCATACATCACCAGCCCTACCCTTGTTTTTACTTCAAGCTTTTCAAAAAGGATATCACGATAGCCATCAATCGTTCGTGGACTCAGATGCATTTTTTCTGCAATTTCTTTATACGTCAGCTCTGTGCAGGCATGCTTCAAAAATTCTATTTCCCGGTCGTTTAAATTGTTCAACATTTTTATTTCGCTCTTTTCATCATCCATTTTATTGATGGAATGGATCAAGCGGCCGGTTACAAGTTCAGAATAATAATATCCTTTTTTATAAACTGAATCCAATGCATTTTTTAATTCCGGTGGTTCGCTGTCTTTCAGGATATATCCTTTTGCGCCGGCTTTAAACATTCGTATAATGGCATTTTCATTATCATACATCGATAATGCAATTACATTCACTTGTGGGTGATGTTGTTTCAGCCATTTGGTTGTAGCATAACCATCCATGTCTGGCATGTTGATGTCCATCAGCACCAGATCAGGTTCGCCATATTTCTTTATCTGTTCTGTAAAATGCTGCCCGTTATCAGCTTCAAATAATACTGCATAGTCACCAAAACTATCTACCACTCCTGCAAGACCTTTCCTGAGCAAAATATGATCATCAGCCAATGCAACTTTTATTTTTTGCTCCTGCTTCATCATCTATTTAATTTAATGATACCTGAAGATAAAGTTTTGTTCCTTTGCCGGCCAAGCTGTCGATAGAAAAACGAGCACCAATTAATGTTGCTCGTTCGTGCATATTGCGTATACCTAGTCCGAACGATTTATTTCCCCGATCCTGTAGCGGTTGTAAATCAAATCCTTTACCATTATCCTCAATGCAAATTTCCATTGCATCATCACTGAATTTAACTGAAGCGTCTATTTTGCTTGCTTCAGCATGACGTATTACATTGTGAATTGCCTCTTGAACTATACGAAACAAAATGAGTTCTTTCTGCTTATCAAGTTTTATTGTAGCTCCGGTAATGTTGAAACTTGTTTGTATGCTCTCTGTTTTCTTCAATAATTCCAACTCATGTTCAATTGAACGAAGAAGCCCCATCTCTTCTACATAATCGGTATTGAGACTTCGGCTGAGATCACGAAGATCCTGTATGGCTTTACCAATCAATTGCTGACTCGTTTTTATTTTGTCCCTTGCACTTATATCTTCAACTGCAGTTGTAGCCAGATTAAGTTTTGCAAGTGTTAGCACCTGGCCAACGTTGTCATGAATTTCCTGCGATATATTCTTGAGCGTTTGTTCTTGTATCTCGAGTTGAGTTTGCAAAAGCGTTTGTTCATAAAGAAGCCTGGTTTGCTCCTTTTCTTTCAGGTAGTTATTCATACGCAAACGATAGATGATGACAAAGACAATGATAAAACATCCCAATAACAAAATAGCTATTGTGAAGGTGATCAGTAGTTGTTCGATTTCTGAATCCATTTTTTCTGCGCCAATGTTATAATGCCAATTGAAATAGTTGTATACAAGAGTACAACTAAATTATTGTTGATCTTGCTGATGATTGGTTTCCATTTTTGCCAATCACTAAAAACGATATGCGATAAAGAAACATACAAAAACTCGCCAGCATTAAATAAAAATAAACCGGAAGCGATCCAAAACATGGGTTCTTTAACAGGATTCAACGGAACTTCGGCCCGTATAAAATCTATGAAATAAAAACAGCAGAAAATGATCATGGCCAGGCTACCGATCTTAAGGAAAATGCTGTTGAACGTTGCTATTTCTCCTAGCACAGACAATTGCAAGCCTGCAAATACAAAAAAGCCGATTAAAAAAACCTGTGTGATCTTTACAAACACTTTACTTCGAAAGTATTGGCTGAGCAACCAGGCGTAGAATAAATATTCGACCGGCACTGAAAAATTATACAACCATGCATTGGGCTGGTGTAAAACCGATTTATAATACTTGCCGGTTACCTCCACGGCTACAATAAATAACAGGAAAAATGCCAGCCAGCGCAAAGGCGTATGTTTAATATATCGCCAAAATATTAAGCTGGCCAGCAAGGCTACTACTTCAAAATAATTATGTAACGCTAAAAACGAAAACATGCTGTGTTGATTAATTAAGCACCGCCAACTGTTGCACCGTCGCAATCGCTCGGACAAAGATCCCCATGGTTATAACCTTCTTTTCCATCCTCCTCCATTGCAAGCGCATCTTTTTCACTACCACCGTCGGGGTCACCTATTTCTTCTGAAAGTTTTTTTACTTCTTCTGCCGAAATATAATCATGATGGGTGCTTCCTCCATCTTTACTGTATGTTGGAACAAACAGAATGGTATTTTTATTTCCTTTCGCATTTTCAGCGGCATAATCTGGATAACGTCCATAATACAACCGAACGCCATCGCCAGTTTTACCACTTGCAGGATCGTTTAAGTTCTCAATTAGTTTAGTAATTTCCTGAATATCATTTAATGAAAACCAAACAGCTTTGGTATTGTGTTTTTCTCCGCTCTTTTTAAATTTTTTTACTAAGCGAACAACTTCTTTCTTAGAAATTTTTCCTCCTGGCATGATCAAGTAGTTTACAATTGAATAATTTGGGTTTGCGCTTAAAACTAATAAGTTTGTCAACACCAACCATATACTTGAACAGAAACCGTTAAATCATTTTTATTTACCGTTAAAACACGGTACGCTTATTTATCAATCCACATCTTGCGATACTCTTCTTTCCATTCATGCTTCCATCTTCTGTGGCTCCATAAATAATTTGCAGGGCGCTGGCGGATAGAATTTTCAATTTTGTCAACGATGAGGCGTGTAATTTGTCCTTCTTTGTATCCTGATGCATTTGCCGTCAGTAATTCAAGTTCGGCATTGTAATAGCCACGTTTTACCTTGTAAAAATTAATATAAATAACCACGTTGCTATTTCTTCTTGCACCCATCTCAGGTCCTCGTGGAAATGGCGCAGGCTTATTGAAAAAACTGGTCCAATAACCTTTCGTTGGATTTCCGGGACTTTGATCACCCACAAGAATCAATGCGTGTTGATTTTTGGTATGCTCTTTCACCTTGTTTTGGAAATCGGTAGCAGGCACTAAAATAACACCGGTCTTTCGCCTCAGGTCATACATAATTTTCTCCATGGCTTTATTGCGTATTGGCATATATACCACAACGAAAGGCAGTTTTGAAACGGCTCCTAAACCAAGATTAGCCATTTCCCAATTGAAATAATGACCCGACACAATGAGCACATTTTGCTCGTGCCCAACAAAATCGTTCATCACTTCAATATTACATGTAAACCTTTTTTTAATTTCTTCTGTACTCCACTCAAACATTTTAATCATTTCAATAAACGTATCACAGAAGTTGTGATAAAATTCTTTCATAATCTTCTTACGTTCCGTTTCGGTTTTTTCGGGGAACGCAATCAAGAGATTGTTCATCACAACTTCTTTACGATAACCAACAACATAATAGATGATGAAGTATGCAAAATCTGAAAGCAGGTACAGAACTGCCATTGGAAGAAATGAAAGCAACCGCAGGAAACCGTAAACGATATAATACATACAGCGAAGTTAGTGTTGGTGCATTCTCATCAATGCTTATAATACAATGTTCTGAAGTAACAAATCTTTTGATGGATAATCGGTGTTGAAATGCAAACCCCTGCTCTCCTTTCTAAACGACGCACCTTTTGTTATAAGATAGCCCACAGTGATCATGTTACGCAGTTCCATGATCTGCGGAGAGATCGAACTGCTTCTATATAAATTTTCTGTTTCTTCCCACAACAGATCTAAACGACGCATGGCTCTTTGCAAACGAATATCGTTACGCACAATACCAACATAATCGCTCATGACCTGTTGCAATTCTTTTAAGCTTTGCGTAATCAGGATCATCTCTTTTGGTTGACTTGTACCTTTTGCATTCCATCCCGGCAAGGCAGGCTGTTCAGCATTTAATCGTTTTATCTTTTCAACCCCGTCCATATAACTACGGTGAGCAAACACCATTGCTTCGAGCAACGAATTACTTGCTAAACGGTTGGCACCATGCAAACCTGTGCTTGCGCATTCGCCGGCTGCATATAAATTCTTTATGGATGTGCGGCCCCATTCGTCGGTTTTAATACCACCACAACTATAATGCGCCGCAGGGGCAACAGGGATCATATGTTTGGCTACATCTATCCCCAGACTTTTACATTTTTCATAAATATTGGGGAAATGATGAATGAACTTTTCAATATCCATATGCGTACAATCGAGCCACACATGTTCCGTACCGCCAATCTTCATTTCACTATCAATAGCTCTTGCCACAATATCACGTGGAGCAAGATCTTTTCGTTCATCATATTGCTCCATGAATGCAATTCCCTGGTGATTGCGAAGAATACCACCATCGCCACGAACGGCTTCAGTAATTAAAAACGCTTGTCCCTTTTGGCCTGCCTGGTATAATGCAGTTGGATGAAACTGGATGAACTCCATGTTTTCAATTCTGCCTTTTGCACGATACACCATGGCAACACCATCGCCACTGGCAATAATGGGATTAGTGGTGGTGCGATACACCTGGCCGTTACCACCGGCCGCAAGCAACGTGATTTTTGCCTGTATTACTTCAATGGCATTTGTTTGGAGGTTTAATGCATACACGCCATAACATTGCACATCGGGCGTTGCTTTGGTTACAAGAAAACCAAGGTGATGTTGTGTGATAATATCAACAACAAAATAATGATTCACAAACGTAATATTCTTGCTGCGTCTTATGGTTTCAAGCAATGCTCTTTCCATTTCAGCACCAGTAACATCTTTGTGATGAAGAATGCGGTTCTCACTATGTCCACCCTCTTTACCTAAAGAATAATCACCATCTGTTTCCTTATCGAACCTGGCGCCCCATTCAATAATTTCATTTACACGCAGCGCACCTTCCTTTACCACAATTTCTACGATCTCTTCGTCACATAATCCATCGCCAGCAATCAATGTGTCTTCAATATGTTTATCGAAACTATCATTCTCCAGGTCGTTCACCACAGCAATACCGCCTTGTGCATATTTGGTATTGGTTTCATCAGCATTTGATTTGGTAACGATCAGCACTTGCTTATCAGGACAAGCCTCCGCTACCTTAATAGCATATGTTAATCCGGCAATACCAGAACCTATAACAAGAAAATCTGTTTGCATCTGAACTTGGTTGAGGTAATAAAGATAAGAAGCAAAGGTTTCTATAAACTAGTCTCCCGATTTTTTGACCGGGTTAAAATATTATTAGAAAGCCGCCACTTTCAGGATCTTCTTTCAGTTCAGCAAAAGAAGTAGTGAAGAATACTGTTTTCTTATCGTCTTGCAGTTTTACGTTTTTTCCTTCTAATCGCTTCACAGGTCGTGGCAACTTTATAGTAGCACTCATGATCATTTGCGACATAAACATTTCAGCACCTTTCATTTGCTCACCCATGCTTTCTGTAAGATCTTCTTTTGACATCACGACACGCTGTATACTACTATCGGTAATCAAATAAGGCATTCCTTTCGATTGCATGCCCGACATCATACTCGTTATTCCTGATAAACCCGGAGCTCCACCGCCCCCGTTTGGCACTCCCTCTTCACCAGGCTCTGGTTCTTTTTTCTTCGATTTGTTTACTGAATCGACATATTGATTCACCACGAAAAATCGTTGCAAACCTTTCAGATCTTTAACCGGATATTTCATCTCCATGGTAAACTTATTGTCTACCATATTCATGACCATGTGCAGCTTACCATTCTTGAAATAAGCTTCATCTTCAGCACTAAGTGGTTTATCCAACGAATCAAGTTGAGATGCCAACGATATAACAGTGTCGATTGCTTTGTCTTTTAAACTATCAGGTATTTGACCGCCTCCCATACTTTTCATCATAGTAAGTACCTGGCTCATATCAGTATGAACAAGGTATTGACCTTTTCCTGGTGTACTCAAATCAATTTCTTCATTAAGCGTGCAACTTGCAAACGATGCAATAACTAAAATACCTGCAATGATCTTTACAATTTTCATTTTGTTGGTTATTGTTTTATGCCGGTTCAACCCAGGCATTGTTTTCTTTTAATAAATCAATAAGTTCATCTACGGCCACTTCGCTATCAACACTGCGCTTCACCACTTCTTTTCCTTTATACAATGTAATTTTCCCCGGACCGCTTCCTACATAGCCAAAATCTGCATCTGCCATTTCTCCCGGGCCGTTGACAATACATCCCATAATGGCAATCTTTACTCCTTTCAAATGATTAGTAACCGAACGAATCTTCGCCGTGGTTTCCTGCAGATCAAATAATGTTCTTCCACAACTCGGACATGAAATATACTCCGTTTTTGAAATACGAGTTCGTGTTGCCTGTAAAATACTGAACGCCGTATTATTGATGAACTGTTCAGGCGATTGGTTGCTTAGGTAATTTCTACCTGTTGTGTTTTGTGAATAGTTGGCGCTCTGCAAGGAATAACTGTTTGAACTCATGCCTAAACAAATACCATCGCCCATGCCATCAAGTAATAACGCACCGCACTCAGTAGAATAATGAATAAGATGTTCATCAGCAGTTTGCCAATTACTATCAGTGACCAATACAACCGGATTATTGATCTTACAATTCATCAATTCAATAAACATACGACGCACACTTTGCATGGCGTTTTTATTGGTGCTGCTTAAACAGATAACAACAGTTGGATCGTTTGCCAATGCATCGAGATAAGTATAATCGTTCAGTTCAATATCATCATTGTAACAATCGATCATTACAAAATTCATCAAACCATTCTTCACTTCTGCTTCTGCAAAACCACTGTCGGCAAAAATGGGAAAGTACTTCTGTTCACCCGCAACGGTTGCAGCAGCCGCTTTCCATGTTTCAGGATAAACGATCACTTTCAACGTGCCAGGTAACTCAAAGTTCAATGTTTGACTGGCGATGAAAATATAATCAGCTGCCATATCTCCAATAGTCCATTTGTCGGTTGCTTCATCATATTTATAACCTACACGTTCTAATTCTTTGGGTGTGATAGAATCAAGCTTGCTCAAATCGGCAATAACAACAGGCACTTGTTTACCGCCTACATTACCAACTGCGAAACTCTGCCTGCGTTTGTATTCAAAAGCAGAGTATGGTAAACCTGGACTGCTGATTGGAGGAACTTTACTGTAGACTGTCGACCGGCCGCTATCAACTGAATAACGTTTTACAAGGTCACGGCAAACAGGAATTTCAAATTCGGGATCTTCGGTTAAGCTTACACGTATCGTATCGCCAATTCCATCTTCGAGCAATGTACCGATGCCCGCTGCACTTTTTACACGACCATCTTCTCCGTCGCCCGCTTCTGTAACACCAAGGTGTAACGGATAACATTCATTGAACTCATCCATCATATGATTGATGAGCATACGATATGCCTGCACCATCACCTGTGGATTACTGCTTTTCATACTGAGCATGATGTTGTGAAAACTTTCTGCCCGTGCAATACGCAAAAATTCCATTGCACTTTCAACCATGCCAATGGCAGTATCGCCATAGCGACTCATGATACGATCGCTGAGGGAACCATGATTGGTGCCGATACGCATGGCAGTTCCGTATTCCTTACAAATTTTTACCAACGGAGTAAACCGTTCACGAATACGATCGATCTCTTCCAGATATTCCGCATCGGTGTATTCTATTTGTTCAAACTTTTTCTTATCTACATAGTTACCGGGATTGACACGTACTTTCTCAACAATACGTGCAGCTATTTCGGCAGCATTGGGTGTAAAGTGGATATCGGCCACTAACGGTGTGTTGTAGCCTCTTTTTCGTAGTTCGTCTTTGATGTTCTGTAAATTCTCGGCTTCTTTTTTTGACGGGGCGGTAATGCGTACCAACTCTGCTCCTGCTTCAATGCAACGAATACTCTGTTCAACTGTGCCGAGTGTATCCATTGTATCGGTCGTGGTCATCGTTTGCAAACGGATGGGATGGAAATTACCCAACAGCAAATCGCCGATCTTTACCTCTTTTGTAGCCAGTCGTTTATAATCAGTTAAGGAGGCAGTATAAAGAAACATCAATTTGAAAATTTGAAAATGGGACAATTTAAAAATCCACCATTACCTGGTTGGTGAAATTTCAGCACAAATGTAACAAAGAAAGGACTGCAAGGTTTAGATAAGATGCTACTCCCTGCATTTTCAAATTGCCGAATTTTTAAATTCATTACCAGTCTTTTTCCGGCTGGTTTGGAACGGCAGTTTTCTTGCGCACTTTTTCCTGGAGTTCACGCTCTTTTTGTTCAAGCGCTTTTAAGTATTGTTCTGCCTGCTTTTTGGTAAGCTTGCTTTTTTGCGGTTTAGGTTGTTGAGGCTTGGGCTCTTCTTTCTTTTTTTCCTCTTTCTGCTTCTTCTCTTTTTGCTCTTTCTTTTTCTGCTCCTGCTTCGGTTCCTGTTGCTTTTTTTGCTGAAGAGCCAATTGCAGATTTTTTCTTACTTCTTCATCACCAGGCGATAAACGCAATGCTTGTTTATAAGCATCAATGGCTTCCGTTAATCGATTGCCTTTATGCAATAAAACGCCTTTGTTATACAGTGCTTTTGTTTTCAGTTCAGGATCATCGGTGGCACCGATTACACCCTCAAATGATTTTACAGCATCATCAATACTTTCTTTTTTATACTGTGTATTGCCGAGGTTGTAACGTGCAATAAGATTTTCTTTTTTACTTAACGCCTTTTGGTAAGCTTCTTCGGCCTTATCATAATTACCTTCTTTGTAATAACGATTACCCTTCATTACTTCCCCTTCCTGCGCACGGGTAAGCAAAGCAATCATTAACAATCCTATGGTAAGAATGATCTTCATAATTTTTTCCGCTCCCTGATGAATAATTCAACAATCAATAACATCAAAGCAGCTGCCAGAAACCAAATGAAATAGTTAGAGTAATTAGTATTACTCACTTCTCCTTCAACCCCTTTCTTTTCAAGCTGGTTGATGATATCGGTTACTTCTTTCAGCATTTCATCTGTGTTCTCCAGGTTGCCGTATAATCCACCATTAACGGCAGCCAGTTGACGAAGCAACGGTTCATTCAATTTCGACACTACTGTTTGTCCAAGATTATCTTTCTTAAATTCTTTCGTTTCGGGGTCGGTGATGGGTGAACCTTCTGCTGTTCCTAACCCTATTGCTAATAATAAAATTCCACGGTCTTTTAACTGGCGGGCCATCGCTTCAGCAGCTTCATCATGATCTTCACCATCCGTAATCAACAGCATTACTTTGTATCGTTTGCTTTCTTGTGGAAAACTTTCAGCTGCCAATCGCATTGCTTCACCAATAACTGTTCCCTGGGTTGGCACTGCGTCGGGCCCGGCCGATTGAACATATAATTTAGCAGCACCCTGGTCGGCAGTTAAAGGCATAGGCAAATAGGCTTTACCGGCAAACCAAATAAGTCCCACACGATCATCAGGCAACTGGTCGAGAAGTTTATTGATGAATTGTTTTGCTTTATCCAAACGGGAAGGTTTTATATCATCGGCCAACATGCTTTTACTTACATCCATGGCAATGATAATATCTCTTCCCTTCCGGTTTACATTCTCTGCTTTGCCCGCAGTACGAAGATTAGCTGCACCCACTGCTGTTAATGCAATGGCAATAAGTATGAGAATAAACTTAGCGGTAAATTTTTTCGTGGAGTGATTTGCAGTTAACAGGTTCACCAACTCTAAGTCACCAATTTTCTTTTTCGTCTTTTTCTTCCACTGTTTGTTTAATACAAAAAATAAAATGACCGGTATAAGTACCACCAGTAATAGTAAATATTCGATATGTGCGAAGGAAGACAAGGATAATTGTGATTGAACTACAAGATACGGGTTTACCCTATGAAACAAAAGTTAAGCCAGATTTATTCAATTGGCAAGACATTTTTAAATTGAACAACTTGCCTATTGTTTATTGGCAGTTGCCTATTGTTTTATTTCTTCCCCTGCATAAAATCATAGTGCTTCAGGATATCTTTCAGCAATGCAAGACGATTGTTGCGCATGTCATAATTCTTATCGGGAGATTGTACAAGTAAAACAAAAAAGTAAGGATGACGATTTTCTTCTATCCATCCAACGATCCAACCTATGTTCTCTCCTTTTTCGTTGAAGCCCCATCCAGTTTTGTATGCAAGTTTATACAGTGAATTATCTTCCTGCATCATCACTTTCTTAACGATCTCTTGCGTACGTTTCTGAAAAGGAAGCTGACCAAAATACAAACGCTTCACTAAACCCAATTGCTCATCGGGAGATATTTTGATGGAATTGTTTAGCCAGAAAGAATCAACAGCGGTTCCCAGTTTCATATTACCATACTTGATCGAATCGATCCAGAACTGCATGGTGTCTCTACCAATTCGGCGGGCCACTTCCTGGTAATATGGAACCGATGAAACTTTAAATGCTTCCTCCATAGTCATATCCTTGTTCAACTCAGTGCGTTCTCTCACCACACCATCCCATTTGATCACCATTTTCTCATCAAATATTTTTCCTGTTTCTAAACCTATCAGTGAGTTTACGATTTTAAACGTGGAGGCCGGTGTAAAACGCTTCCTGAAATTGGCCGAATCATAAATGCTAAACTCTGCCTGGGCGTTATCAAACAACGCAAAAGATCCGGTTGCCTTGTACTTATCGAAATATTTTTTTAAATCATTATCAATCGAAAAATTATTGATTGAACAGGAATTGAAAAGCACAAGCAGGAGAAACAAAACAGGAACAAACCGCATGTTAAAAATTTTGCACAAAAGTAAAGTGAGAATGTGAATGGCCTCCTAAAAGTTTCGGGAAAACAATAAGCGCTTTTTCCCGGCGTTTAACAACTCAAACCAACCACTATGTACCGTACACTCCTGGCCTTGCTAAGCATTGCCCTGTTTACCAGCACAGGCTGTAAGAAAAACGAGACAGGCAACAGTTCAGCAAAACTAATCTTCAAATTTAAATTCGATTCTACGCAAACACGCTTAAATAATATTGGGCAGCCATCCACTATTCCTGCCGGTAATGCAGCCCAAAGTGGTGTGATGAATAAAATGAGTGCGCATTATATTGAGCTTGCACCCGGGGCACTTACCCTCCTCGGGAAAGGCGCAGTTATTTATCATGCTGCAGAAACAACCGCAGGCGGCAGCAATGCAATTGATTTTGAAAAAGCTCCCCAGGCCGGTAATAACGAAGTGTTTTTTGAAGTGCCCATCAACAAAATTGCTATTGGAGAATATGAATGGCTGCGTATTTCCCTGGCTTATCAAAATGGAGATGTGAAAATAAGAGTTGACACAACCATTAATGGTGTTTCGATTAACCAGGATCTAACAGCAACACTTGCATCGTTTATTGGTTTTAACAGCTATATTAAAACGTTTACAGTAAAATCGAAATCTGTAACGGTAAACGGTAACCGCTCACAAGGCTTTTGGGGTTTTGAAACAAATGTGCCGGTGCTGGGCACAAATATTCCTGTTGTAGAAAGTGGTTCGGCACCTGCGGGTGCAACTACTGTTGTCAACCCATTGTTCAATACATCACCCATACCTGCAGGAAGCTGTGTTGTAACCGCCGCTTTTGCGAATGGAAAACTGAAGATCACCGGCAATGAAACAAAAGATATTGTTGTAGAATGTAGCTTTAGTATTAATAAAAGCGTTGAATGGAGAGACTTAAATCCCAATGGAAAATGGGAACCGTTAAAAGGTGAAACATTAGTTGATATGGGCATTCGGGGTTTAATACCCACTATCAAATAATAACTAAAAGTTTTTAATTCTGCCGCTTCAGTAAACCTTGCTGCGTTCCAATTACTTTATAACTATCAACGGGTGGTATTTCGTTTGAAATACCACCCGTTGTAGTAATTGCTTTTGTTGAATAAGTGGTGAAAGAAACCAGCATTCCATCTGCAGTTAATTCATACCTGGCTACTATTGTGTTTCCTGAAACAGAAAAGACAGAAGTAAAACTCCGGCCCAGAAAATAACAATCAAGCACAATAGTATTGCGTTCATCTATTTGCCAATGACCTTTGGCAGTATCAACCGGAATTAATAAATAAGCACGATCATCAACCTTTTGAGAGGTTGAATCATCATCACTACCATAAATGATTTGCCATGTGTAACGGTTGCTGTCAACATGTTGAATATTCAGCCGCATTGCAAATTGTTGCGACACTTTTTCCGGACGGTTCCAGGTAAGTATTCCTTTCCAGTTGCCTACAAAAGATTGCGGAAAAGAAGATGGTTGTGCAGATAAACACACAACCATCACCATAAAATAAACAAAGAATATTATACGCCTCATGCTGTTACTTCTTTCAATACGCCTAACTCCTTACCCACTTTCGTAAATGCGGCAATAGCTTTATCTAAATGCTGCTGATCATGCGCTGCACTTAATTGTACACGAATGCGTGCCTGCCCTTTTGCCACCACGGGGAAAAAGAAACCGATCACATAAATACCTTCCTTCAGCAATTTGGCTGCAAAATCCTGGGCCACCACTGCATCGTATAACATGATTGGAACAATTGGATGATCACCAGGTTTAATATCAAAACCTGCAGCTGTCATTTTACTGCGGAAGTATTTTGTATTCACTTCAAGTTTATCACGCAGCTCAGTTGTTTCGCTCAACAGATCCATTACAGCAATGGATGCACCTACAATACTTGGTGCTAATGTATTACTGAAAAGATACGGGCGTGAACGCTGGCGTAACATTTCAATTACCTCCTTACGTCCGCTGGTAAAGCCGCCACTGGCGCCGCCTAAAGCTTTACCCAATGTGCCGGTGATAATATCGATCTTACCCATCACACCACGATATTCATGTGTACCACGACCGGTCTTACCAAGAAAGCCGCTGCTGTGACATTCATCCACCATAATGGCTGCATCATATTTTTCGGCTAACTCTACAATTTTATCAAGTTGGGCAATGGTACCATCCATGCTAAAACTTCCATCGGTTACAATCACACGGTTACGGGCACCTGCTGCTTCCTGCAATTTGACTTCAAGATCAGCCATATTGTTGTGTTCGTAACGGAAACGCTGTGCTTTACACAAACGCACGCCATCAATAATGCTGGCATGGTTCAATGCATCACTGATGATGGCATCCTGTTCGCCAAACAATGGTTCAAACACGCCACCATTGGCATCGAAAGCTGCTGCATATAAAATGGTATCTTCTGTACCGAGAAATTTTGAAATTTTCGCCTCGAGTTCTTTATGAATATCCTGTGTGCCGCAGATAAAGCGAACACTGCTCATACCGTAGCCACGCAGATCAACATATTTTTTTGCAGCATCAATCACCTTTGGATGCGAAGACAGGCCCAGGTAATTGTTCGCACAGAAATTCAGCACAATTTTCCCGTTCACCATGATCTCGGGACCTTGTGCACTTTCAATCACCCTTTCGGTTTTAAAAAGTCCGTTGGTCTTGATCTCATCCAGTTCATTTGCAATTCGTTGCACTAATTTCTCATTCATATAGGAGTAGTTTAAGCCTCAAAAATAAGAGGATTCGGAGGTTCTTTTATGCGTAACCGATTGCATGTTCAGGAAATTCACACAAATATGTGGTTCAAGTGTAACATTTTCCTTCTACCTTCGTCTCATCCTTTAAACAGGTGTTTATGAAAAAGCAAATCATCCTTCTTGTTGCCGTGGTCTTGGTTACCGTTTCTGCATGGGCATTGCTTAACATAACACCAACCAAGAGATCAGCTGCTACTTCTCCTAAATGCAGCAAAACATGCCAGGAAAAACCGGCGCCAAACAGCGCACCACAAACCGGCTTTTTTATTTTCGACTCGTTTTCAGGCACGCTCTAAAAATATTTTTTATTTCCTGTAACTTTTGTTTTTGCCGTCCGTAACACTGATAGTTAAACTTATCATCACGGATCACTAACTGATTTATGACCGCCAGAGAATATAATGAATGTGTGACCCGGTATGCCGACAACGTATACCGTTTTATCCTCAAAAATTTGGGGCACGAAGAAGATGCACGTGACGTTGTGCAGAGTGCTTTCGAAAAATTGTGGGTGAATAAAGACAATGTAGATAATGAACGCAGCAAATCTTACCTGTTTACCATTGCCTACAACCAGATGATCGATCACATTCGCAAACACAAACGGGTGAGCCTTCGGGAAGAATTTGCAGAAGAAGTGAGAGTACAGGACCGGCCGCAACATAATATGAAGAAAGTGCTGGAAGAAGCTTTGGCCCGTCTGAGTGAAACAGCGAGAAGTTTGGTTTTATTAAAAGATTACGAAGGATATAGCTACGACGAGATTGGTGAAATAACGGGATTAAACGAAAGCCAGGTAAAAGTTTATTTGCACAGGGCAAGATTACAGTTGAAGAATTATTTAGTGAGTATTGAAAATGTAATGTAAAAAACAAGCTATTAGCTTCAAGCTTTTAGCTACAAGCAAGAAACAATGAACATTAACCGCCATAATTACGAAGAGTTTTTCCTCCTGTATGTCGACAATGAGTTGACAGCCGGGCAGCGGAAGATTGTGGAAGCATTTGTGGCCACCAATCCAGATCTGCAGGAAGAGTTTGAATTGATACAGCAATCAACTTTTACATTTGATGCAAAGCTTGATGAAACATTTATCAGCTCTTTACTGAAACCGGTTGATGAAGAAAGTAATATCAGCGAAGAGCAATTGTTACTTTATGTGGATGGCGAATTAAAAGCTGATGAAAAAGCAGCAGTGGAAAAAGAACTTCTCTCAAACAACGCACTGCAAAAAGAATTGCAATGGCTTCGCCGCAGCCAGGTTAGCCCTGATGCTTCTATTGTATTCCCCGATAAATCTTTACTCTACAAACAAGCTGAACCTGCACGGGTATTTTCATTAAGTGTAACAGCAAGAAGATGGAGTGCAGCTGCAGCAGTAGCTTTATTGCTTGGCAGTGCTGTATGGTTTGCAATGGATGGAAATAAAACAACTGATAAGCCAGGCCAACTTGCTGAGGTTACAAAAACAACTGATACAAAACAAACTGAGCAAGTAAAGCCTTCAACCGTAAAAGATGTTGTGAATGAAACCTTGCAGGAACAGAACAATGAGTTCAACCAAACAACCGCAACAACCGTTGACGCTAAAGAAAAATCAAAAACATCAGTAACTGGTAATACATCTTTGGCAACAGTTAATGCTACAGAAACATCTTCACCTGCAACTGTTGTTGATAATTCAACCGATATTGCAAAAACAGAAGTAATTGAAACAACAACTGTAGAAAAAATTGATGCTCCGAGTAACATTTCTAAAACTTCAACCGTACAACCTATAGCAGACAACATCAGCTATGCTTCTTATAACAACGATGTTGCCGACGAAGAAGACGATGTTCTTCTTAACGAAGAAAGGCAACGCAAAAGTGGTATAGCAGGATTTCTGAAAAAAGCAAAACGGACTCTTGAACGTAAAACCGGTATTCAATCAAGCTCATCCGAAGTACGCTTTGCAGTGTTTGCGGTAAACACCCAATAACAAAAACTTTAAATGGAATTTTTTATGAAGCAGTCAATCTTATCATTGCTTGGTCTCGTTCTATGCCTCGGCCTTAATGCACAAAGCGATACCACAAAACCCCAAAGCGCCGACACAATTAAAGTGGGCAACATGATCATCATTAAAAAACATGATGGCAAAGAAAAGAAAGTTGAAAAAGACGAGAAAGATGACGACGACGACGATGATGGCGTATCAGTTGAAATTAAAAAACGCAAAGACCACAAAAAATCGAACGTAAGCACTAACTGGTTAATTCTTGATCTTGGCTTTTCCAATGTAAATGATCAAACCAATTATGCTTCGCCTGAAGCAATGGCATTTTTCCCTGGTGGCACCGGCAGCAAAGACCAAATGTCGTTACGCAACGGCCGTTCGATTAATGTAAACGTTTGGTTCTTTATGCAACGTGTAAACATTATTAAACATGTTGTAAACCTCAAGTATGGTTTAGGTGTTGAAATGAACAATTACAGCCACGAAAAAAGCGTTCGCTATAATACTGAACCAACAACAAACATCACTTTCGATAATTTCAAGTACAAGAAAAATAAACTCGCAGCCGATTATTTGACTGTACCTGTGATGCTCGATTTCAACTTCGCACCAAAACGCAAAAGAGGTTATGGCTTCAGTGCCGGTGTAAGTGCAGGTTACATGTACGCTGCACGTCAGAAAATGAAAAGTGAACAAAATGGTAAAGAAAAAGTAAGAAGTGATTTCAACCTTGAACCATGGAAGCTTTCTGCCATTGGTGAATTAAACCTGGGTGCAGTTCGTTTATACGGAAGCTATGCGCTTAATAACTTACATAAAAACGGCTTAGAGCAAATTCCTTACAATTTCGGTATAAGATTCAGCAGCTGGTAATACAGCTCACGCTGTATTCTCTGGCTAACCGCTTCTCTTAGGGGAGCGGTTTTTTTATGCTGTCGGGTAAGTGTTGGGGCAGGTATTTTCCTTTACTTTGCGAGACTAAAAAAAGAATCATGAGTTATAAAGTGATCGATATTGAAGGTATTGGAAGCAACTATGCAAAACGATTGGAAACAATGGCTATTTTCACCACTGATGATTTGTTGCTGCAAGGCGGAACAAAAAAAGGACGCATCGGCATTCATGAAGTAACCGGCATTCCTGAAAACCTGGTGCTTACATGGGTAAACCATGCGGATCTTCATCGCATAAACGGAGTTGCCGGACAGACAGCTGAATTACTGGAAGCTGCAGGTGTGGATACTGTGAAAGAACTTGCCACACGCAATGCAGAAAACCTTCACACCAAAATGCTTGAAACAAATGAGAAGTTTGGATTAACGGGAAAGGTTCCTTCAACAGAAACATTAGCTGCCATGATCGCTGAAGCAAAAACACTGGAACAAAAAGTTTTTCACTAAGCATTCCTACGCATAAGAAAGTAAAGCCGCTTCATAATCAAAGCGGCTTTATTATTTTCATGCCGAGGAGTTATCCACCACTTCTCCATAAAGGGATTGTTAATTAAATTCACGCTTATACTATAGCATAATTTTTGCCCGTTAATACCGTACTGTTTGAAAACAACGTGTAAATGAAGAGCCAGTCAACCCCACTTATTTTTTGTTGTGTATTGATGCTGACGCTGTCGGGTTTTAGTTTTTTCAGCCGCAGTAAAACAGCCTTGCACAAGCCTACTGTTAGAAAGTCAACCTATTATAAAGTAGTGATTGATAAAAGTAATTACGAATTGAAAGTATACGACCAGGAAGGTTGGCTATTCACCTATCCTGTTGTGTTTGGTTCCAGTGAACTGACGGATAAGATGATGGAAGGCGATCGTCGGACTCCTGAAGGCACCTATCATATTGTTGCTAAAAAACTCCATGCTGAGTGGGGACATTTCCTTTTACTTGATTATCCCACGCAAAGCGATATTGAAAAATTCAACGCACGCAAATCACGGGGTGTTATTCCAGCCAGTGCAAGACCCGGCGGAGGCATCGGTATTCATGCTACCCGACGAAACGAAGACCGCTTTGTTGACTATTATTACAACTGGACATTAGGATGCATTTCTACCAAGCGTGAGTATGCCAAAGAATTGTACAGCATCCTTCCTGTTGGCACTGAAGTAACCATTTTAAGGTAAAATACCGTCTCAAGGGTATAACAACAAAAAGCAAAAAATCATTCTTTTGGTTTCAAACCCCACAACATGAAACCAATCAATGTGCTGTTGCTTCTTTTTACATGCAGCAGCCTTGCAACACAAGCTCAACAACTTTCCAAAGAAGGCACCCACGAAATTTCTAAAAAAGCAAACAAAGGCTATTTATATGAGCCAACGGTTGACGAAGCAAAGAACGAGGTTACCATGACCTACGTTACAAAAGCCACGGGCCGTAAAGCCAAATTTGAAACCTACAAATTTGATATGGACTTCACCTTCAAAGGCATGGAAGAAAGTGAAGTACCGTTAGAAAAAATAAAAGGATTTAAAGCAGATAAAGGTGAAGAGTATTCTGTTGAAGCCGTTACAGTGGAACCCAATCTATTAGGTACGCTTATACTGAAGAGTAAAACCTATAAACGCAAATGGAATTGGTTTTGGGGAGGCTATGATACCAAGGTGAGTTTTGGTGAAAAAATAAAACCTAAAAGCGACGATGGCGGAAAGTTTCAATACATCGCTCACTCTGAGCAACAGGAAAGTGGTAACATTCTCATCTTCGCAGGTGATAAAGGAACAGGTCTCGGCAATGCTTTAAAGATGAACACTGAAATCCACATTCTTCGTTTTGATCATGACCTCAATAAAATAAGTGATAATCTATTGAAGTTTGATTATCCTCAAACTGTGGTGGCGGTAAATACGGATGACCAGGACGATGATAACGATACTGATAATGATGTGTTACTTCTGTTTGCACCCATGGGTGGTAAAGCTTATAAAAAGTCAGCTGATCCTGTTGCTACCAACTACACATTTGTAAGAGTTGGGAAAGATGGTACAGTGAAAGAACGTATAGCAGTTACTTCAAAGGCAGGCATTTTTAATGGTAACATGTTTGTAACCGTTGGAAATGATGTACTCATCATGGGAGCTACTGGTGAAAAGACAGATGATTATTTTGATGAAAAATTTGCTGCACCTGTTAATATGCGTGATGAGGAAGTGGAGAAATTTAAAGCGAAAGGTTTCCAGATCGTGAAAATATCAAATGGCAAAACTGAATTTGTAAGTAACAATACACTGGAAGACTTCGACAAAAAATCTCAGTCGCCACCATCACAAAAAAAGAACCCGGAATACACGGGCCGAAAATTCAAAGTTGCCGATATAAAACTTTTAAGCAACGGCGATATTTTATTGGCGGGTCAGAAATATACGAAAGCAAAAGGCGGAGGCCATGTAATGAAGTTCGGCAATCTTGGATCTGTTGGCGGAGGAAATGGCGGCGGTCCCGAATATGAAGATATCATCATGATGCATTTTGGAGGTAACGGATTGTTAAAAGCTTCTTATGGAGTACGCAGAGAAGAAAATGATAAGGAGGCAAAGACATCGCCCAACAATCAATTGATCATGGAAAGCAAAGATGGTAAATCGGTTTATTGGACCATTATGGAAATGAAAGGCTGGAGACAGGAAAAAGAATTAGGCGAAAGCAAATATAAATTTCTCATGTATCCCAATGTTGCTAAGATTGATGTAGCTAATGCAACAATTGGCGACTTCGTGCAAATGGGCCAGGGAAAATCAGACTATTATGTAAATAATAAATATCCGTCATTACCAATCGGCAAAGGGCAGGTTGTTTTCCTGGGCGAAAATAAAAGTGGAAAAACATTATGGTTTGCGAAAATGCCTTTGGATTAAAATCTTTCGGCATTAAAATACTTGCACGGATCGATACCCAAAACCCATGTAAGAAAGAGCCCCGATAGTAGGTTGTCGGGGCTTCTCTTTTTATAACTTTCCGTTTTTAATTTCATCAACAACTCCTGGATCTAAAAGCGTCGATGTATCGCCAAGATTTGCAATTTCACCCTCAGCAATTTTTCTAAGGATGCGTCGCATGATCTTACCACTTCTTGTTTTAGGCAGGCCTTTTACAAACTGAATTTTATCTGGCTTTGCAATGGGACCAATTACACGTGTTACAGTTTGCAGAATATCTTTTCGTGTGAGTTCTTCATCATCGTTATGCATGTGGCCGTAAATGACATACGCATAAATACCTTGTCCTTTTACATCATGGGGGTAACCAACTACTGCACTTTCAACCACACCTGCATGCATGTTGATGGCGTTTTCTACTTCAGCAGTTCCAATACGATGTCCACTTACATTCAGCACATCATCCACTCTTCCCGTAATGCGGTAAAAACCATTTTCATCTTTTAAAGCACCATCACCCGTGAAATATAAATTCTCATAGGTTGCAAAATAATTCTGCCTGCAACGTTCATGATCACCATAAGTGGTGCGGAGAATAGCAGGCCATGGTGCTTTAATGCAGAGATTTCCTTTGATGATGCCATGCTCATCTTTCTCTGTTACTTCTTTTCCATTTTCATCAACAAGAATTGGCTGCACACCCGGCATTGGTAATGTTGCCCAACTTGGTTTCGCTGGCGTAACCCCTGCCATATTTGAAATTAAGCAACCACCGGTTTCTGTTTGCCACCACGTATCAACAATGGGACATTTGCCTTTACCAACGTTTTCATCGTACCAATGCCATGCTTCTTCATTGATGGGTTCACCAACGGTGCCTAATATTTTCAACGATGAAAGATCTTTTCCTTTTAACGGTTCCAAACCAAAACCCATTAAACTGCGAATGGCTGTTGGGGCTGTGTAAAGAATATTCACTTTATGCTTATCAACAATATCCCAGAAGCGTCCGGCATCGGGCCATGTAGGAATACCTTCAAACATTAGTGATGTTGCTCCTGCACTTAACGGACCATATAAAATATAACTGTGCCCTGTTATCCAGCCAATATCCGCCGTGCAAAAATGGACATCGCCTTTGTTGTATTGAAACGTGTTAACGAAAGTGTAATTGGTCCACACCATATAACCGGCGCTGCTATGTACCACGCCTTTGGGTTTACCAGTTGATCCACTTGTATACAAAATGAATAATGGATCTTCTGCCTCCATTTGTTCTGCAGGAAATGATACTACTCCATTTTGTTCAACCTGCTGCTCTGCATGTTCCATTTCATCTTCCCACCACACATCTCTTCCCTTCAACATTGAAACAGGAGTGCGTGTGCGTGTATAGACGATTACTTTTTTTACAGTTCTGTTACCAATGAGCGCATCATCGATCACACTCTTGAGAGGAATATCTTTATTGCCACGGTAAGCACCATCGCAGGTAACAATAAATTCTGCCTGCGCATCATATAATCGATCAGCAATACTTTGTGCAGAGAAACCTCCAAAGATCACACTGTGTATAGCACCAATGCGTGCACAGCCTAATACTGCATACGCCAACTCAGGCACCATGCCCATGTAAATACAAACACGATCTCCTTTTTTTACACCATTGTTAATGAGCACCTGTGCAAACTGGCAAACACGTTTATGCAAGCGGTTGTAGGTTACAACACGAACACGTTCTTCAGGATTATTTGGCTCCCAGATGATGGCGGGCTTATCGCCCATTGTTTCGAGGTGACGATCTATACAATTCTCAGTGATATTTAGTTTTGCACCTTTGAACCATTCAATTTTAGGTTCTTTAAAATTCCATTCAAGAACCTTATCCCATTTTTTGTGGAAATGAAAATGTTCAGCAATTGATCCCCAAAATTCTTCGGGCTCTTCAACACTTTTTTGATAAGCTTCTTTGTACTCGTCGTAAGATTTTATCTGGTAAGGATATGACATCATTCGTTATTTGGGCCGTAAATATAAAAATATTGCCGCCGTATGCAGCGAATTTTATTCTGCAAGAGTCTTTTAATTGAAAGAAAACAGACAATACCCTATTGATCTGTTCGATGTCTGTTCATATGGTTGGTTTTTTATGAAAGCCCTTGTTGTTAAGCAAGGGCTTTTTGTTTGTACCGAATGAATGTTTACATTTAAAGCTCTTTAGCAAACGATGTATACCCCCAAGCCAGTCCCTCTTTTAATAGCAATTGTTAGTTTATGTTTATTAACTGTACAATCGTATGCGCAATGTTCAAGCAATGTTTTATTTTCTGAGAATTTTGGTGGCGATGTTAATTCTCCTTTAACAGCTTCGAGGCTTCCTGCCGGCGTAACAACCTATGCATTTGACTCCCTGGGTGCAATTGACGATGGGCAATATGGTATACGTAAAACAACAGCTGATATTGCTACCGGCCAACGCCAGTTCAGCACATGGCATATTGGTAATGACAGATCAGGTGGTAATATGATGATCGTGAATGCCGATTATACTGCCGGAAAATTTTATGAAACCCGTGTAAGCAATTTATGTTCGGGTTCTCAATTGTATTTTTCTGCCTGGCTTGCCAATCTCATTCCTTCGGGCAGCAGTAATCCACTCGATCCGATATTACGTTTTGAAATTGCAAGTGCAACATCCGGTAATGTACTTGCGAGTTTTATTACACCCACTATCCCACGCTTCAGTTCATTTACATGGACACAGTATGGATTTAATTTTTCGTTACCCGCCGGCGAAACAAATGTTATACTTCGCATTTTTAATAACCAGGCTGGTGGTATTGGAAACGATCTTGCTCTTGATGATATTGAATTTACATTGTGCGGTGCTACCATTGCTCCTGCAATTACCGGCACACAGTTGAATACAAATGATGCTTGTGTTGGAAGCAGCATCAGCATAAATGGAAATGTATCGAACATTTTTTATACAAACCCTGCTTACCAGTGGCAGTTCAACAATGGAACTGGATGGGCCAATATTCCTTCAGCTACAACTGCTAATTTAACGATCAACAATATTCAGAAAGCGGACAGTGGTAATTACCGATTGCTTGTTGCTGAGGCAGTGAACATCAATTCAAATAATTGCCGTTCTGTTTCTCAGCCAATTCCTGTTAATGTTTTTGCACCGGTTGCGCCGCTGTTGAAAAGTAATATGCCTGTTTGTGAAGCAAAAGAACTTTTGCTTACTGTTCCTGTTAATGCTATTGCCTATGTATGGACGATAAACGGAACGCCTTTGAACATGAGTAGTGATACGCTGCGGGTGAGAAATGTTACTTCAAATAACAATGGTTTATACCACGTGCGGCTGATTACCAAAGGTGGTTGTTCAAGCAGGGATTCAATTACTGTAACCATTCAATCAAATCCATTGCAAAGAACTATCCCAATTGATACATTGTTGTGTGATGCACAAACTTTGGATCTTGATGCACAGCAATCAACTGCAACATCTTATTTATGGAATGATGGAACAACATCAGCCCAACGAACATTGTCGGCTGCTGGAACTTATTCAGTAAAAACAAGTAATGGCATATGTGACCGTACGGATAGCTTTGCAATTGCAAGAAATTACACACCTACTGTTCAGCTGATCAGCGATACCACTCTTTGTATGAACGAGCCTTTGCTGTTGAATGCAACGCATCCGCTTGCTGAATTTTATTTATGGAGTACTAACGACACGGATAGCACAATCACCGTAACGTCTCCTGGAACTTATTCTGTTGCAGTAGGTAATGGTTGTGGTATTGCAGTTGATGATGTAACGATCGATTATAAAGATTGTGCCGATATGATCTTTGTACCAAATGCATTTACTCCCAACGACGATCGGTTGAATGATGTTCTATATGCAAAAGCTTATTTCACTATCGAAGCTTTTGATTTTAAAATTTATAACCGGTGGGGGCAACAGATATTTGCAACCAACTCTTTATTTACCGGTTGGGATGGACGCATGAATAACAGCAAAGCTCCTCCCGGACAATATATCTGGACGGTGAACTACAAACGCAATGGCAAAACCTACTCACAAAAAGGAACCGTGCTGATCATACCTTAACATCGGTCTCAAACCGTATATGCGTCATTTCATTTATTTTTGAGCCAAACAGAGCACATGTCAATTGAGGTCAATAACCTGGTGAAGCTTTACGGTGAGCAAAAAGCGGTGAACAATATTTCTTTTAAAGTAAATAAAGGAGAGATCGTTGGCTTTCTCGGACCCAATGGTGCAGGCAAAAGCACAACCATGAAAATGATCACCGGTTACCTGCAACCAACAAGTGGCAATACTGTAGTATGCGATGTAAAGGTGAATGAAAACCCGATGGGCAGTAAACAAAAGATCGGTTATTTACCAGAGAGCAATGCGTTGTATTATGACATGTATGTGAAAGAGTATCTTTCGTTTATTGCTGAAGTGCATGCTGTTGAAAACCCAAAAGAGAAAATTCAAAAAACAATTGAACAGGTTGGTTTAACACCTGAAGCACATAAAAAGATCGGGCAGCTATCGAAAGGTTATAAACAACGTGTTGGTTTAGCAGCAGCGCTCATTCACGATCCTGAAGTATTGATATTGGATGAACCAACAAGCGGTCTCGATCCAAACCAGATCATTGAAATAAGAGATGTGATCAAACAACTCGGACAAAATAAAACTGTTTTATTTTCTTCACACATATTACAGGAAGTGCAAGCCATTTGCGATCGTGTCATCATCATTAATAAAGGAACTATTGTTGCTGACGATCAGTTATCCAATTTATTGAAGAAAGTTCATGCAGGTGAAGTGATACTTGAACTGAAAGAAGAAGTGAATGAATCGTTGTTTGCTTCAATTCAAAATCCGATTCGCATTAATAGCACTACCTGGAAATTCAGAACAGATAATCCTGATGCAGTGAAAAAACAATTGCTTCAACTTTCAATTAAAAAAAATCTGAATGTGCTTTCATTGAAGAGTGATGAAAATTCATTGGAAGATGTGTTCAGAAGTTTGACGAATTAATTTTTCTTCATCAATCTCCCCACTCCTTTCATCAGTATCCATCCAACTAATGCGATCATCAGCACTGCAATTAAAATGGGTGCGGTAAAACTCAATGCCGTTCCACCAATGGCAGCAGCATTTTCTCCGGTTGATACAATCGCATTTCCTGTTCCCGCAGTTGTCTTTGTTGAAAACAAACGTAACAACCCTGTACCTAAGTGCACCGTTCCTGCTGCCCCGCCACCAGCGATGATGGCCAGTATCCATTTCAACATAGGACTGAATTCTGCAATGGGTAAAAAAGATGCGGCTAATACGGTTCCGGCTGCAACAGCTAAGGGTGTTGCAATTGCATCAAGCAGGTTATCAATAAAAGGAATATAATAAGCCCCAATTTCAAGAATTGCTGCTGTTCCAAAACAAATCAATGCAGGAAGGCTGCCCATCCATTGCATATCGGCAGGTAGCGCAAACCATTGCTGATGCGCTGCAAAACTTGCGCCGAGCATCGGCACAAACACACGAAAGCCACAGCAGGCACTAAGTGCAATGCCCATTGCAACAGAAGTAAGTAAAGCTGTGTCCATACAATCGTTTGTTGTAGTTAAAAATAATCATTTTCACTGCTTATAATCATTGTTCCTGCCGTTGAATGTCTTTTCTTTGCAGCGCAAACAAAAAGTCAGAAAAGAGAGAAGTTAGAAAGTCCGAAAGAACAACTCTGCTGATCTCCATCTTCGGAACGAACAGTCTTCCGGTCTTTTCTCTTCCCGACTTCCGGACTATAACATTAACTACAAACTGAATTTTATGAGTTTTATCGCAGACATTCATGCAAGACAAATTCTCGACAGCCGTGGTAACCCTACTGTAGAAGTAGATGTGATAACAGATAATGGTATTCTTGGCCGTGCCGCTGTACCAAGTGGAGCAAGTACGGGTAAACACGAGGCGGTTGAACTTCGTGATGGCGATAAAGGAAAATACCTTGGTCGTGGTGTATTAAAAGCCGTTGCAAACGTAAATGATGTTATTGCTGATCAGCTAATCGGTATTGATGTTACTCGCCAGGCTTATATAGATAATCTTTTGATTAAAATTGATGGTACTGAAAATAAAGCTTCACTTGGTGCCAATGCAACACTTGCTGTTAGTATGGCTGTTGCAAAAGCTGCTGCTGAAGAAAGTGGCTTGCCCTTGTTCCGTTACCTCGGTGGCGTAAACAGCACAGTGCTTCCTGTTCCGATGATGAATATCATGAACGGTGGTGCACATGCTGATAACAAAATCGATTTCCAGGAATTCATGGTAATACCTGTTGGTGCGCCAACTTTCAGCGAAGGTTTACGTTGGGGTGTTGAAATTTTCCATCATCTGAAATCTGTGTTGAAGAAAAAAGGCTTCAGTACAAATGTTGGTGATGAAGGTGGTTTTGCTCCTGAAATTCAAAGCAACGAAGAAGCCATTGAAACTGTACTTGAAGCAATTACCGCTGCAGGTTACAAACCAGGTGAGCAAGTAGGTATTGCAATGGATGCTGCATCAAGCGAAATGTATGATGAAGCAACAAATACTTATAAATTCTACAAGAGCAATCCTGGCAAAGTGATCAGCAGCGATGAAATGGTTGCTTACTGGACAGAATGGGTAAATAAATATCCCATCATTTCTATTGAAGATGGTATGGCTGAAGATGATTGGGCAGGTTGGAAAAAATTAACTGAAAGTCTTGGCAAAAAATGTCAGCTGGTAGGTGATGATCTCTTTGTTACAAATGTGAAGCGTTTGAAAGACGGTATTGACAAAGGCATCAGCAATAGTATTCTTATTAAAGTAAACCAGATAGGTACAGTTACTGAAACCATCAATGCCGTGCAAATGGCACAAAATGCGGGCTTCACAACTGTTATGAGTCATAGAAGTGGTGAAACAGAAGATACGACCATTGCTGATTTAGCAGTAGCCTTAAATTGCGGACAGATCAAAACCGGTTCGGCTTCACGTACTGATCGTATGGCGAAGTACAATCAGCTCATCCGCATTGAAGAAATGCTGGGCGAGAATGCAATTTATCCGGGCGGAAAGATTAAATTTGGTAAATAGCAACTAGTTAATGGTTCATAGTTCATGGGCGTTAACTGTGAACTATGAACCATTTTTATTTAGATAGCGTATGAAAATTTTGAGCAATATTCCATCGGTACTGAAAAACAAATATGTTTTAACAATTATTGGTTTTGCGGTATGGATGTTATTTGTTGACCGGAATGATTTTATTACCCAGATCAGTCGATTTAAGAAACTTTCAGATTTAAAGAACAGCAATACTTACTACGATAAGAAGATAGAATCGGCTAAAACTGAGCTGGAAAAGCGCAAAAATGACCCTTCAGCCTACGAGCGCCTCGCCCGTGAAAACTACTATATGAAGCGTGATAATGAGGACATTTTCCTCTTTAACGAATAAAAAGGCCTACCCCCGTACAATACAAGTTTACCAACAGCGTTTAATAGCAAAGCAAATCCTTTGAGAAGCCCCTACGCAACTAAAATCAGGATTGCTTATGACACATAAATTTACGCCGGAAGACTTGTTACAATATCTCTACCAAGAAACGACCCCAGCCGAGAATGCCGCCATCGAACAAGCGTTGGCCGAGGATTGGACCCTGAGAGAAAAATTTGAGGTGATCAAAAAAGCAGCTCAACGACTTACTCAGTTTAAATTTTCTCCCAGAACAGAATCTGTGTTGAATGTGCTGAAATATGCCAACAAAGATCTGGCTGCTTCTGACATTTCTTCATCAAACTGATCTTTCCCTAATTTCGCCGTCATTCCCAATTTAGAATGACTACAAAAGAGCGTTACCAATCTGTTATTGATTATTTTTCTGTGCATGCACCCGATGCAGAAACAGAATTGATCTACGATAATCCATTTCAATTACTCGTTGCAGTTATCTTAAGTGCACAATGCACCGATAAACGGGTGAACCTTACCACTCCTTCCATCTTTGAAAAATATCCTGATGCCGAAAGCATGAGCAAGGCAACTTTCGATGAATTGTTCCCTCTCATCAAAAGCATTTCTTATCCCAACAACAAAACAAAACACCTCATTGGCATGTCGCAAAAACTCGTAGCAGAGTTTAACAGCGAAGTGCCGTTGACAGTTGATGAACTGGTAAAGCTGCCAGGTGTGGGAAGAAAGACAGCAAACGTTATTACATCGGTTGTTGATGATCAACCTAACATGGCTGTTGACACGCATGTATTTCGTGTAAGCAAACGAATTGGTTTAGTGAAGCAAACGGCCACTACTCCTTTAGCTGTAGAAAAAGAATTGATCAAACATTTTCCAACGGAACTTATTCATAAAGCACATCACTGGCTCATTTTACATGGCCGTTATATTTGCGTTGCAAGAACACCAAAATGCAGAGAATGCGGATTACAACATTGCTGTAAGTACTTTGAAAAGAATAATCGATAAGAATTATTGCTTCGGAAAATGCGCAATCAACTCCACTTCCAATTTTGCCTCCGGCATGTATAAGCGAACGATCTGCACCCATGTTGCTGCAGGAAAATCGCCTTTGTAAAACTGCTTGCGTACATAGTTGAACTTCTGCATCGCTTCTATGTCGGTAGTATAAAGATTTTCTTTTACTACATGCTGAAAAGTTAAGCCGTATTGTTTGAGTGAACGCTCTAAACCTGCGTATACTTGCTTTACGCCTTTTTCGTTGAGCTCTGTTGTAACAGTTCCTGAAATGTATAACACGTCACCTACTCTCAAAGCTTGTGCATATCCTGCTGAAGTATCTTGTTTATTTGGATTACCCCAATGCCATTTTTCTTTTTCAATCGGCGTTTTTGTTTGTTGAGCAGTTGCCACTAAAGAGAAAAGCAGGGATACAACAAGGAATAAATTTCTGTTCATGATAATAAGATTTGAACGTAAGATAATTTCAACTTTATCAAATGAAAACAAAAAATCCATCAACGGGTATTGATGGATTTAGCTATGTTGAAGACTGGAAGTAATTTTACAAATACTTTCCAATCTCTTCAATCAATTCACCTTTAGTGATCGGTACACCTTTGATCTTGTTGTAGCCTTTTGCATCAACAAAATACACATCACGGATAATACGGATGAGCTGACCATTATTGATCTCGGGCACCAACACCGTATCATAACTCTTCAGGATGTCACCCAGATTTTTCGGGAAAGGACGGATGTAACGCAGATGGGCATGCGCCACAGATTTGCCCTGCGCCTGTAATTCAGCACAGGCACTTTTAATAGCACCATAAGTACTGCCCCAACCCAAAACCAACACTTTACCTGTTGCAGCTCCGCTATCTAATTTCTGTTCAGGAATATAATCAGCGATCTTATCAACCTTTGCTTGTCTAGTTTTCACCATGTGCTGGTGATTATCGGGATCGTAACTGATGTTACCAGTTACATCTTGTTTTTCAATACCACCAATGCGATGTTCTAAGCCCGGCGTACCAGGAATAGCCCAGGGACGAGCCAGTTTTTCATCACGCTTGTAAGGTTGTAATTTTTCTTCGCCTTCATCAAGTCCTTTCTTAAAGTTTACTTTTATTTCAGGCAAATCTTTTGTTTGAGGAAATCTCCATGGCTCAGCGCCGTTGGCAATATAACCATCACTGAGGAACATAACCGGTGTCATGTGTTGCACAGCAATGCGTGCTGCTTCATACACTGCATCAAAACAATCAGCTGGTGTTGAGGCAGAAATGATCGGCATCGGGCATTCGCCGTTGCGACCATAATAAGCCTGCATCAGATCGCTCTGTTCAGTTTTGGTTGGCAAACCTGTTGAGGGGCCGCCGCGTTGTATATTGATCACAAGCAAAGGAATTTCCAGCATCACTGCTAAACCCATTGCTTCACCTTTTAATGCAATACCTGGACCGCTACTTGTTGTTACAGCTAAAGCGCCGCCATAAGCAGCACCAATAGATGAGGTAATAGCAGCAATTTCATCTTCTGCCTGAAATGTTTTTACACCAAATGCCTTGTACTTACTGAGGTCGTGTAATATATCAGATGCAGGAGTAATCGGATATGAACCGAGGAACAATTGCAGTCCGCTTTTTTGCGATGCAGCGATCAAACCAAAACTCACTGCCTGGTTACCCATAATGGAACGATATAAACCTGGCTCCATTCTCGCCTTTTCAACTTTATAAGTAGTGGTGAATGTTTCTGTCGTGTCGCCATAATTGTACCCGGCTTTCATTACACGAATATTGCTTTCAAGAATATCAGGTTTCTTACCAAACTTCTCCGTAAGAAAACTAATGGTACTTTCCATATCACGGTTATACATCCAGTACAAAAAGCCGAGCACAAACATGTTCTTTGCACGGTCTTTTTCTTTCATACCCATGGTAAGATCAGTCAATGCTTCCCTCGTCATCTTGGTCACATCCATTTTGATCACTTCATAGTTCGATAAACTATCATTCTCAAGTGGATTAACGCCTTCTGGATAGTTGGCAAGACGAAGATTTTTCGCATCAAAACCATCGGTATTTACAATGATCTTTCCACCCTTTTTAATGGCTTTGAGGTTGGCTTTCAATGCCGCAGCATTCATGGCCACCAGCACATCACAATCGTCACCTGGGGTGTACACGCTATCGCTGCTGAAACGTAGTTGATACCCACTCACGCCGGCCAGTGTTCCTTGAGGAGCACGGATCTCGGCGGGGAAATCGGGGAACGTGGCAAGATCGATTCCCATGAGGGCGGTATTGTTGGTAAACTGGCTACCGGTCAATTGCATACCATCACCACTATCGCCGGCAAACTTGATGACTACATCGTTGAGTAATTCCTGAGTTCTTGTCATAGCATCGCAAAGTTAGGTATGCTCAATCTATGAAAAAATTCAATCTAAACTATTCTGTGCGTTTTTTTCAACAACAAACAAGTGGAAACTTTTATTTCCCTCGAATTCTGTCAAATGGCAGCTCAAACCCTGCTGAAAATCATTGTTAAACAAGGGAAAAAACGGGGTAACTTATTCCTATTTTATTTATTGATAGCAACCCGAATGCGAAACACTTTCATGAAATCATTATTAACCGCTGCAAGCAATATCTTTTCTCCATTTAATAGACGAATAAGCGACATGTCTTTTACATCTCCTTTTACTATAAAGCCACTTGTCGCCGGTGGAACTGGGGTAAAAGATTTATTGCCGCTTCCCCGAAGAAAACAGCCAAATGATGCATCATATCGTCCCGTCATTACTTCGGCCTGGTATTCATTTCCAGCGAGCAACAGATCTTTATAGCCGTCGTTATCCAGGTCATCGCAGATAATAGAATTCACAGGGGAGAACTGTGCTTCAACCGGCAATACATGTTTTACAAATTTGCCCTTCCCTGTGTTTTCAAAAAAGCAGGTACGGGTTTCATCGCAACGCAGCTTTAACATATTTTCCAACGCCTTGCCTTTGAAAATATCCTGGTAAGTGGCGAGTGCGTAATGTTCATTTAAAAGAAATCGTTTTTTTATTGCCGGCACACGTTCAGCAAAACGCCCCCTGCTAATTCCCGGATACGAACGCCTGACTCCATCGGCGTCTTTTATGTAATAAAAAAGAAAAGGATCTATACTGCCATTACCATCCAGGTCAGTTGCGAACAATTCCATTGGTTCCTGAAGGCTCACTTTGTATTCGCAATTCAAACCCAGGTTACCGGCTACAATATCAATATCGCCATCATTGTCCAAATCGCTGGCAGTTAAACTACGCCACATGCCATTCATTTGCGTAAGGCCCGATGCGGCCGTTGCGTCGATAAAATGGCCGCCACCGTTTCTGAAAAATTGCAAGGGCATCAAATCACCGGCAATGATAAGATCTGTTTGATGATCATTATCGAAATCTGTCCACACTGCAGCGGTAACCATTCCAGGTGTTTGCAAACCAGGGCAAATTTTTGCAGTAACATCAGTAAATATGCCTTTGTTATTATGCAATAAAAAACTCCTTGGTGATATGGGATAATTTTTTGACACTCTGCCACCAATAAACAAATCGGGATAACCATCGTTGTCAAAATCACCGGCGCTTACACAACCGGCAATCGTTCTTACTGAATCAGGAATAGCATCTGGCTTTAGTTTGAAATTGCCTTTGCCATCATTTATATATAAACAAGGCTTGTAGTAAATAGAATTTTCTTCGTACTGCATTCCGCCGTAGGTAACCAACAAATCGCTATCACCATCTTTGTCAGCGTCAAACAAAATGCAATCCTGGTCTTCCTCAAGTTTTAAACTGTCAGTAAGATTTTTTGATGTAAATAATTGTGCTGTGTTTTGTGTGAAAAATTTGCCTGAGAAATTAAATGCACCGCCGATAAAAAAATCTGTTGAACCATCATTATTAATATCGCCGGTTGTTATATAAGGCCCCAGCTGAGAATATTTGTGTGGAATTAATTGTTGACTGGCATAATCGTTATAAATGTTATCGGTGTGTTTATACAATAAACCATGAAAGCCGGATATATCTGAAAAAAGAAACGAAGGATCACCAACCTCATTAAAATTTACACCTGCGTTTTTCCATACAATTGAAAGACTGGTATCTGCTTTTACATTTTTCAACACTTGCTTCTTTCCGTCGGGCCATACAATCGCCAGCGAATCGGCATGATCATGTTGTCCTAAACCAAAAACAAGTTGCTGATCTACGGAGGAGAAATATCCCCTGACAGGATTTTGTTCCTGTAGTTGCATTTCTCCGTTATTAAACACAAATATTTTTGCACCAAATGCCTTCTTGTTAAGACTGTCTCCCGTTAACTGCACGGTTAAGAAATGAGAAGCAGGCGTTTTGTTTTTCTGATAAGTATTATTGAGAAAAACAAATGCCTTCCTGTTAATATTATTTACTACCAGGTCAAGATCACCATCATTATCCAAATCGGCATAGGCAGCACCGTTAGACATAGAGGGTTCATCAACACCTGCATTTTTTGATTCATCCGAAAACGTAAGGTCTTTATTGTTGATGTATAAATAATTGGGGAGGTTAACGTTTTTTAACGAGGCCAGTTTTTTCCGAATTGCTTTTTGCTGTTCTTCCTTTGTTAAATTATTATTGAACATATTATTACTGAACTCAACAAAATCGGCATCAATAAAATCTCTACCTATACCATTGGTCACATGTATATCTTTCCATCCATCATGATTAAAATCGGCCATCAATACACTCCAGCTCCAATCGGTGGCATGTATGCCGCTTAACCTTCCGATTTCACTGAAGAAAGGAATGCTGTTACTTGCTGATTTCAAGTTACCGTTATTCAACTGAAACATATTGCGCATAAATTCAGGTTCATAACCCATCGCTCTTTCCGATTCATACCGATCGTAATTCATAAAAGAGAGCGAAGTCTTTTTTCGCTTATTCGTTTCAGGCAGCATATCAAGTGTAATGATATCAGTTAAGGTGTCATTATTCATATCTGCCGCATCAGCACCCATGCTGGAGTAAGATTGATGCTGAATAGCTTTATCATTACAATTGGTGAACGTACCGTTGTGGTTATTCAGCCAAAGCTCATCATTGGATATAAAATCATTTGCTACATAAATATCAGCCCAGCCATCATGATTAAAATCACTTACCGATACGCCAAGCCCATAGCCATCTTCTTTAATACCGGCTGCAATAGATACATCTGTAAAAACAGGATGCCCCGCATTTCCACTAGCGCCATCATTACGGTACAGTTTATCATTAGCAGGAGAATAGCCACTTTTATCACGTGGCAAAATGTTGTTGGCATTATTAGCGGTTAGTAAATAGTTGGCCAGATACATATCGAGGTCACCATCTTTATCATAATCAAAAAACACAGCTTGAGTTGAATTACCATTGTTGGCGAGGCCGTATGATTCCGCTTCTTCTTTAAAACTAAGATTGCGTTGGTTAATGAATAAAAGATTTTTTGAACGGGTCACCAGGTCTTTACCAAACACGCAAACGTATATATCATCATAACCATCCTGGTTAATATCAACAATACTTACACCTGTGCACCAAACATTGGTAACAAGGCCAGCTTTGTCTGTAATGTCGTCAAATTGATTGTTGCCTTTATTGATATACAAACGGCTGCTTACCTGGTTGCCGCTAAAAAAAATATCTTTTTTGCCATCATTGTTAAAATCGCCAATGCCTACACCCCCACCCATATACCCAAACTCGTTGATAAATGAGTAAGAAGAATCGTTATCATGAATATCGTTGCTAAAGTGAATACCTGATGCAGTTGCTGCCAATGAGGTAAACAACGTGTTTTTTTGTTGACGGTTACACGACATCAAAAAAATAATGCCGATAAAAAAAACAAACCCTTTATTGTAAGTAAACATCTTGCTCATGCAGTTTACAAGTTATAGTTAAAAAAATAGAGGCTATAGAAATAGCCTCTATACGAATTGAACTATGCTGTTTATTTTATCATGGGGTTGGTTGACGTTTCAATTGCAGGAATAGGGAACAAGTCTACCTGGCCGGGCACAGGATCAGCTTTCAGTAAAGGGAAATAACCCTTTTTCCTCCAGCGCAAAACATCGATGCTTGCTACTTCTTCTCCACCCAATTCAACTGCCCTTTCATGCATTACTGCTTTAAGAGCATCGTTTTTTGTTGCAGGAGCCACAGGTGGCATAGCAACGCCCGGGCGGCTACGTACTTCGTTAATGTAAAGTGCCGCTTGTGCTGGTGTTCCCGCTTCCGCCTCGCATTCAGCCAACATCAACAATACATCGGCATAACGTATCACACGCTGGTTAACACCACCTGGATGAAAGCCGGAGTTTACGTATTCATAAATACTATACTTACGAAAGAACCGCTTAATTGTGACGCCGTTTTTTGTGCTTTTGGCGATATTCATTGCAGCTGCTGTGAGCTTTAGAGGCGGTGTTGCAGCAGGGTTGTTGATATTATCAACAGCACCGGGAGCTGTAAGAATATTATCACCTTCTTCGTAAATGGTGAATTTGTATCTCGGATCATTTGCTTCAAATTCATTTAAGAATTTATCGGACGGAATAACATTCCCCCAGGTGATGCCATACTCCTGGTTGCGTACTGTACTCAACGGGCTTGTTGAACCTTCACCGATATAACCCCAGTTAAAATTGTTATCGCCTTTATCAACAAACACTACTTCAAAAATAGATTCCGCATTAAACTCATGACCTGTTGTAATAGTTACACCGCCATCACTTTTAATATCGCCATCAAAATTCCACAGGTAGTTAGGAACAAGTGAATACTTCCCATACACTTTAAGCAGGGCTGTTTTGGCTGCAGCATAATCTCCTTTTTGCATGAGCACTCTGCCCAATAAAGAATTAGCGGCTCCACTTGTTGCTCTTCCATTATCTGCTGCGCCATAGCTGGAAGGTAACGCAGCTGCAGCTTCCGTAAGATCCTTAACAATAAAAGCATAAATATCTGCAACAGGCGATTTGCCTTTAAAGCCAATAGCTGAAGAAACTGTTTCAGTATATAATGGAACTTCGCCCCACTGTGATACCAATTCAAAATAAGCCCAGCCTCTTAAAAATTTCGCTTCGGCAACAACCCGATCTCTTAATACAGTATTATCATTTATCGCCGGTGCTTTTGCGAGAACAAGGTTAGCCCTGTTGATCATTTGATAGCAGCCACTCCAAACGTTTGACATTACTGCATTTGATGTGGCAGGCGATGGTTGTTTTAATAGCTCAGCTCTTGGTGCTTCTAACTGATCTCCACCCGACCAACATTCGCCACCTCTCATATCATGTGTAAAAAACCATTCCCGGCCAACCAGTTGAGCCGATCGCAAAGTTGAGTAAACAGCGTTTACACCATTCTGCAGTTCACCTGCAGTTTTAAAATAACTTTCTGTTGTTGGGTTATTTTCATCCAACACCTCCAGTTTTTTGTCGCAACCCTGCATGCTGATAATTGCAAGGGTTGCTGCTATTATTGATTTTATATTTTGTTTCATACTACTTTAATTGTTTTAGAAAATAAACGTGGATGTTATCATTAAAAGCTTGCCTGAATGCCTGCCTGGAACGATTTAGGCTGCGGATACACAGCGAAGTCGATACCGTTGGTTAATGATGAACCCGGAGTTCTGTTACCTACTTCCGGATCGTATCCAGTGTACTTTGTAAACGTGAGGATGTTTTGTGCCGATACATAAATACGCAAGGTTTTTACTGTTCCTTTTGTATGAGTTGCTAAGAAACCTACCGGTACAGTATAACCAACCATTATATTTTTCAGGCGCAAAAATGATCCATCTTCAAGAAACCTTGTTGAAGGACGTGCATTCCTGTTAGGATCAGATGAAATAGCACGAGGAATATTTGTGTTGGTGTTAGTTGGTGTCCATGCATTCAACACTTGTGTGCCCGCATTAAAGAAACGAACCATTCCCTCAGTAATAACCCTGGTAGCATTGTAAATTTTATTGCCCTGAACTCCCTGGAAGAAAAGTGATGCATCAAAATTTTTGTAGTTGCCACCGAGGTTAAATGCATAGGTAACCTTAGGAATAAAACTTCCGAGAAACTGCCGATCATCGTTGTCAATTTTTCCATCGCCGTTAAGGTCTTTAAACTTAAGATCACCTGCTGCGGTACCAGCAGTTTGTGTTGCATGCTTGGTAACCTCCTGCGCACTTTGAAAAATGCCTTCAACTACCCAGCCATAAAATCCCTGCACAGAATACCCGGGCATTGTATTGGTAATATTATCGCCACCAAAATCTGCGTCATTACCTCTCTCGATTTTTGTAACACCTTCCGCCAATTTTGTTACCTGGTTGGTAACAAAACTCATGTTTGTACTTGCGTACCATTTAAAAGCACCTTCTCTTTTATTATATCCCAATTGAAATTCAAACCCGTTATTTTTCATTGCACCAACGTTTTGCAATACGGTGCTGTTGATGTAGCCAAAAGAAGGAGGAATTGGTACTTCCAAAATCAGGTTATCAGTATTTCGCTTATAATATTCAGCAGAGAAAGTGATCTTATTTTTAAATAATCCAAGATCAAGTCCAATGTTTATTTGTTTTGTTTTTTCCCATTCCAATTCTTTGTTACCTAACCCGGGAATAGTAGAACCAGGACCTCCTGTAATTGAATTTCCAAAAGGATATGATGAGCTATTAGCAAGAACACTCACCAACCACGGCGTATTACCTAACACTAAGCCATTAAGGCCAGTAATTCCATAACCCACTCTCACTTTCAATTCGGAAACGCTTGGCATATTCTTCATAAAATCTTCCTGGTCAACTCTCCAGCCCACAGAAGCCGATGGAAATGTTGCCCATTTTTTTCCGGGAGCCCAAACTGAAAGTCCATCACGTCGCACAGCTACACTTAATATGTATTTGCTCCGGTAATCATAATTCAAACGTCCAAGGAAGGATAGCAATGTGTTTTCTCCAACCAATGTTTGAGCAGATATATTCGTTGCATTGTTTAATGTACGCAGATCATTAGATGGTTGATTGCCACTTGCGTTTTCCTGTTTTGTTTTTTGATCCTGTTGTTCATAAACGGCAATAACATTTACATGATGATCACCGAATGTTTTATCGAACGTGAGTTGCTCAGTAAACAATTTTACAGTGGAAACATTGCGGTTATTTGTGATGGTTGCCTGCGTAGCGCTTGAACCTGCAACAGCACCGTTGTCATTAAAAATTGGTGCAAAGCGATAATCCAATGCAGTTGCATAGTCAATACCAAATGTGGATTTAAATTTCAACCAGCTTGTAATATTCGCTTCCAAAAAAGCTGTTCCAAATATCTTTACTGTTGATCTTTTACCACGGTTTTTTAAAGCCGCATCTTCAACAGGGTTAGTAGGATCGCCACCGTCTTTTGTAGCATCAACTCCCCTGTAACCGCCATTAGAAGTTGGATCATACACAGGTATATGCGGCATCATTCTTATCACATTTACCAGGTTTGTTCTTGAGCCGGTTTCATTATTATCATAATCCTGCGTACCAGAAGCTATGTACAGGTTTTCACCGAAAGTGAACACCTTGCTTATGATGTGATCGGAGTTGATACGGAAATTATAACGACGATAAGCTACACTTGGTGCAATACCTTGCTGATCGGTATAACCAGCAGAAGCATGAAATCTTGATACATCGTTGCCACCACTCAAACCTACATTGTGTTGATTCATGGCACCTTTCTTAAAATAGGCGTCTTGCCAATCAGTATTTGTTTGACCATAAGTTTGCGATGCGCCAGTATAAACAGGTTGATTTATTTGAGGATCTGTAAGTCGGGGTACCTGGCTTCCTCTGTATGCAAGCGCATATTGTTTAAACTGTTCTGTATTGAGGAGTGGAAGACGTTTGGTTACTTCCTGTGTACCAAAATACGAATCAAGTGTAACACTCATTTTACCATCTCTTCTTCCTTTTTTTGTATTGATGATAATTACACCGCTTGTAGCTCTTGAGCCATAAATAGCAGCAGCAGATGCATCTTTCAATACGTCTACCGATTCAATATCTTTTACGTCAATTGCTGCAAGATTTCCTGTAGGAAAACCATCAACTACATATAATGGATCTGAAGCAAAACTGATTGAACTGATACCACGGATACGTACAATAGGTTCCGTACCAGGACTTCCGTTATTTGTTACCTGCAAACCGGCCACACGTCCTTGCAATGCCTGCGAAATAGTTAACGCCGGCAGTTCATTCAACGTTTTGCTGTTTACAGTAGAAACAGCACCGGTTACCAACGTTCTTTTTTGTGTACCATACCCAATTACCACCACCTCATTGAGTGCTTTATTTGTCAAAGACATTACTACTCTTACTGAGCTTTTGCCTTCAATACTTACTTCTTGTGTAACCATCCCAATAAAAGACAATACCAACATTTTGGCATTATCCTCAACCTCAATTGAAAATGAACCATTATTATCGGTAGTAGTTGCTTTGTCCGATCCCTTTACCTGCACAGTTACTCCGGCAAGGGGGTCTGCTGCTTCACCGGTTACGGTGCCCGTGATGGTGCGCATTATTACAGCACTTTCCTCCCCTTCTCTTTTCTCCGAGATAATGAAAACACCTGAAGTTTCATCAAACCTGTATTTTAATTTGGTTTGCTGCAATACTGCATCCATTACCTGCAACAGCGGAGTTTCTTTTGCTTTTACCGTTACGATTTTTCCCGGCGGAATAATATCGTTGGAGAATGTAAACCTGTAGTTGGTTTCTTTTTCAATTGCTTTAAAAAACGTGGTCATTTTTACCCCGTTCAGCGTAAGGGTTACTTTCACATCCTGAGAAAACCCTCCTGCATGTACCAGCAGATTACATGCAAACAGAAAAAATGCAGTCAGTTTCATAATTTTCAGCAGCTTCGTTAAAGGCGGATTTGCAATACTCCGCCTGTAGGGATGATTTTTTTTCATACCTTCAGTTTGGTTTTAATTTAAAAAATAGAAACTCTTTTATTTTAAAAGCGTTTCAAAGTTTTGGTACAGGTAGAATGCTGCAACATTCTCCTGTATTTTTTTATTTTGACAGATTTATGGTTAATGTTTCTCCTTGTTCAATTGTATAGTTAAAGTTTTTTGATTCTTTTAGGTAATCCAGTACAGTATTCAGGTCTTCCTTTTCATATGTTCCGGTAAAGCGATAGTGGCAAATTGCATTGTCCTTGAAATTAATTTTTGCACCGTACCATCTTTCTAATAAAATGGCGATGTCCTTAAACTCTTCGTCATCAAAAATCAATTTGTTTTCTTTCCATGCTATTTCTTTTATATCGCCGGTACTGGTTAGCACTAATTTTTTCGGAAGGCTGTCTGATAAATAAATTTCCTGTTTTGCCGTTTGTAAATTCTTACGTTGCTCCTTGCCAATTCCATTTTGCCATTCGATTTTTTGATTTGGATAAAGCAACATTTTGAGATTATTATTTTCTTTAAGCGTTACTTCCACCAATCCACTTATCAACGATGTTTCTGTATTCTTTTCATTCAGGTAGGCTTTTACATTAAAGGCTGTTCCCAATGCTTTTACATCCATTGCTGCTGTATGTACAATCAATGGGCGGGTGCTGTCGTGTTTCACTTCAAAAAAAGCTTCACCTTCCAGGTACACATCACGGGTTGCTAAACCGTACTTGTCATTGATCTTGATATTGCTTCCGGCGTTTAATGTAACAACTGATCCATCCGGCAATTGAATATTCTTCCTTTCGCCATAAACTGCTGCGTAAGTTTTAATGTTGCGTGATGTAACAACAAAATTGATGGCAACAAACAGGCCTGCCACAATGATAGCCGCAGCAGAAATTTTGAGCCATAGAGGAAATACCTTTCCCCGTTTTTGTTGCTCAAATTTTTCCATCTCAATAATCAATGTATCCTTTTTATGCCCAAGGCTGTTTTCTAAACGGGCGGTCTGCTCTTCCAGATCGGCCAACGCCAAAGCATTGAACAGCTGAATATATTTTTCTTTGGCCTCCTCAACCAGAAAAGCCTTATCGGGATTTTCTTGTATGTAATTTTCCCAAAAAGCAATATCAACCGCAGAAACGCCTTTACAGTAGTTTATAAACGATTCGTCGGAAAGTAGGTCTTCAATGGTTGTTTTATCAGGGGTCATAACGAAGTATTAATATCTCAGATATAAAGTAGAGTAATCTGCCCGTGTTTTTTACCCGTTATTTAAAAAAAAATTTTAGAAAAGGAAAGCCTTAATCCTATTGAGCCATAGAAATACTGGCAGCAGATGCCATAACTGTGAGGAGTGAGAGCAGCGCAGCACTCTGTGGACGATTGCTTTTTGCCATATCCAATTTGAGTTTCTTTAACCCTTCATGGATTTTATTATAAACCGTGCGATGAGATAAGCCGGTTCTTTGTACAATTTCCTGGTAACTCAGCCCTTCGTAAAATTTAAGCAGTATCAATTCCTTCTGGCGGTTGGGAAGTTCATTAATGCGCTCCATCAACAGGTGAAACAAATGGCTTTGTTCATCTTTACGAATCAGTTTTTCTTCCGGGTTAGGCTGAGGATCTTCCGGGTAGCTGCTCCACACAACTTCTAACAAACCCGATTGTTTGCTTTTTTTCCAGTCGACGGTAAGCTTTCGTAAAAATGAAGTAACCAGGTAAGATTTTACATCCTTCGCATCCTGTATTGTTTCTCTTTTTTCCCAGAGGTATAAAAATAATTGCTGGATGATGTCCTTCACCAAATGGGCATCTTTTATTTCTTTCAGACCAATAAATAAAAGTGTATGGTAATACTTTTTGTATAAAGCTAAAAACATTTCCCTATCACCTTGTCTTAGCCCTTGCCACAAGTTGTTATCATTATCCATAAGCAGTCGTTAAGAACGCCGGGACTACATTTTGGGGAAACTGTATCCGTCTATTCTTCGGGTAAATATATTTAATAGAAACATAGAAATGTCGAAAAATTACAAACATCAACGAAAGAACTGCATTAAAGTTTAGTTTTTGTATTTCTAGTTGTCCTGAATTAGATAGGACTGTTGAAAGAGAAATTGTATCGATCAACTAATCAAAATCCCTTCAAAATCAATACTAATTTGTCGATGTACAGTTTGTTGCATCTGCATTGCAATAGGGCAAAGTCAAACCGGTAAAACATTCTTTCAAGTTCATATTTTTTTCATAAGCAAGCGGTCAGAAAATTGTATATTCCGACCAACCAGATCATCGATCAAGGATCGTTTCAAATTACTGCTTTCGCAGCATATTTAGAACCTTAAAACAACAGCTAATGGAATCAGGCAGTCAGCAAACTATCACATTAAAGCAGGCATCACGGTACGAGAAAGCAAAGGCCTACAGGGAACGAAGAATTACTTTACAATCGTTAGGAAAAGATATTTTCCTGATGCTTCTGGGCATTTGCTCTGCTGCATTTGGCTTGAAAAGTTTTTTACTGCCCAGTAATTTTATTGACGGCGGAGCAACAGGTATTGCTTTGTTACTTGGAGAAACAACCAACTTAACTTTCCCCGTATTACTATTGTTAGTGAATACACCGTTTGTCATATTCGGATATACAACACTGGGCCGCAGTTTTTTTATAAAAACGTCGCTTGCTATCGTTGGTCTAGCATTGACCACAGCGTTTGTTAACTTTCCACACGTAACCAATGATAAATTGTTGGTGGCAAGTTTTGGCGGATTCTTTTTGGGTGCAGGAATTGGATTTGCCATCAGGGGCGGATCTGTCATTGACGGAACAGAAGTACTCGCTTTGTTTTTAAGTAAAAAAGTGGGTGGCTCTGTGGGTGATATTATTTTAATGATCAACGTTGTGGTGTTTTCTGCTGCCGCTTATATTCTTTCCATCGATACTGCTTTATATGCTATGATCACTTACCTGGCAGCCGCAAAAACAGTTGACTTTGTAGTAGAAGGTATTGAAGAATATACAGGTGTTACCATTGTTTCATCTCACTCAGGCGAAATCAATGAAATGATCACGCAACAACTGGGACGTGGTGTTACCAATTACAAAGGAAAAGGCGGATTTGGAACAAAAGGCCACACAACTGATAAAGATATTTTGTACACGGTAGTGACTCGTCTTGAAATAAGCCGACTGAAAACGGAAGTACAAAAGATCGATCCACACGCATTTATGGTGATGAATAGTATAAAAGATGTGAAAGGTGGATTGATAAAAAAGAGAAGATTGAAAAATAACTGATAAAAATCCCATTGGCATTAATAATTAACTGGACTGATAATTGATATAATACTTTAAAACTTACAACTATGGTCAACCCCAAACACATCGCAACTTTCCTGCTGGGCGCAGCAGCCGGCTATGCACTGTTTAAATACAACAGCATGACCGATGAAGAAAAAGAAAAAATGTATGCCGATCTGAAAGAAAAAGCCAACAAGCTAAAAGATGAGGCAGAACAATCGTTTAGTAAAGCCGGCGACTATTTTGAAGAGCTGAAAACAAAAGGCTCTGAAAATATGAAAAGCTATATGGGAGATGCCGAAAACTTTTTTAATGACGTGTTTAAGAAAAAACCGGCAGAAAGCAACGGCAATACGGGTAATGTTTAAGCCCCCAATCTCGTTGGATGCCATAAGGCTTTGTGAAGCTTTATGGCATCCCTATGTAATACCGATTTATCTGTTAACTTTAAGGCTTCAAAACCTCTAAAACATGTCAATATTTAAATCTGGTAATCCAACCCTCAACGAAAAACATTTTGATCAAACCGGCAGTGCTTACAGTGGCGATACAATGACTGTACGTGGCACCATGAATAAATTCGGTTTTTTGATACTGATGGTGATGGCCGGCGCCGCTTTTGCCTGGCAGTGGTTCGATGCAGGTAAAAGTATTTTTCCATTAATGATTGGTGGTGCACTTGGCGGTCTTGTAATTGCACTTGTTATCACATTTAAGAAAGAATGGAGTGGCTATCTCGCTCCTGCTTATGCTATAGTTGAAGGTTTGTTTGTTGGCGGCATCTCCGCTTATTTCAATTACATTTTCCAGGAAAAATATCCGGGTATCGTTACACATGCTGTGTTACTCACCTTTGCTGTAGCAGCAAGTATGTACCTGATGTATACTTTGCGCATTATAAAAGTAACTGAACGCCTGCGTTCTATTCTTTTTGTTGCCACTGCAAGTATTGCTGTTTTTTATCTGCTTACATGGATACTTGGTTTCTTCGGAATTAATTTTGGTTTCCTATCAGCCAACAACGGATCAATGTTCAGCATTATCTTTTCACTGGCAGTAATTGGCATTGCAGCATTTAACCTGTTGCTTGATTTTGATATGATCGAGAAAGGAAGTGAAATGGGTGCACCAAAGTATATGGAATGGTATGGCGCATTTGGTTTACTGGTAACCTTAGTTTGGTTGTATCTTGAAATCCTGCGTTTGTTAGCAAAACTTAACAGTCGTAAATAGAAACCATCAATGTATTTGTTAAAAGATCCCTGCGCTTAGCGTGGGGATTTTTGTTGTGTACATCATCCATCTATCTCTAATGAAGTTTTTCCTATCTTCCTTTTATTAAAAACAACTGCCGTATGTCTGAGCAAAAATTTCAACCCTTTGTTCCTGATGACAGCAAGATGCCCGAATTCACCATTAAAAGTGTATTAGTAGGCGCTGCATTCGGAATCATCTTTGGTGCATCCACAGTTTATCTTGCATTAAAAGCCGGTTTAACGGTGAGTGCCTCCATACCAATTGCAGTTATTGCAATTACACTTGGAAGATGGGCACTTAAAACGACTATTTTAGAAAACAACATCATTCAAACAACAGGAAGTGCCGGTGAAAGTATTGCAGCAGGTGTTGTGTTCACGCTACCGGGTTTTTTGTTCTTAAGTGAAAAAAACAGTGCAGAGTTTTTTAACTATTTCACCATCCTTACACTTGCCATTTTTGGTGGCATATTGGGTACATTGATGATGATACCGCTGCGGCGATCACTCATTGTAAAAGAACATGGCACACTTCCCTATCCTGAAGGTACAGCCTGCGCCAGCGTATTAAAAGCGGGTGAACGAGGCGGATCGTTTGCTAAAACAGCATTCATGGGCTTAGGGTTTGCATTTGCTTATGCTATTCTTCAAAAGATATTTCATGTAATTGCCGAAACGCCTTTCTGGATGACAAAGCAGGCAAACAAATTCTTTCCATCAGCAAAAGTGAGTGGAGAGATTACGCCTGAGTATTTAGGCGTAGGTTATATTATTGGACCAAAGATCAGTGGTGTGCTTGTTGCAGGTGGTGTTATTGCATGGTTTGCATTTACACCGTTGTTAGCCTCGCTTGTACCACCTGATACAATTGCTGCACAGTTAGCGAAGCTTGGATACTTAACAGATATAACAAAAGCTGGTGGGCCCGGAGGATGGGATCCTGTAACACATACGTTTGCCGATTATTCAACGGCGATCTATCGTGCATACATCCGTCAAATAGGTGCAGGTGCTGTGGCAGCCGGCGGTTTTATCACGCTCATCAAAACTATTCCTACGATTGTTTCATCATTCAAAAGCAGTATCGGTTCAATTAAGAAAGTAGATGGACAAGCAGTTGAAGTAAGACGTACTGAACGTGACCTCAACATCAAGATCGTTGGTATTGGAAGTTTAGTGTTGATTTTATTGATGGCTGTGTTACCACAAGTGCCCGGAGATAACATCGGCAGCAAATTATTATTAGGATTACTGGTAGTCATCTTCGGTGCATTCTTCGTTACAGTATCATCTCGCATTGTTGGCTTGATCGGTTCTTCAAACAACCCAATCAGCGGTATGACCATTGCAACATTGATGGGCACTTGTCTCATCTTTATTGCCGTTGGTTGGACAGGTAAAGTATTTGAACCAATGGCACTAGTTGTTGGTGGTATGATCTGTATTGCTGCAGCAAATGCAGGTGCAACATCACAGGATTTGAAAACGGGTTATATCGTAGGTGCCACACCTAAATATCAACAGATCGCATTGTTTGTAGGTGCAGTTGTGTCTTCAATCGCTATTGGTGCTACCATCAAAGTACTTGATACACCTACTGCTGAAATGGTTTCGCAAGGCATTACCCATGCAATTGGCACCGATAAATATCCTGCACCTCAAGGAACATTAATGGCCACATTGATAAAAGGCATTCTTTCATTTAACCTTGATTGGCAGTTTGTACTAGTGGGTGTGTTTATTGCTATTACAATGGAACTTTGCGGAATTAAATCATTGAGCTTTGCAGTGGGTTTATACCTTCCCCTATCCACTACACTACCCATTTTTGCAGGCGGTGCTATTCGGGGTATAGTTGACCGTAAGAAAAAGAAATCAGGTGAAGTATTAACTGCAGAAGAAGAAGATCTTGGTAAAGGAAATCTATTTGCAACTGGTCTTGTTGCAGGCGGAGCATTAGCCGGTGTGCTGGTTGCTATTTTATCAGTGAACGATAACGTTGCTGCTTCACTTGGAAAAATAAATGCTGAACACGGACTCGTAAACTGGTTGGGTGAAAATGGATATTATCTGTTAGGTGCTATCTTCTTTGCTGTAATGGGACTGGTGCTTTATCGCATCGGTATTCAGAAAACAGAAAAGATAGAAGAATAAATAGTAAACACCCTTAATAACAACATTCATCTTTTCGTTTGACGGAAAAAACAAAAGCCTCCTGAACGGAGGCTTTTTGTTTTAAAACTACAACTATGCGAACGGGTTGGTAAGTACAAATTTTAAATCAATCCAAGTAAAGAAGCAGCTGCTTTTGCCGGACGAAGAATAAAAAATTCCTGTGCAGGTTTTGTTGCAACTTCTTCGTACAGCTCGGTGTATTTGCTGGTAATGTTGTTGATGCTGTATTTGTAACGCATCTTCCAGCCATTGTTTACTAATTGATCACGGTATGCTTCGTTTTCAATTACATTTAAAATACCACGGCGGATATCAAGAACATTATATGGATTTACTTTACAAGCAGCATCATCTGAAATTTCATCCATTGGTGAAATGCGGCTTGTCACTAAAGGGCGACCAACTGCACATGCTTCAAGAATGGGTAAACCAAAACCTTCATAAGTTGAAGCAAACACAACCATATCACACAATTCATACTGGTGTTTCAACTGATCAAATGAAAGATTTGTATGCGTTTTAAAATCAATTTTATTTTCCTGCAAAATGAGTTGTGTTTCCACATCTAAACTTCCAATGATATGCAATTCGCAATTCACACCTTTCAATGCTTTCGCCAGGTTATGAATATTCTTATTTTCTTTTGTACCGATCTGGAGAATACGAGGCTTTTGTGCGTTAAATTGTTTTGGAGAAAACTCAAAACGTGGATCAAAAAAGTTAGGAACTACTTTCACTTTGTCTGCCTTTACCCCGGTGAGGTTAATCAGTTCACGTTTTGTTTTTTCACTGATCACCGTAATGGTGTTTGCACGCCACATCGGTAATTGATACCAGAAGAATTTGAATAACCAATATTTAAAATTGGTCTTGTTGTATTTTGTTAAGAACACACAGTCATGAATCGTCAACACGGTATTACGCTTTTTCATACCCAGCGATACATAATGAATATCACCAGTGATGTGGTTGATCTGTGATTGATTGCTGCGTGACTTAAAAATATTTGCAAAGATGTTGCGGATAGATGGCACTTCTACTTTGTTGGCTTTTATACCAGTAGTTTCTGCAACCTGGGCCTGCACATTATCGAATAATGATTCGATACTGAATGCGTGTAACCGCTTTTTACGGAAGAAGTAAGATACTTCCATAGGAATTGGACGATGTTTGGTTTCTCAAATAATTGGACAATACAAATATAAACTGGCCTTAAGCCCTACACAATAGGAGTTTTCACCTAAAAAAGAGACGGTAATTTTACTGCAACGTAGTATGTGTCACACTTACTGAATGGCTCATCACCTGTCGATTATTAAATGAAATCCAACGGTTTAATGGATTGTTTCAGAATTGCGTCTGCATCAGCTCCCATCCATTTATTGAGTACAGTTGCGTACACCTGCTTAAAATCCAGTTGGTATTTCAGATCACCATCATCAAGATTTTTCAGATCGGGCAAGGGATTATAAAGGCCGTGCTGCTTCAATCCACCGCCAACGAAAAACATATTATTGGCTTTGCCATGATCAGTTCCGTTGCTGGCATTTTGTGCTACTCTTCTTCCAAACTCAGAGAATGTAAACAGCAGCACATCATCAAAACGGTTATTTGCTTTCAGATCTTTTACAAACGCTTTTACTGCATCATTCAACTCTGTAAACAAACGTTTCTGCTGCCCATCCTGGTTGATATGTGTATCAAAACTTCCCAAAGAAATGTAATACACTTTGGTATTGATCTCACTAAAAATGAGTGAAGCAATTGTCTTCAACCCCTTGCCCAATTCTGAATTTGGATAAGCCTCTGCTGAAGGACGTTGTTTGCTTTGTTTGAAAATATAATCAGCACTTGAAATTGTTTCGGCCATTGTCTTATACAAATAATCAACCGGCCGCTCATGCTCTTGTTGATGCTGTTTCATTATTTCTTTGAAGTAACGTTCCTGGCTGGTTGTATACAATCGGCGTGGATCTTCCACAGCGATACCTTTAATATCATTGCCTTTCAATGCAAGACTTAACACATCATCAATTTCCAATGCCTGCGTTGGTTTATCACAACCTTTGCATTGATCATCTAAATATCTTCCTACCCAACCTGTATTCCAGTAATCACGGCTGTCGCTTGCAGTATGCCAGATATCCATACTGCGGAAATGACTTTTATCGGGATTAGGATAACCTACACTATTGAAAATGCCCATGCTTCCTTCATCATACAATTCTTTAAATGCCGTGAGCGATGGATGTAAACCAGCTTCATCAGTTAATGCCAATGCTGCATTGCGTTGAATACCTAAACGGGGACGGTTACTATAATACAGATCATTGCGAACAGGTATCACAGTATTCAAACCATCATTACCACCACTTAACTGTATAATGACAGTTACTTTATTTCCCGGAGGAACAAGCTTACCTGATTCAAATGCTTTTAAAAACTGTGGCATCAACATAGATGCTGTTGCAAGTGAACCGATTTGTAAAAATTCTTTACGCTGTATTAGCATGACCAATTATTTAAGTACGAAGTTTGAAGTGCGAGCTACGATCGAATTTCGTAACTCGTACTTCGTATTATAAATTTTGCTTTAGCACATTTGATATTCCGGTGTGCACATCAGCTGAATAATAGCTGTTTGAATATATCGTTCTCGTGATGATGCATCTACAAATTTTTCAACAGTGGCTCTATTCATCTTACTGCTATCAGTTTGCCAAACCAGTGATGCAATATTGCTGAGCAATTCCTCTCTCGATGTTTTTTCTAATTGTTTAATAGCTGGCTCCCACCTAATGGTTGTCTGCACTACCCTGCCTGGCATTTTTCCTGCACGGCCCATTTCCTGGTCATCATCACTTTTTGCCTTGAACTGAAATGCTTCTTTTGTTGCCATTAATTGCGGAATACGCATACGGAACATAAGCGATGAACTGTCGATCCAATTCAAACCACCGGGCCATCCTGCAACATTAGGCGGATAGAATAATATTTGTCCCAACACCTTCTGCAAAAACAATTGCGCATCTTCATTTTGTATCTCCATTGGCATTGTACGACGAATACCTACCAACAGATCAACCGGCGATTTTACTCTTGAGCCAATATTCTTCTCTTCGTAAAACCAGTCGCTGGTAAAAATATCTTTCAGTATTTCTTTAATCTCGTAGCCCGATTTATAGAACCGGTCGGCCAGCCATTTTACTTTTTCTGCATCAACTTCTTGGTTCACAAAGAACTTATACATCTTGGTACTGATGTAAGTGGCCGTTTGCTTTTGTTCAAGCAAAAGATCAAGAATATCATCGCCGCTAAAATTACCTGTGCGACCTAAAACAGTTTTAGGTCCATCGTCATGTATGTTGGGACGAAAAATAAATTCACCGTTGAGTTTAAATTGCCAACCTGTAAAGGCACGTGCCGCTTCTTTAATATCTTTCTCCGTGTAATTTCCACGACCCATCGTGAACAACTCCATCACCTCACGGGCAAAATTTTCGTTCGGTTTTTGTTTGCGGTTCTGTTGATTATTCAAAAAAGCAAGCATAGCGGCACTACGACTGACTTCTTTCAGCAATGTTCCAAAGTTGCCAAGTGCATTTGCACGGATCACCTGCAACAATTCCTGTTGATAAAGCGAATTAAGATTACGGCAGGCGAAATGTCCATGCCAGAAGTAAGCAAGTTTTTCCCGGAGTTGTTGCTCGCTGTTAACCATTTCATCGAGCCATTCAACGTTAAGATTGCGGATATCTTCTCTTGACTGCTTTTGCATTTGCTGGCGTTGTTCCTGCGTCAATTCTGTGCGCCTGATACCGTCAACTCCATTCATTAATCCATCAACAAAATTGTTGGCAACTTGTAACGGCATTGGTTCCTTGCGTGATGCTTTCTCCAATGCTTCATATAATTTAACCGGGGATGTTTTGCTGAGATCGTTCCATTGTTCAACGGCGGGGCCAAAGCCTGCACGCCACAATAAATGCTGATTTTTTAACTGAACTGATGCCGCCATAGATAAAAAGTGTTGCGTTAAGACTTGCTGAATAACAGATAGTTTAAAGGTAAACGATGAATTAGGTAAAATCTTTTAGATGGATTATGATCAAGGGTAGAGCCATTGAGAAAAAAGAGAGGCACCTTAACGGTGCCTCCGAAAAAAAATAGGTGCCCTTGTAATTTCTTTAATTGACCACAACGATAAGCATGAAACCTTCAACGGTTACTCATAAACTATTTCTTAGTATAACTTTAAGAATTAAGATTATACATACTTCTACAGGAATTCCCACACCTATTGCTCTTTTATACACGCCTATCGGTTCATTTGCAGCAATGTTTCAAAAATTAATCCAATGCCGCTAACGGTTGTAAGTGAAAAACAAATAAATTCACAAGTCTTTTTTTTACACATAAACCTAAACATGAAATACATGAAGAAAGTATCTCTACTAGCAGCGGCATCGCTGTTACTTTTTTTTGGATGTAGCAAATCTGTATCAGACAAAGAAAACATTGAGGAAGAAACAGACCAATCATTAACGCAGGGCCGTCAATGTGCCAGTTATGAAGTTTTGCAAGCGAAACTGAAGGAAGACCCTTCATTGCAAAAAAGAATGGATGAGATTGAAGCATTTACTGCACGTTATGCAGCTCAAAATGTTGCAGGTAGGTTAGAGGGGGATGTCATGGTCATTCCGGTATATGTGAATGTGCTTCACAGAACTCCTGCTGAAAATATTTCTGCTGAACAGATCCAATCGCAGATTGATGTACTAAACGAAGATTTTGCAGGCAGTAATGCTGATGTAAACAGCACCACCACTTACCAATCAGTTAAAGCCGGTTCAACTAATATCCGTTTTGAATTAGCAGGCGTTATTCGTAAACCAACTACAGTTACTTCATGGAGTACAAATGATGCAATGAAAAAAAGTTCACAAGGCGGTATTGATCCAACCAACCCAACTACTGCATTAAATATGTGGAGTTGTAACCTTGGTAGCTATTTAGGCTATGCTCAATTTCCTGGTCAATCTTCTGCAACGGATGGTGTTGTAATTCTTTACAGTGCATTTGGAAGCAGAGCTAAATATCCCCAAGGCACTTACATAAACACTTACGATTTAGGCAGAACTGCAACCCATGAAGTTGGTCACTGGTTGAACCTGCGTCATATCTGGGGCGACAGACGTTGCGGTGATGATTTTGTAGGCGATACTCCAGGCCATGATGGAGCAAACTATGGATGCCCGGCTGCAAATACAACCAGTAAGTGCAGTGGCAGACCAATTGAAATGACAATGAATTATATGGATTATTCTGATGATCGTTGTATGTACATGTTTTCTGCCGGCCAGGAAACACGCATGCGTGCAACTTTTGCAGTGGGTGGTCCTAGAGCGGGCTTACGTCCTTAATGGCTTTCGTAAATCAACATGAGAAAAATGGCCCCGTCGAACGACGGGGCTTTTTTATGAATAATTGCAAAGACGCTTTTATTGGTGCAACAAATATTGTAGCTTATACATCCGATTCATTTCATCACATGCAAATTGAATTTATATGAAAGCAAAATATGGATTACTGATAATGTTATTCATTTGGAGTTGCTCAAAACCAAATCAAGAAAGCTCAAAACTGACAGATAATGATCTTACATTATCAGCGGAAGGAAAAGGCTGCCGCACATACGAAGTATTTCAAGAACAACTAAAAGCCGATCCTTCTTTACAAAAACGAATGAACGAAATAGAGGCATTCACCAATAAATTTATGCAGAACCCTGCAGCCTTCCGCTTACTTGCAGATGGCACAATGGAAGTACCCGTTGTTGTGAATGTATTATACAGCACAGCTTCCGAAAATATTTCTGACAAACAAATCAATTCACAGGTAGATGTTTTGAACGAAGATTTTTCCGCAACGAATAAAGATTTGTTTTCAACAGCAACTTACAACAATGTAAAATCGGGTAATACAACAATAAAATTTGTTCTCGATAAGATTGTACGTAAAAACACAACCGTTACATCGTTCTCCACCAATAACGCAATGAAGTTTGCCAACCGTGGCGGCATTGATGCAACAAATCCTGAAACAACATTGAACATCTGGGTATGCAATATGGGTGGCGGCATACTCGGTTACGCACAATTTCCCGGGGGCAATAAATCAACTGATGGCGTTGTAATAGCAACACGTGCATTTGGACGGGGAAATAATTATAATTTATACGAAGACTATGACAAGGGCAGAACTGCTACGCATGAAGTAGGTCACTACTTTAACCTCTCACATATTTGGGGCGACAGGAAATGTGGCGACGACCATGTAGATGACACACCCGTTCACGCTACTTACAATTTCGGTTGCCCTGCTGCAAACAAAATAAGCAGCTGCGACGGTAGTATTGAGATGACGATGAATTATATGGATTATACCGACGATGCATGCATGTATATGTTTACAAAAGGCCAGGCGTTGCGCATGCAGGCAACCTTTGCCATTGGTGGTCCCAGGGAAACATTAAGATAACTTCCTGCAAATAAAAAACGCCCTTGTAAAATGCAGGGGCGTTTTCATTTATGAATGTCGCTATTAGCTCAAAACATTTGAACCAAAATAAGGTTGCAACACTTCAGGTATGTTGATTCCATTTTCGGTTTGATTATTCTCCAGCAATGAAGCAAGAATTCTTGGTAATGCTAAAGAACTTCCGTTCAATGAATGAACCAATTGCATTTTGCCATTTTCATCTTTAAAACGAACTTTCATACGATTGGTCTGGAAGCTTTCGAAATTACTTACACTGCTGCACTCAAGCCATTTCTTTTGTGCTGCACTCCACACTTCAAAATCATAAGTTAAGGCAGAAGTGAAACTCATGTCGCCACCACATAAACGTAGTATGCGGTATTTCAAACCCAGGTTTTGTAATAGCTTTTCAACATGCGCAACCATTTCATCTAATGCTGCATAACTTTTATCGGGATGAACAAGTTGAATGATCTCTACTTTATCAAATTGATGTACACGATTCAACCCCCGAACATCTGCTCCAAAACTTCCCGCCTCTCTTCTGAAGCAAGGCGTGTATGCAGTTAATTTTATCGGCAGTTCAGTTTCCTTTACGATCTCATCACGATAAATATTTGTAACCGGCACTTCGGCAGTTGGTATCATAAAAAAATTATCTTCCTGCATATGATACATCTGACCTTCTTTATCCGGCAGTTGACCGGTACCGTAAGCAGATGCCTCATTCACCATATAAGGCGGAATGTATTCGGTGTAACCTGCAGCGGTATTGTAGTCAAGAAAATAGCTGATGAGCGCCCGTTGCAACTTAGCACCCTTTCCTTTGTAAACAGGAAAACCTCTGCCAGTGATCTTCACACCTAACTCAAAATTTACAATATCGTACTGCTCAATTAACTCCCAATGCGGTTTTGCATTGGCAGGTAATACAGGTTCATCGCCACTTTCTTTTACATTCAAATTATCTTCGGGTGTTTTACCGGCAGGTACCAAAGTAGATGGAAGATTAGGCAAGCGCACCAGGAGATCGTTCACCTGCTTTTCCAACGCATTCAACTCGTCGGCAATTTGTTTGGATGATTCTTTATACTGGGCTACTTCAGTTTTCTTTTGTTCGGCTGCATCTTTTTGTCCTTTTCCCATGAGCATACCGATCTCTTTTGAAGCTGCATTCACTTTTGCGGCCAACTCATCATTTCCCAACTGAGCTTTCCTGCGTTGCTCATCCAGATCGATAATCTGGTCAACAAGATTTACATCAGCAAAATGCTTCACTGCCAATCTTTCTTTCACTAACTCCTTGTTCTGGCGGATAAATGCCAATTGTAACATAACTCAAAATTTGGGCAAATATAAACAGAAACTGTCCACTGGTTTTTGAAACCTGCGGACAACCCTATCCACAACATTAATTATTACCGGGGATAATTTGGATGGGCTTTTACTTTTAGTATCTGTTTTAGATGTCGGTCCGCATGACCAAACATGGTAATATACCGTTGATGAACACTGGGCCGGCCGGGATATTGAAAATAAAAACGCAGATCATCTTTTGTGGTCTTTATATAGTCAATTGATTCGTTCCGCATTTTCAAAACCCACGCCAGGTAATCCTTTCCTTCAGCTAAACCCATTGGCACTGTATAAGTAAATGGTTTTGTATACTCTTCAGCAATATGTGCTTTATCTTCTGTTATAAACGCATAATAAATAGAATCGGGTTTTGCTTTTTTGTTTAATTCAGGTTGACGTCCACCGCTTAGAGCACGGCTTATTTCATGAGTGATTAATAATTCCCAAATACCAATGTGTTCTGTAATTTGTTTGATGCTCCACCGATCAGGTGATTCTTTAAAATTCCATTGCTTATCTGTTAAGCCTTGAGTTTCTTTTATCAATGCTTCTTTAGAACGAGATAAATTTTGCAGCAAAAATGTTCTGTCAGCCTCTGTCCATATAGTTGTATCCTGTGCTTTTAGTTGAAATGAAAGTAAAAGAAAAATGATCGACAAACTGAGTATTATTCGATTCGGCATAAAACAATTTTTATTTATGTAAGAATGAAAAGTTGCTGATCCGAAAACTAAATTCAACAATTATTCAATAAAATGCAAGCTGATTTAAACAGCAGCAAACACTTATTCTACGGCTTTTTTGTAAATACCCGGCTTATGAATCTGCATCCAACGTTCCGGAAAAGTAAGTTCCGAAAATCCAGATTGCCTGTATAATCCATGTGCATCACGGGTGGCCAACATAAAGCGACGAAGACCTTGCAAATCTTCATGCGCCATAATTTCTTCCATCAACCATTTGCTCAATCCTTGTCCACGATATGCTTCATCAATAAACACATCAGCCAGGTAACCGAATGTTGCTTTGTCTGTAATAACTCTTGCAAAACCAATTTGCCTGCCCAGATGAAACACGCCAAAGCAAAGTGAATTGTCGATCGACTTTTGTACCGTTTCAATCGGGATATCTTCTGCCCAATAGGATTTCGACAAAAATTCATGAATGAATTCAACATTAAAAAAACTTGTTTCCGTTGTAATAGCGAAACCTTCACGTTGCATGCGTATGAATTTAGATAAGTAAAGCAGGTGAATTAGTGAAAAATCAACTTAAATATTTTCCAACAATTGGCACTCTCCTTCCTACACCAAAGGCTTTTGGTGAAACACGAATGATGGGACAAAACTGGTTGCGCTTATACTCATTCACGTTTACCATTTTCAATACACGATCAACAAGAGCTGCATCAAAACCCATTGCTTTGATATCATTGGGTCCTTGCCTGCACTCAATGTATTGATACAATATTTTATCAAGAATAGAATAATCCGGCAATGAATCGGAATCTTTTTGTCCCGGCCTTAATTCTGCACTTGGTGGTTTAGTGATGATATTCACCGGAATAATTTCCTCATTACGATTGATGTATTTCGCCAGTTCGTACACCTGCAGTTTATAACAGTCGCCCAGCACGCCAATACCACCAGCCATATCGCCGTATAACGTTCCATAGCCTGTTGCAAGTTCGCTTTTATTGGAAGTGTTCAATAAAATATAATTGAATTTATTAGCAATTGCCATCAGTATATTTCCACGGCTTCTACTTTGAATGTTTTCTTCAGCCACTGAAAAAGGTAAACCCTTAAAGATGGGTTTTAGTTCTGTTAAGAACGCATCGTAAATATTTTTGATCGGCACAATGTCGTAAGGATTGCCAAGATGCTTGCTCAGTTGTTCAGCATCACTTACACTATGACCTGTTGAGTATTGTGATGGCAATAAAACTGCCCTAACGTTTTGTTTTCCTAATGCTGTGCAAGCCAATGCAAGTGTAACAGCACTGTCGATACCGCCACTGCTTCCAAGAATCGCTTTTGTAAATCCCATTTTGCTGAAGTAATCACGAATACCCAGCACAATTGCATCGTGTATTTCAGCAATGCACAGGGTTTCATCCAAATCGATTGGATTAAGTTCTTCATTCGGTAATGTATCCGCAGTTGCAATGATTGGCTCTGCAAATGTGCCATCGTCATTTAACTCTACACTCACCAGCTCTTCGTTAAAGAATGATAAATGTTTCACCATGTTTGCATGCTTATCAAACACCAATGAACCGCCATCAAAAACAATTTCTGTTTGACTGCCGACACAATTGCAATACAGCATTGGCAATTTGTATTTCTGCACATTCAGTTTTACAATAGCTTTCCTGTCTTCAACATGCGTATAATCAAATGGCGAAGCAGACAAATTCAACATTACATCCGGTTGATATTTCATTAGCTCATCCATTGGGCAAGTAAGGTATAAAGGATTATCGCCCAGGTTCCAGATATCTTCACAAATAGTAATGGCTAACTTTTTGCCTTTAAACTCAACAATATTCCATTCGTAGGCTGGTTCAAAATACCGGTACTCGTCAAACACATCGTAGTTGGGCAAGCAGGTTTTATGCACAACAGCTTTTATTTCATTTTCGTATAAAAAATACGCAGCGTTATGCAAATCCTTTCCTTCAACACGTTTGTTACGATCAGGTGCACCAATCACCACCGCAATAGTATCGGCATGCTGTGTAATTTGATCGATAGCTTCTTTGCACTTATTCAGGAAATCATTGAACTCTAAAAAATCTCTTGGCGGATAGCCGCAAACGCTGAGTTCGCTGAACAGTATTAATTCAGCACCTTTTACTTTAGCCTCTTCAATTGCCTGGATTATTTTTTTCGTATTACTCTCGAAGTTGCCAATATGATAATTTTGCTGGGCAAGAAATATTTTCATTCATCAAATTTCACGAATTTCAGCCACAGAACCTCACAACATTCAAATGAAATAACCATAAAAAGGACCGAACTATAGCGAAGCCACTTTTTATGGTTGCTATGTGGCAAAAAACAAGAACAATTAACACATGAATATTCCGTTAGTGAACAGCATGAAAAATTTATTACCCCTTTTTCTACTTGTAGCCATTTTTTCTTGTAATGACAAAACGAATGCGCCTGATGTTTCGGGCATTAAGGTTGATCTTAAAGTGGAACGTTTTGAACAGGACTTTTTTGCTGTTGACAGCAACAGCACGAAACAAGGTCTGCAACAGTTACAACAAAAATATCCCACCTTCCTTGCGCTGTTTATTAATCATGTGTTGGGACTTGGACACGTAGTTGACAGTAATGCCCTGGCATTTGAAGGCAGCAAACGCTTTTTGCATCTTAATAAACCTGTCTACGATGCTTCACAAAAGCTATACAAGAATTTCAGCAATACCACAGAAGAACTCACCACCGGTTTTCGATATGTAAAACATTATTTTCCGTTGTACCAAATTCCAACCATTATTACTACCGTTGGACCGATGGATGCATTGGCACCGATGAGTAACAATGAACCCAGCCCTAATTACCTGGGTGAAAACTTCCTCGCTATTGGTCTGCAATTTTATTTAGGAAAGGAATATTCAATTTATAACGATGCGGGCTATATCAGCAGCATTGCGCCGCTATATCGTAGCCGCAGGTTTTCGAAAGAGTTTATTGCCAGCGATGTGTTTACATTAGTGATTGACGACCTTTATCCTGATAGCAGTAATCGCTATCCGCTCATTGAACGATTTGTTGAGAAAGGTAAACGCCTTTACGTTTTAAGTCACTTTCTTCCTAATACCAATGATACATTATTGATAGGCTATACAGGAAAACAACTCGATTGGTGTGAAGACAATGAACGCAGCGTTTACAATTTCTTCATCCAGCAAAACCTGCTTTATGAAATTGATCCTTCACGCATTCAGAATTTTATTACCGACGGCCCAACAACACAAGGAATGCCCGAACAAAGCCCGGGAAATATTGGCGCCTTTCTCGGCTGGAAAATTGTAAAGTCTTACATGAAAAAAAATGCTGCTGTTACGCTACCGCAATTAATGAAAACGCCGAACAAAATCATTTACAACGAATCGGGATATAAACCACATTAAGCAGTTTGCGGAGGACGGCCCATTTGTTTCATCATACGAAAATGAGAAACAATTGCAGCACGCATAGTTGAAATAGAATTGTAAGGCAACTTATACTCTTCACATTTCTGTTGCACTATTTTGCTGATTGCCGGGTAATGAATATGGCTGATTCGTGGAAAAAGATGATGCTCCACCTGGTAGTTTAAACCACCTGCCAGCCATGATACAATTTTATTGCGGGGGGCAAAATTTGAAGTTGTCTTTACCTGATGAACAGCCCATTCATTTTCGATAAGCAATGTATTATTTGGTCCTGCGTATTCAAATTCTGTTTCTTCCACCACATGCGCCAGTTGAAAAACAATGGCCAATACAAAACCAAGAACAATTTCCATTACCAGATAACCAATAAGCCACGGTGTAAACCCAAGCACCCATATCGGTAATATTGCATAGAAAAATACATACAACAACTTGCTCACCCAAAAAATGACATGATCACTCACTTTCATTTTTTGCATGGGTGTGCTATTCACTTTTCGCTTGAAGTATTTATCAAAATCAAGATAAGCTGCCCAGGCTAAAGAAGAAATTGCATAAAGAAATATAACATAAATGTGTTGATACTTGTGAGCCGGCTTCCACACCTGGGTTTGGCATTGACGCATTAAAGGGCTGCGGGCAATATCATCGTCTACACCATCAACGTTTGTATAGGTGTGATGTATAATGTTGTGTTTGAATTTCCAGATAAATGAATTTCCGCCCAAGGCATTTATAGTATAACCCAATAAATTATTCACCCACTTTTTCCTGCTGTAACTTCCGTGATTAGCATCGTGCATTACATTAAAACCAATACTTGCAAATACAACACCCAGTATTGCACACAACAACAACGATAGCCACGCAGGCATTGACACCGTTAATAAAAGAATATAGATAAGCACTGCCGCCGGTATTAAAACAATTGTTTTAATATAAAGCTTGAAATTGCCGGTTTTGCGGGTATTTGTATGCAAAAAATAATTCTCTACTGCTTGCTTGAGATCAGAAAAGAAAACCGAATTTTTATTATTGAAAGTAACTTTAGCCATTGAAACAAGCTGCAAAATGCAGTGTGTAAAGGTAGTTCAAAAAAATGATGAAATCAGTTGTGTATGGCTACTATACACAGCAATACTGTTAAAATAACAGATTAGTTATTTTTAAAAGGTGCAATCATTTCAAACATGGGTATGTTCACTTTAAATTGCTTTTTTGTGTGCAGGTTTTCCATGCTGTAGTTGCCCTCCATTTTTCCCATCTCAGTTTTAAGATTGCAGCCACTAACATATTGATATTGATCTCCCGGCAAAATAACAGGTTGCACCCCCACCACTCCTTCCCCTTCAATTTCTTTATAGGATCCGTTACTATCGAAAATATTCCACTGCCGTTGCAATAGTTTTACAGGAAACGTATTATTGTTTTCAATGGTTATACGATAGGCAAACATATATTCAGCGGCAACCGGATCGCTGTAATCTGGTTGGTAGTATGTTTCCACACTTACCTTTACGCCTTCTGAAATTTTAAATACCATATCTTAATTTACAATAAAAATAATCGATTTTTAGAGAACTGCAGCCATTGAGATGATGAATGGCTCCTAAAACAACTACCATCTGCATGCCAAAGTCAACACACAGCTATACAAACGGAGAAATAACGATTGTGTGGAAACCCGACACCTGTATTCATTCCACACTTTGCTGGAAAGGTTTAATGCAAGTGTTTAACCCCAGGAAACGGCCATGGATAGATGCAAATGCTGCATCAACGGAGCAAATTATTGATCAGGTGAACAAATGTCCAAGCGGTGCATTAAGTTATTTCCGTAATGATGAAGAGAGGAAAGAAGATTAAATGAGGATGATGAATATATCCCGCAATAGTTACTGAACCTCATCACTTATCGAACCACCACCCCATATTGGTTTTACTCAACAACCATGTTACCGACATACCAGCAACTAATAAGGAAGAAACGATCATTAAAATAATGGCCCTTTTCTTTTTACGTCGACGGGCAGATGAGCCTGAAGCATCATAAAACAGGAAGAAACTCCACACCAGGGCACCAAAGGCCAGGAAAAAGAAGAATTTAAACAGCTCAAGCCGGGCTGTGTATGCACCTAAAAGAATGATTGACATCACTGGTTAGATAGTTTGGTTCACTTATGTGTATTGTAAAAGTAATTAAAACCATGTTTGGTTCATCACTAAACGTCATCCCGACTTTTTTGTTTTACTGTAACCATTCTTAAGCAGGTATTGCACTACTTTATCCCGCTGATCGCCCTGCACAATAATTTCTCCTTCTTTTACTGAACCACCCGTGCCACAAACATTCTTGAGCTGTTTGCCCAGTTTCTCTGCGTCTTCGGCCGTGCCAACAAATCCGTCAACAAGTGTAACCATCTTTCCAGCCCGGTGCTTTGTTTCCAATTTTACACGCAGATTTTGCAAAGCCGGCGCCAGGGTTTCTATTTGTTCGTTTTCTTCTTCGAATCTGAAATTGGGGTCAGTGCTAAATACAAACCCTCTGCTGTCGGGTTTAACTTTCTTACTCATGGTTACTTTATTTACTTTCTCCAACTGCTTTTAAACTTAAATCGAGACTACGTGCCTGGTGAATAAGTGCACCTACGCTCACATAGTCAACACCTGTTTCTGCATAGGTTTGAATATTTGAAAGGTTAATGCCGCCACTTGCTTCTGTTTCTACAGTTTCACTTATTAGTGCAACTGCTTCTTTAATGAGTTCAGGTGTAAAGTTATCTAACATAATGCGATCAACTTTGCCTGTAGCCAATACTCTTTTTACGTCGTCAATATTTCTTGTTTCCACTTCTATTTTCAATCCCGGCTTCACCTGCTGAACATACGAATATGCTTTTTCAATGGCTGCTTCAATTCCGCCGCAATAATCAATGTGATTGTCCTTTAACATAATCATATCGTATAATGCAAACCTGTGGTTGTATCCTCCGCCAATTGCCACAGCTTCTTTTTCAAGCAAACGAAAATTAGGAGTTGTCTTTCTTGTGTCGAGAATGCGGGTTTTATACCCAGCTAATTTATCTGAATAAGTTTTTGTAAGCGTTGCAATTCCACTCATGCGTTGCATGCAATTTAACACCAGGCGTTCGCATTGAAGAATGGTATGTACACTTGCTTCTACTTCAAAAGCAATTTCACCAAACTCCATCAGGTCGCCATCTTTTTTGTGGGGATGAAAAACAATATCCGGCTGTTGAAAACGAAAAATGGATTCTGCTACTTTCATTCCGGCAAGCACACCTGCTTCTTTTATTTTCAAAACAGCTTTGCCTTTTGCTTCGGGAGCAATACAGCTAAGGGTTGAATGATCGCCTTCTCCAATATCTTCTTTTAAAGCTGAAGCAATAAGTTGCTGCAACAGTTCATCATAGTTTGCTACCATGCCACAAACGTACATGAAAATTTTTTCAACAAAATGCATACGAAAAAGCCCTCCGCAGAGCGAAGGGCTTATAGTACTTAACTTCCCGTTTGCTTAATTTTTTTGTTCAAACTCCACACCCTGTATCAACTGCTTGTCGCCTTTTGTGCGCATATAAACAGTTGTACGATAAGTGCCACCTGCTGTTGAAAGGTTACCAATAATAAAGTTTGATGAAGGATTACTGCCTGAGTGCTGCAATTCAAAATTCTTTACCTTATTCAGGTTAAAAAAATCTTTGATCACCAACTCTGCCTGCCCCTTGCTAAAAGCATTGCTTTTGCCCGGAACGGTTACGTCAATCGTATTGTCGAAATACTTCGACATTTTTTCGACATTACCCGTTTTTAAGGCGGCCACAATATCATCCTTCTGTGTAAACGAAACTGTAAACACAGCCAGGATAAACAAGGTGGCTATTTGTAGAAAATGGTTCTTTGTTTTCATACCGCTAGATTTACTGATTTATAACGAAAAACATGCCATAAAAACACTATTCAGACGCACAAAGTGGGCTGTTAGTTGTCAGCCCTTCTAAACAAATGATTTTAACCCAAATAAAGTAATTTTGGCCGTATGACAAAGAAAAAAGCAATTCTCGTGATAATGGACGGTTGGGGCCTGGGAAAAGTGCCTTCAGCCGATGCCATCCAAAATGCCAATGTACCGTTTGTTAGTAGTCTTTACAGCCAATATCCAAATACCACGTTGATTACCTGCGGCGAAGCAGTGGGTTTACCCGATGGTCAAATGGGCAATAGTGAAGTAGGTCATCTTAACCTTGGTGCTGGTCGTGTTGTTTACCAGGAACTCCAGCGTATTCATGTTGCCGTTGGCAGCGGTGAGCTAGCGGCAAATAAAACCCTTAACGACAGCATTGATTATGCCATTGCGAATAAAAAACCTCTACATATTATCGGGCTTGTGAGTGATGGTGGTGTGCATTCACACACAAGTCACCTGAAAGCCATTACAAGTTTATGCAAGCAAAAAGGACTCAGCAACGTGTTCGTTCATGCGTTTACCGATGGTCGTGATACCGATCCTAAAAGTGGTTTAGCTTATTTAACTGAAGTTCAAAATCATCTTGCTGCCACTACGGGAGTTATTGCATCAGTAACCGGTCGTTACTATGCAATGGACCGTGATAAACGTTGGGAACGTGTTAAGCTTGCTTATGATGCTTTGGTGAAGGGAGTTGGTGAAAAATCGACGGATGTATTAAAATCGCTTGCTGCTTCTTATGAAAGCGGCGTAACAGATGAATTCCTGAAACCAATCATTAACAGCAACACAGTTGATTCGTCGATTAAAGATGGTGACGCCGTGATCTGTTTTAATTTTCGTACCGATCGTTGTCGTGAAATAACACAGGTGTTAACACAATTTGATATGCCGGAGTTTGCGATGCACAAACTCAACCTGCACTATACCACAATGACGGAGTATGATAAAACATATAACAATGTGCATGTGATATTTGAAACTGACAACCTCAGTAAAACATTGGGCGAAGTGTTGGAAATGCATAATCGCTCACAGATTCGTATAGCTGAAACAGAAAAATATCCGCATGTAAGTTTCTTCTTTAGCGGTGGCAGAGAAAAAACATTTGAAGGCGAGAAACGCATCATGATCCCCTCTCCCAAAGTTGCTACGTACGATCTGCAACCGGAAATGAGTGCCGTTGAAGTAACCGATGCAATTGTTCCCGAGATTGAAGATGAAACAGCGGATTTTATTTGTTTGAATTATGCGAATGCGGATATGGTAGGACATACCGGTATTTTTCCAGCTGCTATTAAAGCAGTTGAAACAGTTGATGCATGCGTGAAGCGTGTTGTAACTGCAGCATTGAATCATGGTTATACTGTTTTTCTTACAGCCGATCATGGCAATGCCGATTATATGATCAACGAAGATGGTACACCTAACACAGCGCATACGCTTAACCCTGTTCCATTATTTGTGATCGACCGTTCATGGAAAGGAACCGTTAAACCGGGGAAATTGGGAGATATTGCACCATCCATTCTTACAATGATGGGGTTGCCAATCCCTAAAGAAATGACTGGCGATGTGTTGATCCAATAATGCAAATTATCAGAACGATAACTGCGATCTGTTTACTCATTGGCTTCGGTTTGCCGATGATTTCTCCTGTTTTGTTACAGCTCAATCAAATTTATGTTCAACAGGAAATGCTGGAAGAGTTAGAAAAAAAACAACTTGTCAGCATTCGTGTAAAAGCAAGTTCTGTTCAATGGGTAAAACCCAATAAAGAGTGTGTGCTTGGTACTGAAATGTTTGATGTAAAGAAAATAGTTGTTGATGGTGATGAGCTTGTTCTTACCGGTTTGTACGATGCAAAAGAGAAAGCGTTAAAGCGAATGATCCATCAACAATCGGAGCAGCAATCAAAACAGTCAAAACAAACAGTGCAATTTCTTTCTGCATTGGCATTACCATCTGAATCAGCTAACGTTTTTATTTATACAGCCGGAACAGGCATTTCAAAAAACCTGTTTCGGCAATCTTTTTATCATTCCCCTTTCCTGGGTTTTCTCACTCCTCCACCACGACCAGCGTAAATACATTTTAATCAAGTTTAAGAAATGATATCTGCAATGAGATCCTGTATGCGATCTTGTTTGCGGATACTATGTATTTATATTCTGTCAAACCAAAAGAATGAGAAAAATAATATTTGTCTTCCTGGCAAGCATTGCGGGGTTGTGTGCGCATGCGCAGGAACCAGTAAGCGATAGTACCAGAGAACTTTCAGAAGTAGTGATCAGTGCAAGCAAGTTTCCCGAAAAGAAATTAAATATTGCACAACGTATTGATGTTATTAGTTCAAAATATATCAGCAAAGTAAACGCTCAAAATACAGGCGATCTGTTGATGAATACCGGTAATGTATTCGTGCAAAAAAGTCAGCAAGGCGGGAGCAGCCCTGTTATCCGGGGGTTTGAAGCAAGTCGTGTATTGCTTGTAGTGGATGGTGTTCGTTTGAACAATCTTATCTATCGGGCGGGACATTTACAAAATGCTATAACTGTTGACCAAAATATGCTTTCAAGTATGGAGGTGTTGTATGGACCTGCATCAACTATCTATGGAAGTGATGCATTAGGTGGTGTGGTACACTTTCGTACAAAAGATCCCGTTTTATCAAACAATGGTACCACACTTGTAAAGGGTTCCGGTTTTGTACGTTACAGTTCTGCCAACAACGAAACAACAGTACACGAAGACATTAACCTCGGATGGAAAAAGTTTGCCTGGCTGCAATCATTTACCTACAGTGATTTTGGCGATATGATGATGGGTAAGAATTATAATGATGATTATCTAACATTCGGTCGCAGAGATTCTTTTATGACACGTATCAATGGAATTGATTCTGTTGTAAAAAATCCTGATCCGCAGGTGCAAAAATTTTCGGGTTACAAACAATGGGATCTATTGCAAAAACTGTTGTTCAAACAATCAGAAAAAGTTTCGCATTCGTTGAATGTTCAATACTCCACTACAACGAATGTTCCCCGTTATGATCGTTTGCAGGATAAACGTAATGGCACTTTGCGGTATGCAGAATGGTATTATGGGCCGCAGGAGCGTTTACTTGCAGCTTACGATTTAAGTATTGCAAAAGCAGGTTGGTTCGATAATATCAATCTTAATCTTAACTACCAGGCAATTGAAGAAAGCAGGTACACAAGAGATTATCGTCGGTATGATCGTTTAGATGGAAGAGTTGAAAAAGTGAACGTGGCAGGTTTTGTATTAGATACAAGAAAGATCTGGGGTAGTAACGAGTTAACACTCGGTGCCGATGGGCAATTCAATACATTGAAATCAACAGCATTAAGAGTGAATATCAATACGGGTGCATCTCAAAAATTAGATACAAGATATCCGAACGGAGATAATACCCAGCTGAATGCTGGTTTGTTTGCACAACACATCTACAAATTCAAGAACAAAAAATTGGTGCTGAATGATGGCCTGCGATTACAAACCATTCGTCTTCATTCAACCATTGCCGATAATTCATTTTTCAGCTTACCGTTTACTGAAATCAATCAAAACAATACAACTGTTACAGGAAATGTTGGATTGGTTTACTTACCAGTTTCGGGAACAAAACTGAGTGTCAATTTTGCCAGCGGTTTCCGTGCGCCTAACGTGGATGACCTGGCGAAAATCTTTGAATCAAGTACTGCGGCTCGGCAAGTAGTAGTGCCTAATGCCGAAATAAAACCGGAAAGAACATACAATATTGATCTTGGCATCAGTCAAACCATTTCTAATAGTGTTCGTATAGAAGTGAGTGCATTTTATACCTGGTTCAGGAATGCATTGGTAAAAGCTCCTTATCGGTTAAATGGTCAGGACTCCATTGATTACAACGGTGTAAGAAGCCAGGTGCTTGCTAATACCAATGCCAACAAAGCTTATTTGTATGGTGTATCAGCTGCGGTATATGCTACAGTTGCAAAGTACATCACTTTCAGTAGCCAGATCAACTTTACAAGAGGTCGCTTTGAAACAGACCAGAATAAGAACTCTTCTGTTTACGAAAAACAAAGCGATGGCAGTTATGCATTAGTGAGCAAGAAAGTTTCATCAAAACCTTTAGATCATATTCCGCCGGTGTTTGGTAAAACAAGTATCAGCTATCAAAAAAATAAGGTGATGGCTGAAGTATTTGCTTTATACAACGGATGGAAAAAACTGGATCAGTACAATGCCGATGGCGAGGACAATGCACAATATGCAACTGCAGATGGCATGCCCGGCTGGATCACATTTAACCTTCGCACATCTTACAGCTTTAAACCTGTAACCCTTCAGTTTGCCATCGAAAACATTTTCGACCGTAACTACCGCTACTTTGCTTCCGGCTTTTCAGCACCAGGCAGAAATTTTATTATAGCTGCCCGGGTTGAACTTTAAGCTCCGCTTTTGTGAAAACTACTGCTGCTTTTTTTAAAAGGAATGCAGCAGTAGTTTCAATTAATTTGTCTAAATTGAGGGTTGCAAACCCATCTGTGAATGACTGAGGAAGCACTCTTACAAGCATGTCTGAAAAATCAGCCCGCCGCACAGCAGGAACTATACAGTAAGTATAGCCCTAAAATGCTGGCAGTTTGTTACCGTTTTGCCCGTAACCGGGAAGATGCGGAAGATATGTTGCAGGAAGGCTTTATCAGGGTATTCACACAAATTCATCAGTTTCAAAACAAAGGCTCTTTTGAAGGTTGGATCAGGCGCATTATTGTTCACACATGTATTAATCACATTAAAAAGCACAAGAAGTTTAATGACAGTGTGGATATTACCCAGGCACATACGTTGCAGGTAAGAGAAGATAGTGTTCCTTCGATCATTCAGGCCAAACAGGTAATCGAGTGCATACGAATGTTGCCCATTGGTTACCGAACGGTCTTGAACCTGTTTGCAATCGACGGGTACTCACATCGTGAAATTTCAACGATGTTGGATATTGAAGAAAGTACCAGCCGATCGCAATACACAAGAGCCAAAGCAATGCTGGAACAGATTTTAGTACAGAAAAAAATCATTTTCCGGCCGCAGAAACAGGGTGAATGGGTAGCAGCAGCCCATGCTCGGTTTTAATAATCCGTACAACCAAAACAAAAACTGATTATGGAGCGCTTTATGTACCAGGACGAATCTTTTGAACAAATGCTGAAGGACAGCGCAGATGAGTATCGTATGTACCCATCCCAGCAGTCGTGGGAAAATATTCAGAAACGAATTCATCCTAAAAACAATCTTTTCAATTTCAAGTCAATTGGCTTAAGTGCTGCTCTTTTGTTGGGCTTTGCCATTTCTATTTCCGATGAGCAAACCACGAAAGATCGCAAAGCCCCCATTATTTCAAACTTTGTGGATGGCAATGAACTTCCTGTCACTACTGTTCCAGCAATAAAAAATACTGCGAAGGTTATTCCAATTACAGCGGCCATTAAAATAAATCCTGTTTCTTCTGAACTACCGGCAACAATTTCTGCTGAAGCAATCGAAACTGAAGCTGATGAAATCAACAATCAGCAAACTGAAACAGCCCCTGTGCTTCCAAACGTTGAAGAGATGCAATCTCTCACAAAGGCCACAATTGATATTGAACAAAATTCAATAGTTCCTTCTCTTGTTGTAAATACTATTGCTGAAGATAAGGTTACTGATGTTACAGTGAGTGAACCTTCGGCATTAAACGAACCAGCTCAAACTGAAGCAACTTTAACTGCCAACGTAGAACTGCCAGTAATAACGGTTCCGAAGCCAAAAAGACAATTACAATTTTACATAGCGTCTTCTGCCAGTTATCGTGTGCTCTATAGTGACAACAAACTCACCTTCGGTAATGTTTGGCAACAAGACCCCGAAAAGATCGCCAAGCATAGCCCTTCTGTTGGTGTAGAGTTTGGGGCAGCAATTCTTTTACCTTGGACTAAAAACATTAATTTCAGAACCGGCATTCAAATTAATTACACTCGTTATAATGTTGATTTGTACAGATCAAATCCACAAGTGGCAACTGTTGTCATGAACAACAACACTGGCGTAATTCAACGTGTCACCTCACTGAGTAGCCAAAATAACAACGGCCTCTATAAAAGTGATGAGGTTGCAAATGAAACTTACCAACTATCGCTTCCCGTTGGCCTTGAATTTAAGCTTGCAGGCAAAAGAAAATTGCAATGGCAGTTCGCAACCAATATTCAGCCAACCTATCTCCTTTCCGCTTCTGGCTACCTGCTAACCGGGAATTCAGAGAAATATATCAAAGCGCCTGATCTGTTAAGTAACCTTAATCTTAATACTTCACTTGAAACATTCCTCCGCTGGAATTTAAAGGATATTCAATTACAGGCGGGACCACAGCTACGTTACCAGTTATTTTCGAATTCTCAGGATGGATATCCCATCAAAGAACATTTAGTTGATTATGGTTTCCGGATCGGGATCGTTAAAACCCTCAAATGATTTGGGTTGATTAGACCACCCGCATTTTTCCGACTATAGTTTTCGATATTTTTACAGCATGATACGTTTTTTCTTTGCTGCAGTATTTGCTATTGCTTTGGTTACATTTACCAGTTGTAAAAATCAGAAAAAAGAGCCTAAGAATTTTATTGATGTCTCCTCCTATCTGAAAGGACAATTAAAATATATCGATTCTGTTCCTTTTGCTTTCCTCAAAGTAAACGTACAACAAGACAGCATTTATACCGATTCTCAATTCATCAGCAAAGAACAGGTAAGGGCAATTATTCAGCCCTTCCTTGTTAAAGAATTGGAGAAAAAGAATTTTGAAAAATACTTCAAAGAAACCTCCTTTGCTGATGCTACCATTGAAACAGTGACTATTACTTATGAGACTGAAAATGAAAAATTACCAGTATCAAGAGTTGATATTTATGTCAACCCCGAAAAGGAAATGATCAGCCAGTTATATCTTATTCGTCATGAAGAGAAAGGCGACTCACTATTTACGCAGCAATTACTTTGGAAGCATAATAAAAGTTTTGTCCTCATTACAGCACGTGCTAAGAAAAATGAACCTGAAACAATCGTTACAGAAAAAGTGATCTGGGACGATCGTGAAGACAATTGATCATGACGGAAGTTGAATTAAAAAAAGTTTTACCTGGCATTCCTGCACAACCTGGCATTTACAAATATTACGATGCAGATAAAAAGTTATTGTATGTTGGTAAAGCCAAACACCTGCGTAAACGTGTTTCATCTTACTTTAACAAAACACTTCAATCATACAAAACACAGGAACTGGTTCGTCGTATTAACAGCATTGAGTTTACTGTTGTTAATTCAGAGCAGGATGCATTCTTTTTAGAGAATTCACTCATCAAACAATTTCAACCGGTTTTTAATATTGATCTGAAAGATGACAAAAGTTATCCTTTCATTGTTATTAAACACGAAGCATACCCTCGTGTTTTTCTTACCCGGCGAAAAATAATTGACGGCTCAACATATCTCGGCCCATTTACGTCCGTTGCTAAGGTGCGTGATCTCATTGATTTTATACGACAGCATATTCCCATTCGTAATTGCAAGCTCAATCTAAGCGAAGCAAATATTAAGAAAGGGAAATTCAAAGTATGTCTTGAATACCATTTGGGCAATTGTAAAGGGCCTTGTGAAGGATTGCAATCAATGGAAGATTACAAGGAAAACCTTGAACAGGTAAAAAATATTCTGAAAGGAAATCTATCTCCTGTCATCAGGCATTTGAAAGAAGAGATGAAACAGTTTGCTGCTGATCTTAATTTTGAAAAAGCAGAGATCAACCGGAAAAAAATTGAGCACTTAGAAAGTTACCGTGCCACTTCAACTGTAGTTAATCCTAAACTTGGTGATGCTGATGTTATCTCACTTGTGATAGATGAAGAAAAAGCCTTTTTGAATTATATGATGGTGCAGAACGGCAGCATTATTCAAACTGAAAACCTGCAACTTGAAAGCAGGCTTGGGGAAAGTGAGAAAGAAATACTTGAGTTTGCTGTGAGTTATATCCGTAATAAGTTCGAAAGTTTATCGCCGGAATTAATTGTGCCTGTTGAAATTGAATTGCTCGATGAAGAACTAAAGATCACCGTGCCGAAAGCAGGGGAAAAGAAAAAGTTGCTGGAGCTATCTCAAAAAAATGCTGCTATCTTTTTTGAAGAATACAAACGCAAAAAAATATTACAGTTAACAGATAAACGAAAAGAAAGTAATCTAAAGATTATTGAGCAATTAAAAGATGATCTTCATTTACCTCAATTGCCCTTGCATATCGAATGTTTTGATAACTCAAATTTCCAGGGAGCTTACCCTGTAGCAGCAATGGTGTGTTTTAAAAACGGAGAACCAAGTAAACAGGATTATCGCAAATTCAATATTAAAACTGTGCAGGGCATTAATGACTTCGCTTCAATGAAAGAAGTAGTGATGCGCCGATACAAACGGTTAGTTGACGAAGAAAAACCTCTACCACAACTGGTGATCATTGATGGTGGCAAGGGACAGCTTTCGTCGGCCATGGAAAGTATAAAAGAATTGAACCTTGAGAATAAAATGACGGTGGTGGGGCTTGCTAAAAATGTGGAAGAAATATTTTTCCCTGGCGACAAAGAATCATTGAAGCTTGGTTACAATAGTGAGTCGTTACGATTGATCAGAATGATCAGGGATGAAGTACATCGCTTCGGTATAACTTTTCACAGAGCTCAACGAAGCAAAGGTGCTTTTAAAACGCAGCTGGATGATATTAAAGGCGTTGGTGAAGCCACGATTGAAACACTAATGAAAGAATTTAAATCGCTGAATAATATTCGTAACGCTTCTCTTAAAGATGTTGCAGCGCTGGTAGGAGAAAGTAAAGCACTGCTGGTGCAACAAGCACTGAAGGAAAAAAATGAAGAGTAAAGACAAAAAAATGGGGCCAGGATAGAAATCCAGCCCCGTCTTTAAAATCCAATATCCTATGAAAAACCGTAACGAAGATACAAACAGTTACTATAAAAGCAATACTTCAAAGCGGGTATTTTTCAAGATTGTTACGCATTTTTTCGCTGTAGTCATCAACGGAATTTATCGTGTGAACCCGGCTTAAAATACTATTCCGGAAAATGAACTAAATAAAAAAACCGCCCTGAAGGCGGTTTTAAAAATAATTTTATTTGCTTAGTACGACCACAAATCCTGCTCGTAATTGAATATCTTATCCTTGATATTTTCACCTTCAAGTAAGCGAAGGATCGGATCCTTGATATAATCTTTCAAACGGCGATCGTATGGATTGTCCATTGTTGATTTAGTAATGTAGCTACTGAACATACGGTTTTCAAACAATTCTTCCCATGTCATACGGGCGCCGAAGTTTTTACCGTTGAAAGCTTCATAGCGTGAAAGAACGCCACGTGCATCGGGATAATAAATCCAGAACATTGGAATCATACCAATAAACTGGCCTGAAGATGTGTACTGTGGTTTAATGGGAGAAATACCCAAAATACGCACAAACATTCTTGACGATTCTTTATCAAACACCCATTCTTCCTTTATACGGAACTGGTAGATGCTATCAGGATCGAATTCACGAGTTCGCACTTCATAACGCTCAATATTACCTTGCATGTCGTAAACAGGCACTGTATCTACACCACCCGCAAATGTTTCCATTACTTTAGCAGGGGTAAGAGGTGTAGTAAACCTATCATCGAGCGAAGCATCAAATGCTGTGATTTCCCTCTCACGGATCGCTTTCAGGATAATAGCAATAAAACGCTGGTTGCCATTATCCTCATCAGCTGCATAACGGAAAGGAAGGTTCATTTTTTCACGAGTATCAATTTCTCTCCAAACACGTTGGCGATAAACCGCATCGTCTTCACGAATATGTTCATAAGCCAATGGCTGACGATCTTTGATAAGGTTACGTTCAATAGATGCATCATTCCTTAAAGAAGGAATTACTGTATCCATTGAATTATTTCCAGATTTTGGAACGACAACAATTGGAATATTTGCCTGCGGCTGATTGCTTTGTTGTTGCTGGTTATTATTACCATATGCCGAGTTCTGCTGCGTAGGTTGCTGCTGGGTGGGAGTACCATAGCCCGAAGAACCATAGCCAGATGACTGCGTAGGCGTAGTTGTCTTGCGGGTGGTTTTTTTCCGCTGCTGTGCAGTGGCATCTCCTGTTGCAATCAACAGAAGAGTAGCAAGACCAAAACCCAGGTTTTTCATTTTCATTTTGCCAGTTTTATTCAGATTAAACGCAAATTTCTTTCAAATAATATATCAGAATACAATTAATAAAGGTTAAAGAAGATACCAGGAATCCTCCTGGAACCACCCGGACCTGTAACTCTTACCTCATCAAGCGTTACCGTTGTACCTGGTTTAGCTTTATTAATCAAATCTTGTACAGCATCAAACGAGTTACCACTTACCTGGCGAAACTGAGGATCAGGAAAACCAGCACCAGTTAAATAGATCACATATCCTGTAACGTTAAACTGAACACCTTCGAATACAAAATTCTCAAGATCAGCTCTAACACCACGTTGTGCTTTAAATACGTTTGATTGGATACGACCACCTTTACTTGCACCTACTACAGCAACTGGATCAGGCACTGTTTTAACCCTGAATTCAAAGCTACTTGGCTTTCCATCAGAATTAACTGTTACAATAGCTTTACCGGGTGTATTTGGCTTTGCAACGTAACGGCCAGGGCCAATTTTGCTCAAAGAACCATTATTGATGCTTACGCTTACTTTTTCATCACCCACGTTGCCACCACTCACAGCGAGTTCATTATCTAAACCAATGTATAATACTTTTACTTTTTCAGCACTTACAAAAGCACCAGTTGCAGTACCAACAGTATAAGCGATTTCTGTTTCTTTCGATTGTGGGTTACCATCCTGGTCGGTATAGTTTACAAGAACTTTTACTGAACCGCTTGTGCTACCAACTTTAATCTTTTTAACAGCCATACCTTTTTCGTTCAACTCAACCGGGGCGCCGGCGATTGAAACCGTAGGAAGTTTACTTTTACTGAAAGCACCAAGACCTGCAGTAATTTCAAGTTCCTGGCCAGGGAAAAGGTAACTTGAACTTGAACCAACAATTGGTTCAAATGCGTCAAAACGAACCACTACTTGTCCAACACGATTATGAAATTCGTTTACAAAACGGCTTTCAGTTGTTTTAACGTCGTTTTGGAATTTGCTGAGCATGGTTAATGCCGCAACAGTAGGTGTCATGTGGAAGTAAGCCGATGCCCAGGTTACTTTACCCATTTGACGGGTATTTGACTTAGGAATTTCAGTATTGATCGGCAGATTCTTTTCAAACATTTTAGCTACTTCAGGATCGATAGCCAGCATAGCTTTTTTATACTGGTCTAATTTAGCTCTGAGTTTTTCGCCTTCACCCTGCTTATCCATGATACGGGTAGCGATGTCGACATTATCTTCTTTGAATTTTGATTCAGGATCTTTTGGATCATATCCTGCTTCAACTTTCAATTTTAATTTTAATTGCTCAATATAATCGGTAACCTCTTTTGTTAACCTTACAGCAGTTTCAGCTTTTGGCATCCATACTTCAGCTTTCGCTTTTGATTCAGGTGCGGCAAGCTTCAGTTTAAACGATTCCATGATCGTTTCTGTAGAACGGTTAACAACGGAATTTGTAGTGGTAAGACTATTATCTACTACTTTGAATGCGTTGATGATCTCAGCTGATACGTTCAATGCTAACAATGCTGTTAACACGAGGTACATCAGGTTGATCATCTTCTGCCGGGGCTCTTTAGGTAGTGCCATCTTTTTCGGATTTTGGTTTTAAATCAGGAAATAGTTTTGGTTCATCTGTTGATTCATATAATTAACGTCCCTGCATTGCATTGATCATATTTCCGTAGATGTTGTTCAAGGTGCCGAGGTTTTTCGCTAAAGAACCAATTTGTTCCTGCGCTTTTTTCGCATCATCTACACTACCCAACATTGCTTCAGAAGCTTGTGTAAGGTTACCGTAGAATTTGTTCATTGCTTTCAGGTGATTATTGGTATCCTGTAATTCTAATTCGTAGATCGTATTTAAAGAACCGAGATTCTTTGTCATAACCTGTACTTGCTCATGGTATGCTTTTGTACCTTCTGCAGCAAGGTTGAATGAAGTAACTGTTGATGCAGCTTGCTGGTAAGCATCTTTCATACCATCCAATACTTTTGCAGCTTCTTTTGAAGATGCACTTAACTGACCGGTAGAAGAAACAACATCACTAACATCTTTAATACCACCAACTGTACTGTTAAGCTTTTGGAAGTTTTCACCAAGGCTGCGGAGGTTTGCAGGAGTAATATCTGCTTCAGTCATCATTTTATCTAAAGATGCTAATGCCGGAGTTCCTGCAGGACCTGCAACTTTATGGCCGTCATCATGCATACCATAGCCTTGCGTCGCCAGGTAAGCGTATACAACGAAGATACCCGCCTCGGTCAACAGACCTACGGTAAGCATCATATCTGCAAAAGAAAGGTGGAGGATCTTGGCCCACGCTCCGAAGATTACAACTGCTGCACCTGCGGAAACGATAATGTTTGTGATTTTTTCGGTTGATTTAGAAACTGCCATAAAAGTTGGTTTTAAAAAAGGTAAATCAATGATGGTTTGATTAGCACGAAAAACTTAGGTTTTTGGACTAAAAGGTAAATTATAAGGGTTTGAAATTTTGCTTTGTGATTAACGCTTACGCATCATGGGTGGCAGGTTGATCACACAACGGAAACCGATGTATGATTTTGCTGTATCCTGGTACTCATAGTTGCGGGTACTTGTTTGCAGGAAGTAACCAACACTCTGCCAGCTACCGCCACGAACCACTTTACGCTTCATGCGGGGAGGATCGCTGTCCTTCGCATTGTAGCGAATGTCTGGGTTCATATCATGTGCAAAGTTGTAAGCTCCTTCATAGTAAAGAGAACCTGTCCACTCTGCCACATTACCCGCCATGTTGTAAAGACCGAAGTCGTTAGGCCAGTAAGCATCGGCACGCACAGTATAGAAACCACCGTCTTCAGGATAGTTACCACGACCAGGTTTAAAATTGGCCATTAAACATCCTTTGCGGTTGCGGAGATAATAGTTACCCCAGGGGAACATTGATTGTGAACGTCCGCCACGGGCTGCATATTCCCACTCAGCTTCAGAAGGCAAGCGATAGCTTGATTCGGTAGCGTATCCTTTCTTATCGTTGAAATCATTGAGATGACGAGTACGCCAGTTACAAAAAGCATTTGCTTGTTTCCAGGTTGTACCAACTACAGGATAGTTAGCAAAGGCTGGGTGAGCAAAATAACGCTGGCTCATTGGTTCGTTATAGCTATAAGAGAAGTCACGAACCCACACCAATGTATCAGGATAAACTTTAATCGGGTTTTTGATAATGAATTTTGAACGTGGTTCATTTGGCTTGCGGTAAGCAGCTGCTTTATAATCCACATATTCTTCCTGGTAAATGAGTTTATCTGGATCGATTTCCATTTTACCGAAAATACGATCGTCAGGAGCCATCATCATCTGGCCAAGTTTCTCATATACATTTTTCTCTTTCCAGATACCAGCGGCCTTTTTCCAGTCGATAGCATTTGTTTTGGGATCGATGTAGTTCAACACAGTTGCTGCAATTGAATCCCTAACATAAAATACAAACTGCTTGTATTCGCTGTTGGTTACTTCTGTTGCATCCATCCAAAAACCACTGATCGATACCTGGCGGTTACGGGCAGTGTATGCATAGTTGATGTCTTCGTCACTTGGTCCCATATGAAAGGTACCTTGTGGAATCATCACCATTCCCAGATGTGTGTTGTTGTTTTGCTTAGCGCCATACGCTGCACCAACAAGTTGACCGTTGTTTGTAGACTTGGAAGAAGACTTCGATTTACCGCAGCTGACAGCCAGTACGGATAGGGCGGCGATTGTTAGGCAACTTAACAGTTGGTTCTTCATTTGTTAAGAATTTAATTTTCTTGATTAAGGTATTGGACAAATTTAAGTAGTCCTTTTCAGGATCGACCTTAAAACTTATCGCAATGCTAATACTTAATTTTTAATTTTTCAAAATGTTTTTACAGCTCGTCATCGATAACGGGGAATTGATTTTTTTATTGTTTTACCCTGTAACTGAACCCAAAACAGCCCGTATTTCCTGTGTTTCAGCAGTTGGACGAAGGCAGGCATATTCTTTACATAAGTATAAAAAGGTGTTACCATCAGGAGAGTCTCTGTTCAATAATAGCGGAAAACTACTATTGCTTTTTGTGGAAGACTGCAGGATTAAATTGGTTCGATACCAGCCCAAAATCTCGTCACGTTTCGACTCGTGACCCTCTCCTACAATGGCCAGTTCCCAAAAACCATTGATCCGGGTTTGCAAAAGGCCCGCCCAAACACCGAAAGAACCGGGGTAACGCACCATTACATCCTGCAAACCAAGCAACATTTTGGTGCTCCGCTCCATCCATTCCAGAATATTGAAATACAAGCCCAGGTGGTGAAGATTAACAGCCATTACGGCATTCCCGGAAGGCGTTGCTCCATCGTAAATTTCTTTTTTCCGTACCACAATATCCGGTTGATGGGCGGCAGTAAAAAAGAAATACCCTGTTTCTTCCTCACCAAACTGTTCTAAGGCGGTAGTCATCAACTCCTTTGCTTTGAATAGATATGCGGTGTCGGATGTTATTTCCTGTAACTGGAGCAAGGCTTTAATCAGGTAAGCATAATCATCGAGGAATGCCGGGTACTTCGCTTTGCCTTCTTTGTATACATGCCATAAACTGCCAGTATGTTCAAATGCCTGCAATAGGAACCTCATGTTGCTTGTGGCTTTTTGCCGATACTCCTCGTTTCCCAAAGCAGCGAAGGCACTGCTGTAAGCGTAGTTCATCAGGGCATTCCAGCTTAAAAGTATCTTATCATCAAGCAAGGGCTTAATGCGTTTTTCTCTCGCCTGTAGCAACAGATCAAGGCAGGCTTTCATTTTAGTTTGAAATTCTTCCAACTCCAACCCATTTTCTTTACAGAACTCAACTGAGGTTTGTTTGGTGCGGAGAATGTTAACTTCCTCCCAGTTACCTTCATCAGTTACATCATAAAACCTGCAAAACAGTTCTGCATTTTTTTTCAACAGTTCAACAACTTCCGCCTTTGTCCAGGTGTAATATTTTCCTTCCACTCCTTCACTATCGGCATCCAAAGCAGAATAAAATCCATTTTCCCTTGAAGTCATTTCCCGCTCGATAAAAACCAAGGTTTCTTCAATGGCTCGTTTGTATTGAGGTTGTTTTGTCAATTGCCATGCTTCGCTCATCACAATTACCAGCAAGGCATTGTCGTAAAGCATTTTTTCAAAGTGAGGAGCCAGCCATTCAGTATCGGTACTATAACGAGCAAACCCACCACCCGCATGATCATAAATACCACCTTCAATCATTTTATCGAGACTTAAACATGCCTGTTCAAGCGCTTCCTTATTCCCGGTGAAATGATAATACTGCAGCAAGTAACTGATGGTAAATGTTTGAGGAAATTTTGGTGCATTGCCAAAGCCGCCCCAAGTGCGGTCGGCTGTTTTCATGATGGCATCAAACATAAGATCGGCTTGTTTTTTTGGAAACAATTCTTCTGCCGGCAAATCAAACTTCAAAACGTTTTCTGTGCCAAATGAATTTGCGTTTTGTAAATGCTGCACCAGCTCATTTGCCTGGAGTTCTACCTCTTCCCGTTTCTCCTTAAACGCATTGCTAACTCCATATAAAACTTCTTTCCATGAACTACGGTTAAACGCTTTTACAGGTGGGTAATATGTTCCTCCATAAAAAGGTTTGAGATCAGGAGTGAGAAAAACATTGAGTGGCCAACCGCCACTTCCGCTCATGGCTTGCACGGCATCCATATAAATATGATCAAGGTCGGGGCGTTCTTCACGGTCAATTTTTATGTTGATGAAATGGCGGTTCATGATTTGAGCGGTAGCTTCATCTTCAAAACTTTCCCGCTCCATTACATGACACCAATGACAAGAAGAATAACCGATGCTTACCAATACTGGTTTATCTTCTTCAACAGCTTTTTTCAAGGCTTCTTCACCCCATGGAAACCAATCAACAGGATTGTGTGCATGTTGTAACAAATAAGGGCTGCTTTCCTGTGCAAGACGGTTGGTATGCGGCATAGAAACTGATTGCTGTTGATTTAACTGCAAACTACAACACAAATAATGTACTGAAAATTACTTTGAAGCCTGTCCAAGAAACTTGTCCAGGGCCGAAACCATACTTGGTGCCTGTGGATCGGGCGCTTTTATTTGCAATTGCAAACCTGCCTCTTCAACTGCTTTAAAAGTATTGGCGCCAAATGCCCCGATGAACGTGCCGTTCTGTTTGTACTTGGGCAAATTTTCCAACAAACTTTTTACGCCACTTGGGGTAAAAAAACAAATGATGTCAAAGTCACCTGTTGTGATCAGGTCCTTTACATCATTACTTACTGTTTTGTAGAGAATGGGCGTTGCAAATTCGCAGTTATGATTACGAAGCCAGCTGGTGATTTCGTTATCAATGTTTTCACTGCAGGGGTATAAAAATTTTTCGTTGCTTTTGTGTTTGTTCACTACATCAAACAAACTTTTATTTGTGCCATCTGCACCATAAAAAACTTTACGTTTTCTATAAAGAATAAATTTTTGAAGATAAAGGGCAACGGCTTCGGTAATGCAAAAGTATTTTGTCTCCTGGGAAATGGAAATTCGCATTTCTTCGCAAGTGCGGAAAAAATGATCAATTGCATTCCGGCTGGTAAAAATAACTGCGGAGTAAGCGGTAATGTCGATCTTTTGTTTTCTGAAATCTTTCGAAGGTATTCCTTCAATGCGGATAAAAGGCTGAAATGACAACTGGAGGTTGTATTTCCGGGCAAGCTCATAGTATGGCGATTTATCGGATTCAGGCCTGGGCTGCGTTATCAGGATGTTTTTGATCGCCTTCTCTTTTTGGGACTTCATACCGTGTTTTTCCATACTGGAAAAAGAAAATTTCTGCAAAGGTAAGTACAATTATTTACAAAAAGCCAAGGATGAGCTTATAGATAACCAGTAACGGAGCGATCTCAAACGCAAGGAAAAAGATGAAAAAATGGAACCGTCCAACCTTGATCTCGGCCTGTACAGGGCGGTAGGCACGCAAAAACCGGTAAAGAAACAGTCCAACAATTACCACCAGTGAAATGGTAATAGCTATGCCTGCCAGTTCCTTTTCGGCAAAAGCAATTACAAACAAGAACGGGAGCAAAATGATTCCCACAATCTTGTTGATCAGGAACACAATAAAGGAATAAGTTTCAGCCGCATTCTTCATTCCAAACAGCCAGCCACTAACCTGAAGAAAAATAAATTTGCCCAAATACATTAAGGCAATTGTGGCGGTTGTTACCAGGGGAATAAACAAATCGGGCAATTTCACCGACACGCTGAAATAACTGATGAGGAGGTAAACATAGGTGCCGGCTACTATTGCAAAAAACAGGTTGAATAATAAAGATTGTAACCCCGATTGTACCAATTGTTCCCTGATCTGGTTCACCCGCAAAGATGTACGGAAGAATACCCTGAACATGTCGCTGAAATAACGCAGGTAGGTGATACGCAACAACCCAAACAATAACGCAATGCCCAGGATATAGTAGAACAGCCAATCTTTATCTTCTGCCTGTTTTTCTTTTTCTATCTGGAACTGCGGTTTTGCAAAAAGATTCAAGCGGCTTTTTGCAAGGATGGCTTTGTAAGACGAATCAAAAGAAACCAAAGGTGCTGTGTGCATTATTGAAATGGTATCTTTTGCAACCGTTGAAGCAGCGCTATCGGGCTTCTGTTGCAGACCAGTTGTATCCTGTGCTGCAACAACAATTTGACCCAATAAAAGAAGTAAGATTAAAATTAAGCGCATGAGTTGTTTGCAAAAATAAACAAGCGATCATCAACATCAGAAAAAATTCACGTAACCAAAGTGAATTTTACTTTGGCGTAGATTTAAGGGCGAATCGTCTCTTTTGCCGGCAGCAAAAGCAATATTAAAAATGCCTGCCTTGGTTTCAAAAGCCATACCCAAACCCGAACCTATCAACGTATTACTTGTATTAGCAAACTGGCTGTTGTTACGCACCAACCCTCCATCAGCAAATGCGTAGATGTAACTGTTGAGTCCGATTAGAATACGGTACTCCAACGTTAGCACTGCGTAGGCAGATGCAAAAATGCTCTCTTCATCAAAACCACGTAATAAACGAAAGCCGCCCAACTGGTATAATTCGTTCCGGAAAATTCGTGGGCTTTGAATAAACCCTGCGTTAACTGCTGTTTTAAATGCGGAGTTTTTCCCAGCCTTTAAATAATGAGAAATATTTGTTTTAATGCGAAACGTATAGGCCTTTGTTCCAACAGAATCATAAAGCGACTGGTAATTAAAGCTAGCGTTGTTAGGATCTTTCAAAGAGGTGATATTGTTGTTGGGCCTTATGCGACGTATACCTGCTGAACCCGTGATCTTCATATCAAATCCTTTGCGTGGATTAAAACGATAATCGGTAGTGAACCATTCATACTCCAAGCCAATATTTGATGTTGATTGATCTATCTGATCAGGTAATCGTTTACTGTTGCGGATTGCATTTGTATCAACGTTCAACAAATTAGAAATCGATCGCTGGTAAAATACTTTGCCACTCCTGTTTCCACCAAACGCATACTGAACGCCTAACTGTAAATTGATGTTGAGAAAGCTGCTGTCTTTTTTAAACCCATCGAATGAAACATCCACTCCAAAAGGAGAACCAAACAAAAATGGTTGGAGGTAACCCATTTGCAAACGGGGCGATTGCACTTGTATCTGTTGAAACAAAACTGTCAATGCTTCACCTAAACCAAACCCGTTTTTCAGGTTCAGGTTAAAATCACCAGTTACTAATAATTTGTTGCCGCCGAGTTGATCATTTGAAGGAAGGAAACCAATGATACCATTTACCTGGCTGCTTTTACGTTCTTTCAAATAAAGATTAACAATTGAACCAGTTCCTAAAAAACTCATGTTCCATTTTTGTTCTTCCAGCAAGTAGGGCAACTGCAACAGGCGTGGACTGATGTTGAGCAATTTTTGTTTTTGATAAATTGAAGCATCCTGTATTTCAAGATAACGTTGCAGGAAACGGTTGCTGATCTTCACATCACCATACACACGGATACTATCAATCTTATATAAAGGACCTTTGTCAATTTTCAGTATTGCCGAAATACCTTCCTGTTGCAGATTGAAACTATCAAGATAGACATTGGCAAACGGATAGCCCGTGTTCTCCAGTTTATCAAGAAGACGTGTTTGTAATAATTGTACCGCTGCAAAATCAAGTGGCTGTTGCTTGAAATTTTTATCACGGTAGCCGGCTGCATTCAGCAACTCTTGTGGTACTGACGATGTATTGAGCAATGCCCAACGGTAAGTTTGCCCGAGGAACATTACTACTTCTGCTTTGGTTAAATCCATCTTCACGGAATCAATGGAAGCTGTGATATACCCTTTCTTCTGCAGCAGTTTAGGCAACTCAAAAATGTACTGACTGCATGCGTCTTTACCATCAAATTCATTCTGCAAACCAAGCGATGACGAAATATCAACCGTATCAGCAAACCGATACAGCAACTGATACTTTTTTTGCGCATGCGAAGGCAACACGAAAAACCAGCAACAGGCTGCAAGAAAAATAGCTTTGTAAAATGCTGAACGGATTTGAAGCACGAACGGTTAGTTTTGCAGTTTCGAAATTAAGGTTTCATTTGAGGATGGCAGGTATTTATATTCATATTCCGTTTTGCAGGCAGGCATGCAATTACTGTAATTTTCATTTCAGTACAAGCCTGCATTATAAGAACGATTTTGTTGCAGCTTTATTGAGAGAGATCGAACTGCATTCAAAAGCCAACTACCTGCAAAGCCAATCTATTGAAACAATTTATTTCGGAGGAGGCACTCCCAGCATTTTGCAGATCGAGGAACTGGAACAGATCATGCAACAACTTCACCAATATTTTTCAGTTGATGCTTCTGCTGAAATTACACTCGAAGCAAACCCCGATGATGTAACTGATGAAAAGCTTCAAGGCTGGAAACAACTTGGCATTAACCGCCTCAGCATCGGCATCCAATCGTTGTTTGAAGAAGATCTTCGCTGGATGAACCGTGCACATACTGCTGCTGAAGCAAAACAAGTGATTAGCAAAGCAAGAGTTGCTGGCTTCAATAGTTTTACTGTTGATCTTATTTATGGTACTCCCGGACTAACCGATGAAAAATGGTTGTACAATCTTAATTGGGTGTTGCAGCAAAACATCAACCACATTTCCTGTTATGCATTAACCGTAGAAGAAAAAACGCCGTTAGATAAACAGATACGACATCAGCAGAAACAGGATGTAGACCCCGAACAACAAAGCCGCCAGTTTTTATTATTGATGGATCATCTGCAACAAGCCGGTTTTGAGCATTACGAAATTTCCAATTTTGCCAAACCTGGTTACCGTAGCAAACATAACAGCAGTTATTGGAAAGGAGTGCACTATTTGGGATTAGGTCCATCGGCTCATTCCTTTAACGGCAGCAGCAGGCAATGGAATATAGCCAACAATCAACTGTATATTCAATCGCTGAAACGGGAAACGCTTGCGTTTGAGAGAGAAGAACTAACAACAACGCAACAACTCAATGAATATATCATGACGAGTTTGCGGTTGATGGAAGGAACCGACCTGGATTATATCAGCCAGCAATTTGGAAATGATAAATCTACAGAATTGAAAACTGCATCTTCCGCTTTCGAAGACAAGGGTTTGCTAACAGTAACAAATAATCATCTCATCCTCACCAAAGAAGGAAAATTATTTGCCGACGCTATTGCATCCGATTTATTTTTCTAAACCATCTCAGGCTTTACTTTTTCAAGGCTTTTTTGTAAATTAGAATGGATTGATTGCTGCCGCAAAAGTACACCTCATGCTGGAGCCGACTATTGATTTTGCGAATATGCCCTACTGGCATTTGTTTGGTATAAAGATATTAGAGCCGTTTACGGTTATTACCAATCTCTTTATTGCCCTTGCCTGCTTTTATGCTTATAGAAATCTTCAAAACAAAAAGCTAAATCAAACTTCTACTCATCGCCTGTTAAAGATGTTCTTTTTGTTGTTGGGCATTTCAACCATTATTGGAGGAGTTGTTGGTCATGCACTGTTGTATAAAACAGGCATGTACGGAAAAATTCCTGGCTGGTATATTGGCATGGCAGCAGTGGCGGTATTTGAACGTGCAACCATTCTTCACAGCCGTCCTTTGATGAATAAACAGATCGGGCAATTTTTTTCATGGTTCAACTATGCGGAGATACTTACGTTCATGCTACTTTCATTGATCACACTTCGTTTTTCTTTTGTGATCATGCATGCAATGTATGGTTTACTCATCGTTGTTTTTTCTTTTGAACTCTATGTTTATTACGTTACAAGGGATGCAGCCTTAAAACATATTTTTTATGCAACAGCCTGGGGATTTGCAGCATTGATTTGTCATACCATGCAATTAAATATCCATTACTGGTTTAATTATAATGATGTCAGTCACGTTGCAATGATTGCAGCTATACTCCACTATTACAAAGCAGCTGTTGGAATGCAGACAGAGTTACAAGAAAAAGAAATGATATCTATGCGACTGGAATAGGCGATTAAGGCGAAGGGGTTTTTGCCCGCCTGTTACTGATGATATGATTTACAACACCAACCACCAGCATCAGCAGCAGTACCCAAGGACCAAAACCTGTGAATGAAAATGGCATTGTAAATTATTTATATAAAGATACAAAGCTTACTGCTCGTATTGCAGCAAACAATCAATTTTAACAGACCACCCATCACTATTTCTGCCACACATACTCAGCGGCTGAAAGTTTCCATTGATGATCAAAGAAACCTGCCAGCTTAATGCCTTTGTCATCTCCCTTCAACATGTCGCTGTTAAAGATCATAAAATCAGGAAAGCCGCTGCCGCCTGCAAAATACTGGTTGGCATAAGCAGCTTTCATTCCTTTTACACCAGTTGCAGCCACTACCCCGATAAGCAAACGGGCATCTTTTTGTGGCCAGGTGAAATAGGCAGCTAGATCATTTCCAGACCAGCTTGCAACTACGGCTTTTATTTCGTTAGAAGTTACCTGAATGGGGCAATCATTCAGCAAAATTTTCCATGCGGAATTAGTAGTTGCGTTTCCGTACAGAATAACATTTCGCCCCGCATATTTTGCAGGATCGTATTCTTTATCTGTTATCATATCAACAGCACCATTGCCACGGTAATACCATGTTTCAGCATCATACACTGCTTTATTCATGGTTGTTTCTTTCTCTTCACTATTGCCGCCCGTGCCAACAACAAATAACATATTGTGATTAAATACTTCTTTAAATGTGCCATAGCGTTGAGGATTTTTTTCAAACGCAGCTGGCTTTTCCGTAAGCGCCCATTTATTATTTTCTTTTAGAACAAAAACCGTATCGTTGGCTGAAGTTGTTTTGTAATTAACAGCACTTGTACTGTCCAATAATATTTTCACATCTGCACCTGCACCAAAATCGTTTAAGGCCAAACGAAGCAGTAATACATTTTCGGTTAATCCGGTGATTGTATTAGCAACTCTATTTCTCTTTAATTGAATACGACTATATTGCAACGAATGCAGTTGTTGATAGACTGTTGCCCATCGATAGCTTGACGATATACCCGGGCTTGAAGTAGTAAAGTCAATATTGTTTACTGCAGTATCAAGTGCAATGCTATGCCATTTGAAAAAGTTGAAGATATGCGGCCAATCAACACTCTGGTCTCCAAACCAATGCTCACCACCGGGGTACTCATAGTAGTTATAATCGCTGTGAAAATCGGCTAATACTTTGCGCATCTGTCTTGCATACGTAACAGGCACTACCCTATCCGAATCACCATGCAAAATATATACACCAAGCGGTTTGTAGTTGAAAGCAAGCTTGGGCACATCACTTTGATTGCCTGCACGCAATAATATTTTTTCTGAAGCAGAGCGGCTGCTGTCAGGAATGCGTCCATCTGCTGAACCATAATCTTTTAAGGAAGCATAACCAGCTGCTGGTGCAATAGCAGCCCATTTATCTGGATAGGTAGCACCGAGAAACCATGTGCCATGTCCGCCCATCGAGTGACCAGTTAAATAAATATGTTGTGGATCAGGTTGAAATAATTTTTTTGCCAATCCCAATACTTCCAATGCATCAAGCCTTCCCCAATCTTCCCAATTAAAACCACGAGGTCGGCGATTGGTTGCAGCTACCAAAGTGCCCCAGTCTTTTGATTTGTATGCACGTGCTTGTCCAATTGCTTCGACACCTGCCCCATGTACTGAAAGAAATAATGCTGCATTATTTTTTGAGCCACCAACTTGAGGCGTTATAGCAAAGTATTGAAGACTTCCATCGATGCCACTGATAAATGTTTTGCTGTAATGACTGCCGTTATCAACCGCTTCAATCGTGATCGTTTTTTCATCGATCAGTTTTCCCTTTTGAAGCAACGAAATTTTGCAATCATGTTTTCCTTTTGCTTTGATTCCCGATGCATCAAACTCAAATATTATTTTACGTGTGCCAAGTGCCGGCACTGTTGCAATTGATACTATTACTTCCTTACCTGCAACGAATGTTTTCAATTGCAAATTTTTAGTTGAAGCTGATGAAGTGTTTGCAATAACAATTGCTCCTTTCAACTTTTCATTTTGATTAGTAACAACAACAGGTGCAGTAAGATCGTTGGTTAATAGCTCTACAGGCTTTACATTAAGAATAAGTACGGGTAACACATTTGCAGCACGAATAAAAAATTCATTCAATCCTTTTTTCAATCTCACAGGTACATACATGTAGGCTGAACTGTAAGGATCACCCATATGTGGCGCCCCATTCACATATACCGCACTGTTACCTGCTATATTCAACAAAGCAGTTTGAGCCGTTGCACTGTTATAGGTAATGTATAAATAATCACTTCCTCTATCGGCACTACCCGGGTTTAAGAATGGGTTGGTTGTACGTTGAAAATTTCTGCCAAATACACGAAAGCGGCCACTACTATCTGCGGCTATTTCACGCCATAAGATCTTCTCTCCTTTTTCACTTGTTGTGAACTCTGCGTTAGCTGCTGGTTTTGCCAATGTGCCATTATACATTTTCCATGCAAGCAAATCGGTATAAATTGCCTCACGACCATAGCGGCTGCCGCTGGCAACTGCAAGTCCCTTTGAAAAACGAATGGTATCCTGTGCTAAAATTTCATTACAGAAAAAAAGAATTGCAATGGCAACGAAGAACCGTAACATAATATTCAATTGAGAAATCAATATTGAGTTAGATCAATACCTGCTCCAGCTGTTCAAAAGCTTCAGCAGGTCGTACATCTTCCCATAAAATTTTGTAAATAGCTGTAGCAATGGGCATATCGGCACCAAGCTCTTTATTAATGAGGTAAAAACATTTGCTTGCATTGTAACCTTCGGCAACCATATTCATTTCAAGTTGTGCAGCTTTTACGCTAAACCCTTTGCCGATCATATTACCAAACGTACGGTTGCGGCTATACAACGAGTAACAGGTTACAAGCAAATCGCCCATGTACACACTGGCTGCATAGTTGGCTGATTTTCGTAAAGAGCTTTTCATTAACTGCACACCGGGAATGGGTTCTTTGTGCACACCCACTTCCATATTACGAATACCAACTTTACGTAAGAAGCCTGCCATTTCATCGGCAGCATTTGCAATAAGCACGCTCAGGAAATTATCACCGTACTCAAGTCCGTGAGCAATACCACTGCCTAATGCATAAATATTTTTTAAGATGGCAGCAAACTGTACACCATACACATCATCATTGGTTACAGTGTTGATATAATGATTGCGGAACTGATCAGCGATCCATTGAGTAGTTGTTTGATCAAGTCCTGTAAAAGTTAGGTATGATAATTTTTCCGAAGCCACTTCTTCTGCATGACAAGGCCCCATGATAGTATAATAATCCTGCGGATCAAAAGCAAAATCATTTTTTAAATAATCATTAAGCAGAATATTACGATTAGGCATAATGCCTTTTATGGCAGAGATGATCTGTTTCCCTTCAAAAATATCCTTGGGTAATTTATCAAGCACTTCTTCGGTATAGGCCGATGGAATAGCAAGTATCAGGTAATCCGACTGCTGAATTGTTTCTGTTAAATCGGTTGTTAACGTAAGCAACGAAGTATTAAATGTTGCCGAGCGGAGATAACTTGGATTGTGCCCGTATTTTTTTATCTGATCAATGATATTCTGGTTGCGAACACACCAATTAAGGTGCACGCCATTACCATTGAGAATTTTCGCAAGAGCCGTGGCAAAACTGCCACTCCCGATAATTGCAAACTGCTGATTAGTTCCTTCCTGTTTCAAACAATTAGTTTTCAGAACATCTAAAATAAAAGAATCCCGCCATCAGGCGGGATTTTATATTCTTTTTTTACGATTTATTTTTCGTCGTACACTTTATCCTTTGGCACTACGCTTACTTTCATGCCGTCTTTTAATGTTTTACTGATGGTGTTGTAAGGAGCACTCACCACTTCATCACCCTCTTTTAACCCGCTCATCACTTCAATGTATTCGTTATCCTGTATATTAGTGCGGATTGCTACCTTCTTAACGGTACCATCTTTCTGAACAATAAAAACCACTTCTTCCATTTCATCAGTAAGCACAGCATTGTTTGTTGCCACTTCCTGACCTTGTGCTTTCTTTTTCTCTGCGTCTTCTTTTGCTTTTACTTTCGATCCCTGTTCATTTTTATCACGTGTGGTTACAGCAAGAATAGGAACAGCTAACACATTTGCCTGTTTGGTGGTCATAATATCTGCACTTGCACTCATGCCCGGGCGGAAAGGAAGATTTTTTCCTTTTGAAGGGTCGATCAAATCAGCATAAGAAGCAGGATCGATACGGATATACACTTTATAGTTTGTAACATCACCAGATGCCGCCGATGCACCTGTTGCTTGCGCCGATGTACTGCTGCTGGAAATCTGCGTAACAACACCTTTGAACTTGCGGTCGTTATAAGCATCCACTTCAACAATGGCGCTGTCACCAATTTTTACTTTGGGTATATCATTTTCACCCACATCAACACGCACTTCAATTTTCGTCATATCGGCCACACGCATAATTTCAGTACCAAGACTAAAACTATTACCTGCCACACGTTCGCCTTTCTTTACAGCCAGTAACGAAACAATACCATCCATTGGTGAAATAACCGTTGTACGGGAAAGATTTTTATTAGCTGCCGTTAAACTTGCCTGTGCGCTTTGTACACTGGCTTTACCACTGCGAATGGTTTGTTTTGCTGCATCAAGATCTGCTCTTGCAGTTAAGTAAGCGCTTTCGGCCTGTTCAAATTCCTGGCGTGAGATTACTTTTTCATCAAACAATTTCTTTTGACGATCGTATGCAAGCTTAGCCTGGTTCAATCTTGCTTCAAACGAACGAAGCGAAGCTTCGGTATTACCAACCTGCGCCTGTTGCTGGTTTACAACAGATGCAGCACGGTCCCTGTCGGATGTTAATACATCGGCAAAAACTTTTGCAAGCAACTGTCCTTTACGTACACTGTCGCCTTCTTCAACATACATCTCCACCACTTCACCACTAACATCGGAGCTTACTTTACGCTCATCTTCAGGATATACTTTACCACTTGCATTTACAGTTTCAATAATGGTTCGCTTTATGATCTTTTCGGTAGCCACTTTGGTTGCTTCCTTTTTACCGATCACTTCTTTCTTCTTCAGAATGATAAGGATTATTGCCAGCACCAAGAGGATGCCAATGATCCACCATATTTTCTTATTCATATTGGGTTGTTGTTCCTTTGTTAATTAGATGAATATTTTATAATCTTAAACCGAGTCCTTTATAAAACTCCAACACTTTCATACGAAACACATAATCGTATTGGTTGGAAATTCTTTCAAGCCTCGCCCGGAATAAATTATTTTGATTTGTGATCAGGTCAATTGAACGTAACAAACCTGCATCGTAACGTTTTCTCGAAAGGTCGTAAGAATACTCTGCTGTTTGTACACTTTTAATAGATGCCTGGTAACGTTGAAACGCAGCCGTTGCATCGTTATATGCCTGGTAAATATTTTGTTTTAATGTTTGATTATCGTTGTTAACCTGCAGTTGTTGGTTTTGATAATTCAGTTTGCTGCGTTCCCATGCAGTACGTGCCTGTCCGCCATTGAAAATGGGAACAGTTAAACTAATACCAACAGACTGACGAAAGTTAAAATCGAGCTGGCGAAAGAAGTCAGCTTTTTGAGAACCGGATGGAATAAATGTTTGCGTAAATACATTTGGGTTTTGAGCCGAACCTGCACCCGTCCAACCAACCGGAATAGTAACAGGAATATTGGCACCTTTCGGGAGATTCTTTAGCGCACTTGAATAAGCTGAGTTCACGTTTCCAAACGCACCAATACTGGGATACATATTACCTCTTGCTGCTTTTTGAAATTTCTCCAATGCCTGCAAACGCAATTTGTTTACCCGTTGCAAAGGCATATTCGCAAGTGCTAACTGGTAAACCGGTTCAGGTTGTAGTTCTGCAAATGTTTCAACAGGTATTCTATCAACAGGAGGTGTTTCAAGTTCAATTGCGGTTGCAGGATCAAGATTCATCCAGATCTTCAGGTTCAGCAGGTTGGTTTGATAGGCCGTTACCGCAGCAATATATGAACTGCTGTCTCTTGCTAACTGTGCTTCAATTTCTGCGGCATTTAATTCCGGTAAACTTCCCGCATCGACTAATTTTCTTGTAGTGGCTAATTGCTCTCTTGTCTGGTTGATCTGAACAGTAGAAATATTAACCTGCTCTCTTGAAAGCAGGGCCTGTAGGTATGCACCTGCAACATTCAACGATATATCATTCTTCCAACGTTCAACCGTTGCTTCCTGGGCTTTTGTTTCCAGCTCATTACCCAGAATTGTGTTTTTCTGGGAGTTGAAATTGAACAGTGTTACACTGCTTGAAAGACCAAATTGCGAAAAGGTGATCTGCTGGTTAGTAAACCCGTTGGTTGCCGGATCAATAGAACGTCCGAACTGGAAACCATTGCTGTTTTGAAAATTAGCGCTGGGCCAGCGTTGCAGCTTACTTTGATTAAGCGTGAGCTGGCTGATCTTTGCCTGCACATCGGCCTGCTTAATATTGATGTTATTAGCTACCGCATACTCTACACAACGGCGGAGATCCCATTTTTCCTGGGCTTTGATAGTTATTACACTAAAGAGCAGCAGGGATGATAAGAGTGTAAGCCGGATAAGTTTCTTCATATATATAATAGTGATGACAATATAATGACTTTGGGGGCACGAATTTATTGTTTTTTGACCAGCGGACAGAAGCTATTATAAAACTTCTTTTAAGCAAGGCCGTTATTTTAGACCAGCTTTCTTGAAAGCCTGTTCTAAATCTGCCGTAAGGTAGGCGGCATCCTCCAAACCAACATACAATCTCATCATTTGATGTTCGAGATTTGAAGGGTCAAAATCAGCATCCTGCAAAGCGGCACATTTTGGCAACAGCAAACTCTCATGTCCTCCCCAACTTACAGCCATTTGTATATGTTGCAGGCTTTCGCAAAATGTTACAATCTGCTTCCTGCTTTCGGCCTTCACAAAAAAGGAAAATAAACCCGGTGCTTCTTTCATCTGTTGCCTGGCCAGCTCATATTGCGGAAAGCTTTCATCAAAAGGGTAAATAATTCGACTTACCGCCGGGTGAGCTTTTATAAACGCCACTACTTTTTGAGTTGTTTGATTGATTCGATCAAGCCGGGTGGGCAACGTACGCAAACCCCGGATCAGCAACCAGGCATTGAAGGGCTGAATACCGCTACCGATGTTGAGATACTCACTATCGAATATCTTTTTTATCATGGCATGCGATCCGCTTAACACTCCTCCCAGGGTATCGCTGTGCCCGCCGATATATTTTGTGGCCGTTTGCATAGCCAGGTCAATACCCATTTCAATTGGTTTTTGATAAAGCGGTGTGCAGTAACTATTGTCGATTAATGTTGTGATGTTTTGCTGCTTTGCATAAGCAGCAATGGCACGAATATCCTGCATGGCAAAATCCCAGCTATTGGGACTTTCGAGATAATAGAAAGTTGTGTTTGGACCCGTTGCATTGAAATAGTTATTCGCATCTCTTCCATCCACGTAAGTTGTAGTTACTCCAAAACGTGGAAGAATAATATCGAACATGCGCTGCACCCAACTATAGGGTTTGCTCACACTTACAATATGATCGCCTGCTTTAACATTAGCCAGAACGCCTGCAAAGATGGCTGCTGCTCCATTGTTGAAAATGAGACAATCTTCGGCACCATCTAAAGCTGCCAATTTTTTGCGCAGTATATCAACCGTTGGGTTTATTCCACGACTGTAGAGATAGGTACTCATCTCATCGGCAAATGCAGCACGCAGTTCATCTACTTTATTAAAACGGAAATTGCTTGTTTGTATAATGGGCGGAGCAATGGCATTAAAATAATGCTCACGGTCTTCGCCCAGTTCATTGAGGATATATGAAATGTCCATATAAAAATTTATGCGCCGGTGATAAAGCCAATATGATTACCAAATGGATCTTCTACAATTGCCACTTCTATACTGCCGCCAACATTATGTACAGGATCAATTACAACTGCACCAAGCGAAACAGCTTTTTCAACAGCTGAATTTATATCAGCAACACCCCAATAAGCAGTAGTGTGATTACCCTTTTCCGTTTGACTCATGTCGGGATCAAGTCCAAGTTCAAATCCATCAATATCAAACCCAACATAAAATACTTCAGCAAAATAAGGTTCTTTACCCGTGAGCGAACTGTACCACGATTTTGCAGCAGCAAGATCACTTGTGTGATAAATAACTGTGCGGAGTTTTTGAAGCATAGATTATTTTTTACGATGAAAAACAAAATAGATAATGATGAAACTTGCCAATACAGCAAGTCCCGTCAATGCTGCCGAAGGATCATCAATAGCAATACTTGTTCCTACAAATAAATAAGCTGCCATAAAGATTATCGGCATCAATGGAAATAATTTCATCTTATAAATACCTGTTCCTTCTAAATGTTTTGTTTTTTTCCTGAACCAGAAAATGGTGGCGCTGCTTAAGATCATACCAAAACAATCAAGAAAAATGGTGAAGGATAATATCTTCTCAAACTCCTGTGCAAAGAATAAGATCACAATACAAATAGCGGCAAACACAGTGAGTGAAAATGTAAGCACATTTGTTTTCTCGTTTTGTTTGGCAAATACTTTCGGCAAACTGCCATCGTCGCCCATGGCATACATTACACGTGGGTTACTCATGAGTAACCCATTTACATAAGCAAGCACACCTAAAAATAAAAATGCGGAAAAAACAGTGGCACCTGTTTTACCGAATATCTTATCGATCACCACATAAGCAATTTCTCTTTCGCCTTTCATTTGCTGAAAACCTACGAGGTTATAATAACTCATGTTTACCAGTAAATACAAACCAATGATAATGGCAATACCCATGAAAATACCTCTTGGAATATTCTTCGTTGGGTTTTGCACCTCGTTACCAAAATTTATGGTTTGCTGGTAACCTCCATAGGTAAACGAAACAGCAATTAAACTCACGCCTAAACTTTTTATCCAATCAATTGTACTGAATGAATTGGTAGTTGTAGATACTGTTTCCTGCACTGCATATTGATCGGGGAAAAACAATGCAGCGATCAACACCAGTATCATCCCGATCTTGATGATCATTAAAACATTCTGCGCCATCGAGCTCAGCTTCAAACCTCGCAGGTTTATAAAATAGAACACAGCAATGGCAGCACAACTCAGTAATGCTTTGTGTGTATCGTTCCAATCGCCGGGAAATAATTTCAACAAATAACCACTGCCGATCAATGCCACACCACTTAAGCTGGCAGCATTGCTCACTAATATCAAACAATTAATAGCAAATGCAATGCTTGGATGATATGCCTGTGCAAACACTTTGTAATAACCGCCCGTAACAGGAAATCGGCTGCCGATCTCGGCATACGTTAATGCTCCACACAATGCAACCAAACCACCTACCAGCCATGCACTGAAATAAACCGATGGATCAATGGCATCTTTTGCACTCGTTGCTGCGGTACGAAAAATACCCATCCCGATCACCAGCCCCACAACGATCATGGTAAAGGAAAACAGGTTGAGTTTGCTGTTTGTTGTCTTCATGCTTTTTCTTAGGCTTTGAAGATAGGAAAGGATGGCGGATATAGGATGTCTGATTTATGATTTGTTGCCGATTGCATATTAACCATTGCCTATTGTCTTTTTTTGCCCACTGATCATTGCGTTGTCTCTTGTTTCTTTCTCCTTAATTTTACCAAATGAAGAACCAATTACTAACCCTGCTTGCAGTAAGCTTACTTTCTATTTCTTCTTTTGCCCAAACCCAACCCGATTCAAGTAAAGAATTAGGTGAAGTAGTGATCACAGCGTTTGAACAGAACCGTAAGTTGATGGATGTTCCCGCTGCCATCAGTTATATCGGCAATAAACAACTCAACCGTTTTACACCCACATCCATTGTTTCGGCCATGAACACTGCTCCCGGTGTACGCATGGAAGAACGCAGCCCCGGCAGTTACCGTTTGAATATTCGTGGCAGTTCGCTTCGTTCGCCCTTTGGTGTGCGCAATGTAAAAGTGTATGTCAATGACATTCCGTTTACTGAACCCGGTGGATCAACATATTTAAATCTGCTGGGCTTTTATAATATCAACTCCGTTGAAGTATTGAAAGGACCATCAGGCAGTTTGTATGGTGCAGGCAGCGGTGGCGCCGTCTTGATCAAAACAAATACCAATAACCAAACTGCTGGAGTAGGCATTGATTATACATTCGGAAGTTTTGGTTTGCATAATGCCAATGTGTATGCACGTATTGGTGAAGGAAAAAGTCAGCAAACGATTGGCTTTAGCAAAATGCACAGTGATGGCTACCGTGAATGGACAAGACTCGACCGCAGCGTGTTTACATGGGACAGTCGTTTTACGATTGACGAAAAGCAAAGCATCCGTACTTATTTAATGTATGCCGATCTTTCTTACCAAACACCGGGCGGATTAACCCCTGCTGAATTTGCTGCAAATCCTAAATTGGCAAGACCAAAGGTTGGCGCCACACCATCAAGTGCCCAGGCCAATGCAAGTGTGAACCAGAAAAGTTTTTTAGCAGGCGTGAGTTACGATTATATCATTCTCAGCAACTTTAAAAATACCACATCCGTTTACGGTGCGTTCTCACAGTTTGCAAACCCAACTGTTCGTAACTACGAACGCCGCAGCGAACCACATACCGGCGGAAGAACAACATTTGCTTACACACCCACGGTTGGATTAGGTGAATTAAAGTTTGTTGCAGGTGCAGAGTTGCAACGTGGATGGTACAACATTCGTGTATATAAAAATATAAACGGAAAAAGCGATAGCCTGCAAACAGAAGATGAAGTGAACCCGTTTTTGTCGAGTGTGTTTGCACAGGCCGATTGGAAATTACCCAACGACTGGATTATTACTGCTGGTGCAAGCAGCAACCAAAACCGTATTGAAATTACAAGGCTGAATAAATTTCCATTGAGTCCGCAACGCCGCACTTACGCAAATGAAATTGCACCACGTTTTTCATTGTTGAAAAAATTCCGCAACAGCTTATCGTTGTATGCATCCGTGGCAAAAGGTTTTTCTGCACCAACTTCTGCTGAAGTATTACCAAGCACAGGAGTTATTTCAACAGATCTTAATGCAGAAGAAGGTTGGAATTATGAAGCAGGTGTGCGTTACAGTTACAAACAAAAATTGTTTGTAGATGTGAATGCTTTTCTCTTTAAACTTGACAATACAATTGTACAACGCAGAGATGCTGGCGGTGCTGATTATTTTGTAAATGCAGGCAGCACCAAACAACAGGGCATTGAAGCCAATGCACGTTATATTGTTGTAGATGATGCAAAGACTTTTGTTTCAAATCTTTCTGCATGGGCAAGTTATACGCTGAATGATTTTAAATATGAATCATTCAAACAAATCAGCAACGATTTTAGCGGAAAGAAATTACCAAGTGTACCGGATAATATTTTCGTGGCAGGTGTTGATTTGTTATTAAAACCCGGGATCTACGCCAATGTTACTTACACTTACAACAGCAAAACACCATTGAACGATGCAAATACATTTTACGGCAACCATTTCCATTTGCTAACTGCACGCATTGGTTTTAAACAAGTGTATGCAAAAGGTTTCCGTTTTGACCTGTTTGTAAGCGGCGATAATTTGTTGAATGAAATGTACAGCCTGGGTAATGATATTAATGCAGCTGCTAATCGCTTTTATAATGTAGCACCGGAAAGAAATTATGCGGTTGGCGTGGCGATGTTTTGGGGGACGAAGAAGTAATCTTTTAAGACCAGCAGATTCCTCCTTCGTCGGAAAGACAATTATGCTGAGCGTAGTGCCTTCACCCATCACTTCCACAAAGCCAAATAAACTTGTCATCCTGAGGCACGAAGGATTCCGCTGAAACAACTTAAACATACATCTTACCAAATATCTCCCTGATACACTTCCACTTCTTCTTTCCAGGTAGCGTAGGAGTTTTTGGTTTCGTACAACCGCAGTTCTGTTAGCTTTACATCATCAGGCAACTCATCCTGTATTGAACGTTTGATGTAGAGCAATAAATTTTCAGCTGTAGGTTCAGCTTCCCAGGCAACAAGATTTTCCTGTTCCATCACTTCGGGATGTTGTGCAATATAATTATGCGATAAAACAAGCTTATGATCAAACAGATCAACCACTGCCTTTTGTACGATCTGTTTCAGGTCTTTAAAATCGAGCAGAAAACCTGGGGCAGGTATATAAGCAAGTTCGTTTACAACAGTGCCAACCGTTACATGCAGTTCATACGAATGACCATGAATGTTTTTGCACAACCCGTTGTAGCCATCAATGGCATGTGCCGTTTCGAAATCGAAGATCTTTGTGAGTAATAACATAGTTGCCGTTTTTTAAAGCGGCACAAAATTATCAGCGTACGAGCTCTTGCATGCATTTACGAGGCTGATGTTCGTCAGCTTTTGGCAGTAAAATGATCATTCAAAAAAAACGACCAGCATAAGCCACAATTTGTTCGGGAATAATTTTCTATTGCCGTAAAGGTGGGCATTTCCATCCGGCATCTTTACCAAACTTGTAAGTAGCACCCAGTGAAATGCTTGAATAGGTATCCTTTCTTGTTGCGTTGGCGGAGCGGCTAAAGCCATCTAAATAATCGGTAAAGGTGTAGCGGTAAGTTGCTTCAAGATGCAAAAACCATTTATCACTTAATCCATATTGCAAGCCTGCACCAATGGGTATTACCGGCATAATGCGTGGTGTACGATGAGCCTGGTCGGTTGCAAGACCAGTTAAGAAATCACTGTCTTCAGCGAAGTAAGCTGCGTTCAGGTTACTCCAGTCACGCCTGATCTTTACAATTCCCACTCCCGCACCTGCAAACAAATAAGGTGAAAGACTTGCCTTGCCTTTTTTAGAAAAGTTATCAGCAAGAGGTTTCCACACAGCAAGTGCCGAAACTTCAAACAGGTTTGTATTGAAATTAAAATTGCGTTGCTGACGAAATGCAGGCGTTGAATATTTTGCATCATCGCCTTTTAACCTTGAAAAATTAAGATTGGCCCTTACACCCCACGATGCTGAAAGGTATCTTGTGCCGTATAAACCTAAACCGGGCTGCACCGTTTTAAATGATCCAAAACGGCTGGGCGCCAGGTCGCCCTGGTAAATGTAGGCGCCAATGTTAGCACCCACTTCATACTTCGATGCTTGTAACTGTGCGTTGGTTTCGGTTACTGCCAATACCATTAACACGAAAGACAATAATTGGAATGTTGCTTTCATTCAATGAATGTTTAATCTTGAAAAATGAAAGCAGAATAGTTTGGTGTGTATGCGAATGAGGTGGTTATACAGTCTGCAGCTGTAACGCCAAAAAAGAATTTTCATTTTACATGCTTTGTTAAAGCACCTCGGAATGAAAAGTATAACCGATGCAGAGTTTTAGAATTTAATCATATACAAAACGCATTGTGAGGTTAAAAACATAACAACAATTAAGCCGTACAATAAATAATGTGTAAAAGAAGGTTGAAAAACCATTGATCACCCGATTTCAACTCGCTTCTCTTCATGATATAAAAACAATTTGAGCAGATAAATGACCGGATCTTTTCTATCAACATGTGTAAAAACTTATTTTGACGAACAGGTACTGCTCCCCTACTTTTGCCCCGTAACGGTTCCCGGTGTTCATAGCCGGGATTAAAAGGGAAGTCCGGTGTAAATCCGGCGCTATCCCCGTAGCTGTAAGTTCTAATTGTGAATGGTCAATTGTCAATGGTGAGTGATCTCCGAAAGGAACCTCTACTCACCCTTCTCTAATCACCACTCACCTGCTGACTTCTACAAACCACTGTTGTTGAAAGGTGTTTGCCACATCAACGGGAAGGTGCTCAGCAGCGAACGAGCCAGAAGACCTGCCGGTATATTTTTTTAATCATTTGCTTTCGGGTGAAAGGCAGGAGGTGTAACAGCACATCGCTATTATATTTTCTAATTCTTTTTCTGAAAGCAGTCACACAAAACATTTTTATAAGAAATGAAAAAACAATTTCTTGTTGTGGCTGCCGGATTATTCATCAGCAGTCAGCTAAGTGCCCAGGACAGTACAGTTAAATCCTTAAATGAAGTCGTGATTACTGCTAACAAAGTAAATCAGAAACTTCTTGAAACGGGGAAAGTAACAACCGTTATCAATCGAAAAACCATTGAACAAAGTGCAGGTAAAGATCTTGCACAACTCTTAACCGAGCAGGCAGGCATTGTTGTAAATGGCGCTACCAGTAATCCCGGTAAAGACAAAAGTATCTTTATGCGTGGTGCTGGTAATGGTTACACTGTTATTTTGATTGATGGCATACCAGTGAACGATCCATCATTTTCGGGTGCATTTGATTTGCGCTTATTACCACTCGACCAGGTTGAACGTATTGAAATTGTAAAGGGTGCACAATCGACCAACTATGGTTCCGATGCAGTGGCTGGTGTTATTAATATTATTTCAAAACGTGGAGCGTCAAAGCCAGCACAGTTTTATGGAAATGCAGCAGCCGGTTCGTTTGATACGTATAAGTTCACGGCAGGCTTGCGTGGTACGGCTGAAAAAGTAAACTATAATTTTTCCTACTCACATAACGAATCAAAAGGTATTTCTGAAGCTGTTGATAAAACCGGTACCGGCAATTTTGATAAAGATGGTTTTCTTAATAACGCCATTAATTTAAGCGTTGATGCACCGGTAACAAAACATATCCGTGTACAGCCATTTACACGCTATAGTTATTTCAAAGGCGGTTATGATGATGGATCATTTACCGATGCTGCTAATAATTATACGTCTTCTTTGTTTACTGCAGGTTCGGCTGTTGAAGTAAAAACAGAAAAAGCCGGTGGTCGTGCTTATTTCAGTTACGATGAAATGGATCGCACATTTAACAGCGAAATGTGGGGACCTACAGCTTACAAAGGCACTAATAAAATTGTTGACCTGTTTGCATATTACCAGGTAGCTCCAAAAGTAAAATTGCTGGCAGGTGTTGATAACCGTTACCAAAAGAATCTTGATTCCAATGTTCGCATCAACAGTCCATACGCAAGTATATTCTTGCAAAACCTGGGTGGCTTTTATCTCGAAGCGGGTGCACGTTACAACAAACATTCAAAGTATGGCGACAATTTCACCTACAGCATCAATCCATCTTATGTGTTAAATGACAATGCAAAGTTGTTTGTTAACTATGCAACGGCTTTTCGTGCTCCCGGCATCAGTGCTTTGTATGGCGCATGGGGTGCTAATCCAAACCTGAAACCTGAACATTCGCAAACATTTGAAGCAGGTGTACAGGCATCATTGCTTGATGATAAAATTTCTGTTCGTGCTGTGTATTTCAACCGACATAATAAAGATGTGATCATTTACACTTCTAAATATGAGAACTATGATAAGCAGGACGATTATGGTTTTGAAGTTGAACCAACTATTCAATTCAATAAAAAATTAAAACTAGCTGCTTACTACAGTTTCCTCAATGGTGAAGTAACTACCAAAGGAGCTGGCGGAAAGGACACGAGTTATTTCAACCTCTTACGTCGCCCCAAACATTCTTTTGGTGCAACTTTAAGCTACCAGGTAACGCCTTCATTCTTTGTAAGCACGAATGTCTATAATTATGGCAAACGCACCGATATGGATTTCAGCACATGGCCGTCAACACAGGTGAACCTTGATAGTTATTTGCTTTGGGGCGTTCATGCAGAATACAGTTTTTTCAAAAACAAACTGGCTGTATTTGCTGATGGAAAAAACCTGTTGAATACAAACTATGTAGAAGTATTGGGATACAGTACACCTGGTGCAAACTTTATGGGTGGTATTCGTTTTAATCTTTAATAACAGCGAGTGGCGAGTAGTGAGTGGTCAGTTAACAACACTCGCTATTTACTACTCACCACTTACAATCTCATTTACATGTCAACACAAAGAATTAATCCACGTTTTGCAGTACTGACAATTATTATGATTGCAGTTGCAGCACTGCGTATTCCTAATGCGGCTCAGCTAGGTCCAATAAGCAACTTTACACCTATTGGTGCAATGGGTTTGTTTGGAGGCGCTTATTTCAGCAAGAACTGGAAAGCCTTTGGATTTCCTTTGCTTACCTTATTGTTGAGCGATCTTATCATTAATGTATTCGTGTACAACGGGCAGTATGGTATTATGTATGGAAGCTGGTACTGGGTGTACGGAGGCTTTGCGTTGATCGTTTTACTTGGTCGTTTGTTTTTGAAAAAAGTAAACGTACAGAATATATTACTCACAGGTGTTGCCGGTACATTAGTTTACTGGCTTGTGGTCGATTTTGGCGTTTTCGTTTTTGGTTGCACTGATATTACTACCGGCCAAACAATGGATCACAGTTTTGCAAGTCTCATCAAATGCTATGCGCAAGGTGCACCTTATATGAAAAACTTTCTGATAGGCACTTTGGTTTACAGTGGTATCATGTTTGGTGTATTTGAATGGATGAAGACTAAAAGTCCATCTTTACAAACCGCTTAACAGTTTCATGCATCCTTTTGATATGGCGAAAGAAAAAACATGCAGCAAATGTGGTATTGCTTTCGGATGCAGTACAGAAGATAAGGGCAATAGCTGCTGGTGCAATAAGTATCCGCCCTTGTTTACACCTGATCCTGTTATTAATTGCATGTGTCCTGACTGTTTGCACAATGCAACAAAAGAAAAGATCGATGCATATGTTGCAGAGATGACGATTGAAAAAGCACTACATAATAACATTGCTAAAGATTTGCCTCCTGCCAAACAACTGGTTGAAGGAATTGATTACTATTTAGAGAATACCAATTTTGTGTTCACTGCATGGCATCATTTGCGCAGGGGCTATTGCTGCAAAAGCGGATGCAGGCATTGTCCGTATGGATTTAAAAAGCAAACCACATGATCATCTTTGTAACGGGTGGCGCAAGAAGTGGCAAAAGCCAATATGCACAGGAACGGGCGTTATCTCTCAGCGATACACCTGTTTATGTAGCGACAGCAAAAGTGTGGGATGACGATTTTGAACAACGTGTAAAGCGACATCAAAATGATCGTGACCAACGCTGGACAAATTTTGAAGAGCAACGCAACGTTAGTGCCTTACCCATCGATAACCGTGTTACGATGATCGACTGTGTAACGTTATGGCTCACCAATTTTTTTGTTGATACAAAAAATGATATCGATGCATCGCTTGAATTGTTGAAGAAAGAAATTGATGCATTGAGTACTAAGACTGGCACTTATCTTATCATCAGTAACGAAATTGGTATGGGTGTACATGCAGAAACGAAAATTGGAAGAAAGTTCACCGACCTGCAAGGTTGGGCCAATCAATACATCGCTTCCAAAGCTGATGAAGTGGTATTGATGGTAAGCGGCATTGCAGTTAAGATAAAGTAGTTTTTAGTTTTTTGTTTGTAGTTTGCATGCCCTCAATTTTAGTTGACTATTGACTATTGACTATTGACTATTGACTATTGACTATTGACTATTGACTATTGACTATTGACTATTGACTATTGACTATTTACAATATGATCCCATCTATATTTTGCTGGAGCGGAGGTAAAGACAGCAGCTATGCTTTGTATAAAGTGTTGCAGGAAGGAATGTACGATGTAAAATATTTACTCAGCACGTTCAATGGCAACTACAAACGCTTATCGATGCATGGCGTGCGGGAAGAACTGATCGAAGCACAAGCAGCATCAATCGGTCTTCCGTTATTAAAAGCCTATGTGTATGAAGCAAGCAATGCCGAATACGAGCAGCAGATGAAAACTATTTTATTGCAGGCAAAAGCAGAAGGCATTAACCATGTGTTGTATGGTGACCTGTTTTTAGAAGACCTGCGTGCCTACCGTGAAAGTAAAATGAGCGAACTCGATATGCACTGTGTATTTCCCATCTGGAAAACCAATACACAATGGATGATCAACGATTTTGTTGCGAAAGGTTTTCAATCAGTGCTATGCTGTATCAACGATGGCTACCTGGATGAAAGCTGGGTTGGAAGAACTATTGATCAACAATTCATCACCAATCTTCCATCAACGGCTGATCCATGTGGCGAGAATGGCGAGTTTCATTCTTTTTGTTTTAATGGCCCCGTCTTTAAACAACCAATTCCTGTTGTTACCGGCGAAAAAACCTACAAAGCTTTGGAAATAAAAACCAGCGATCATCCAACACCCATCAAGGATGTTGGTACAAAAGGTTTTTGGTTTTGCGATCTTCTTTTACAAAAAACAACGCATGACAATCGAAGAACAACTGTTGCATAAGATCAACAATAAAACAAAACCTGTTGGTGCATTGGGTATGCTGGAAGAACTGGCGTTGAAGATAGGCAAGCTGCAAAACAGTTTATCGCCAACCATTAACAAACCGCATATTGTTGTGTTTGCGGGCGACCATGGTATTGCTGCAACTGGAAAAGTAAATCCCTATCCACAAACAGTAACAGCACAAATGCTGTTGAATTTTGTAAAGGGTGGCGCAGCCATTAATGTATTCACCAAACAACACAGCATTGGTTTAACTGTTGTTGATGCCGGTGTAAATGTTGATTTTGATAGATCGCTTCCTATTGTTCATGCAAAGATCAATCATGGTACTGCTGATTATAGTTTGTATAATGCGATGACCATTGATGAAGTGAATACAGCTATTGAAAAAGGAAGAAACATAGTGCGGGCATTGCATGATAATGGTTGTAATAGCATTGGCTTTGGTGAAATGGGTATTGGTAATACCTCATCTGCATCACTTATCATGCATCACATATTAAATCTTCAGTTGAGCGACTGTGTGGGGAGAGGAACAGGCGCAAATGATGAACAACTAAAACGCAAGCTTGCCATTTTAGAAGAAGTGAGTCGATTTCACGAACTGAATCATTACGACATCACCCCTCATCAACTACTTTGTCGCATTGGTGGTTTTGAAATTGCCATGATGGTAGGCGCTTATCACCAGGCTGCTGAACAAAAAATGATCATAGTTGTTGATGGTTTTATTGCAACTGCAGCTTTATTGGTTGCACAACAATATAGCGAGTCAATAACTGAACATTGTGTATTTGCACATTGTTCCGATGAAAACGGTCATCGTAAAATGCTTGAACATTTAAAAGTCAAACCCATATTACAATTGGGTATGCGTTTGGGCGAAGGTACCGGAGCTGCATTAGCTATACCCATCTTGCAAAGTGCTGTTGCATTTTTAAATGAAATGGCTAGTTTTGAAAGTGCCGGCGTTTCCGGTATAGAATAATTTAAACAACAACAGCAAAACAAATAGCATTGAAGAAACAGGTAGAGATATTTTTTACTTCGCTCATGTTTTATACAAGAATTCCCTGCCCGAAATGGGTTACGCATGATCCGGAATATCTCAACAAAGCAACCCGTTATTTTCCATTCATCGGTTGGATCGTTGGTGGCATTTGTGCCTTGGTTTACATGGGTACCGAATTTTTTGTTGGTGCTCCTATTGCTATTTTATTATCAATGATCGCAGGCATATTAACAACAGGTGCATTTCATGAAGATGGATTTGCTGATGTATGTGACGCATTTGGTGGAGGCTGGACCAAACAAAAGATCCTCGACATTATGAAAGATAGTCGGGTTGGAGCCTATGGGGTTATTGGCATGGTCATGATCCTGATGCTGAAGTTTACCTCATTAAGCTCAATTCCATTCAGTCAAATGTGGATGGTATTACTTGCGGCGCATAGTTTTTCCCGTTTATGTGCAGTTGTTGTTGTTGCCACAAGTAAATATGTTCGGGAAAATGACGATGCAAAAGCGAAGCCACTAGCTAAGTCGATTACCGCTGCAGAAATTATTCCGGCAATACTCTTTGGTTTAGCACCGTTGTTACTCTTTGAACGTGTAGATATTTTATACGCTCTCATTTTACCATTGATTGGCACGTTTTTTTTAAGAAGATATTTTCATAAATGGATCGGTGGATATACAGGCGATTGTTTGGGAGCAACCCAACAGGTGACAGAAGTTTTATTTTACCTGGGCCTCGTGGCTTATTGGAAAATTGAGTACATTCTTTTGTAAATACATGAACAAAGAAATCTATCTTATACGTCATACAACACCTTTGGTTGAAAAAGGAACCTGTTACGGACAAGCCGATCTTGATGTAACAGAAAGTTTCCTTGAAGAAGCCGCATTGATAAAAGAACATTTACCTGCAACAATTAAAGCTGTATATGCTAGTCCGCTGCAGCGTTGCAGCAAATTGGCCCAGCATTTATTTCCATCACACAACATTTCTTTTCATGATGACTTAAAAGAAATTCATTGCGGCGAATGGGAACTTTTAAAATGGGATGATATTCCGCAGGAACTTGTAAAGCCGTGGATGAATGATTTTGTGAATGTGCGGATACCCGGCGGTGAAAGCTATCTCGATCTGTTTGCACGTACAACGAACATTTTTCAAACTATTGCAGAAAAAAATGAAACCGCTGCCATTGTTTCGCATGGCGGTGTATTGCGTAGCATTCTTTCTCATCTCACACATACTGCATTGATCGATTCGTTCAATGTATTTAAACTGCAATATGGCTGCGTTATAAAATTATCGATGCAGGAAGATCAGTTTGTACATGAAGTGTTACATAATATTCAAAGTACATCCGAACAACATAAACCAAGTTCTAAGTAGAGGTAAGCCCCCGCATTCTTCAGGAACGGCTCACTGGCCACTTGAAAGATGATAGAAAAGTTATCTTTGCGGAAACAATCGCTATGAGCTTCGACTTCAGCCTCAGCCAACTGCTTACTGTTTCTTTTACTTTATTTGCGGTGATCGATATTATTGGCTCCATTCCTTTGCTGATTGCCATGAAGGATAAAATGGGCGCCATTCGTGAATTTAAAGCAACGCTGATTTCCGGTGCACTCATGATCCTGTTTTTATTTGTGGGCGAATCATTTTTGCAACTGCTGGGTGTCGATCGTCGTTCATTTGCCGTGGCAGGTTCCATTGTAATCTTTGTGCTGGGATTGGAAATGGTGCTGGGTCATGAGTTTTTCAAAAGCGATAAAAATGCAAAAAGCGGAACAGTAGTTCCTATCGCCTTCCCTATTATTGCCGGCAGCGGAACACTCACAACCATCATGTCGCTGGGCGCTAACTATTCCGACCTGGTGATTCTCATTGCCATACTTCTAAACCTCGTTGTTGTATTCATTGTACTGAAATCACTGCAATACATTGAAAAATTGTTGGGTCCTGCAGGTTTACTTGCTGTGCGGAAATTTTTTGGCGTAATATTGCTGGCCATTGCCGTAAAAATATTTGCAGGTAATGCCGGTGGGTTGATTAAGTAGTTTGAAAATGAACGTCTCCACACATTTTCAAATTTTCAAATTGATTCATTTTCAAAGTGACCGGCCTCGTAGTACAATGGATAGTATAAGAGTTTCCGAAGCTCCAGATTCAGGTTCGATTCCTGACGAGGCTACTAAATTTTGACTCATGTATTTTGCTTACGTTCTGAAAAGCATTAATCATGATTACTATTATAAAGGTCATTGTCAAGATCTTCAAAAGAGATTAGTGCAACATAACTCCGGAATGACCGAATCCATCAGACCATATGTTCCTTTTAGTATCGCTTATTTTGAAGAATTTGAAACTGAAAAGGAAGCAATTTCAAGAGAAAAATATTTTAAGTCTGCTGCTGGTAGAAGGTTCTTGAAAAAAAATCTTGGCTCGTAGTACAATGCCCGCCCGGCTAACGCCAGTCGGACGGGGATAGTATAAGAGTTTCCGAAGCTCCAGATTCAGGTTCGATTCCTGACGAGGCTACTAAATTGTTCAACCTTGCAGCTTACAACACTCCAAGGTTTTTTATGTTCCGGACTAATTGTTTGGTAACAAACATGCCGGTTCAGTTTTTAAATACCGTCTTTATCTGTTCCAGGAACAATTCTTTTTTCCTACGGCTGACTTCTATTTCTGCTTTATTATTCATGATCACAAAACCGCCTTCTCCCCTATGATATTCTCTTACGTGACTAAGATTGATCAGGAAAGATTTATGTATCCTGAAAAAACCTGCATCCTTCAGCATGTTATCATAATCGAGCAGCGGTTTTGACACTGTAAGCGTTTTGCCATCATCAAGATGAAATATCGTATAGCTTCGTTCTGCCTCACAATAAATAATTTCTTCCAGTTTTACAATAAGAAACCCTTTAAAGGTTGGCAGGCAGAGCCGCATTTCCATTGGCTTGCCCGCCTTTTCAATATTGTACAATAATGTGTCGGAGTGCTTTTCTTTTCTTCCTTCCTTTATCCGTTGTTCTGCTCTTTCCACAGCCTCTATCAACCTGTCTTCATCAACCGGTTTCAACAAATAATCCACTGCACTGAATTGAAGTGCCTGGAGCATATATTCATTATAAGCCGTTACAAATATTACTTCAAAATTCTTCTCCGGTAATTCAGCTAATAACTCTAAACCGGTTTTGCCGGGCATTTGTATATCCAAAAAAAGCAGGTCGGGTTGTGAAGCGGAGATTTCGTTTGCAGCAGTAAGGGCATTAGAAAAATAGTTGACCACATTTATTTGCGGGCAATGCACTGCAAGCATTTTTTGCAAAGTGCGAATGCCATTCATTTCATCATCTACAATTACTGCTTTCATGTTTTACAATTTACAGGTTAATTAAATTTAACTCCAATATCACTCTTGTGCCGCTTTGATCCAACCCACTTTCTCCTAAGTCTTTTATTTCAATAGTACATTCTGTTTTATATTTTTCATTCATGATCCTTATCCTGTTACGCAGGTTCTCCAGCCCCATGGAGCGATGCATGGGCCGGTGTTCTTTTCTCAATCTTTCCGATTGTTGTATGCCAATTCCATTATCTTCTATTACACACCTGATCCTGTTTTGATGTTGCGTAAATGATATCATTAATTTTTTTTCGCCTTGCGAATTCATTAAACCATGCCAGATCGCATTTTCCACCAACGGTTGTATCATCATGGAGGGCAGCATCGTTTCTGTAATGTCCACAAATTCATCAGTATATACCTGGTAGCTGAACCCATCATCAAAGCGTAATTTTTCCATTTCAAGATAGGCTTTCAGGTATTGTATATTATCCTGCAGGGTAACAAATGTAACTTTTGAATGTTCCAGCGTCATCCGTATCATCAATGCAAACTTGCTGAGGTATCTTGATGCTCTTTCGTTATCAGCATCGAGTATCATGAACTTGATAGAATTGAGTGCATTAAAAACAAAATGAGGATTCATTTGTGTTTGCAATGCACCCAACCGGGCTTCTGCCAGTTGTTCATTGATGCCTGCCAGTTCCTGTTTCTTTGCTTCCAGTGATTGTTCCGATTTAAGCTGCTTCAGTTTATTGCCAATGAGTGTGGCAATGGTGGTGAGAATTTTTATATCTCTCTCGTTGAAATAATTTGCCTGGCTATGTTCACTGTCAATTACACCTAGCAGTTCATCATTATCTATAATGGGTACCGCCAGTTCACTCAAACGAAATTCATCATCTATACGGTAACGTGGATCTTTCCTGGTATCATTCACCAGTAATGGTTTTTTTGTTTGAAGTACATGGCCAACAATACCTGCGCCTGGCTCCACTTCAAACGCATCAACAGAAAGTCTTTCGGGGCTCGATTTAGGGCCATAGGCGGCTTTCTGAACAAGTTTTGTTTTTTCTTTATTCCACAGGTAGATGATGCAGTCTTCATAGTTAAGTCTACCAATTAAATTAACAGCAACATCCCACAACACAGCCTCTTCTGTTTTCTTATCGGCCAATGATGATGAAAAATAATTGCTGATCTGCTCCAGTTCAAATTGCGCTTTATAATCTTCCGCCCGCAATTTTTCTATTTGTGTATTCTGCATTTCTTTTCGACGTACAACAGCAGATCGCCACCGCACATAATAATAAAGTAGTAAACCCAGCAGCAATAGCAACGCAGTTATAAACCACCTGTTTTGCCAGAAAGGAACAGACACTGATAGCTGCAACTGCTGGACCTGTTCCTGCCATCTGTTATTTGCTGCATATATTTTTACCTGCAACTGATGATTACCAGGAGCAAGTTTTGAAATACTAAAGCTGTTTTGATTACCGATATCAGTCCATAGAACACTGTCTTTGTCTGCAAGCCGGTAAGCATACCGTTGTGTTGAACCATCAAAAAAATTAATGCTGCCGATGGTAACGGTAAGCCCTTTGTTTTTCCAGGAGCTATGAATTGTTTTACCGGGCAAATAAACCAGTTCGTTACCGTTCAGCATTACACTTTCAATAAATGTGTTGGGCTGTGCATTAAATTTTAAAAGTTCCATGGGCTTAAACCTGGCGATGGCATCTTTGAAACCGATATACAGTTGTTGCCCAGCTTCATCATAAAAAAAACGTGAACCCTCACCAATAGTACCTGGAGGAAAACCATCAGCTTTATCAAAACTACTGATCTTAAAACTACGGGTATCAATGCAGGCAATACCAGAATGACAGGCAAGCCATAAAATATCATTCACTAAAATGGAAGAATGAATCAGGTCATCCGGTAAACCATCTTTTTTACTGAACTGCCGGTAGGTTTTTGTTTTTGTATCATAAACTATCAGTCCATTGTTTTTGTTGCCGAACCAAACACGGTTGTACTTATCAATGGCTAAAGATCCAACCTGCTTATCAGGCATTTTTACAAAAGGGAAAGAATCAAGATAATAATCAAACTTACCGGCACCGACATTATAACGTGTAAGACCATGGCAGGCAAACCAAATATTACCGGCGGCATCTGCTGCAGCGTTCACCGGTACATCTAATAGCTGCGAAAACTTTGGCAGCATGTGGAATTCTACTTTATCAATTTTGTACTGGTAAATATTTTTTGAGCTGATCCATATATTATTCCTGTTGTCTTTCAGTAAATCACTTGTCCAATCGTAAGGAACATCCCAGCCTTGTGGTGTTATAGCTTTTGCAGATCCTGTAACGGTATTAAAAAGAATTAACCTGCCTTGTACACCAACCAGCAACTTCTTTTCATCGATACCCGCCAACGCTCTTATATAATTGCCACCTTCATCAATACCATTGAACAATATGTTACGCTCAAAACGGAAAGTTGTTTTATCAAACACCGCAAGACCCGCTTCACGTGTAGCCGCATAAATTTTATTTCCTGCTAAATAAATATCATCAAACCTTGCGTTTGGAAATTGTTGTTGCAGCTCTATGGGAAGCATCGATGTTTCTACAAATGGCTTTTGTAATTTTTGCCGCAGCAATCCTTTATTGGTTCCAATCAATAAACGGTTATCTTTTCCTTTTACAATAGTATTACAGGAAAACATTTCCAATTGCTTTACAGGATCAAATTTTATTGAACCTGATTGACGGTTAAAACAAAAAGTATAAATACCCGATTGCTGGCTGCTGATATAATAACATGAATCGTTCATCACCAGCATTTTTGAACGCCAGCCAATTTCTGCAGCGGTATTTATCGTTAACATTGATGCAGATCTTTTCTTTTGCTGAAGATCAACATGCACCAGGAGATTGTCATTGACCCTGAAAACAAAAAACTCCCCAGGCTTTACCTGGAAAAAATAAAAAGGGGGATCAGGATAATTAATGAATTCGTCGAGCAAAGGAAAATCACCGGCCTTCATTTTATCAAGGCGTCTTTTGCTCTTATCATATACATACAAACCATTGACAGAAATAATCAGCAACCGGTTTTTATCTATCTCCAGCAACTCAGCACCAAAAACAAAATGATAAAGTGGTACTTCCTGTTCTTTATAATAATCAAACCTCGAAACAAGATTATTTTTTTTATCGAAATGATAAAAGCCCGATCGTGAAAGCACATACATACTGCCGTCATCATCGCCCAGCACAGCCATCGTCATGTTGAATTTGAACTGGTGTTTTTTCTCATGATAAGGAATGAAAACATTTTTTTGCTGGGCATTGGCTGTATTAACAATGTGAACAGCGGTGCCATAAATAGCAAAGCGTTTATCATCGAGCCACTTCATACGCCATAGATCGTTTGATGGAATGGAATTACTGTCGTTATTGCTGTAGTAATTCACAAAACGGTTTCCATCGAAGCGGTTTAATCCCCAAAGAGTAGATAACCATAAATAACCTCTGGTATCTTCAGCTATACCTGTTACTGCATTATCCGACAAACCATTTGCTGTTGTGTATTGCTCAAAATTTCCCGGTTTTAATTGCTGCGCACAGAGTTGTACTGTGCAGTAAAAAAGCAATATGAACAAAACGGAACGCAGCATTAGGTTGGTTTATTGAAAATAAAGTTAGTCAGTTCATCCTTCAAAAAATATCATTTCAATTCATCAAAAGACGGGTGCTGCCGTTGGGAGAATAGTGCCGGCCGTTCATTGCAGCCTGCTTATCGTTGGGTTACTGAGGGAGCAATAATTTTTTTCATCGGCTTTTCCGGTTGGAAGTAAAACACTGCCGATGGGCGAAAGGCAAAATAAAATGCGTGCTTACCGGTATAGGTTTGCAACCGAAACAGGAAGACGTCTTAAAAAAACTGTACAAAAAGTGAAGTTCAGCAATCACTCAAAAAAACGAGGCGAACCCGAAAAGCCATATGAGTAGGAACAAAAAAAAATGAATTATGCCAAAGTTTATCATCGAAAGAGAAATCCCGGGTTCTGGTGCATTAACCAAAAGTTCCCTGCAACAGATCGCTAAAGAATCATGTGATGCCATTACAAGCATTGGTACCGACATTCAGTGGATGCAATCTTATGTTACTGCCGACAAGTGGTATTGCGTTTATATCGCCAAAGATGAATCGCTGGTTCGTGAACACGGAAAACGTGGAGGCTTCCCTGTGAATGCAGTATTAGAAGTGATGGCCGTTGTTGACCCTGTAGATGCAGAAGACATAGCCGAACTGATCAATTAAGCGCCTATTAAACACCAACAGGCGTAACACACTTGCGCCTGTACTTTTTAAAAGCAAAAAAAATGAAAAAAACACTCTTTACAAAAAACACCTGGAAAATTACAAGTATGCTGAGCATCGCTGTTATTGCAATAACATTCGCATCTTGTAATAAAGACAACAGCGAACAACCTCAAAAAACTGCTATTGAAAAATACAGTGCTTATTTGCCAGCAGCAACCATGCAAGAGTTAAATGCAGCAAAAAACGCAACTCAAAAGTATCGTTCAATTGACTCGGCCATTGCAGATGGTTACGCAAACATCAATGTAGTGGTTGAGAACATGGGGTTTCATTACATGAGAGCATCACTGGCCGATACTGTTTTTCAACCAGAAAAACCTGAGATACTTGTTTACAACAAACAACACGACGGACGCATTGAACTGGTTGCTGTTGAGTATGCGGTTCCCATTCCGTTAATGCCCAACAAAGAACCAAGGGGTTTTACTGGTGGTGCCGATGTATGGACCTACAGTACCACTTTCAACCTTTGGTTGTTACATGCGTGGATATGGGAGTTCAATCCCTATGGCGCTTTCACACCTACCAATCCTAACGTTCACCTTCATTAATCATTAATCATTATCATCAAAAAAACAAACACATGAAACATTTATTGTTAGCAGTTATTACGCTATTTTCTTTCAGCAGCAAATCGCAGTCGCAAACCAATTATTACATGGATATTCATTACTTAGGCGCTGGCAATGTAAAATTTGAAGAGGTAGCAGCAGCACATCAGAAAGACCTTGCTGTACAAAAAACTTACGGCGTATCATTCTTAAAATTCTGGGTAGATGAAAAAAACGGGATCGTGTACTGCCTGTCCACTGCCAAAGATTCTGCAAGTGTAAAGAAAACGCATCGTCATGCACATGGTTTAATGCCAGCAGAAATTTTACAGGTGAAAGCCGGAGCAGAGTCATCAACAACCAACAACAATCCTTACTTCATGGATATACATGAAATGGGCGCTGGTTCTGTAACCGCTGAAGATGTAGCAGCAGCACATAAAAAAGATCTGGTTGTGCAGAAGGCCCATGCTGTGCATTTTATTAACTATTGGGTAAGTGAAGCAAAGGGTAAAATATTTTGCCTGTCGCAAGCACCTGCTGCATCCAATATTATAAATGCACATAAAGAAGCTCATGGACTTTTGCCTACTTATGTGGAGCTTGTTAAACAAGGCCAGTAATCACACATTTTAACGGCAACCATGAAAAAGAATAACAATGTAAAATGGATGGCAGGGTTACTCCTGCTTATCCTTGCATTTTCCTGCAAAAAGAAAGATGCATCTGTTACTACACCTGCAGATTATATAAAACAAAGTGAAAGCATCAGTATTCCTTCAGCTATTACATTACCGGTTAATGAACCAAACGGAAATACAACAGTAATCAGTTTGTTTGCAAAGGGAGTTCAGAAATATAAAACCAGGCAAAAGGCTAATGCGCAAACGGGTGTGTATGAATGGTATTTATCGGGGCCAAAAGCTGACCTATATAACGAGAGCAACAGCATCATTGGTATGCATGGCGTAGGTCCTTACTGGACTATATTTCCGGGAAGTATTGTTGAAGGAGAAGCGTTTGATCCTGTTCGTTCAGCAACAAGTAATGATGCAGGCAGTATCGACTGGTTATTGTTAAAGCGGAAACAAGGCACTACGCCATCTGGCGTTTTTCAAAACGTAGATTATATACAACGGATCGCTACCCGTGCTGGTAAAGCACCTGCTGCCGACCCGCTTTATTTAACAGACACTGTTGATATGCCTTACACCGCTGTGTACCGTTTCAGCAGAAAAAATCTTTAGCGTAGTTCCCTAATTATCCGGTGCCTGTGGCGCAGCAATGCGCCACTTTTTATTATTCATCATTTAAACATGTACAGATGGAATTGAATTTAATAAAAGCGTCAGCAGAACACCATTTTCTCCTGGATAATTTAATGCAGTTTTATATCTATGATTTTTCGGAATGGCTTAACCTGGATGTAATGAGAAATGGCTCGTTTGAAAAATATAAGGAAGCAGAAACTTATTGGCAAGAAAGAAACAAATCGATATACCTGGTAGAAAAAGAAAATCAATACGCAGGATTTGTGTTGGTAAAAACAATTGCTGAAAAGAATAAACAATACTTTTCAATCGCTGAATTTTTTATTCTTAAGAAATACAGGAAAAAGGGATTGGGCAAGCAGGTAGCATTTCAGGTGTTTGATTTATACAAAGGCAGCTGGCAGGTTTTCCAGTTAAATCAAAATGTGCCTGCCCAAATATTCTGGCACAAAGTTGTATCAGAATATACCGGGGGAAGCTTTAAGGGGTATTTTAAGGATGGCAGGTATTACCAGGAGTTTGAGAACGATTATAAATAACCCCGATGTTTACCGGGGCTATTTAAAGTGTAGCATTAAAATTGCAAAGCATTTTCATTTTATTCTGTTGCTAGATAACCGCTTACAGAAAAAGGAAGCTGGAACGAAAGTGAATCAGGTCACCCGGATATTTTTACCGACGTTGATGGAAGAACTTACTTGTTTTACCAGGCAATAACGATAAAGGCAAGACATGGTTTATTTCAAAGCGTGAAGTTGTGTGGAAGAAGGACAAACCGGTTTTACAATAGAACACAAACAAAAGAGTCGCATTGCTGCGACTCTTTTTCATTAAACCTTATCATCATCATTAACCTATTTTAACCGATGTCATCGTTAATGATCCGCCAACGGCTTTGTCATTAAAGATTGAAACATCTTCTTTGCTGTTTTGTAAACCTAACGTATACAATAATGGTAAGTAATGTTCAGGTGTTGGAATAGATAATTGTGCTTCTCTTCCAAGCAATGAATAATTGATGAGCCTATCGTGTGTTTTATTTCCAATCAATTCTTTAAATGTATTATTCATCTTCATGGCCCAATCATAACCATACTCTGGTACATCTAATTTATCCCAGGCCACCATCCTTAAATTATGTACCATGTTACCACTACCAATGATCAACACACCTTTCTTACGAAGACTGTATACCTCCTTTGCAAGATCGTAATGATATTGCGGTGCTTTTGTATAATCAATACTTAACTGCAAAACAGGAATATCTGCTTTGGGATACATGTGGCGGATGATGGTCCATGCACCATGATCCAATCCCCAATCGTGACTCAATCCCACATCAGCTGAATGAATCAATGCTTTTGTTTCCTGTGCAAATGCAGGAGAGCCAGGCGCAGGATATTGCACATCGAACAACGCCTGCGGAAAACCACCAAAGTCATGAATGGTTTCCGGAAAATCCATTGCTGTAATATGTGTTCCTTTCGTAAACCAATGTGCCGATACTACCAACACTGCTTTAGGTGTTGGAATTTCACTGGCCATCTTCGTCCATCTCCTGCTGAATTCATTGTCTTCAATACCGTTCATGGGCGAACCATGACCAATGAACAACACCGGCATCAACTGTTCTTCTTCTTTCAAATCATCTGTAAAACGATTGAACGCTGCCAAACCTGCCATACCTGCTGCTCCTGTTATTATTGTTGTTATAAATTGTTTCCGTTGCATGGAACGATCACTTAGTTAATACGCAACTGTAAAACGTTGCTGAATATGTTGCTTTTGCTCCACTTCATCAGCAATTGCAATTGCCATATCTTCCACCGATATCACACTTCTGTTGTTTGTATCAAACACAGGTGTCTCATTTCCTTTTCTATATGAACCTTTACGCTCGCCTGAAGTGCCTTGATGCATTTCCAATGCAGGACTTAAGAACGTCCACTTTAGATCCTTTTCTTCCCTTATCACATTTAAATAATCTCTTGCTGCCAATGCACCTGGTTTCCATTCTGCAGGAAACTGTGGCGAATCAACAAACTGGCTGCCATCAGCTGTATGTAAACTACCTGCACCACCAATCACAAATAAATGTTCAACACCTGCTTTCTTCACTGCTGATTGAATACGCTTTGATCCTTCAAGAAAATCAGTGTACAAATTCGGGTTAGCCCATCCTGCATTGTATGAGCTGATAACTGTATCATGTCCTTTTACTGCATTGATCAGTTCTTCTTCATTACTCACATCTGCTTTCACTGCTGTTACATTTTCTGCCGAAGGAAGTTTTTCTGTATTACGTGCTATACCTGTTATCTGATGTCCTCTTTGCTTTAATTCTTCTACGATTGCCGAGCCAACAAAACCTGTTGCGCCTATTACTGCTATTTTCATATTGCTTTGTTTAGTGTTTAGGTAATTACCTGTTTGTCCATGCAAGTGATGATTGCTTCCTGCGTTGTAATAAATAATCAAGTGAATACTTACCGCTTCCTGTAATAAACAATATCACATACAAAATGAGATATTGTAAACCGGGTTCTTGTTTTGCAAACGGATCAGCTGAATGTATATACAATACTGCTACCAACATTGTAATGATCAATGGTATTACCGCCAATCTTGTCCCAAATCCAAAAAGAATAAATACAGAACAGATCACTTCTGCAAATACGGTTAATGTTAACGAGAGTTCTCCGCTCATGCCAAGTACGGCAGGAAATTGTGCACCGTTACCTGATAAGAGCATGCCTAACTTTGGCAAACCATGCGATAACATTAATACCGCAGCAGTAATTCGTGTGAGAAGAATAGCCAGGTCAATTCCTTTTTGGCTGATGTTGATGCTTACTAATTTTTTCATGTCTGATTTTTGTTTAGTGTTTAGATCGTGTTATTGTGCAAATTCACCATCTGCTTTAATGAGTACTTCATCGCTGATCATTGGTGCAGGGAAACCATTACCCAATGCAAAGTCAGAACGCTTGATGATACCAGATATCTGAAAACCCGCTGTTGGTTTTTTGCTCATCGGATTTTCAATAATGCCCCTGTACACAAGATCTAATACAACAGGTTTTGTAATTCCCTTTAATGTAAGATCTCCTGCGAGTTTGTATTTGTCCTTACCGATTTTTTTAATACCAATACTTTTGAAAGTCAGTTCTGGATATTTTGCTGCATCAAAAAAGTCTGCACTTTTCAGGTGATTGTCTCTCATTTCAATGCGTGTATCAATAGAAGCCACTTTTGCTGAAAGTGTAAATTGAGCGTCGCTGAAATCAGGTTTTGAAGATTTTACTTCTACATCAAAATCATTGAATGTACCCGATACATCTGAAACACCTAAGTGTGTTACCGTAAATGCCAACTGAGAATGTGCTTTGTCATTTTTCCATACAGCAACGGTTGTAAATGCTGTTGCTAAAAAGAATACCGAAAGAATAATTACTACTTTTTTCATTTTGTCTTTTTTATTGGTTTATGTTGATTGATTGTTTAATTATTGTGGAGGATCTTCCAACCGGCCAGCCAGTTATAATTGTATTTCATGGTAAGTTGTATAAGCAATAACTGCATTGCTTCCAATGTGCGGCTTACGGATAGCTTACCTGCGATGATGGGATTGAAGCCCGTTGTCTTTACCAACTCTGCTGTAGTTTCCAAAGCAGCGTCATGATTACCCGCAATGAAGGCATCGGCCTGCTTGCCATCAATAACTGTTTGTGAAAAGTTTGCAGCGTAAGTTGTATTAAACGCTTTTACCACTTTTGCATGAGGCAATAACGCCTGCAATTCTTCCGCAGCACTCGTGTCAGGATTTGTAACGAGTGCATCGTATGTAGTGTTAAGCGGATTTGCAATACTGATAACGATCTTTTGATTTGCCACTTCACGAATGGACTCTGCAATTTCTGCCTGTGCTTCATAAGGTGTAGCGAGTATAATAATATCTGCTTCCCAGCTTGCATGCATCGGGCAAGCCATACCATCAATATCAGCTGAGGGATATTCTTTAGTAATAGACTGCTTCAATTCTTCAACTTTATCCTGTTCTTTACCGAACAGCAATAAACGATCGTTTCCTTTTGCAAGCGCCTTTGCAATAGCTGAGCCCATGTTACCGGATGCTCCTATTATTGCGATGGTTCTTTTTGTTTGCATATCATTGAATTTGATAATGCAAAACTACCTTCAATCACGCCCTTGCTCCCATGACATGTGATAAGAAAAAGCATTGACATCGGATAAGAAAACCCTTGACATATGTCAAGAAAAAATCAACGGGAAGCCATCTGCTTGCGTATACGACTAAGTGTTTCGGGGGTAATGCCGAGGTAAGAAGCAATTAAATGTTGAGGAGCACGATTAACAATAGTGGAGTATTGATCGACAAGTCGGACATATTTTTCTTCAGCAGTAAGACCAATGGTTCCTTCTATCCTTTGCTGCAACGCCACATAAGCATTTTGGTACAATATGCGTATATAGGTTTCGTACTGCCGTACGTTCTTCAACAGGTTTTCGTGTTGCTCATGATCGAGTAATAACAATTCGCAATCTTCCAGCGCTTCAATATTAAGTTTCGACTCTTCTCTTGTAAAAAAACTATAAAGATCCGAAATCCAGAAACCTTCAAATGCAAACTGCATTACACGTTGCCCGCCTTTTGCATCAGTAGTATAAGAATACAAAGCTCCCTTCTCTACAAACGCCATGCGGTTGCAAACATCACCTTCCTGTAATAAAAATTGTTTACGGCGTAGTTTCTTTGGTGTAAAATATGTTTTACATAAATGCAGATCCTCTTCCGTTGATGGTACTTTTTCCTGTATACTTTTAATGAGAAGTTCAAACATATTCACTCAATTGAATGTTCAAATGTACAGCAACACCTGCATTTAATTACACTAGTCGTGCTCTCTGCCAACAATCTTACCATTACGCCAGTTGTTATTTAGTTCTTCAAACTCCTTTAAATCTTCAGCTGAAAATTCTTTGTTGCTTAGTTTTTTCAAATCAGGCTGACCTGCATTCACCCATGCCGTGTACCAAAAACTGGCAACTGCAAAAATGCTTTGACGCATTCTCCGTTCAACCATTCCGTTTAACTTATTGTTGTAAGAAGTAGTGAAAGCAGTTGAATAGGTTCTTATTGTTATTCCGTTCCTGTTCTCAAATGAATATTTCTGATCGGCCGGGAAGCTTTGTGTCAGTTCTTTTTCAAAACGCAATACAGTATCAGCCGCTGCTGCACTTTCTAATACCCGTGCCCAAATAAATTGGCCGGGATTTTTGATGTGTATAGCTTTGTCCATCCAAAAGTCAAATTCTTTTTCTGCTAACAATTCAGGAATACGGCTTTCCCAAAAACCATGTATGCCGTTTTGATTGGTGAATTGACCGTTATGATTATGCGATGCATGTAAAGGCACATGTGCATCTGCAATGTAATGGCCGATCTCTGCGCTCAGCTTTAAGATTTTTGCCTGGTTTTTTTCTTTGAACGCACTTGTTAAACGCCACAACATGGTTTGCACCCACCACGGTACAATACCATACGCATTCACCGTATCGGCACTAAACCTGGCAACTGCGCTATCATAATTATGTGGTAGTTCAGTAAAAGGGAAAATACCATAATGATCAATGTCAATATAGTGGCGTGGGCCTTCTTCCGCAATTGCATAACGTCTTTTATCCGGATCAACGGAGTGCTCTGTTAAGAAATCAATATTTGTTTTGTAGAACCCGATCATATCGGGTGGCAACAGAAACACAGCCAGGTAGTTGATTTTACGATGCCCGAAAAATCCCCAGCAGAAACATTGCTGGCTAATGAGCATTAAGGTAATTACCACTATCGCTTTTTTCATGCGGCTTATTTATGATGCGTCGCCTCTTCTTTCAATATTTCCTCATTAATCTCTTCATCTAATTTGGTAACACCGCCGCTAATAGCAAATTTCATTGCTTCAGTTCCGGTCAATTGTCCTTCAAGTGATTTAATCCTGGTTGCCGGTATTAAATAAACATTACCTGCAATGGAATAACTCATGGGCACATACACCGCAACATAATCTTTCAAACCAAAATCCTGCGTGTCTTCTCTTGTGAGAAAACCTACACGCCACACATCGTTATCATCAATATTGGCGAGCACAGGCCGGTTGAATTTTTTCTTTTCACCAGCAAATGCTTCAAAAAAATCTTTTACGGTGGTGTAAATAAATTTTATGCCCGGTACTTTTTCCAGCCAATGATCGAACAAATTAAAGATGCGGCTCTGGATAAAAAAGGTGCTCAGGTATCCTACAAGACAAATGGCACCCACAATAAGAACGAATCCCAAACCAAAATTCCGAACAATTACTTTTCCTTGATCATCAGTAAAAGTAAAAATGGGGATCAGTTCGTCTATACTGGTCACGATCCAAAACAACGCATAGCCAGTTACCACAATTGGTGCTAACACTAGTAAGCCTTGCAAAAAGTATTGGAATAATCGTTTGTAATTAAAGGTTTTAAACATGTTGTTGCATTTGCCTTATCAAAAATACATCTTTCGAATGCGGTGCCACCGTATTAATTTTTTGTGACGAATGGAAAATAAATATGATGGAAACTTTGGCAACGAACAAAGTTTCCATAGTTTTGCGGTCCCGATAGCTATCGGGATGTGAATATGGAGACAAAAGAAAGAATACAAAAAAAGGCGCATGAAATGTTTTTGCGTTATGGCATCCGATCGGTATCGATGGATGACATTGCAGCACAGTTGGGCATGAGCAAAAAAACCATTTACCAGTTCTTTTCCGAGAAAGATGAGTTGGTAACGGCTGTGATGGATGAAGAAATTACTTACACCCAGCATAAGTGTGAGTTGTGCCAGGTAGATGCACGTAATGCCATTGATGAAATTTTTCTTACGCTGGAACGTGTACTTGAACAATTCTCGAACCTGAACCCGATGGTGTTATACGATGCAGAAAAATTTCACCCCAAGGCATTTGAAAAATTCAGGAAGATGAAAGAAGAGTTTATGCTGGAAGTAGTAGCGCATAACATACGCCGTGGAATTGAAGAAGAACTCTACCGTGATACGATCAATGTAGACATGATGAGTCGCTTCCGTGTTGAAACGATGATGATTCCATTTGCTATGGCCGCAGCATCGCCCAGTAAATACAATCTCGTTGATGTGGCAAGAGAAACCATGGAACATTTCCTCTTTGGACTCGCTACATTAAAAGGACACAAACTGATCATGAAATATAAAGAAGAACAACAAAAGAGAAAAAGTAAACCTTAACATCCATACTAACGCAACGATGATGAACGACCAGTTTTCATTTTTCGTGTGGATAGCGGACAATCACTAACTAAAGACAAGCGATGAAAAAAACAACAAGAAACAAGTGGCTCGTGTTTGCACTGCTGCTGCTTGCTTTTCAATCAACACAAGCGCAAACAGAATATCGACTGAGCGTTAAAGAAGCAGTAGACCTGGCATTAAAGAATGTAGCAGACATTAAAAATCTTCGCATTGACTCATTAAAGCAAGAAGCACAAAACAAAGAGATCTTAGGATCTGCTTTACCACAGGTAAGTGGAAGCGGCCAGGTGGCACATTATCTTACACTTCCAAAAATCTTATTCCCCAGTGCTGGTAAAACCGATGTATATACTGTATTGAACCAGGAAGGTGTAAAAGACGGAAGTGGTAATACTATTCAGCGAAAAAATGAATTTACTGTTCAGGAATTCAGCTTTGTACAACCGTGGAGTATTACTGCCGGTGTAAGCTTAAATCAATTATTGTTTCAACCCGATGTATTTGTGGGATTGATTGCACGCAAAACTTCTATAGAGTACGCAACAGAAAACATTAAAGTGCAGGAAGAAAAAACACGTGAACAAGTGCAAAAAGCATACTACCAGGTTTTAATTGGCGAACAACAACTGGAAGTGCTGCAAAAAACCTTACAACGTTTTCAAAAATTGCTGAGCGACCAGGAACAATTATTCAAAAATGGTTTTATTGAAAAACTGGATATTGATAAAACTACCGTAAGCTTCAACAATACAAAATCTACAGAAACACAGCTGAAGAATATGATTGAGCTGGGTTATGCTGCATTAAAGTTCAGCATGGGATTAAGCCAATCGCAAAAAGTTGTACTCACTGAAAAACTATCGGCACAAACAGTAAAAGAAAATATCCTTGATGATGGTTCTTTCAACTACAACAATCGCAGTGAAGTTCGTTTACTGAACACTGTTCAAAAATTGCAGGAACTTGACATCAAGCGTCATCGCTTAGGCTATTTGCCAACGCTGGCTTTCTTCTATCAATTTCAGCAGCAAGGTCAGTTAAATAAAAACTTTTCTGCGTTTACCGGTCAAAACTGGTTTTGGTTTAATTCCAATCTCGTTGGTTTAAACTTAACCGTTCCCATCTTCGATGGTTTTCAGCGTAAATACAAAATTCAACAGGCAAAATACACGCTAGACAAAACGGTGAATAACATCGACAATGTGAAGAAGGCGATCGATATGGAAAAAACGTCGGCACAAATCAATTTGAAGAATGCCATTTTAAATATGGATGTGCAGCAACAAAATCTTGAACTGGCAGAACGTGTATATAATACTACCAAGAAAAAATATGAACAAGGTTTAGGCAGCAGCTTCGAATTATTGCAAACCGATACTGAGTTTCAGCGTGCACAGGGCAACTACTTTGATGCTTTGTATAATGCGGTAGTAGCTCGTATCACTTATTTTAAATCCATTGGACAATTAAACTAATCATCAACCATTACTATAAATAAACAACACATGAAACGTATATTTCAATACACAATCATCGCCGGGTTTGCGGTTCTTCTTGTTGCTTGCGGACAAGGAGGAAAAGAGAAAAGGGGATCGCTTGGCGAGAAGAAAGCGGAACTCGAAAAACTAAGAACAGAACAAGTAACACTTGCAACAAAGATCAAAACACTGGAAGATGAAGTTGCAAAGCTTGACACTGCTGCCGGCAAAAGCGATAAAGCAAAACTTATTGCAGTATTGCCTGTAGGCTCTGAAGATTTTTCTCATTTCATCGATCTGCAGGGAAAAATTGATGCTGATAATATTTCTTACATCGCTCCTCCAAACGGGCAAGGCGGTCTTGTAACAAATTTATATATCAAGGAAGGTCAGCCAGTAAAGAAAGGACAATTGATCCTGAAGATGGATGATAAAGTATTACGTCAGCAGATCAAGATCTACGAAACACAATTAGCTCTTGCAAAAGAATTGTACAACCGCACAAAAAATCTTTGGGATCAAAACATTGGTACCGAAGTACAATTGCTCCAGGCAAAAGCACAGGTTGAAGGTTTAGAACGCCAGATTGCTACTACTAATGAGCAAATAAAACTTTACACTGTTTATTCGCCGGTAACAGGTATTGCTGATGCAGTAAATATAAGAGTGGGTGAATTGTTTACAGGTGCAGGTATGAATGGTGCGCAAATCAGTATCGTCAACAACAGTACATTAAAAGCGGTGGTACAGGTTCCTGAAAATTATATGAGCCGTGTACGTGTAGGTAGCCCCGTTATCGTTGCAATTCCCGACTTGAACAAAACATTTAACTCAACTATTAAACTTGCTTCTCAAACAATTGATCCTAATTCGAGAACATTTACAGTTGAAGCGGCTATTCCAGGTGGCAGTGTTCGACCTAATTCTCTGGCAGCTGTTCGTATTAAAGACTACAGTGCACCAAATGCTGTTGTTATTCCGGTGAATCTTGTACAAACTGACGACAAAGGAAAATATGTTTTCGTTGTAGAGAAAGATAGCAGGGGCCGCACTATTGCAGTGAAGAAACCTGTGGTTGTAGGGGAGTCGTATGGCGATAAGATTGAAATCAAAGCAGGTTTACAAACCGGTATGCAATTGATTTCCGAAGGTTACCAAACTGTTTACGACAAACAGGTTGTAGCAATTGGATAACTGTAATCCATTTACCAGTTACCATTAATTCTTTCGTTCCTAATTGTTGTAATGCAACACTCAGAAGAATAGATTAACCAAAGCTTGGCCTCCCACATCCTGACCATTGTCGAAGGACGTAGAGGGAATGAACAGAGGCCGTTACTATATAATATTATTATATGCAATCAAACTTAATAGAAGGGCTCAGCAAAAAGTTCAAGGAGTTTAAACCTACGAGCTGGAGTGTTGATAATCGCACGGCCATCTATATCATCACTATACTTATTACAGCGTATGGATTATTTAAATTCAATACGCTGCCCAAAGAACAGTTTCCTGATATTGTTGTGCCTACAATTTCAGTAGCTACTATTTATGTAGGTAACTCACCTGCAGATATTGAGAACCTTGTAACACGCCCCATTGAAAAACAACTGAAGAGCATCAGTGGTGCAAGGGTTATTAAAGTACAATCGTCATCACAACAGGATTTTTCGTTGATCGTGGTGGAATTTGATACTGATGTAAAAGTGGACCTGGCAAAACAAAAAGTAAAAGATGCGGTTGATAAAGCACGTACCGATCTTCCGCAGGATCTTACAGCCGAACCGGATGTACAGGAATTTGCATTTAGTGAAATGCCCATCATGTTTGTAAACATCAGTGGCGATTTTGATCCTGTTAAACTGAAACAGTATGCAGATAAAATGCAGGACCGTTTCGAAGAGCTGAAAGAAATTACAAGAGCCGATATCGTTGGTGCGCCTGAGCGTGAAATACAAGTGAATGTTGATCCTTACCGCATGGCCAGTGCAAGAATAACGTTTAGTGATATTGAAGGTGCCATTGCACGTGAGAACAATGATATTACCGGTGGCCAGGTTGAAATTGGTACCATGAAACGCACAGTGCGTGTTCGTGGACAGTTTAACAGTGCGTTCGACATCAACAACATTGTTGTAAAAGGTGTAAGCGGTGCGCCTGTTTATTTAAAAGACATTGCTACCATTAAAGACACGGTAAAAGAAAATGAAAGCTTTGCACGCCTTGATGGTAAGAATGTAATTACGCTTAACATCGTAAAACGAAGTGGTGAAAACCTGATCAATGCGGCGGATAACGTGAAAGCGGCTGTAGCCGATATGCAGGCAAATGATCTGTTACCAAAAGATCTGAAAGTAACCATCACCGGTGATCAGAGTAAGCAAACAAAAACTTCTTTCAATGAATTAGTAAATACAATTGTGATTGGTTTCATACTTGTATTGCTTATTCTCATGTTCTTCATGGGTGTTACCAATGCCTTCTTTGTGGCATTGAGTGTACCATTGAGTGTATTTGTTGCCTTCCTGTTTTTACCGGTTGCTGATTATATTGTTGGTACGGGCGTAACACTCAACTTCATTGTGTTGTTTGCATTGCTCTTTGGCTTAGGTATAATTGTGGACGATGCGATCGTGGTAATTGAAAATACGCACCGCATCTATCACAACGGTAAAGTGCCTATCATACGAAGTGCAAAAGAAGCAGCGGGTGAAGTATTTATTCCTGTGTTAGCAGGTACGGCCACAACACTTGCACCGTTCTTCCCTCTCCTCTTCTGGAAAGGAATTATTGGTAAGTTCATGATCTACTTGCCCACAATGTTGATCTTAACATTGGCAGCGTCATTAATTGTTGCGTTTATCATGAACCCTGTGTTTGCGGTAAGCTTTATGAAACCGGAAGGACGTGCCTATGATGATAAGAAAAGCAGCATCTTCCGCAAATGGTATTTCTGGGCGTTTATCATTATTGGTATCATTAACCATATGATAGGCAACCATGGCACAGGTAATTTCCTGTTCTTTATGGCACTGGCAAACATTCTTAATCGCTATGTACTTCGTGATGCGATTTATTTCTTCCAGGAAAGAGCATTGCCTAAACTCATGAACAGTTATGAAAACCTGTTGCGTTGGGTATTGAAGGGATGGAGACCTGTTTGGATGCTTGTTGCATTATTTTTATTGTTTCCTATTGCATTAGCATTATTGCTGGCACGTGGTAATTCTTCAACATTCTTCCCGAGTGGTGATCCGAACTTTATTTATGTTTATTTGAAGATGCCGGTAGGTAGCGATGTGAAGTATACTGATTCCATCACCAGCTTACTGGAGAAGAAAGTATATAAAGTACTGGAAAAAGAAAAACCAGGTGAAGAAGGTTCTATTGTTGAAAGTATTATTACCAACGTGGCCGTGAGTGCAAATAACCCTCGTGATAATAACCGTAGTACACAACCTAACCTTGGACGTATACAGGTATCGTTTGTGGAGTATGAAAAACGTCATGGCAAATCAACGAAATTTTATATTGACGAAATACGCAGAACCATCAAAGGTATTCCCGGTGCTGCTGTTAGTGTAGAACAGGAAGATGGTGGTCCTCCCACTGATCCGCCGGTGAATATTGAAGTAGTAGGTGATAACTTCAACAATATTGCGAAAGTTGCCACCGAGTTATTTAACTATCTCGATACAAACCGTGTTGATGGAATTGATAACCTGCAGTTGGATGTTGATCTCAACAATCCTGAAATTACTGTGAGTGTTGATCGTGAAAGAGCATTGATTGAAGGTGTGAGCACTGCACAGGTTGGTATGGAATTACGTACAGCATTATTTGGTAAAGAAGTGAGCAAGTTGAAAGATGGAGAAGATGAATATAAAATTCAGCTTCGCTACAGTGAATTGCAGCGTAACAACATCATCGACCTGATGAACATGAAGATCACGTTCCGTGATTTCAACACAGGACAAATAAAACAGGTTCCTATTAATGCTGTTGCAAAATTTGATTACACCAGCACAAGCGGTGGTGTTAAAAGGAAAAACCTGAAACGCACAATTCAGTTGCAGTCGAACATTGCTGATCCAACACAGGCAGCAGCCATCAATGCAGCGTTGAAAACAAAGATCGACGACTTTAAAAACAAAGTACGCATTCCTGAAGATGTAACCATTCGCCAGAGCGGGCAAAGCGAACAGGAAGCAGAAACAAATGCTTTCCTTGGTACGGCGTTGATCATTGCCATTGGTTTGATCTTCCTGATACTTGTATTACAGTTTAATAGTTTAAGTAAACCGTTCATTGTAATTACTGAAATTTTCTTCAGCATCATTGGCGTGTTATTGGGTTACGCTATTACAGGTAAAACCATTGCCACCATCATGTTGGGTGTGGGTATCATTGGCCTTGCCGGTATCGTAATTAAAAATGGTATCCTCTTAATTGAGTTTACAGATGAGTTAAGAGGGCGTGGTTATAAAACCAGAGAGGCAGCTATACAGGCGGGTAAAATCAGGATTATCCCGGTATTACTTACTGCATTAGCAACCATGCTTGGGTTGTTACCTTTGGCAATCGGCTTCAATATTGATTTCGTTTCGTTGTTCCAGCATCTTAATCCAAAGATCTTTATTGGTGGTGATAGTGTTGTATTCTGGGGACCATTAAGCTGGACGATCATTTACGGTTTGATCTTCGCATTCTTCTTAACCCTGATGATGGTACCAAGTATGTATATCATCTCTGAGCGTTTAAGAAGACCAATGGAACGTTTCTATGGCACCAAGTATATTGCATTGTTTGGTTTTCTTGGTCCTTTATTCTTCATCTTCGTTGGTATTATGTACCTGGGCCGGAGAATTCAGGGTAAGAAAGTTTGGGTAGGCCAACAACGTAAAACAGTTCCTTCGAAAATTTAAGAAACAGATTGATATCATACAAAACCCTCTCCTTTCCGGAGAGGGTTTTTCTTTTCTGTTTAACAAAATAATTATCAACTATATTTCTCTTCCTTTTAATTTCACAAAAAAAATTATCATCATGGCACAGGCACACGAAATTGATTACCGTATTGTGGGTGAAGAAATGCAATACGTAGAAGTTGAACTTGATCCCAATGAAACAGCCATTGCAGAAGCAGGGAGTTTTATGTTGATGGATGAAGGCATACAAATGCAAACCATTTTTGGCGATGGCAGTGCTAATGCACCAACAGGTGTGTTGGGAAAATTATTCAGTGCTGGTAAACGTTTACTCACTGGTGAAAGTTTGTTTATGACAGCTTATACCAATGTTGGCAATGGAAAGAAGCGGGTAAGCTTTGCATCGCCCTATCCCGGGAAAATTATTCCGCTTGATCTGTTGCGTTTGGGCGGCCCTGTTGTTTGTCAGAAAGATGCTTTTCTCTGCGCTGCAAAAGGTGTAAGCGTAGGCATTGCCTTGCAACGTAAACTTGGCACCGGTTTATTTGGTGGTGAGGGTTTTATTATGCAAAAATTAGAAGGTGATGGTTTGGCTTTTGTACATGCAGGTGGCCACGTGTTTGAACGTGAATTGCAGCCCGGTGAGTTAGTAAAGATCGATACAGGTTGTGTGGTGGCTTACACACATACCATTGATTTCGATATCCAATTTGTGGGAGGCATTAAAAATACAATTTTTGGCGGCGAAGGTTTGTTCTTTGCAACATTGCGTGGACCAGGTAAAGTGTGGATACAGACCTTACCGGTTTCAAGATTGGCCAGCCGCATTCTTTCTTATGGAACAACCAACCGCAAAGAAGAAGGAAGCTTGCTGGGTGGCATCGGCAATTTGCTTGATGGCGATGGATTCAGATAACATACCTTGACAGCGCTCCCCTCCCTGGGATGAGAATAAATTCTAAGCCGGAAAAATTTTTCCGGCTTTTTGTTTGGAAATTCAAAACGGTTAATCGTATATTTGCGATATAGAATTAAACAGACGACAAGTTCGTCTTTTTCTTTGAACATATTCATCGTAAAAAAACGATAAAACAAATGGCCATCCACAAGAAAGAAGAATTCAGTAGTAAAGAACAACACCTGGCATCATTTGCCAAAGCCCTTAGTCACCCGGCCCGTATTGCCATCTTAAGTGTATTAGCAAAACGCAATCAATGTATTTGTGGTGAGATCGTAGAGATCTTACCGCTGGCTCAAAGTACCGTAAGTCAACACCTGAAAGAATTAAAGAATGCCGGTTTGATCGATGGCGAAACCGATGGCCCCCGCAGCTGCTACTGCATCAACTGGAAAGCCTTTGAAAAATTCAATGCCGATTTTAATTCACTTTTCGAAAAGTTAAAAGAAGCAAACGCCAAATGCTGTTAATTATCATCATCAAATCATAGCAATATGAAACCATTATCATTACTCCTTATCAGTTTTATCATCACCCATTTCCTTGCTGCACAAAATTCAAAACTGAAACCAAACTACGCTCCTGCAGGTTGGGGTCATTACCAAAAACTTTCACAGTTACCAGTTACAGGAGAGCCCGGGCAACAGGCAACAGATCAACGCCTGTTTGAATTAACATCAGCTCACCGTCAAGTTACAGATCTTTCCGTAACAGAAGTATTTGGTTTGGGCCGTGTGCGAAAACCGTTTTATTTAAAAGGAACTGAAACATTTTCCATTGCTCCTCCACCGGCCAACAGTTCGGCACAAACAAAAGCAGAATTGAATTATTTATTGCAATTGCAACAACGTCGTTCTGAAGAAGATATTCGTGCATCAAAATATTATGCAACGGTTTATTACAATACGAATACAAAAAAAGGTGATGCTGACTATGAAAGAATGCAACGTAACCTGTTTCACATTGGCCGTTCTATTGGAACGTGGTTCAATGCAGATTCCTTGCCGATCACAGCAGTACTTGTAGCCAATGTTTGGAACGATGCGGGGTTTGTGATCTGGAAATACAAGAATTATTTTTTACGAATCAGACCCGGCAAACTTGAACCGGAGTTGAAATACCTCGAAGAAACACCATGGGCCGCTTACCCGAGTGGTCACGCTACCAACTCCTATGTAAATGCTTATTTGTATGCAGCATTGATCCCGGAATTTGAATCGTTCTTTTTAAAAGATGCTTTTGACATGGCACATTCAAGAGAAATTATTGGCGTGCACTACTTAAGCGATTCGGAAAGTGGTCGTTTGCTGGCCTATGAATTAATTCAACGCTTAATGCAGAACGAACAATTTCAAAAAGACTTTTCAGCTGCAAAAGCAGAGATAAAACAAGTAAAAAACACAAAAGGATTATAACCATATAAACTTACAACAATGTCAACAGAAACACAATTGAAAGAAATTGTAAAACAGAAGTACAGTGAAATTGCCTTGCAGGATAAAGAGACCAATCAATCATCTTGCTGTGGTGCAGGTGGTTGCTCCACTGAAGTATACAATATCATGAGCGATGATTATACCAATCTCAAAGGTTATAATCCTGATGCCGATCTGGGATTAGGCTGTGGCTTACCAACCCAATTTGCAAAGATCCGTCCTGGCGATACAGTTATTGATCTTGGAAGCGGTGCAGGTAATGATTGTTTTATTGCCGTTGCGGAAACAGGACCAACCGGTAAAGTAATCGGTATTGATTTTACACCGGCTATGATCGACAAAGCAAGAAGCAATGCAGAAAAAAGAGGATTGAATAATGTGGAGTTCCGTCAGGGCGATATAGAACATATGCCGGTAACTGCAGGTACTGCCGATGTAATTGTGAGCAACTGCGTATTGAATCTTGTGCCGAATAAAGATGGCGTATTCAAAGAAATGTTACGTGTGTTGAAAGCAGGTGGTCATTTCAGCATTTCTGATATCGTATTAGTTGGAAATTTACCTGAGGCGTTACGCAAAGATGCTGAGATGTATGCGGGTTGTGTTTCAGGTGCCATTCAGAAAGAAGTTTATCTCGAACTGATCAAACAAAATGGATTTGAACACATCACTATTCAAAAAGAAAAAGCAATTGTGATACCTGATGATATTCTGAAAAATTATTTGAACGAAGATGAGTTAGCTGATTTCAAACAAGGCTACACAGGCATCTTCTCCATTACTGTATTTGCACAAAAGCCTTCCTGCTGTGCACCAGGCAGCGGCTGTTGCTAATTCTTTTTTTCACTCATAAACCTTAGAATCATGAACAACAATCAAAATGATCCCGGCTGCTGCGGCGGCATCGGATGCTGTTAAAACAAAAAGGAGATACGGTTTGTATCTCCTTTTATTTTTTTATAAGAGTTGTTATAAAGTTGAACGCACCGCTCCACCATCAACCATAATCGTTTGGCCGGTTACAAATCCGCTTTGTTTGCTCAACAACCAAAGTGCCAATGCAGCAAAATCATTTGGATCGCCTAACCGACCAACAGGCATTTGGTTGATGGCTGTTGCTTTCACTTCATCAAAAGGCAAACCCGTTTGCTCACTTTTTTTATGATACAATCGATCTATTGCCGGTGTGTCATGACTACCCGGTCCAAGTATATTTAATGTAACACCACTCTTGGCAATTTCCTGGCTTAATGTTTTTACAAAACCAACAACCGCCAAACGGAGTGATGTACTCAATACTAAATTTTCAATTGGTTGTTTTACACTGCTGCTTTCAATATAAACAATGCGGCCATAACCTGCATTGATCATAGAAGGCACAAAAGTTTGTGTGAGTTCAACTTTCCAGCGAAGGATTTTCGCATAGGCATCATCCCAATCATTCAACGTTGTTTCCAAAACAGTTTTCGCTGGTGGCCCCCCCGCATTTACCAATATGCCATGTAATGGACGATCACCCACTTGTTGCTTTAATTGTGCTATCGTAAATGATTGTGTGATATCTCCCACCACCACTTCAGCTTTGCGATGCGTATCATATAATTCATGCAATTGATCCCTGCTTCTTGCCACTGCAATAACAGCAGCACCTTCATCAAGCAACTGATGTGCTATCGCTTTTCCAAAGCCACTCGTGGCTCCACCTACAACAAAAAGTTGATCGGTTAATTCAAGATTCATAAAATAGTTTTATGGGTTCATTCTGTTTGCATGGCGACTAACCAATAACCAACCATTCTGCCGCTTTGCATACACTTCAGTATATAGCAAGGAAATGTCTAACGGTTTTCCATCCATCAACACACTGAAAACGCCTTTTCCATTTACGATCACAAAACCTTTGTAAACTCTTGCATTTGCTTCAGTCACTTTCACACTCGTCATAGTGAGCTTACCACTTTTCATGTCTTCAATGATCTCTTTTTTGTTTTCCGTCCATCCGTTCGAATGAACATACTGCACACGCTCATCAAGTATTGCGTTGAGCGAATCAAATTGCTTGTTCACCATCCACCGAAATTTATTTTCATGAAGCCTCAACACAAATTTTTCAGTTGCAGATTCTTCTTTTGTTTTTTGGGCAAAAGAATTTACAGCGGAAAATAAAAACAAGAAAAGCACACATTGTTTCATGCAGTGATCATTTATCTATAACAAATGTAAACAGCTGCAAACAAAAAGCCCCGCATTTATTGCGAGGCTTAGTTTATTTTCTGACGGAAGCTTATGCTTCCATATGAACTTCAATTTCTTTTTGCAGCGATTCAAAAATATCATCGATTGTTCCTTCGCCTTCAATTTCAGCCAGTTTATCAAACTGCTTGTAATAGTCAGCAACCACAGAAGTTTTGGTGCGGTACTCTACAATTCTTGCACGAATGATCTCTTCATTTGTATCATCGCTACGGCCGCTGGTTTTACCACGGTTGAGCAAACGCTTCACCAGTTCTTCTTCACTTACCAACATGGAGATCATGGCGTGGATCTGGGTGCCTTTCAGCTTCAGCAATTTATCCAAAGCTTCCGCTTGTGCTACTGTGCGTGGGAAACCATCAAATAAAAAACCTTTGGCTTGCGGATTGGCTTCCAGTGCTGAACTGATCATGCCGATCACCACTTCATCGGGCACCAAATGTCCTTTATCCATCAACTTTTTTGCTTCAAGACCTAATGGCGTTTGTCCTGCAATTTCGCTGCGCAGCAAATCGCCTGTGCTCAGGTGCTTTAGACCATACTTTTCAATTAATTTCTCTGATTGGGTTCCTTTACCACTGCCCGGAGGGCCAAATAAGATCAAATTAAACATAGCAGAATGTAAGCTTGATGAAGTTGTAAATATAAACAGCATCGTTTAAAAATCTGCAAACTGAACCTAATTTGATTGCAATTTGTTTAACACAAGGGTTTGTTAAGATAAAAAGACTGTCATTTGGCAGACATCCGTTAGCAACCTCCCTTTCGTAACTTTATAAAACAAATCAAAAAAAGAACATGAAGCGGTTACTGGTGATTTTTGTACTTGCCCAGCTTACATTTGTTAGCTGCGAAGGGCAATCAACCCAATCAAAAGAAAAAAAGAATATTATGAGTGAAGAAAAGAAAAACCCGGTTTACTCTAAAAATGATTCAAGTAAAGTAAATCTCAGCGAAGATGAATGGAAGAAAATTCTTCCTTCCGATGTGTATTACATAGCACGACAAAAAGGAACGGAGCGTCCGTGGACAAGTAAGTTTGAAAAGTTTGATGAAGTGGGCACTTACTATTGTGCGGCTTGTGGTAACGCCTTATTCAAAAGTGATACAAAATTTGAAAGCGGTTGTGGCTGGCCGAGTTTTTACGAACCCATCAGCAAAGGTTCAATTATTTACACACCGGATAATACGCATGGTATGGCAAGGACTGAAGTACAGTGTGGCAGATGCAAAGCGCACTTAGGCCATGTATTTGAAGATGGTCCGCCACCAACAGGTTTACGTTACTGCATTAATGGCGTGATCCTTGATTTTGAAAAAGCAAAAGCAACAGAAAAAAAGTTCAACGAAAAGAAGGACTAAATTTTTAGTGTCGATAATTATCAAAGAAAACGAATCAGCAATGGTTCGTTTTTTTATTGCTCACACATAACATCGATGAACACTGATAAAAACCATTCTCAATTTAATCCTTTAAACTTTTATGGTTCAGACATCATCACTATCCATAAACGTTTTGAAAAGATTCGGGCGTTCTAATTCCATATCGCTTAATACCAGATCAATTGCTTTTGTACTAAGAATAATTTCAAATAAGGAAAAGATAAGCGACGTGAGCAGGCTTAACAGGCTTAAAGCAAAGACCCATTTTGATGCAGCATCGAAACCACGAAAGATAAGATACATGCAAATGATGCAAAGTAAAAAACTCAACACGCCCAATGCCTGCATGTTGCGAATAAGACTGATGCGTGTGCGCAGGTTGCTGATCTGTTTGTGAAGCAGATTACGATCTTCCACTTTCACATATTCATCGTGAAGTTTTCTTACCAGTGATGCAATGGCTAAAAACCGGTTGGTGTAAGCCAGCATCAATAAAGTGATGGCCGGGAATAATAATGCAGGGGTTGTAATGGACAATTCCATGCAATGAATTTACAATGGAAACCAATACTCCGCAAATGAGTTTTATTTCCAGTTAAATTCAAGTGGAACATTTAATTTGATACTGAAATTGCGACCCATATTGTACACACCTGTTTTACCAGTTGCCCGATTTTCACCTGCATACTTCAGGCGATTCAGATGATGCTGGTAAGAAACATCGGCCAGGTTTGATGCTACGAAATAAACAGCAGCAATTGTTTTGCTTTTTTTCTGAAACTCGGTACCAACCCCTGCATTCAGCAAAGTGAATGATGAAGTTGCCGTTTCTGTATTATAAGTGGTGAATGCATTCGCCTGTTTAAAATTATGATCAAGTTCCAGTTTAAAATAAGCATTGCGCAATGCTTTCTGCTGACCATGAAAAAGTTCAAACCTTAATTCACTTAATATTCTTGCTGCAGGCATGAATGGGATGTTGCGGTTACCTCCAACTTGTTCTCTTAATAATCCACGGACAAATGAAAATGAATTTTCGAAGTGCAGCCAGTCTAACGGATGCGGATGAATATCCAGTGAAAGTTCTAAACCATACAATCGTGCATCCTGCTGCACGAAACGGAAGAGATAAAAATTTTCACCATCGACTGTAACAATTGAATCAGTGCCCGCAACTGATGATTGTTTTTCGAAGAAGATGTAATTGTTGATACTGTTATGAAAAAGAGAAGTCGTGAGTGTAACGTGTTCGCTGTTTAGTTCAATGCCCGCATCGGCCTGGAAACTTATTTCTGATTTCAGATCATTATTCCCTACTTCAAAACGATTTGTTCCTTCATGTGCACCGTTGCTGCTTAACTCAGCCATGTTTGGTGCACGAAAACCTCTTGCCACATTAAAGCGAAGCAATACAGCTTTCGGAAACTCATAAGTAAAGCCTGCACTTGCAGAAAGATTGGAATAGTTGCGTTTAAACGAATTGAATTTTATCGTTGGGCCATCCAATAATTCTTTGCCATGCACAGTGCGGTTATCAAAACGAATACCCCCACTGAAATCAAAACCACCTGCTTTCTTTTGCAGGAATAGAAATGCACCGGCATCGCTCAAACTATAATCGGGTATAATAGCTTCTGCACCTTTGTTTGTATTGTGCTGGTTCATCCCACTGAGTCCAAATGAAAATTTCCAGTCATTGATCTGTTTAAGATGATATTGCGCATTATAGTTGATCGTCTTCAGATCAAAATATAATTCCTGTTCGGCCGGAACTTCTGCATTACCATATTCCCTGCGTTGATTACGCTGCACACCAACATTCAGGTTTAGTTTACCACCACGAATAAATAAACTGTTATCGCTCACTAATTTTTCGTGTGTGATATGTTGGTAAGGAATAGATGGGACAACAGATTTAAAATCATCTTCTGTTGCAACTGCCTCCAATGCAGTCCCGCCATATTTAATAAACTTTCCATCATTATCACGTTCGCCTTCTACCAAACCAAGTTTTTGATTGAATGTGCTGAACACAAGATGACTGTAGCCCCACTTTTTATTCAACCCAAGCATGGCCCCTGCATTTCGTTCATTGAACTTTGAATTGAATACATAACCATCTTCTGCATTCTTATAATCAGCCGCATCTTTCATTGATGCATATGCATTAAACAAAAATCCATTTTTATTTCCCGCAATATTTCCTGAGAAACCTCTTTGCCTGTTGTTGGTTTGATAATTACCGAACAGGCTGGCTTTTAGTTTACCTTCTGTTACAGGCACATTGCTGATAAAGTTTACAACACCTGCAATGGCATCAGACCCATACATCAGCGAAGCAGGACCTTTTAAAATTTCCGCTTTTTGCACGCTGTATTCATCCACTTCAATACCATGTTCATCGCCCCACTGTTGCCCTTCCTGACGTAAGCCATCATTGATCACCACCACCCTGTTATAACCCAAACCACGAATAACAGGTTTGCTGATTGCAGGACCAGTACTTGATTGACTGATGCCCGGCTTTCTTGTTAACGCTTCAATGATATTTGTTGATCCTGTTTGAAATAATTCCTGCTTGCGCATAACAACAACAGGTGTTGTTACTTTTCTTAATGAGGTTGCCGATGATACACCTGTTACCACCACTTCATTATGTTCTGCAACGGTAGGTTTTAACTGGTACGTTTCTTCGATATCATTTTTAAATTCAACGTTGAGAATAATGCTGGTGAAACCGCTGTAAGATATTTCAACCAAATGCCAGCCAACAGGAAGTTGCTTCATGTTGAACTTACCATTTGCATTAGCCGATGTTCCCCTGCGCAGATCAGGTATAAAAATATTAGCACCTTGCAATGCCTGTTTATCAATAGCATTCACAACAGTTCCGTTAAAATCAACTGTTTTATTTTGCGCCGACAAATGAATAATTGCCAGTAAACACACCGACAGAAGTATAATTTTCCTCATGCTCATTTTTTGAAACAACGTTGCAAATATATGCAGCGATGGTTTTCTTCCAAAAAAAATTTCTATGCCTAACGAACCTTTAACATGGGCTTCACCTGCTGAATACTACCATTTTGAAAGCGCATGTAATAAACGCCGGGGGGCAATGCATAAGCTTCAAAGGTCACCTGGTACTTGCCCGCTGCATAGTTTCTGTCGACTGGAGTTTGGATAACACGACCTAATGCATCCATCACCTGCACCAGTGTATGTCCGCCTTTTGTTGTAAAGCTGATGGTGGTTGAAGTAGTGAAAGGGTTGGGATAATTTGAAATAAGTGTGATGCCTGCATTACGAAGATCATTCACATCAGTTACGGCACTGCAATTGCCACTTGCACAAAGACCAAGTTGCTGAAAATTTTGCAGCATGATAGTGTCAAGTGTTGTACTATCAACACAAAACCAGTTTTGTAAAATAGTTGCATACACACTTCGGAAATCGAATTGCATCGGCACATTATCATTCACCGTGGCAGTGGTGGGAATAGTCGGATTAACACCAGAAATACCTGGATTTACTTTTGAACCAAACACAAACAATGGCGCTGCAGCTCCATGATCGGTTCCTGTGCTTGCATTTGATTTTATTCTTCGGCCAAATTCGCTAAAGGTCATGCCCATAACACGGTCTTCAATTCCTAAACCAACCAGGTCATCCTGGAAAGCTTTCACTGCATCGCTTAAACGTTGCATAAGTGTTGCATGATTTCCTGTTGATGTATCTGTATTTGTTTGAGCCGAGTGTGTATCAAAGCCGCCCATGCTTACCATGTACACTCTTGTTTTCAATCCGCCCTTTATTAAACGTGCAACAATCTTCAGTTGATCGGCCAACGTGTTATTGGTTGGGTATGTTCCCTGTGTTGGCACAGCTGCAGCTGCTGCAGAAATTCGTGTTGAATATTGATTTGATTGCTTGGCTACCAAACGAACATATTGCAAAGCATCACCAGCACGTGTTGGAGGAGCAGGATCTTGTATGCCGTTGATAAGATTATAAAAATTAGTAGCACTTGAAATACTAATGCCCATGTTTACACTTGGTCCCTGGAATGCAAGTGATGCGGAAGAACCAATTTGTATTCCTAACGGATCAGGTACAGTGGTATTGGGGTAACCAACAGGATAGTTTGGATATTGATCATTCAAATAACGTCCACCCCAGCCCGAAGTCAATTGCTCATCGCTATCGCTTGCACTCATCCAGATATCTGTTGCCCGGAAATGTGAAAAGTTTGGATTAGGATAACCAACAGCCTGCACCAAACGAAGCTTACCGCTATTGTACAAAGTTTGAAGACCTGTCATTGATGGATGCAATCCAACAGCATTTGTTCCAGTCAACGTTAATACTTTGTTTTGTGCAATAGCGATATTTGTTCTTGCATTGTAATAGTTGCTGTACTGATCCAATGGTATCACCATGTTCAATCCATCATTACCACCATTGAGTTGAATGATCACTAATACACGATCGGTTTCAACATAGGTATTCAGTAATGCATTCATCACCGGGTTATCGCCCAACACACGAAAAGAAAAACCATCCAGCAGCAATGGTAAGATCGCTGCCGGTATTATGTTCTGTAAAAAGTTCCTTCTTTTCATTTCGTGTTTTTGATATTACATCAACTGGTATTCAGCAAGGTTCATACAGTATTTAAATAATCCACGCAAACGTGTATTTACAATATTGTAGTTGGCTGATGTTGGTGATGAGATATAAATATTCCATGCGTTGCTCCAGTAATAATCCTGGTCCTGGCCAGTCAACAAAAAATCTTTCTTCAATTGATCTTTTGATTGTTGCGAAACAGGAATACGGAACAACATATCAAACAATTCACTGATCAATAAATTTGGATCAGCAGGATTGCCCAACATTTTTGTAAAAGCAACTGCATCGATTACAATCTTTTTTCCATTACGAGAGTAACCATTACCGATCATCAGATCACTGAATTGATTTCTTTTTGGAAGTGTATCTGTATTGATCCATAATTCATAAAACTGCGGAACCTGGTAATAAGCAGGCCAGCCTGCAACATTTGGTGGATCGCCTAAGTTCTGTTGATTGTTTGCTGCAACCGTCATCACATAATTCCACATACCGTATGCATCAGCATATTCTGTTATAGCATCAGGAAATACAACAGACCATTCCCTGCAAATAGCAGCAGCATGTTCAACGGGCGATTTTAACATCGCTCCCTGGTTCAATGTATCAAAAAAATGTTCACTCTTGAGCAATGCATTGAGTACAGGTTTTATTTCCCAGTTGTTGTTCCGAAGTATGGTCGCCAAAGGATCAATAACATTTGTTTCAGCAGCTGTATCAATTTCAGAATAAACAAAAAAGCGATAAAGTTTCTTCGCTATAAAGCGTGACACTTCAATATTCTTTGCAAAGATCATGTTGAGCAGATCGTCTAGTTCAAGATCACCTGCTGTTGTTCCTGTTCTTCCGGTAATAACTGTATTGCCGAAAAAAGAAGAAAAGATTTTATTGGTTGAATCGTGGCGTGATGATGTGAAAAAAGATGGAAATGTATTGACGTTACTATCAACACGCCAACCTGTAAGTACTTTGGCAGCAGCTTTTACATCAGCTTCGGTATAGTTGGGATTATTTTCTTTACCAAGTGTAAACAACTCCTGCAACTCACGTGAATAATTTTCATCTGCAGCAGTTGCAGTATTCAAACGTCCATTAAGATAAATGAGCATTGCCGGATCAAGCGTTATGTCCCGAACCAGCTGCCTGAAATTTCCCAATGATTTTGTTCGAAGGAGATTGACATGCTTGTAAATAAAATTCGCATTGCCTACATCAACCGTCTCCGTTGCAAAATGATTGTGCCAGAAGATGGTCATCTTTTCCCGGATGCTTCTGTCCTGTTGAATAATGCAACCCATCCACCATTTTTTTAATGCAGCTCTTCTTCGGCTTTGAATGGTACCATCATTATTTACACTGTTTATCCATGTATTGCCTGCAGCTACATCGTTATCGGGAGTAGTTGCACCGGTTACGCCATCATAATCTTTTACTGGTGGGGCTGGCAATGCTGCAGTGGGGTTCAGTAATTCATCAATTGCTTCACTCATTGTTTTGGAAGCGAAATAAGAAATGTCGGAAAGCTTTGCACCAAACATGGTGCGTTTAAGTAAATGCACCACTTCATTTTTTGTCCACGGACCGTTATAAGGATTCAGGCCAGAAAAAGTTCTTGCTTGAGTTTTTGAAATGCCCGGAGAAGCAGTTCCGGATCTTTTACCCGCAGTAAGAAACTCCCTGCGATCCATAGTTGATTTGGTTTGATGAGCGTATTGCTGAAAGCTTAGACTATGAATGTACAAAAAGTTTAACGGCGGCGGAAAGAAAGAACCGCAACAAAAAAGCCCCGTTGGAACGGGGCTATATAAAAACGAAGTGATGATTTCTTATGCAATGTTTTCAATAATACCGGCAATGCCCTGGCCGCCACCAACACAGGCAGTAACAATGCCGTATTTTTTATTGAGGCGTTTCATATCCTGTGTGATCTGTATGGTGAGTTTAGCACCAGTGCAACCTAATGGATGACCTAAAGCAATAGCGCCACCGTTAATATTCACAATATCAGGATTGAGATTGAGTGTGCGAATGACTGCTAATGCCTGCGATGCAAAAGCTTCATTCAATTCTATGAGATCGATATCATTCAGATTCATATTCGCCTGCTTCAACACTTTGGGCACTGCTTCAACAGGACCAATGCCCATGACACGTGGATGCACACCTGCCGAAACACAATTCACCAAACGTGCAATTGGTTTTAACCCAAGTTGATTCACTAAACGTTCACTCATCACCAATACAAACGCAGCGCCATCACTTGTTTGTGATGAGTTACCTGCAGTTACTGTTCCGTTAACTGCAAAAGCAGGTTTCAGTTTTGCCAATGATTCTGTATTTGTATCGGCACGCACTCCTTCATCGGTATCAATCACATAATTTTTTGTCTGCTTTTTTCCTTTTGCATCAAGCGCTACTTCTTCCACATTTATTGGAAGTATGCCGCCTTTGAAATAACCATTTTCAATAGCAGCCTTTGCTTTCATGTGAGAGTTGTAGGCAAAGAGATCCTGGTCTTCACGACTAACATTGTAATCTTTTGCCACAGCTTCAGCGGTTAAACCCATGCTTAAATAATAATCGGGTTCATCCTTGGCAATAGAATAAGCTGGCACCGTTTTCCAACCTGCTGTTGGCACCATGCTCATACTTTCCGTACCACCGGCAATAATACATTCTGCCATTCCCATCCTGATCTTGGCGCTGGCAATAGCAATTGTTTCCAAACCACTGGCGCAATAACGGTTCACCGTCATCCCGGGCGCATGAAAACCAACGGCACGTGCTGCAATAATGCGGCCCACCTGCAAGCCCTGTTCAGCTTCCGGTACTGCGTTACCTACAATCACATCATCCACCAGTTTAGGATCTAGTTGGGGCACACTCGCCAATAAACCTTTAATAACATCAATGGCGAGGTCGTCAGGACGAGTAAAACGAAACCCTCCTCTTTTTGATTTTCCAACCGCTGTGCGGTAACCGGCTACGATATATGCTTCCTGCATAGTAATATTTTTAGGTTCAATCGTTAAATAGTTGTTTATGCAACCTTCTAATTCAAAGGTAGCATTTCAAAAGAAATCTACACAAATGATTCATGTTAATTTCTGATCCGTCTTTGAACTTTATCTTCGCAGCCATGTACAAGTTGATTCGTTCGTTTTTCTTCATGTTTGATGCAGAGAAAGTGCACTATTTCGCCATGAATGCTCTGCGTTTCTTTTGTTCGATCGGCCCTCTCAGAAAAATTTTAGCCAGTAGTTTTCAACCAACTTCAAAGAACCTGTCTTATGAAAGCTGGGGACTTGAATTTAAAAACCGTGTGGGACTTGCAGCGGGGTTTGATAAAAATGCAAAGTACCTGCGTGAACTGGAAGTACTTGGTTTCGGTTTTGTGGAGATTGGTACCGTTACACCTAAGCCCCAGGATGGAAATGATAAGCCAAGACTCTTTCGTTTACCAAAAGATAAGGCCATCATCAATCGTATGGGTTTTAATAATGAAGGAGTGAAGGTGGTGGCTGAACGTTTAAAAACATGGAAAGAAAAAGCCGATAGTAATGATTCAAGACTATCAACTACCAACTACCGGCTCATTATCGGCGGCAACATTGGTAAAAACAAAGTAACGCCGAATGAAGATGCATGGAAAGACTATGAGATCTGTTTCAATGAGTTGTTTGATTACGTTGATTATTTTGTTGTGAATGTGAGCAGTCCTAACACTCCTGGTTTGCGTGAATTGCAGGAGAAAGATTCGTTACACAAAATTTTATCGCACTTGCAAACATTAAGAGCTGAGCGTTTGAAACTGAAGCCTGATGAACATATTCAAAAGCCTATTCTATTAAAAATAGCACCCGACTTAACACAATCGCAGTTGGATGATGTGATTGATCTTGCCAGAGAAATTCAACTCGATGGACTGGTGGCAAGCAATACAACTATCAGTCGTGACGGACTTTCAACAGACGCTTCCATTGTTACCGCCATTGGTGCCGGAGGCCTTAGTGGCTTGCCCGTAAAGCAACGCAGTACAGAAATTGTAGAGTACATTGCACAAAAATTAAAAGGCGAAGTGCCTGTTATGGCAAGCGGTGGCATTTTTACTGCAGCAGATGCAGAGGAAAAATTAAAAGCGGGCGCAAACCTGTTGCAAGTGTGGACTGGCTTTATTTATGAAGGACCTTCTATTGCCAAGAAAATCTGTAACAACTTAAATCAATAAGCAATTGGCAACAGACAATGGGCAATATTGTTCGCCTGTTGTTTATCGCAAATTGACAACTAAATAAAAAATGGAACATCTTTTTACATCAGAGAGTATTATCAGTTTTGTGGTTCTTGTTGTGCTGGAAATAGTGCTTGGTATCGATAATGTGATTTTCGTAAGCATTATCCTTAACCGTCTAAAAGCAGTTAAAGATCAAAAGAGGGCTCGCAGGCTGTGGATGATCACTGGTATTATTTCCCGTAGTTTATTACTGATGGGATTAGGCTGGCTGTTATCACAAAAAGGAAATTCTTTATTCACTGTGGCCGGCAAAGGATTCGATCTTGCAAGCTTAGTAATGCTTGCGGGAGGTTTGTTTCTTATTTACAAATCGGTGCACGAGATACATCAAAAGCTGGAAGGTGAAGACCCGAATCAGGATCCAAAAAATTCGAAAGGCATTTCATTGGGACAAGCCATTGGTCAAATCATTTTAATTGATGCAGTGTTCTCTTTCGATAGCATTATTACTGCCGGTGGTACAGCAAAGCATGTTGAGATCATGATTGCGGCGGTGGTGATTGCTATGACGGTTATGTTTTTATTCAGTCCGAAGATTGCGGGTTTTATTCATAAACATCCAACATTAAAAATGCTGGCGCTTTCATTCCTTGTAATGATTGGTTTGAGTTTAGTAATTGAAGGTTGGAATGCGGATGCAGCGCATGAATTACATCTCAAAAATTATATCTATTTCGGTATGGCGTTTTCATTTACAGTGGAAATGCTCAATATGGTGATGCGTAACCGTATGAAATCGAAACGTGTGGTTCAATTAAACGAACCGATGTTGCAGGAGCCAAACCAAGGCGACGAAGCCAATTGATTTGAAATTATTATTTATGAAAAAAGTCGCTGCCGAAATGCAGCGACTTTTTTTATGTAAACAAGGTGGGGTTTATTCCGCCGTATGGTTTTTTTCCTAAATGTTCATATGCTTTTGCTGTTACTTCTCGTCCTCTTGGTGTGCGTTGTAAGAAACCTTCCTGTATTAAAAATGGTTCGTATACTTCTTCAAGCGTGCCTGATTCTTCCCCCACTGCTGTTGCAATAGTGGTGATACCAACCGGGCCGCCTTTGAATTTATCAATGATAGTGGTAAGAATTTTATTATCCATATCATCTAACCCAAACTCATCTACATTTAAAGCTTTAAGCCCATGTTGTGTTACACCAAGATCAATCACTCCATTACCCAGTACCATGGCAAAATCACGCATGCGACGCAACAACCCATTTGCAATACGTGGGGTGGCACGGCTGCGGCCCGCAATTTCTTTTGAAGCATCACTGGTAATCTTCACATTTAAAATACCTGCAGCACGCTGCACAATTTTTTGCAGTGTTTCTGCATTGTAATATTCCAATCTTGATTTAATAGCAAAACGTGATAACAATGGCGCACTCAATAAACCACTGCGTGTAGTTGCACCAACCAATGTAAATGGATTAAGATTAAGTTGAATACTTCTTGCATTAGGACCGCTGTCGATCATAATATCAATGCGGTAATCTTCCATGGCTGCGTATAAATATTCTTCAACAACAGTACTAAGGCGATGGATCTCATCAATGAACAATACATCGTTTGCTTCAAGTCCGGTTAGCAAACCTGCAAGATCACCCGGCTTTTCAATTACCGGCCCGCTTGTTTCTTTTATGTTTACACCCAATTCATTTGCTACGATGCGACTCAATGTTGTTTTACCCAATCCGGGAGGACCATGAAACAATACATGATCCAATGCTTCACCACGCATCTTTGCTGCTTTGATAAATATCTTCAGATTATCAATGATCTGTTGCTGCCCGCTGAACTCTTCAATATTCGACGGACGAATATTATTTTCGAATTCTTTTTCGGCTGCACTCAGTCCTTCTTTATCACTATTTAAATTGGGATTGGTCATTGGCTGTAAAACTAAGTAAAAAGGGAATGAGGTGAGTGGTGAATGGTTAATGGTGAATAACAAGCCGCAAATCACATCGCAGCAAATCAAGAGAAGGAGTCAGAAAGATGTAAATAAACATTCCTGCCTATAGATATTTATTCATCTGCAAAATCAAATCAGGGTCAGGACAATTTTTTAAATAGAAATTCTGATCACTCATTCTGCAAACGCCGGGATAATCACCTTCGTTCAACTCAATATTTTCAATGATCTGGAAATGAAGGTGCGGTGGCCAATGTCCATTTTCATTCGGCTCACCAAAATGTGCAAACTCCTGTTCACGGTTAATGTATTGTCCTTCAACCAATGCGATGTCTCGTAAACATAAATGCCCCCATAGTGTATAAAATGCAAAGCTTTCCAATTGATGCAATAAAATAATTGTTGCCCCATAATCGCCATAACGATCATTGAATTTAAAACTATGTACCATACCACCCAATGGAGCAGTGACAGGTGTTCCTGCTTTCCCCCAAATGTCAACACCCAAATGCAACCTTCTTGGTTCGCCAGCATCTACTGCATCAAACACTTTACTCCTGCTGTACACACTACGATGTTCGGCATAACCACCAATACCGTAACGTGCGCCTGCATTCGTCAACTCGTTATCAACATAGTTACTGAATTTAGAAACATCTTCAATAACCTGTTGAGTAAGCTGTTTATTTGTTTCCGTAAAGTCCATTTTCAGCAACTGATCTTTTTCAGGATCAAAAGGCACAACGGGGTAATACTGATGTTTATTTTTTTCAAGAATATTAATGAGTGGCGTGGACATTCGTTTGAGCATTCTTTGTATCGCTAAATTACCAATCTAAAACCAAGCGAACATGATTTATATTCTCATTTAAAAAGCCCCTTGAAAGGGGCATTGCTTTTATGTATTCGCTTTTTATGAAACCAGATGAGTTTGTCGCACTTGAAATAATTCGTCGAACGATATTGATAGATTGTTTGCTAATTGCTCTTCTAACAAATCGGCATAAGTTTCAAAATACAGGATCACATCTTCCCGCACATTACGTTTCAACCAACGAAAGCCACCGGGCAATCGTTGCAATACGTTTTTGTCTTCCAGGTATTCCAGGTTGTGAATATCACTCGGTGTTAAACCAATTTCCTGCAGTTTGGTAATGAGCAAACCGGCGGGAGCATCTGTAATGGCACAATAATCTTCGGCCAGTTCTGTCCATTCACCAATACCCGTGTGCGCATAAGCCAGTATTTCTTCTTTACTTAGTTTTGTTACAACCTGTGCAAGATTACCGCAATTACAAGCGCCATGGTTGCCCCAGGCATAATGAGCGCCATTGCGCAAACGGGCTGCAGTTTCACGCAGCGCTTCAATAAGTTGACTATTTGCATGTGCCATATACTAATTTCCAACTAATACAAAAATGCTGCTGCTTTTGTTGAAACATTAACATTGTTAAAAAATATTTACATCAACATTTCGTTTAAACTCTAACGCATGAAGAAATATTACTTCTGTCTATTTGCTGTTTTCCTGCTGTTTAGCTTATTCGCACAGGCACAAATGATCACCGGAGTGTGGAAGGGTAAAGTGGGCAACGGTTTAAAGCCCAGCAAGCTTGAATTAAAACTTATCCAGCGTGGTGATAGTTTATTCGGCACGTCCTATTACTATGAAAGTACTAACAATTTTCGTCGTTATGCGGTGAAAGGATATTTCAATCAGCAAACAAATGAAGTGGTTTGGTGGGATGATGAATTGATTGAAGCTAAGACAGGTCGGATAGCTATAACATCGCCGGGGGCAGTTCCATTATTGATGGAAGCAGATTTTAATTGTCCCGGTGGTGGAGTGATGATGCTTGATGGTAAAGCCGTAACAAAAGAAGAACAAAAGAATAAAGGTGATCTTCATTTAGATAAAGTGGAACAACCCCAGTTTACAGATGAATGGAATTATGTGATCGATAATTATACTGTGGGCGCAAACGATCCGTATTTTATTGATAGCGTGGCAACAATTCATAAAGTAACCAAGCAACCTGAAATTGTTGCTGTTGCTCCGCCACCTGTTGTTATTGAACAACCACAAAGAGAAGAGACAAAACCTGAACCGGTTATCCTGCAACCACAACCCACTATTCCTAAGGAAACACAGCCCGTTACCAAAACGGAAAACAAACCACCTGTAAAAGAGCCAGCAGTTATTGTAAGTAAAGCACCACCAACCATAAAAGAAAAATTCATTGAACGGAAAAAAATATTAACGACTGAATTACCGTTGCTCGGCGATACCATTGAAATTCATTTTTATGATAATGCCGAAATAGATGGCGATTCCATTTCACTATTCATGAATAACCGTTTAGTATTTGAACACGTAAAACTCAGCGACAAACCATACGTTGTAAAATTTGCAGTAACTGAATTAACGGAAAGCAATGAACTGGTAATGGTGGCGGAAAATCTTGGCGCCATTCCACCGAATACTTCTTTCATGATCGCTTATGTAAACGGTGTGCGTTATACTGCAAATTTAGAAAGTACAGAAAACAGCAGTGCAATGATTCGGTTTGTGAGGAAGGAGTAAGCTAAGAGTTTGGAAAGAGGGAAGAAGAAAAAGGGTTATTCGCTTCGTTTATAATACTTACCACTGACAAAACATTAAGAGAAGATTTAGCAAATGAAAACGCTGTGCAGACTTGCACAGCGTTTATTTTATTGTTGAGGATTTTCCTGAAGATGACCACTCACCACTCACTGTTTTATCTGCTTCAATATTTCTTCAATGGCTTTATCCAGTTGTGGATCGTTGCCGTTGAGTTTGTCTTCAAAACTGTTGACGAGGAGAATATCAGGTTGCACACCGTTTATCTCCAGGTCTTTTCCTTCTAACGAATAACAACCCCATGCTGGCATACGCACACTTGAACCATCCACCAAACCAATACCACTGGTGAAAATGATCCAGCGATAAGTGCCGTTTCCAATGATCTTACCCAACTTCAATCCTTTAAAGCCTTGTGCAGTCATCTCCGCATCGCTCAATGATTGTTCGTTGATGAGTAAAACAATCGGCTTGTCGGAAGGCGAAAAATTTGATTGCGGCGTCATCTTCCCTTCACGGTATTTCCATTGCAGGTAACTACGCTGACTTAAAAACTTCAACACTTCATCATGTACATTACCACCTGTATTATAACGCAAATCAAAGATGAGAGCATCTTTATTTGCCAACTCTTGTGTCATGTCATTAATGAACTGTTCCAGTTCACCCGTGCCCATGTTCTTCATATAACCATAGGCAATACGACCCTTACTTTTTTCATCAACACGTTTTTGGTTGTTATCTACCCACTCATCATAGAGGTTGTTGAATAGTGTTGATTGCGGATGAATTTTTACATTCACCAATTCAGCGCCACGTTTGAATGTAAGTTTCAATTCCCTGTCACGTGATGGCAACGTGAAATAGGCATTGCGGTCTTTATTTGCATCCACTGTTTCATCATTCACTTTCACCAATACATCACCCGGTTTAATATCAATACTCTTGCGGTCAGCAGCTGAACGCTGAACAATGTATTTCACTTTTAATGGCTTATCGTTTTCGAAGATGATGCCTGTTTCCATTGTTGCACTGGTGAGTGCAATATTTTCATCATCACCAAATGTACCAAAGCCCTGGTGCGATGAGTTGAGTTCACCCAACAGATCGTTGAGCAATGTGCGCAAGTCGGCACGAGTGTTTAGATAAGGAAGAAATTGTTTGTAATAGTCTTTTGTTTTCTTCCAGTTAAGGCCATGAAAATTTTCATCATAATAACCTTCTTCCATACCCGCCCACGTTTCATAAAACATCTGGTTAAATTCTTCCTGCAGGTTACGACGGAAAGTAAAGGAGATGTTTACAGGATCAACACGATTTGCATCAAGATTTAATTTGTTGATATTACCGTTCGCCAGTGCATAATATTTATCGTTTACTTCAACTACTTCAAAACCTCCGATATTATCTGTGCCTGCAACTTTTTCGGTTTTCGGCAACTCAAACGGCTCCAGAACAGTTTTCCAGATGGAGAATCGTCCCTCGCTATGATTGCTTACATACAGAACCGTTGCTTTCTCTCCTTTCTGGTACACATTGATTAAATATTGAGCACCAAATGAAGGGCCAACCTGTTCCAGTCGCTCAGCTATACGGTCGGCATCAATTGTAATGACAAACTGTGTTGAGTCTGATTTCTTATCTGCTTTCTTTTCGTCCTTAAATAATTCATTGTACTTATCAAGACGGTAAGGCTCATCAAACTTCTCCAACGCTACACGATACACTTTCGCATTGGCCATACCAAAGGGATACGATGGTTTCAAACGCTGCGAGACAAAGTAGATGTATTTTCCATCACCCGACCATACCGGGCTGTTCTCTGTTACACCGCTGTTGGTAAGATTAATGGTTTTGTTATTCTTGATATGATGAACAAAAATATCTTCCTCAAAATTTCTGCGTGCTGTAAACACTACATACTCATCATTGGGTGAAAAGCCAGGATCACTGTTTTGGAAAGCCCAAATCTCATCTTTCACAATGGTTTTGCTTTGCAATGTTTTCAGATCGAGCAAACGCACTTCATCTCTTCCGCTGAGGTAAACTGCCATTGTACGTTTCTTGTTTACTACAATGCTGCGGTTGTTACGATTATCGTTGGTCAATTGTTTTGGTGTAGCACTGCTATCGGCACGAACGGTAAAGAGATTTGTATAACCATCATCTGTTTGAGTGAAGACGATCGTCTTGTTATCGCTCATCCATCTTGCTTCACGCACACGTTCAGCACCGCCATGTTTGATCTGCTGAATAAATTTACCGTCGACATCACTCACGAATAATTCGCCTCTTGCAACAAAGGCAAACTTTTTACCGTCGGGTGATACATCAAACCCAGAAATATTACTGCGGACTTCGAAATCTTTTTCTTTTGGCAACACATTGTTACGGGTAATAGCGATCTCGAGTTTCTTCTCGTTTCCGCTCTTCACATCATATAACCATAACTGGTAATCCTTTTCAAACACAACTTTTCCGCCATTGGCATTTACCTGTGGTGTTTTAATGGATGAAGAAAAACGGGTCAATGATTTTTTCTTTCCTGCGTCAAATGTGTAAAGATTGTATTCACCGTTTGCTTCATCTGAAATAAAGAACATGTTTCCTGTTTTATCAATAGTTGCAGCAAAATCCTTTCCTTCCCAGGTTGTGTACTTCTTATGTTGTTTGGTTTTGAGATTGTACGATTGCACATCGGGATTGAACGGACCTTTGTAACGTTTACGTTGCGATTGGCTGGCACTCTCCCATGTATCATTAAAGAATATTTCACCGGTAGTTGGATGCTCCACCAAATTATGATCGTATTGAAAAAAATTACTACCGAATACACGTTGTGGCGTTCCTCCTGTTGCAGCAACTTTGAAGCCTGCTATTTGTCCTGCCCGACCGCTATTGAAGTAAATACTTTTACTATCCCAGCTCCAGCTTGTTACTTCATCGTTGCTGCTGTGAAATGTTATTTGTTTTACTTCACCTCCATTCAATGGCATCACATACACATCGGCATTACCATATTGCCTCCCGGTGAATGCGATCCATTTACCATCGGGTGAGATACGTGGCGCTGTTTCGTAACCCTGCATAGCGGTGATGCGAGTGGCTTGCAGATCGCTAATGTTTGCTTTCCAGAGATCGCCTTCAAAAGCAAACACAAGTGTTTGTCCGTCGGGGGAAAGTGTAGGGTTCGATAAAAAGTGAGTGTTGCTTTGTGCAACCGAAAGAATACTGATAAGGCAAATGATTCCTGTTGATAACAGATACTTCATGTGTGATGATTTTGATCGCTGGAAAGTACAAAACTCTTCAGCTCAAAATGACGAAAGGTTGATGAATGGTGAAAAACCATTCATCAACCTTTCCTATTCCTGTATCAATTGTATTACTTCTTAGGATCTTCTACCTGGTACTCTTTCAAATGACGGTACACCAGCGTGCCATTTTCCACTTTCACTAAACGGAATTCCATGAAGGTACTATCAGCATCATAAAAGCCAATGATGCAGGAAAGATCATCAGCGCCTTTTTTCAATTCAGGCTTTGGCATAATGCCCATGTTAGGCAACGTAAATATTTTTTCGCCTGTTGCTTCTTTGTATGCAAACTTCACTTCGTAATTGAGCGATTCCTTTTGTTCAAACAACTGCACTTTAAACTTTGCTGTATCGGTACCAGCTGTATATTCTTTCACTGCTGCAGGATTAACTGTTGCACGTTCTTTTACAAAGGGTTCGTTGCTGTTCGATTTTTTTTCGCCGCAAGCGGCAAGTGCCAAGAATGCGATAACTGCTAATTTTTTCATTTGTTGTTTTAAGTTTATGAATTAAGCTGAGAGATGCTGTTTAAATCACCACGTTGATCATCTTATTCTTTACATAAATGATCTTCTTTGGTTGTTTACCTTCAAGCCATTTTTGTACTGTTTCATTTGCCAATACAATTGCTTCAACTTCCTGTTGTGTAATACTCAAATCAAGTGTTAACTCAGTTCTTGTTTTACCGTTAATGGCAACAGGGTAATCTTTGGTTGATTCAGTAACATACTTCGCTTCAAATTTCGGGAACGATGCATCGAGTATGGAACCACTGTTGCCCAACAAGCTCCACAACTCTTCACTCACATGCGGTGCATACGGTGTTAAGAGAATGAGCAACTGCTCCAGAATTTCTTTCTTGTGGCATTTCAGATCGCTTAATTCATTTACTGCGATCATGAATGTACTTACACCGGTATTGAAACTGAAACGTTCGGTATCGTCTTCAATTTTCTTGATGGTTTTGTGTAATACTTTCAATTCAGCATCGGTTGCTTTATCATTATTCCATACCTGGCCTTTCAGATCATCATAGAACAAGCGCCAGAGTTTTTTGAGGAAGCGATGCACACCTTCAATACCCTTTGTATCCCATGGTTTGCTGATCTCCACCGGACCGAGGAACATTTCGTACATACGGAAAGTATCTGCACCGTATTTATTCACCAGATCATCGGGGTTAACGGTGTTGAACTTGCTCTTGCTCATCTTCTCCACTTCAGAGCCGCAGATGTATTTATCGTTCTCTAAAATAAATTCTGCGCCTGCGTGTTCATTGTTGCGCCATTTCTTAAATGCTTCCACATCTAATTCATAGCCATCCACAAAATTCACATCAACATGTAACTTATCTAATTTCTTTCCTTCGTATTCTTCTTCACTCCTTAATAATCCTTTTGATACAAATGTGTTGGTTCCGTTGATGCGATATACAAAACGAGATGAGCCTTGTATCATTCCCTGATTCACCAATTTCTTAAATGGTTCATCATGACCAATATGCCCAAGATCGTACAAGGCTTTCGTCCACATGCGGCTGTACAATAAATGACCGACTGCATGTTCTGTTCCGCCAATATAAATGTCAACCTGGTTCCAGTAATCACTTACTGCACGGTCGCAAAATGCTTTGTCGTTATGCGGATCCATATAGCGTAAGAAATACCAACTGCTTCCAGCATAGCCGGGCATCGTATTCGTTTCTAATTCTTTCGCCACCCACTCTGGAATATTTGCCAACGGACCTTCACCTTCAGGACCGGGAGAATAACTATCTACCTCCGGTAACAACAACGGCAATTCTGTTTCGCTTAATGCATAAGCTGTTCCGTTCCTCCATTGAATCGGAAAAGGTTCACCCCAGTAACGCTGACGGCTGAACGCTGCATCACGCATTCTGTAATTTATTTTGCGTGTACCAATACCTAATTCCTCCAGCTTACCAATTACTATTTCAGCAGCTTCACGCATGGGTGTACCATTTAAGAACCCACTGTTTTCGAGTGTTGCATCTTTTGTTGCGTTGGCATCTTCGCCGTTAAAATGTTTGCCAATGATATTGGTGATGGGAATATTAAAGTGCTGTGCAAACTTAAAATCACGCTCATCGCCACAAGGCACTGCCATGATAGCACCTGTACCATAACCCGCCAACACATATTCAGATATCCAGATTGGAATTTCCCTTCCATCAAATGGATTTACCGCATAGGCACCGGTAAACACACCGCTGATCTTTTTCTCTGCCTGGCGCTCACGCTCACTACGGCTTTTTACATAAGCAATATATTCATCAACAGCAGTTGTTTGCTCAGCAGATTTAATTTGATCAACTAAATCCAACTCGGGAGCAATCACCATAAAGTCAACACCAAAGATGGTATCGGGTCTTGTGGTGTAAACTCTTAGTTGTTGTTCGTGACCCTTAATTGCAAAATCAATCTCAGCTCCACTACTCTTCCCTATCCAATTGGTTTGCATTTCTTTCATGCTTTCGCTGAACTCAATACGCTCCAACCCTTCCAATAACCGATCAGCATATTCTGTAATGCGCAAATACCATTGACGCAATTTCTTTTTCACTACGGGATGTCCACCACGTTCGCTCACACCATTCACCACTTCATCATTTGCTAACACAGTCCCCAATGCTTCGCACCAATTCACTTCACCATAACCACAATAAGCAAGGCGGTAATCCATGAGGATGTTTTGCTTCGTTGCATCATCATAACCTTTCCATTCATCTGCGGTAAAGCTGAAAGCAGAAGGCTTAATGCCTGGTGCTGAAGAACCATACTTTTCAAAAAGCTCAAGCAATTGCGTTATGCGTTCAGCCTTTTGCGTTTGTCGACTGTAAAAACTATTGAAGAGTTGTAAAAAGATCCACTGTGTCCACTTGTAATAACCGGGATCGCAGGTGCGCACTTCACGGTCCCAATCGTAACAGAAACCAATATTATCTAACTGGCGGCGGAAATTATTAATGTTCTGATCTGTGCTCACTGCAGGATGCACGCCATGTTCAATAGCATATTGCTCGGCTGGTAAACCAAATGCATCGTAACCCATCGGGTGCAATACATTAAATCCTTTTAATCGCTTGAAGCGGCTGTAAATATCGCTGGCAATATAACCCAGCGGATGCCCCACATGCAAACCTGCACCACTTGGGTAAGGAAACATATCCAACACATAAAATTTTGGTTTTTCACTTACGTTCGAAACCTTATAGGCATTTGTATTGATCCATTGCTGTTGCCATTTCTTCTCAATATCTCTGAACTTATATTCCATGTACCGTTTCGGTTAGTTATTATTTTGTAATCGAATATTGCTAATTCTATTTTACTGTCGTTGCCACGCTCGCTTGTGCGTTCTTATCGCTATTCATCATTCAAGGACGAAACTCAATTGCTCATTGGAAAACAGAACGCACAAGTGAGTGACATAACAGGCGACGACCATAGCTGTGAAAGAAGACTTAAAAAATCATCTTCGTGCAGCATTTCGACATCCGTTGTAAAATAAGTGCAGAACACCCTCGTTAAAGGGCAACAAAATTAAGGATTACGGGCTTTGTGCAGGAGTTTTCTGCTAAATTTGCCCACATCCTGTGTAGGGCGGGAATTTCATTTACAAGAACTTACAAAATTTTACGGCATGGCGCAACAACCGAACAAAGCATCAATGAAACGATCCAAACCATCTTACCTCTACAGTATAATTGGTGTGGCGCTGGTGCTCTTCATCCTCGGTGTTTTAGGATGGATCTTTTTAAATTTCCAGAAAGTGGGTACCACATTGCGTGAAAACATCCAGTTTCATGCATGGCTCAGCACTACCAATAAAAAGTCGATCGATAGTTTGGCATCTTATGTGGCGGCACAGCCTTACGTAAAATCTTCGGCCTATATCAATAAAGAAATGGCGAAGGAAATTTATAATAAGGACGGTAACGAGAGCTGGGATAAAATTCTTGATGAAAATCCTTTGCCGGAAAGCGTAGATTTTTATGCCAAGGCCGATTATGTGCAAAAAGACAGTCTCGACAAAATTACTGCCGACCTGATGACCCGTTATCCCGGCGTGATCAGCGAAGTGCAATACCCCAAAGCCTTGGTGAATACGCTTAACGACAGGGCGCAGAAAGTGGGCATCGTATTATTGATCGTGGCCATTTTGCTGAGTGCAATTGTTATTGTTTCAATTGATACTACCATACGTTTGGCCATGTTTAGCAACCGCTTTCTTATTAAAACCATGCAAATGGTTGGCGCCACCCGCAGCTTTATTGCCCGGCCCATGAATGTGAGGGCCATTATTAATGGACTTATCAGTTCGGGTATTGCCATTGCGGCAATTTGGGCAGTGATTACGTGGGCCGAAAGTTATATTCCGGATATGAAGGCTCTTCGTGATCCTAAAATATACATGATCCTCTTTGGTTCTATTATCGCCATTGGTGTGGGCATTTCGCTTTACAGCACCCACCGTAGCGTAATGAAGTATTTGCGCATGAAGCTGGATGAGCTGTATTAGTTCATAGTTAGTAACTCATAGAAAGACGGCTTTTGATTTTTCCATGAACTATGAACCATGAACCATCAACTACCTCAAAATCCTTATATTGCACCCCTCAAAACAAGAGTATGAGTCAGAAAAAAATAGCAACCATTTTTACTAAAGAGAATTACAAGTGGATGGCCATTGGCGCTGCGGTGATCATTCTTGGTTTCCTGTTGATGATTGGTGGTAAAAGTGCCGACCCGAATGTGTTTAATAAAGATGAAGTGTATAGCTTTCGCCGTATTACATTAGCACCTCTTCTTATAATTGGCGGTTTGATCATTGAGATCTACGCCATCATGAAAAAGCCAAAAGAGTAAAAGAAATAATTTGCAGATGAGCCAATTTGAAAATTTGAAAATTGATTTCGAATTTTTGAATTGGCTTTTTTCATTTTCAAATGCTCAAATTTTTAAATTTTCAAATTTCTCTTTGTGAATACATTTGAATCCATCATCATCGCCATTGTGGAAGGGTTAACCGAATATCTTCCCGTTTCTTCTACCGGCCACATGATCCTTGCTGAGCGATTGATGAATGTACCTGCCGATAACTTCACCAAACTGTTTACAGTTGCTATACAGCTGGGCGCTATACTAAGCGTGGTGGTGTTGTACTGGAAAAAATTTATACAGGTACAAGACTGGAAGTTTTATGCAAAGCTGGTTGTTGCAGTAATACCTGCGTTGGTGCTGGGTAAATTATTCAGCGATCAGATCGATGAGTTACTTGAAAGTCCGCTTACAGTTTCTATTACATTATTGATCGGTGGTGTTATCCTGTTGTTCATCGATAATATTTTTAAACAGCATACCATCAGCGAAGAGAAAGAAATTTCCTTTGGCAAAGCATTCATCATCGGCTTGTGGCAATGCGTAGCCATGATACCTGGTGTGAGCCGTAGTGCAGCCAGCATTATTGGCGGTATGCAACAAAAACTTACACGCTCTTTGGCAGCAGAGTTTTCTTTCTTCTTAGCAGTGCCAACTATGGCGGCTGCCACTGGTTATTCTTTATTCCTGAAAGACTGGAATGAAAATGGAGTTGAAATGAAAGGTTATGATCTCATTCTTTCTTCAAGCCAGAATACGCAGGCATTTATCATTGGCAATATCGTTGCTTTTGTAGTAGCGATGCTGGCTATTAAATTCTTCATCGGCTTTTTGCAAAAACACGGTTTTCGTTTGTTTGGCTGGTACAGAATTATTGCGGGCATTATATTGCTCATTATGATCATGACAGGCTACCTGAAATAGCATTTCGTTTAATTATCCTATTTTCATACAGGCAGTCTTTCCTGCCCCACTTAAAACCATCTGTATGCAGACTGCTTCAAAAAAAATTGTGAACGGCTGGGCCATGTACGATTGGGCCAACAGTGTTTACAACCTTGTGATCACTACTACTTTTTTTCCTGCTTATTATGCTGCTGTAACAGGTATCAAAAATTTTCCCAATGGTATTAAATTGTTCGGCAGAAATTTTGTGAACACTGAATTGAAAGATTATGTGTTGGCAACAGGTTTCTTGTTGATCGCATTACTATCTCCCATTCTTTCTTCTATTGCTGATTATAAAGGAAACAAGAAAAACTTTATGCGGTTTTTCTGTTATCTCGGTGCGCTCAGTTGTTCACTCATGTTCTTTTTCGATAAGAATAATGTAATGCTTGGACTAGTGTGTTTCATGTTTGCCGGTATTGGTTTTTATGGCTCACAGGTGTTTTATAATTCCTACCTGCCTGAAATTGCTGCTGAAGAAGATATGGACCGCATCAGTGCAAAAGGGTTCACCATGGGCTATATTGGCAGTGTGTTGTTGCAGATGGTAGGCTTTGCATTGGTTGTGTTTATGAAAGAAGATCCTGCCTTACCATTGAAAATTACTTTTCTGTTAGTAGGTATATGGTGGGTTGCCTTTGCACAAATTCCATTCAGCCGGCTGCCAAATCGCAGCGATAAAAGCGAGCGTAAACTAAAGAAACATGTATTGGTAAATGGTTTCCATGAATTGCAACTTGTATGGAAACAGGTTAGCAAAATGCCCGTATTGAAACGTTTTTTAACGGCTTTCTTTTTTTACAGCATGGGCGTGCAAACTGTTTTGCTTGTTGCCATTGATTTTGGCATTAAGATCCTGAATCTTGAAAATGTAAAACTGATCATTACAGCAGTACTGTTACAAATTGTAGCTATTGTTGGGGCTCTACTCATGTCGAGATTATCGGGAAGATTTGGAAATATACATGTATTGATCTTTACTGTTATACTTTGGGTATGTGCATGCATTGGAGGTTACTATATTCAAACAGAAATGCACTTTTACATTGTTGCCTCATTTGTTGGTTTGGTGATGGGTGGCATCCAGGCTCTCAGCCGTGCAACCTATGCTAAGCTTATGCCGGAAACAAAGGACACCGCATCGTTCTTTAGTTTTTATGATGTAACAGAAAAGTTTGCCATTGTAATTGGATTATTTTCGTTTGGAATTATTGAAGGCCTTACGCACAATATGCGCAACTCTATTTTGGTGCTCATCATTTTCTTCGCATTAGGATTGTTGTTCCTTTTGCATACCCTGCGTACACAACGAAAAGAACAAATTTCAATATCATGAAGCTTTATTCGATCAACACCGGTTATTTTAAGTTAGATGGTGGCGCTATGTTCGGCGTGGTGCCAAAAGTGATGTGGAATAAGCTGAATCCTGCTGATGAAAATAACCTCTGCAACTGGGCCATGCGATCGTTGTTGATTGAAGATGGTAACCGACTTATTTTAATTGATAACGGCATTGGCGATAAGCAGGATGAAAAATTTCTTGGACATTATTACCTCAATGGTGATGATTCACTTGATAAGTCTTTAGCCAAGCATGGTTTTAATAAAGATGATATAACAGATGTTATTCTTACTCATCTGCATTTTGATCATTGTGGTGGATCGATCAAACGTGAAGGCGATAAACTTGTTCCCGCATTTAAAAATGCAACGTTCTGGAGTAACGAACAACATTGGGGCTGGGCCACCAAACCCAACGATCGTGAAAAAGCCTCGTTTTTAAAGGAGAATATTTTACCGATTGAAGAAAGCGGTCAGTTGAAATTTATTGTCCCTGGTGAAACACAATTTCATCAGCTATCTTCTTCTTCATTTAATGAGAATATTTCTATTCGCTTTGTGAGTGGTCATACAGAAAGCATGATGTTACCTCAGATCAACTACAACGGCAAAACAATTGTGTACATGGCCGATTTGTTGCCTGCTGCTGCACACATTCCTATTCCTTATGTAATGGCGTATGACATGTTTCCTCTCACAACACTAAATGAAAAGAAATCGTTTCTTACAGAAGCTGTAGAGAACGATTATTTTTTATTCTTTGAGCATGATCCGAAGATAGAGTGTTGTAACCTGCAGCAAACGGAGAAAGGAATAAGAATGAAAGAGAGTTTCAGGATGGAAGAGGTATAAGATTACAAACGTCAATCTCGACCGGCGCCCGATTGACCGTAGCCACTCTTCGACTCCGCTCAGGAATTACTTTGTACTGATCAATCCGGTTAATTTGTGCCGGGTATTTTTGTAGCCCATCATATCAACTTTTACACTTCCAACTGAGATGGGACTTTCAATACGTACGGGAATACGATTAGCATCATCACTTACCCATACGGTCATTTTTTCACCGCCTTTAAAAATAGTTCCTTCGATCAACAGCGGTTTAAACTTAATGGCGTTGAATTTGCCATACTTGGTTTTTACTTTTTCTCTACCTAAATAACGGATATACAAACCGTAGGTTTTATCATCAATAAACATATTGAAAGGAATACGATCGCCGGGCTTGTATTTGTTGAAATCAATATTACGTGAGTAGTAAATGGCACTCAACACATCCTGCACACATTCAGGTGTTTTAAATGTTCCGCCTTGCGAAGTAGCTGTATTTGCCTGCTGATTAAATGTTACCGTTTCAAATTTCTTAAAATCCCCTTCTAAAATATTGCGTACAAATTTATAAGGCTGTAAAGTGGCAGTATCAATATAGCTTTCGTACTTATCTCTTACTTTAAAAAACCCATCAAAGAAAGAAGTTGTTTTTCCTTCGCCCAGTAGATGGTAAACTGGTTTGCCATTGTAGCGTTCAGAATTAACCGTAAAATTCGCTTCGCCTCCGTAAACATAAATACCTGCAAGCGTATAGTACACATGATAGTTGATGCTTTCGGTGCTATGCCAGGCCGTGTTACGGATACTGGAACAAAATTCAGTTGCTTCCGGTTGCGTTGTAGCCGGAGCAAATGAAAGAAGCAGTACCGTAAAAAGAATCGCAGTGATCTTCATCGTTCCTTAAATATTTTTATCGTCAATAACAACAAACTTCCAATCAATGCCGGCAATACAAGATTTAATATCCATATCCCGACCGTGCCTGCAAGAACAGCAATACTGTTTACGCTAAACACACTCACAATACTAAGCGCCACTGCTCCACGAATACCTACATCAGCAATTGCAAAACCAGGAACAATTGCCATGATCAAAAAAATCAACGCCACACTCCAAAAACCCGCCCACCAGGGTATATCAACCTCCAAGGCCTGCCATATCAACACATATTGCAAAGCAAAAACTACAAAACGTAAAAACGAATAAAATAATATTACAAGATACGTTCTGTTTTGCAAGCCATCTAACACGCTGGCAAACGATAACTTTTCTTTTAAACCGGGAATCCACTGCAGCGTTTTTGCCAGCAACTGCATTCTGAAAAAGAACAAACCCGTTAACCCGATAAAAAATAAAACCGACCAGGTAAATACTTGCAGCAAAATACCGGAAAGGTGTGTGCCACCTAACTGCATATCATGCAATTTCGGCTTTAAGATCAGCAAGGCAAAAAAACCGCATACTAAAGTGATGAACAACTGACCAACGCTGGTAACCAACGTGAGCGCCACGCCTTTTAATCTGAAATCGGGCCGCAGGTAAACTACTCTTCCACCATACTCACCTATACGATTCGGTGTATTCACTGCGAGTGATAATCCACTCAACACAGATTCAAATGCTTTTTGAAACGACAATGGTTGAAATTTGTTTACCAGTAAATGCCATTTCCGTGTTTCAAAGCCCCAGTTCACCGGCATCAGTAAAACAGCTAACCATAATTTCCAGCTTTGCTCACCAGTAAAAGCCTGTTTTATTTGTTGCCACGCTTTCGGTAAGTCGGGTTGCTGTTTCACTTGGTTGTATAAGGATATGCTAATCCATATAAAAAGCACAGGGCCCAGAAAGTAATTGATAAAGATTTTGAATTTCCTGCTCAGTTTCCGTTTATTTTGTTCAAAATTAACCTGCTCCTTGCAAAGTTTTTCGAAAATCATTTTAGGTATCGATCCGGGTACTGTTATTATGGGTTATGGCATTATTGGTATTCGCCAGCAGCAATTACATTTAATTGAAATGGATGTGCTGAAACTTACCAAACACAAAGACGTTTACATTCGGCTGCAACTGATACACGAAAAAGTAAAGGAGGTAATAGAAACTCACAAGCCAACTGATTTTGCTATTGAAGCACCGTTCTTCGGAAAAAATGTGCAAAGTATGTTGAAGCTTGGAAGGGCACAGGGTGTTGCAATTGCAACAGCAATGAGCGCAGGATTATCCGTAACTGAATATTCACCCAAAAAAGTAAAGCAGGCTGTAACAGGAAACGGTAATGCCGACAAAGAACAGGTTTGGAAAATGCTTCAGCAGCATCTTGATTTTAAAGCGAAGCCAAAATATTATGATGCCACCGATGCGTTATCCGTTGCAGTTTGTCATCACTTTCAAACAAACAAACCATTGCTTACAGGAATTACCAAAGTAAAAGGATGGGAAGATTTTATTAAACAGAACCCGGGAAGAGTAAAAAGGTAAAAGATATAAGGTTGGAGACCCAACATTAATCTGTCTTTCTCATTTTCTTCAGGCTCAATAAAAATATAGCTGCAGGAAAATAAGCAAGGATATAGGCTGCATTAAAATGTCCGAACAGGAGATCGACTCCTAATTTCAGCGTTACTACAATTACGAAACTGATTGGTCCCCATTTTTCCATACTCCACGTGCCACTGAGAGCCACAAAACCAAACACCATCATCAAGGCATTTACTGCAGGGTATAATGTATCGATACCACTTTTGTTCAGCGCTGTATTGCCGGTATAGGAATAAACAATTTCCCCAAGACCCCAGATAAACAATGCAACACAAAGAATGGTGATCAATAACGGACGTGGTGCTTTTTTGCCCTTCTTGCGTTTATATCCGTATTGATCGTATTGTACCTGGGTCATGCTCATTACTTGTTTAGTTGTTGCAGTATTTTTTGTTGAGCAGATTTCATTTGCTCTTCTGTTAATTTCAATTTTGGCCTTGTAAAATTAAGATCATCGGCACTGTTAATGGGTACCAAATGTAAATGTGCATGAGGAACTTCCAATCCCACTGTTGCAATTCCAACACGATCACATTTAAACGATGCTTCTATTGCTTTCGCTATTGGTTTGGCGAACAGCAAGAGCTCTGCGAGATCTGCATCATCCACATCAAAAATCTTATCAACTTCTTTCTTTGGAACTACAAGGGTATGTCCTTCAGCCAATGGAAAAATATCAAGAAATGCATAAAAGCGATCGCTCTCAGCAATTTTATAAGATGGAATTTCGCCTGCAATGATTTTGGAAAAAATACTCATGCCGCCAAACAATTTTGATCGAAGATAAAAGAAGACACGTTGCAATGATGATCCGTTATTCATCCCCTTAAAGATAGTAACTGTAAAATACACGTTTCCTGCTGCCCCGATCCCGCCAAAAAATTCACCTGTTATTAATACATCTTACTACAACACGCAAGCTTGCAGCTTTCTTCTACACCGTAATTTCTTCCACTTTAAATTTTACGACACCAGCCGGCACTTGCACTTCCGCTACTTCGCCCACTTCTTTGCCCAGCAGTCCTTTACCGATAGGTGATGTAACAGAAATTTTACCCGCCTTTAAATCTGCCTCCTGCTCACTCACAATCTGGTAGGTGATTTTTTTCTTAGTGGCTAAATTTGTAATCGTCACTTTGGTTAATATAGCAACACGACTTGTATCAATTGTACTTTCATCCAGCACACGTGCAGAGGCCAGCACCCCTTCAAGTTGGCTGATCTTTGCTTCCAGCAAACCCTGGGCTTCTTTAGCAGCATCATATTCCGCATTCTCTTTTAAATCGCCTTTTTCACGTGCTTCTGCAATAGCTCTTGATGCAGCAGGGCGCTCTACACCACGCATGTGCTGTAATTCGGCCTGCAATTTTTCCAGTGTTTCTTTTGTTACATATTGAACGCTCATGGTTCCTCCTTGTCTTTGCGGTTATACAAAAAAATAACAACGCCTCAATTGAGTTTGAAGCGTTGCATGTTTTATTGTGTAGCAAAAATAGAACCTTTTTTGGAAAAAGGAAGCAGTTATGTGTTTTTAAATCGTTGCCGCTGCAGGCTTTTCCAAGGCCTGATTTGTTCTTTACCTGATTGCAACAAAGCCCGTTTCCCTATTTTTGAATAAATTAATGCATGAAAAAAATCCTTTTCCTTCTCTTTGTTTGCATAGCTGCTTTGGCTGGTAAAAGCCAGGAGAAAAATATTAATTATAACCCCAACGCAAAAAAAGATACCAGTAAAAAAAGTATAAGATCCGCTGCAGTTGGTAAGATCGGTTCAGCAACTGTTCGAATCAACTATTATTCACCAGGCGTTCGTGGCCGCATTATTTGGGGAGGAGTTGTACCACTTGACGAAGTGTGGGTTACAGGAGCTCATTCCGCAACCAATATTGAAATTAGCAAAACGTTTCGCATTGGCAACAAAACCATTCCTGCAGGCACTTATGCCATTTTTACTATTCCATCAAAAACAACATGGACATTCATTCTGAATAAAAATTATAACCAGCATCTTGCTGATGATTACGATGCAAAAGATGATATCATCCGATTTCAAGTAAAGCCTGTTACGCTTGTAAAACCGCTGGAACGATTGCAATATTTTGTTGACAAGAATAAAATCAGTGTTGGTTGGGATAAAGTAAGAATAGATGTACCGGTGATGATTGTGAATTGATCACAACAATCCTAATTTATCAGCCAGAACTTTACTCATTTTATAAAATGCTTCGTGCGTGTAACCGGCAATATGCGGCGTAAGGATCACATTGGGTTGAGCTGCCAGCCAATCGAGTTGTTGTTGCTCTGCCTCACTATAAGTAGTCAGTTTTTCATTTTCCAATACATCTAATCCTGCACCGGCGATCAATCCTCTTTTAAGCGCATCGGTAATAGCTGCTGTGCCATGCACTTTGCCACGTGATGTATTTAAAAAGAAGGGACGTTGCTTAGCCGCTTCAAAAAAAGCCGTATCGGCATAATGATATGTTTCATTTGTTAAGGGCAAATGCAAGCTGATAACATCGCTGTAACGCAAAACCTGTTCAAGTGAAGCTTCTTTCACCTGCTCACCGCCAAATTCAAATTGGTATTTATCATGCGCAAGAATAGTAACATCAAATCCACGTAGCTTTTTTGCAAAAGCTCTTCCTGTATGACCAAAGCCAATAATACCAACCGTTTTGCCATCTAATTCAACACCACGATTTTCATCACGCAACCATTGATGTTGCTTTACTTCTTCGAAGCTGTGCGTAATCTTATTCATTAAATTCAGCAGCAATGCCAATGCATGCTCGCCAACTGCACCACAATTACCCTCAGGGCTGCTGAATACTTTTATGCCTTTGCTTTGTGCAAAGGGTACATCAATTAATTCAAGACCACTGCCAAGTCTTCCAATCCATATCAGCTTTTGTGCATGCTCCAATAAAGCAGCATCAATTTTTACTCTTGTAGAAACTACGAGTCCCGCAATATCTTCTATTTGTTGAGTTAACTCTTCATACGTAATTGCGGGCGCATAAATCACTTCATAGCCGCCTTCCCGCAACTTTTGTTGCAGGTAATCATGACACTTTGCTGTAATGATAACTTTCACTTTTATATTCTCCCGCTGTTGATTGTATTTTCTATAATGGCCTGTCTGTGAACTATCTCATCCTGAATGTAAGTGCTGCAAAATCTTCAACTGAAAGTTGCTCAGCCCTTTTGTTGAACAGTTCATCTTTTAACTCTTCAGCATCAAACAATCCCTTTACACCGTTACGTAACATTTTCCTACGCTGATTGAATGCAGTTTTAACAAGCAACTTGAATTTCTGTTCACTTTGCATTGTTGGAATTGTTTTCGCCGGCTTCAGTTTTACCACTCCGCTCTTCACTTTCGGTGGAGGATTAAATGCCTGTTCATCCACATCAAATAAATATTCCACATCAAAATAAGCCTGTACCAATATGCTCAATATACCATACGCTTTACTACCTGGTTTTGATGCTACCCGTTGCGCCACCTCTTTCTGAAACATGCCAACAACACAATCAACCTGTTCTTTCCAATCAAGTACTTTAAATAATATCTGCGACGAAATGTTGTAAGGGAAGTTTCCTACTATCATAAATCGTTCCGTAAAAGGACATTCAGCATCTAAAAAACTTTGATGAATCAGTTTTCCCTTAATAGCTGGAAATGTATGCTGCAGATAGTTGATCTTCTCGTCATCAAGTTCCACCGCTTTAAAATCAAGATCGGTGTATTGCAAAAAATATTTGGTGATGGCGCCGGCTCCTGGTCCAACTTCCACTAAATGCAGTGGATGTTCTTCCATTACAGCTTCAACAATTCTTTTTGAAATTGATTCGTCTTTTAAAAAATGTTGACCTAATGATTTTTTGAGCGTATACTCCACGCTGCAAAAGTAGCAGAAAAAAGCCCCCCGATTTTAACGGAGGGCTGATGAATTGATTTAATGTGCTACGACAACTCGTTTTCTGAATAGTTCATCCCCAACTTTACATTGAATGATATATTGACCCGGGCTCCATTTTGCAGCCTCAGTAATCATCCACTCATTAATACCAGTATTTACCTGCTGTGTGCTACTGTACACAACCGAGCCAATACTATTGGTAATGTTTATGTCTGCAGTTTGATTTCTGTCAGATGTAAAGTTGATGCGGAAAAGATTTGCAGTTGGGTTAGGCGATACAATTAATTCAAACCCGTTATTGCGACGAATGAATAAGCGTACTGCATTTGTATAAAATACCTGCCCGCCAGTGCTTACATATTTTAACCGGTAATACACTTCTGTTGACCGGAAGTTGACAAGATCATTTTGTTCGAGATAAGATCCTTTGCTGCTTGGAGAAATACGTCCGGTAACAGCAGAATAATCTATACCGTTTGCACTACGTTCTACCTGGAAATAGGCAATACCTTCTTCGCTATCACTATTCCAGCTTACAAACCCTGATTTATTTTGCAAACGTGCATTAAAATTATACGGCTTGCCCGAAAGCACATCACACGCAGCGTATTGTGTAATAGTAACTGTATCGGTAGCATAGGTAGTACCACAACTATCCATTAACGTTTGGCTTACGATATATTTACCAGCAGTGCTTGCTGTAATACGATCGCCGGTTGTAGGCCCAACAATATTACCACCAATGGTGGACCAGTTATAAACCGAAGTTGTGAGCGGATTCGTAACAAATACTTCAGCAACACCACTTGGACAAAGCACAGGGAAATCGGTATCGATCTCTGCTGCAGGTGCACGGAAAAAACTGAAAGGCCCCACGAAGTCTTTCAATGCCGCCGTGAATGAAGTAGATGCTCTTGATTTTACTAATATTCTTCTAAATGGTAAGCCACAGGCATCACCACTTCTTACTAAAGGATCAAGACCGAGCTTACTTAAGTTCACAGAAAATTCCATGAACTGATCTTTTATGTAGTTGTCTACTACTGTTTGGCTACCCAACACAAGTTTAAAAGGACCTGCCCAGGTATTAGCCTTACTTGTTAATCCATTATAAAATATTCCACCGGTTTTTGGTTGTATAGCAGCATAACCATACACCGCACCGGCATCTGCACCATCAAACGTATAACTTGGAGCCGTGCCCACCCAATTAAAGGCGGTTGGCGTTAAAGCAAGTGAACTTTTGTTGATCCATATCCTTGCTTCAACCATTGTAAGACCAGCAGTTCCAAACTCGGCGGTTAAAATAATATCGCCGGCACTTAATACATTACCTGCCGCATCAAACTTCCAGGTAGTATGCCCGGCATCGGGTCCATAACCTTTGAAAGCTAAATTCGGTTTGTCGTAATAGATATCTGTTTGATACATCTCAAAATCGAAATAACGGTCACCCGTAGTATTCTCAATTGACACACCACCAAACAGCCAGAGAGAATCGTTTGTTTCTGTTCCATCTCCATCCCTGCGCACATGCATAAACATATCGAGGATTTCATTTTTATCAGGTACACTTTGTGCAATAGGAGTAGACCATTGTTGCGGACTCATCCCATTCTTATTACTACCTGATGCGAAGATGGTTGAATCATCGCCATGATGGTCACGAATAAAAATACCATCGATCAGCAACATTCCATTCAGCACATGAAACTGATCGAAACGCATGTTACGGAAGAAGGGATAATTTTTTGTAGCTGGTTGCGAAATATATCTCGCCAAAATTCCAGCAGCACCGGTAGTATCGATGATAAATTCACCCACACCAATACCAGTGATATTGTTCTGGCTGAACCAGTCATCATTACCTACCTGTAAAAAGCCATTGTAAAAATTGCTTCTCAAATCACCTTCCACGCCAAATCTTGCTTTGATTTGTTGAGCAGTCAGTGTTTGGTTGGTTAGGACAACAAAGAGAAACAAACTGAGTAAAAGTTGTTTCATAAGTAACGGATTTAAATGAAATGAAGGCTGTGCACTGTAACCTGCACAGCCTTTCAAAAATTAACCTTTTTTGCTTACGATGCGGATCATTTCCACAGGAGAATTCTCTGTAGAACCATCTGCATGGCGAGCAACGATACGATAGTACAGATAACCAGGAAATGCTCCTGTGTCTCTGTATTTGTAAGAAGGCTCGGTTGCTGAAGAACCTACTTCGTCAATTTCGAAGAACCAGTAACCGTCGTATGAACGTTCAACGGTAAAACCGGTTACGGCTGATGGATTGGCTACTGTCCAGTTAAGAGAAACATCAGTTGACTGGCGGTGTACCCGGAAATATCCGAAGGCGTTGCCAGATGGCGTGTTTCCTTTGCCGTTAGATTGTGCGAAAGTCGTAGTAAAAGACAGCGCAAAGGCTGCAACAATAATAATTGTTTTCATGGGGATTACGATTTTGACACAAATTAGAAACGCATGCACTGATATCCTAAAATTCGGTCATGAATTTCCACTTAGAGATGCATCTTTTTTTCCCACGAAAACACCGTAAATACTGCAATCGATGAACGTAAAATTCTTTCAGGCACTTAACTATCCTGTTTTTCAGCTCTTTAGCAAAGGCTTCTTAAAAGAAACAATCCATTACATTTGTAAGCAATACAGTTTATTTTATGACTCAACCCGAACAAAAACCAGTTATTGGCTTCAGTTGTGGCGACCTGAACGGAATTGGCATTGAAATCATTATTAAAACCCTGAACGACAGCCGCATCACTGAACTTTGCACGCCGGTTGTTTTTGCATCCAATAAAAGCATCAACTTTTACAAAAAATCAGTGAGCGACGGGAGTTTCAATTACCAGGCAGTAAGGGATTTCCAGCGCCTGAGTCCAAAAACAGTGAATGTATTCAGTTGTTGGGAGGATGAAGTGAGTATTACCCCGGGCCAACTCACCGATGTTGCAGGACATTACGCCATCATTTCACTTACAGAAGCAGTAAAGGCATTGAAGGAAAAACAGATCGATGCATTAGTAACTGCTCCTATCCATAAAAAAAATGTACAGTCAGAGGTTTTCCCATATACAGGTCACACCCCGTACCTGAAAGCTGCTTTTGAAGCAAATGATGTGGTGATGTTTATGGTTGCGGATAATATAAAAGTGGCGTTGGTAACAGAACATGTTCCTGTTGCAGAAGTTGCTCAGCATATCACAAGAGAAGCGATCGTCAGCAAACTGAAGTTGATGAATCAATCGCTGAAGAAAGATTTTGGAGTTGATAAACCAAAGATTGCCGTGCTGGGATTGAATCCTCATGCTGGTGATGAAGGGCTAGTGGGTAAAGAAGAAGAAGAAATTATTAAACCAGCTATCAAAGAAGCAAAACAGGGTGATGTGTTTTGTTTTGGACCTTATAGTGCCGATGCTTTCTTTGCACGTGGTCAACATGAAAAATTTGATGCAGTACTAGCAATGTACCACGACCAGGGTTTGATTCCTTTTAAATCACTTGCTATTGGTGAAGGTGTAAATTATACTGCAGGTTTGCAAGGTATACGCACCAGTCCCGATCATGGAACTGCATTTGATATTGCAGGAAAAGGAAAAGCTGATGAATCTTCTATACGTGCTGCGCTGTTTATGGCCATTGATATTTTCAGAAGTCGCAACGGTTATGCCGATGCAAGAAAAAATCCTATGCGTAAAATGAGTGCAGCTATGCTTGCAAGAGCTGTTGATGAAAAAATTGAAGAAGAATAAAGCAAGACAAACAACGTTCAATCTACACAAAGCAATGCTCAACGCATTGCTTTTTTATTTTAACATTGCATCTGTAACTCCTTTGTTAATGACATACGAACTGTAAGTGATCTCCACTTTCCCTTTTTTGTTTTTTGGAAGTTCGGGCTTTTTGCTGCCATCATCATACTCCAGTGTAATGCCTTTGGGAAGTTTGTAATCCTTGGTATTAAACGAGAAAACCACTTTATCAGGCAAGCCCCAATCGGCATATTTTCCAAATTGCATTTCCATGTCAAACGTGCCATTCTCTTTTGTGGTTGTACTTGATTTACGGATAAGCAAATTCTTTTCGTCAATATACATAGTGGTTAACACTACATCACTCGTTTCGCTAAGTGGCAACAATTTAATGATGCGGACTGCAGTGCCTGCAACAGTTCCTTTGCCTGCATCAATTGCAGTATAACTATCTGTGAGCAATAAGGAACTGACGTTTACGCTTACTCCGCCTTTTGGCAATAACGAAACGCCCCCATCTCGTTTAATGGCAAAACGATTTGGTTTCTTAAAATAAGATTTGATGTTGGCAATGGGTGCTTTAATAAACACTACATCGGTTTTCATTTTACCGGTAGCAATATAATCCGTCACCTTATCCATTTTTGCTTTTACCTTACTGATCAATTCATCAGCTGCTTGCGCTTGAATGGATGATACAAATAATATGAAGCAAGCGGTAAAAACCATCTTGCTTAAAAATGACTTTATATAAAATTTATTCCTCATGACTTTCACGAAACTTTAAACTGTTTTTAACTTAACACATCTTTCCGGTTGAAAATATAAATGGCCGACCCGGTAAAGATGAAAATATGCAGCAAAAGGATGCCTGCACTTCGTAATACAGCAGGCAAATTTCTAATGGTCCCCGGAATGGCCATCCCTTCGGCATCCACTTTCATTTCAAAAAAACCTTTCCACCCTATCATGTGTGACGTAAAGAAAAAATCATTTACACTTTGGAACAAAGGAATATCCAGCGTTGTGAGAATGGTAAACACAATGATCACACTCATGGTTGCCACAATGGGTCCCAGCGAATTCTCCGCAAAAATGGAAAAGAAAAAACCAAGAGATGAAACGGTGATGAGGGCAATAGCAGCAAAGCCAAAGGCGCAGAGATAACGCCAGAAAATATCATTACCATTCAGAATAATGATTTCGTAGCTTTTTGCATTCATCAATCCATCAGTACCGAAAATAGCCATCGATAAGAACAATCCAAGTATGGCGATCCAGATAAGCAGAATGATGGCGTAAATAGCTGAAGCAAGAAATTTGCTTATGAGCAATTTTGTGCGGCTTACCGGTTTTGTAATTAGCAAACGAAGTGTTCCCATATTTGCTTCGCCTGCAATCATATCAGCACTTACCAATGCTACCAGCAGTGGCACATGTATCAACAATGTTTGTAAAATAACAAAACAAACAAAATAGCCATTGAGTGGATTACCTATTACATCAAAATTGTCTTTCACATCCTTCAACACAAAATCCATGTACTTCGGCCCATCAACATATATCGCCAGTTGTATCAACGTGACAATTGCCCACACCGCAATAAATGCAATGTAAGTGCGTGGACGTTTGAATACTTTGAACAACTCAATTTTTAAAAGGCTCCACATGTTGATTAGCTGTTGTGATCTTTAAGAAATAATCTTCCAGGGAATGTCGTGCCGTAATACCCAATACGCTGATATTATTTTCAATTAACAATTTTGCAAGATCTGGCACAGCCTCTTTCCGCAACTTTACTTCAACCCCTCTTACATCTGCGCCCATTAATTTATCAGCGTAATTAGTTTGTTTCAGCAATTGCTCACAACGGGTAAGCTCATCAGTTTCGATAAACACAACGGTGTCATCAGGATGAAATAACTCCGCTACCGTTCCTTCCACCAGCTTTTTTCCTTTATCAATAATAAGCATGCGGTTAGCGATCTGTTCCACTTCGCTCAACAAATGCGATGACACAAGAATTGTTTTATTCATTTTCTCTCTTAACATCAGAATAAGATTCCGCATATCAGCAATCCCTTGTGGATCGAGACCGTTTGTTGGTTCATCAAGTATAATAAGTTCCGGATTGTGCACCAATGCAACTGCAATGCCTAAGCGTTGCTTCATACCTTGTGAGAATGTTCGCACTTTGCTGTTGGCCCGTTGTGCAAGACCAACCAACTCCAGTTGATCCATAAAATTTGCTTTGCTGAGTTTTACCCCGCTCATTTTTGCAAAGAGTTGCAACGTTTCATAAGCCGTTAAATATTTGTAGAGATCGGGGCGTTCAATAACAGCACCTGTATTGCGCAGAATTTCTTTTCGATGTTGATTGAGATCATACCCAAAAATTTCAATGGAACCACTTGTTGGTTTTATGAGCGTAAGCAACATGCGGATAGTTGTTGATTTGCCCGCACCGTTCTGTCCGAGAAAACCATAAACATCGCCTTTCTGTACAGTGAAAGACAAATTATTTACTGCCGTTACTTCGCTGAAAACTTTGCTGAGTTGGGTGACCTTTATGACTGATTCCATAAGTTCTGTTGCCGTACAACAACAACATAGTAAAGATAAGGTTGGATCAAACGGAAAACTTATTTTGGCAGATAAGTTTGTAACGCTTTAACGTAGGTTTCAAAAGCGGCAATACCTGTGGCGGTAATTTTACAAATGGTTTGTGGATAGTTATCTTTAAACTGCTTAATCACATCCACATAACCGGCTTCCTTTAGTTTACTGATCTGCACGCTTAGGTTACCAGCTGTTGAGCCGGTTTTCTCTCTTATAAACGTAAACTCAGCCTCCTTCACTCCAATGAGCAAGCTCATAACGGCAAGGCGTAGTTGTGAATGTAATATGGGGTCGAGATCTTTAAACATGCTGCTGCTTTCCCTGCAGATATTTTGTACGTAAGATAATACCCGGCACAAGCCACGCCAGTGTTGCCGATAATGCCATCAATAAAAAATCGAATTTTACAATGGTGAAAGCGCTCACCAGTGCACTTATCCAGCAAACAATTCCACCAATTGTCATGATTCTGAATTTACGGGCAGCGCCGGTTACAATAGTGGGGAAGCCATAAACAAATAATAAGTAGGAAGAACCAAAGGTCCAGAAGTTGGGGACGTCTGCTTTTCCGGTTATTTCACGGTAATCGTTTAAGATGGGATGCAACGAATCGGCTGCAACATTGTTAATGAAGTTGACAATGAAAATACCTACGCCAAAACAAAGCCACACATAACTCAACATATCTTCATCCCAACCTTTTGCTTTACGTTCACGACGTTCACGAATTGAAATAAATATTTGCGGAACAACAGCAAATAACGCCAGCAACCAGATATCAAAAGGCAACTTCCATTGAAACTGGATAATGCAGAATTGTACAAGGCTACAGATTGTAATAACTGTTCCCCAAAGAATGGGACCAATGCCTGTATCAACAAAAACATTTTTTGCACGACTGATCATTTGCTGAATGATCATTAAACTCTCCTGTTCCGTTAATTGTTTTTCCTGCATGATCAGTTTTGTTTTTGAAAGCGTGAGCGAAGTAAATAACCCGGCACAATCCAAGTTACAATAACGGCTACTGCCAATAACAAGAATGAAAAATGGTATGGAACAAAAACCGATACCAATGCCAATACCCAGCAGCTTACAGCACCAATACGTAATGGAACAAACTTTAAAATAATGCCGCACAGAAACGTAGGCATGCCATATAACATTAATATAAGAGGATTAAACAATTGAGGTTGCCCGCTACGACCAATGATAATTCCCACTAGAAAACCCATGATCACAAATACTACCCACACATAGCTTATTATTTCATCGGCATATGTGCGAACGGTAGTGTTCTTCTTCACACGAGACAAGTAAACCATTTGATAGATCACTGTTGGAATAGTGAGCATCCACACATACATGAGCATCTTAAAATTTCCAAAGAAGTAAACAGACACAAAGCTGGTAATACTGCACAACAGAATTACCCATCCCCATAATAAATACAGGTGACCGTTTTCACTAAAACGGTTTTGTGCTTTGCTGATCATTGATTCAATGAGCTGCAGACTGTCTTTCGCTGAAAAATCCTGTTGCTCCATGTGCTATTGTTTAAACTTCAAAAATAAGCTAGTCCCGAAGTGTATACTCCGGGACTAATACACATTATTTACACGCTGTATATGCTTGTGCGTTTTGTTCTTTTCCCCAGTTAGGATGCAATGCTGATGCGGGTTTAAATGCATCGAAAAGTTTTGCTGCTTCTTCAAATACAGGTTTTGCTTTGCCACAACCACCACCAAATTGTTCAGGTGTTCTGCTGATACCTTGCGCTTCCCACATGAAAGGACGGGGATTTGTTGGATCAAGCTTTTTTGACAGCGCTGTATTTTCCTGGATAATGGCACCGTATTGCATATACCTGGTCATCGGGTCTGCACTCATTTTTACAGTAGCGATCATTGCTTTCACCAAAGCGATCTCGGAATTATTTTTTTCAAACTCTTCTGCTTTGTTGATAAATACCGTTGCCTTGTCAGCTAATGGATCGAATTGTTTAGGATCGTTTGTCATAAATGCATGCCACACCTGTGCAACTGCTGCATAATAAAAAGGAAGCCATTGATTTTTTTCTGCATTACCAATGCGTTCGAATGCATTTACCACATCAAGCATAGCATCGGCCGTTTTTGCTTCACCCATGGCTTGCATATTTTTTTGCATAGCACCGGTGTAACGTTCGCTTTGTGAAAACGCAGCTGTAAAAAGGTGAGCAAAGATGACAGCAAGAAGTACTTGTTTCATTGTTTGATAATTTATTAGATGAGAAAGGTTATTGTTTATTTTTTAGTTTTTCATATTCACGCTCCACACTGTTATTAGCAGGATCAACATAAGCGCCGAAATAATGAAATGCCAGTCCAATACCCCAGCCAAGTGTTGACCAAAGAGGCCAGGGCATTCCGCCATTATACCTGTGCGATCCGGTCATTGCCCAAATGGCCCACATAAATGCGTTTACAACCAGGTAAGTCATCAGGTGACGTTTAAACGAAGCACGCTTTTGTGCGATCTCCCAAAGTTGTTTGTCTTTTTCGTCGGCTGAATCAGGGATTCGTTGAAAATTACTCATGAGATAAAGTTGAATGGTTAATGATGATTTATAAATTATTGTTGATGGCATCTTCGCTGCGGTCAACTCCAAAGCTGATGAACGCACCAATGAAAATAAACATTCGGGATGGTGGTACTAATTCGCTTCGGCGTGCGCCATTTGTTGAATAGTTGTAACCATACACCTGTTTAATATTAAAAATGTTGCTCACACTTAACACATACACAGCAAAAGCTTTTGCATTTTGCTTGCCAATAGATGGCAGAAAATTTAATGCAAAACTTACGTTATGATAATCAGGAATACGCCCTTTGTCAGCAAAGAATGTTTTGTTTGTATTTGGATCGTACTGGATGTTGTAATAAGGGCGACCGCTTGCATAGTTGTAGGATAAATTGACGTTTGTTTTCAGCTTGGTCACAAATTTTTTCATTACTAATGATGCAGTATGTTTTGCTGCAAAGTTTGGTGTAATGGCTGTTGGGAAGTTTAAGAAATCACGTTTTGTATCAAGGAATGAATATGATATCCAGTAATCAAGATTCTTTACATTCTTTTTATCTCTCCAGAACAATTCAAATCCGCTTGCATCTCCAAAACCATTGTTGTTGCTGCCCATTTCCCTGCCACTCACATTGCTTGTCTTTACAAGATTGTCATACTTCTTATAAAACGCTTCTACACGAAAAGTGGTAAGACTAGTTGTTTTTTGGAATTGTGCGATGTAATGTTCGGCCTTCATAAACGTTAATGGATTTACAGAAGGTTGGTAACGTAATTCAGGGTTTTGATAAAAAATACCATATGCCAATGATGCCTGGCTTTCTTTACCCAGCTTATAAGCCAATGAAACACGGGGAGCAAGATTAGTTTTGTTTAGATAGGCAGAATGTTCTGCACGTGCGCCAATTTTTGCAGCAAGACTGTTGGTGAGGTACACATCCTGTTCTGCAAACAACGAATAAACATTTTCAATTAACCTGCTGTTAAACTTCATTCCATTGTAAGCGGTGAAAATACTTTGATCGTCGCTGTGATTATATTCTGTACCAACCCGAAGTGTATTCAACCCTTTAAACTTTTTTTCCAACACGATGCGACCGTTAACATAGAAACCTTTACTATCAATATCAAAGCGTTTGTATTCAAGACCAGTAAGCAATACATCTTTCTTGTCTTCATCCTGTATACCAAAACCAATATCATCTTTGTTAGTGGAGAAAGAAAAACCTGTTTGCAATTTCCATTTATTTTTCAGGTTTTCTTTCCAGGAGAAGTTGTGATACATATTGCCGTTGGCTAAGCCAAAACGATCTTTATATCCCATCGTATCTAAACTGTTTTGTGTAAATCCCAATTTGTTGCTGCTGTAAAAACCATAGTACTTCAGCATACCGTTTTTCGATGTTTTAATGCGAAAGTTTCCATCGATATAATGAGCATCGGGTGCTTTTGTATATTCCTGTTGCTGTTTAATAACTGCAAATGCAAGTTCGAGATTTGAATAATTATAATTTACACCCCATGATGCGGTTTTCTTTTTATTGAGCTTTTGAAAACCTGCTCCTAAACTCAAGACCGATAAATTTAAACTGGCCGATGATTGTTCGGGCAGATCAATTGATTCTAAAATTAATGCTGATGATAATGCTTGTCCGTACAATGCACTATAACCACCGGTGCTAAAGACCGTTCCTTTAAATATAAACGGAGAGAAACGGCCACGTTGTGCAATACCCGGCACGCTGCTGAAAAAGAAATTGTTTACAAGTGTGCCATCAATAAATGTTTTTGTTTCAGCGGCAGTTCCACCACGCACAAATAAACCTTCACTCTCACCTACCTGTTGTGCGCCGGGTAATGTTTTTAATGCTCCGGTTACATCGCCATTAGCACTGGCTGTTGTAACAATATCGATAGATGATAAAACTGCAGCAGCACGTTTGCGATCGCTTGCTTCGAAAGAGCCGGCAGTAATTACTACGGCGCTCATTTCAGTTACTTCTTCTTTTAACTGAACCGGTAATTGAAGATCGCCGGGTTTCAATTCAACCGGCAATTCCACCGTTTTGTAACCAATGGCTGTAATAATGATGATCTGATTTCCTTTATCGGTGGTTTTAAACCGGAACCGACCGACCGAATCAGCAGTGGCACCGTCGTAAGAATCTTTAATAGCAACAGACGCACCGGCAACGGGCTTCTTTTTATTGTCTAACACAGTGCCACTGATGGTGGTTTGCCCAACTGCCAGTTGGGTGATGATGATAAGGCTGATGAGTAAGGTTATTGCTTTCATTTTCTATAAATAGGACACAAACATAGACTAGTTTATTTTATAAACCAAATATTTAGCGCAAAAAAATTCCGGACCTGGAAAGGCCCGGATTGGGGTCGCTGAAAAGGACCGTACTATTTCTTTAATATCTTTTTGCTGATCTGTTCGCCATTGCAGTTTACACGCAGGTAATAATAGCCGCTGTTTAAATGAGCAACATTTAACTCCTGTGTGTTGCTGTTAACGGTACCGTTGAAGCGTTCAACAGGTTTACCGTTAAGATCCACCAACTCATAATTTATTTGTTTACCACTCCATACTGATGGCAAACCCACCACCACTTTATTCACCACAGGGTTAGGGAATGTGCTGATCGTTGCCGGACAATTCGCAGCACCGATCTTCAGGACTCTTATTTCAGAATATTCATATTTACCACGATTATCTTCTGTACGAATCCGGTAGTAAAGATTAGTACCATTTGCAGCACGTATTTGGTCTTTGAATTTATACACAACTGCATCATCTGATTTTGAAAACACAATACCCGCTTCACGGAATGTTGTACCATCGGTACTACGTTCAATAATAAACTGACTTGCACTGGAACTTTGTACTGTTGTCCATGTTAATTCCGCATGTTCATTTTTTTGCAGTGCATTAAATTCATCAAGTTTCAGCGAAAGAATTGCCATCATCATTTGTCCGGTTGCTCCACACTTTGAACCTAATCCGGCTGGCGTTAACAATGCATTCATGTACATGCGAATTCCATTAATGGAAGCAATATTTGTTTCAGAACTAAATTCATGATTGCCGATATAATAGATCAGTCCCCCTGCCTGTGTTGAGCTATTGATCTTTGATACACTCGCACCAACAGGTGTATTTGATGGACCAGTTGCGTGGTTATGTGCATTATTCTTATAAGAACTTCCGCTGCTTAATACCCAGTTACGAACACTACCAGCTTGTTGAATATCAAATACACCCTGGTATTGACTGAACGCTAAATCCGGGTTTGTATAAACTGTTTGAGCTGAAGTAATAGCAGTATTTGTTTTTGTAAGTCCGGCTGTTGACTGAAAATGTCCATTTGTTCTGTTTTCATAAGAAAGAATTGCTTCACACTGTGCCAGGAAGTTTCCACCATATGAAACGAATATTCTTACTGCATCTGCATACGCTGTATTCATCAATGAATCATCAATATGCGGCTCGCTTGCAAACGTATAACAGCGTGAAATAAGATCTAATGCAGAAGCTATGGAATAGTTTATTGTTGGTATAGCAGCTTTTGTCATATAACCAACGTGAACAGGCGTATTAGCTCCATCATTTAACACAGCAGCTTTTGGAACAAAGCCGGTAAGATCGTAACGTATATCAACATTCAATGATGCTAAAGTTAATTTATAAACTGCAGGACGATTATTACCTGTAAGTCCATTGTTGGTATAAAAAGCCTGAACAATTGCAGCTACCCCGGTGGTGTCGGCAGCTGAGATCACAAACGGACCGGCAAGAAAATTATAAATGGAAGGAATAGTTGTTGTTGAGGGCAACAGTTTAGTTGCAGTGCCTGAAAAATCGGTTCCATCTTTTGCCTTGCCCGCTGTTATGGCCCACTTCACTTTTACACCATAATTAAGCAAATGGACGATTAAGCCATATGATTTCAGATTGAAATTACCAGCTGTATTTGCCTGCAATGTATTATCCATCGGGATAACATAACTGCCGGCAGCCAGCGTTTGGAGGTTGGCAACAGGTGAAGGAAGATCTTTCGTGTTTTGACTGTTTACAGAAATAGATGTAAACAAAAACATCATCACGGGTACAATTGTTTTCATTTCGTTCTCTTTTAAGGTACGGGCAATTAAACAGATGCTATTCGTTAGAACAGACCTTAAAAAGAAGCGAATAAAACCGTGGAGATAAAATTGTACAGAGCGTACAATCTTGATTTGGCTTTTTACACGGTCGGATTAACTTGTTTTCTAAGGGTATCTACTTAACTGGCCACAAACATAATATGTAGAATTTACGTAGGCAAGCACTTAACGGATTTTTTCTATGAAAAAACCGTAATTTCTGCAAGTAAAAAACGCAAGATGTTGATTTGCAATAAAAATGCCCTCAAAAAATTGAGGGCATTTACTATGCTGATTTTGGTTTCTTACTGCTTTACTAAAACCTGGGAGGTTTTTAGTTGTCCGCTTCGTAATTCTAAAATATAATTACCTGCGGGCATTTGAGGAAGACTATTTAGTTGGAACGAATTGCTTCCTTTCATCACAGATCTGATCGTTTGATAAACAATTTTACCCTGTTGATCGAACAAGCGGATATATGCATCTCCACTATTTTCAACTGTTGCCTGAATGTTGATCACCTGGCTAAATGGATTGGGTGATGCTGTTACTTTATTTGCAATGATCGCATTGAGCCTGATGATCGCACTGTAGGTAAACTTACCATCCTGATCAACCATTTTCAAACGATAATAATTACTCAATGCAAATGGTGCAGCATCTGTAAATTGATATGCAATCTGGTTTGACGAATAGCCTGCTGCTTTTACCGAACCAATGGAAGTAAACTGTTGACCGTTACTGCTTCGCTCAATTACAAAATGACTGGTGTTACTTTCTGTTGCTGTTCTCCAGTTTAATTGCGATTGTCCATTCAACATTCGACCACTAAAGGAGATTAACTCAACGGGAAGTGTTCCGGTAACGGTAATGGTGGCGGTGGCTACTGATAAGCAACCTGCACCTGATAATTTATCGGCAACAATTTCAATATTGTAAGTTCCCGCAGAGTTAAATGTTTGGGTTGTTATACTTTCAGAGCCACCATTGCCAAATTCTGATATGGCGTAGCTTGATCCGCTGCTTGCATCTTCAACTGTGTACAATACCCCCGACTGTGTGTTCGATACGGTGTATGTTACAGTTTGCCCAGCGCCGATGGTAGATGTAAGTGGACTGATAGATGGAGTTGTTGGAACTGAACACGCAACAGTAGTTGTTGAACCGCATGCCGTATTTAGTGTGCCGCTTGTTGCTTGCGCACCAACAGTTAATACTCCACCAGCATATAGTGGGTTACTCGCTGCAACAGTTACTGTCCAGGAAGATTGAGCAGTAAGTGCCACCGAACCGATCAATCCTCCATCCTGGTACAAATAAACTGTACCTGTAAATGGCCCGGTGATCGTTCCCGTTACAGAAGTATTTCCTTCCGTGTATGATCCTGTAATAACAGGGCAAACTGTTGTAGCGGTTCTTGCAGTTGCTGACGACGAGTTTGCACTTACAGAACAAATTCCGTTTTGTGCAGTTGCATAATAAGCGGTTGCGTTCACCAATGCAGTAACTGTAACTGACCATGTGCCGTTTGCTTGTACTGTTGATGAACCTTGTAATACATTTGATCCATTGTACACACGAATGGTTGTACCTGCAGCTTCAGATGATGTGCCTGATACTGTTGTTGCACCTGCAGTTAAGTTGCCTTGAATATCTGTTGTTATAGTGGGTACTGATGTAAAGCAAGTTGTAGTTAGTGTTGCTGCTGTGCTTACACATTTTGAAGCAGCCTGAGCTCTTACCGTTACAACATCGCCTGCCTGTAAGGCAATGTTTGAAAAACTATAAGCGGCGCTTGCTGCCACGTTTGTAGATGCAACTATGTAACCATTCACCAATACTCTTATTGTTGCTGCATTTGCTTCAGCGTTAGTTCCACTAATTGTGTTTGAACCAGCATATAAAACAGTTTGCGTAATGGTTGGTTGAACAGTTGCGCTTGCTAACAAACAAGTAGTTGGCCATACAAGACCCGATTCACATTTGCCGGGTTCTGTTACTGTAAACACATAACTGTTGGTAGCAGGCATGTCGGGCGAACCGCCACCGCAAGGATCAGCTTGTCCACCATTACTTGTATGCTGGTATTCCCATGCAGTTGTACCAACAGGATTGGAAGTAGCATTATAGGTAATCTTGTTAGTTGTAGTGGCGTCATCAGCAAAAAGAACCAAGCTGCCGTTATAAGCAATTGTATAAAGCTTTACCCTGGCGCCATCTAACTTAGTGCCTCCTGCTCCTCTTGCAGAAAGACACGTTATCGTCATTGAGGAAGTAGATGTACTGTTAGCAGCCGAGCAAGATGTTACGGCAACACTGTTACTTGTTAAGCACATGCTTTCGCCGGTTGACTGTGCCTTTGCAGTGATAACGTCAGCACTTGCAACACTTGAAATGGTATATGTCCATGTTACACCTGATGTTGCAGTGGTGGTGCCTGCCAATACTCCGTTTTTATAAACAGAAATGGCAGCTGTTGATGATTTTGTTGCATCAAGTCTTGTCCATGTACCAGTGATATTTACGTTTGAGCCTGAGGTAATACCTGTATTAACAGTGGGTACCGCAGTACAAGCCTCACCAGGACCGGACCCTCCTGAAGTAACATCATTCAAAGTAAAGCTTGGAGTGTTCTTGCCAAGAAATTCCCATGCACTTGTTGTGCTTGTGAAGTTGTCATCGTTCAATCCGTATATATCAGAACGTGTTCCCTGGAATGCTGAACCAGGATTTGTATTGGTTGAAATAACCATGCGGATAGGTGTAGATGCAGTAATACCTAGCGCCGACATTGGTACAAAAAAATCATAGAAATAATCTGCATTGCCCGATTCACGACTCAATGCAACAGAGATCAGTTGATTTGTAGCAAGTGTATATGTATTGCTTGCAGTTGGGTTTAAAATACCATCAACATTGTAAATAGCAACACGGCCATTGGTACCTGTTTCAAGCGCTACTTCTAACTCAAACCCTGGATTACCATTGCCACTGTTTGTTGCAGCCACATAATTAGGATCAGCGGAAGAACCAGATGCACCTAAACGAAGATCGGTATCAATTAAAATATTATATGCTTTTGCGCCGCTGACAATACTGCCGATGCGTAAACGAAACAAAATGTTGGTACCATCATTGTAAATATAACAGCCGCTGTTATCAACCGTTTTCACTATATCAGAATAGCCCCCATCAGGTCCTGTTGCAAGATCGCCTGTTGGCTCTATCATTACAGGTTTAATGATCTTATACAAAATTTCACTTTGCGTGATATCGCTTGTTGTAAATCCGGCAGTGGTTGCAGAAGTAAAATTATTTTGGTTGGGGTTAAGCACTACTGGCCCGGGAGCACCTGCAGGACGTACAATTAATCCTGGGGATTGAGCATTAGCTGCATAGGCAGATAATAAAAACACAAAGGGCGTTATAAGCCCTTTAAAATGTTTGGATATGGATTTCATTCTAAAGGTTTTAATCAGGTAAAGGAAACATTGTAAAATTAAGTAGTAGCCTTTAGCTGCTATGTAGTAGAATCAACGATAAGCCTATAGAAGATTTAATCTGGAAATTGTCGCAGATTAATTTGAGCAAGGAACCTGCAGCCTATTTCTGGCCGATCTTTTCACGTAGTAATGTTCTGGCATTGTGCGTTCCATCGTCGCCCGTAAAAGCATCTTTGGGGATCAGAAAGAATGAACGTTCATCAATATAGAGATGAAAAAAATTAGGCGTTTCAATAAAATATTTAAATGCACTATAACTCCAGTTCTTACTTCCGCTCGGGTTTTCGATATGCATATAAGTATCTAAAAAAGTAAGATTAAATGAATCCCTGAATGTTTTAGCCCTGCTGTAAACTGTAAAGGGTAAGATATACCAAAAGGAAAGCATGAGTGAAAACCATAAAAAGGAGCTAAGTAAAAATGCAACCGGTGCAATTTTCTTCCAGAAGAACATGGCAGCAGCAAACAATGCAAACACATTTACAAGTATAATAAGGATACGTATTTCTTTTTTTGAAATAAAATGATAACGTAATGCTTGGATCACTTTTTTCCGGTCGTATCTAAAAGAAATATTCATACTTGTTTTTTTAAGTCGACTAATCCTATCGATGTTATTTCAATTCATTTTCCGTAATACTCCACTCACCTAACTTATCGCCCTTCACTCCAAAAAATTCAACGGTGAGTTTTCGTTGACCTTTTGCACCAGTAAAATTAAACTTACCGTAGTTCTGTTTTTCATCTATTCCCATAACACGATAAGAATTGTTTGCTTCTACGCCACCAAATTTATGTGTGCCTGCTGTTAAGGGTGAAACTGTAACATCGTACAACGGATAAGCAGCTTGCCTGTTTACTTTTATTACTTCTGTATGATGACGATCGCCGCTCATGAACAGTACGCCAGGAATTTTATTCTCCTGTAAAAAAACGGTCAGTTCTTCATACTCAACCGGGCAGTTTAATAATTTATCGAAAGGTGAAACAGGATTTAACACCTGGCTGCCATTTGCAATAATCTTGAATGTTGCTTTACTGTAAAGCAATGCATTTTTCAACCATTGCATTTGTTGTTTACCCCACATCAATTTGTCAGGATTCGGTTTGCCATTAATAGAATCCTTCATATTATCTGCACTTCTCCACCAGCGATCATCCATCATAAAAATATCTACATCGCCATAGCTGATCATGGAATAAATTCCTTCACCATTCATTCCATAGCTGGTATTTAACCAATAGTTGCTGAATACATCACGTGAAGTTTTTTTGAGGATAAAATTTGATCCCATATCATTCGGTCCATAATCATGATCATCCCACATTGCATAATGCGAAGTTGAACGGAGGAAGTTTTGTATTACAGGAACTGAACGATCATGACTGGCCCTGTTCCACAAACCCCATTCATCTGAATAATCTACTTCACGTGTGTACCAGTTATCGCCCATCCAAAACATAAAAGCAACTTTCTCTTTTGCCATGCTTTCAAAAATGGATGAATCACCGCCATATGGTTTCCCGGGCCGGTCAACCGGAGGCTCATTGATGTAGGCACATGATCCCGTTAAGAAAGAAAAATCGGGAGCTGGTTTGCGCCATTGCCATAATTCTTTTGTTGTGAAAGAACTCATTGCTTTTGTTGGCTTAGCAATTATTTTCTGATTGATATGAAACTGGTATTCGTATGTTGTATTCAACTCCAACCCCACCACATTAAATACCAACGGCGAAAACCAATCGTTGCGATCAGTTTTTTTCTGAATGGATTTATAGGAATTGACGTTTCCTTTTTTCCAGTATTGTAACACTACGTCGCTACCAGGCTTTACTTCAATCCACAATTTTGCGGTTCGTAATTCAACCGGTCCAAGCATAGGACCGCTTACTAATTGTGAATGCACATTTATTGAAAGAAAAAGAAATACTGGGAGCAATGCCCGGCAAAATAAATTTCTCATAATTGTAAGTGTAAGCTTCCCGTTTCCGGGTGCTGCAATGTAAATAAAGTTTACATGCCATAGCGGTACAGCGGTCTGATTCCTGTTACCGGCACATTAATTTTAGGTGAAAGAAGAATAAAAGACAAAAAAATACCCCCAATGAAGGGGGTATCATGAGTTATCTGACACGCATACATTTGCGATAGGATCCATGTGCGGCTTCATAGGGCGTCAGGGATCTGCTGCAGCTGCTCAGATAAATGATACTTAACAGCAATACGGAAAAAACGATTGCTTTCTTCATTGGTACGGATTTAATACATTTTAAAAATAAGCGCTTACTGCATCCAAAACGCACGAGGCTGTATTTCAATTGTGAAAATAAGTGTATCCCTTACTAATTATTTTCAAATAAGGGAAAACACCCCGTGCTTTTACGTACAGCCGATGCCGATAGTGCGTAGCACTACGATAAAACAAAAACGCTCCGGAGAACCGGAGCGTTTGTTATAGGAACCTCTGTTGAGATTTGTAGTTGAAAGATTGCATTAACTGCAACCCATACTGTTACCACAGTTCAAACATTTGTAACAAGTACCACTCCTGATAGTGATATGTCCGCAAGTGTTACAGGCAGGTGCATCGCTTTGCATGCTCTTCGCTGCCATGTTCACTGCATCAAGACCACTTTCCATTTTTACCGGGTTTGTAACAGCACGCTGTGCTTTTTGAACCTCAGGTTTAGGAGCTACCGAACCTACTATTCTTACATCACTTAGTTCCGGAGTTTTTTTTTCGTATTCCAATCCTGTCGGCACATCATCCCAATCGTCCATCCCTGTGTTGTTGATCTCTGGTTTGTCTAATACATGCACCAGATCAGTACGCCCTAAATACTCATACGCAAGGCAACGGAACACAAAGTCAACAATTGAAGTGGTTGTTTTAATATTCGGATGATCTACCATGCCGCTTGGTTCAAACTTAGTGAACACAAACTTCTCTGTGTATTCTTCTAATGGAACACCATATTGTAAACCAACAGAAATTGCAATAGCAAAACTATTCATCAACCCTTTCAATGTACTTCCTTCTTTTGCAAGGTCGACAAAGATCTCTCCAACAGTTCCATCGCTGTATTCGCCTGTGCGTAGGAAAATAGCCTGGCCATTGATCTTTGCTTTTTGTGTAAAGCCACGACGTTTAGCAGGTAATGTTCTGCGTTCAACAATGCGTGCAAGCTGACGCTTCAGTTTAGTATCCGGTGATGATTGTACACGTTTGTTCAATTCTTCCAGCAGTTCTTCTACTGTAAGTTTGCCCATATCAACAATATTGCTTTCTGCAATGGCTGCTATTTCTTCAGCTGCTGTTTCTGTTGATTCTTTTTTCTTCTTATCGCTTCCCTTTGTACTTAAGGGTTGAGAAAGTTTAGAACCATCACGATACAATGCACAAGCTTTCAAACCAAGCTTCCAGCTTTCGTAATAAGCATCTGCAATTTCTTCAACTGTTGCCTCGTTTGGCAGGTTGATGGTTTTTGAAATTGCACCACTGAGAAATGGTTGTGCAGCACCCATCATTTTGATGTGACCGCTATGGTGAATATAACGTACACCTTTTTTACCACACCTGTTTGCGCAATCAAACACAGGATAGTGTTCCAGTTTTAAGAATGGAGCACCTTCAACTGTCATTGTTCCGCAGATATAATCATTTGCTTCTGCTATTTGATCATCGTTAAAGCCTAATGCTTCTAACAAGCTCCACTCAAAATCGTTGTATTGATCAGGAGTAAAACCAAGACGCTGCAAACACTCTTCGCCCAATGCATATTTGTTGAACACAAATCCAATTTCAAATGCACTTGCAAGAGAAGCTTCTATCTTTTTAATTTCTTCGGCAATAAATCCTTTTTCGCTGAGCGATTGCGGATTGATGTGTGGTGCACCATTCAACGATGCAGAACCTACCGCATATTTTACAATGGCTTCACTTTCTCTTTCATTATAGCCAAGTTTTTTCAATGCAGCCGGTACAGATTGGTTGATGATTTTGAAATAACCACCACCACTTAATTTTTTAAATTTCACCAATGCAAAATCAGGTTCAACACCCGTTGTATCGCAATCCATTACCAAACCAATGGTTCCTGTTGGAGCAATTACGGTTGTTTGTGCATTGCGGTAACCGTATTTCTCTCCCATTTCCACTGCATCATCCCAGCTTTTGCAAGCGCTTGTCAGTAAATAATCAGGACAATATTTTGCTTTGATACCTTGTGGTTTAATACTCAAACCAACATATGCTTCTTCTGCATCGTAAGCAGCAGCACGGTGGTTACGCATTACACGCAACATATCGTCTGCATTCTCTTCGTAACGTGGGAACGCACCAAGGAATGAAGCCATCTCTGCAGATGTTTTGTAAGAGATACCGGTCATGATAGCTGTTAATGCACCGGCAATGCCACGTGCTTCTTCACTATCGTAAGGAATGCCCATTACCATCAGCATAGAACCGAGGTTTGCATATCCTAAACCTAATGTGCGGTAATCGTAAGAAAGTTGTGCAACATCTTTTGATGGGAACTGTGCCATCAACACAGAAATTTCCAGCACTGCAGTCCACAAACGACATACATATTCAAAGCCTTGTACATCGAATGTTTGTGTTTCTTCATCGAACAAACGACGTAGATTCACTGATGCAAGATTACATGCAGTATTATCAAGGAACATATATTCACTGCAAGGATTAGATGCATTAATGCGTCCGCCTTTTGGTGATGTATGCCATTCGTTAATTGTTGTATCATATTGTGTTCCTGGATCAGCACAACGCCATGCAGCGTAAGCGATCTGGTTCCAAACTTCCTGTGAAGGAATTTTTTTCATTGTACGACCATCGGTACGGGCTTTCAATTCCCAATCTTCACCTTTCTCTAACTTGTCGAAGAACTCATTTGGTATACGTACAGAGTTGTTTGAGTTTTGCCCGCTCACTGTGCGGTAAGCTTCACCTTCATAATCAGAAGCATAGCCGGCATTGATCAAAGCACCTACTTTCTTTTCTTCTTCAACTTTCCAGTTAATGAAGTCCATGATTTCAGGATGATCTAAATCAAGACAAACCATCTTTGCAGCCCTGCGTGTTGTACCACCACTTTTGATAGCACCTGCAGCACGGTCGCCGATTTTCAGGAAGCTCATCAAACCACTTGAAGTACCACCACCGCTGAGTTTTTCTCCTTCGCCACGAATGGTAGAAAAGTTTGTACCTACACCAGAGCCATATTTGAAGATCCTTGCTTCACGAACCCACAGATCCATCAAACCGCCTTCGTTCACTAAATCATCGCTTACACTAAGGATAAAGCAAGCGTGTGGCTGAGGACGTTCGTATGCAGAAGTTGATTTCTTTAATTCGCCATCGTTCGCATCAACAAAGTAGTGACCTTGTGGCTTTCCTTTGATGCCATAACTTTCATACAACCCCGAATTAAACCATTGCGGACTGTTAGGTACGCACACCTGGTTTAATATGCTATAAACTAACTCTTCGTAAAAAACCTGTGCATCATTCTCCGATGCAAAATAGCCGTAACGCTCACCCCACACTCTCCAGCAATTGGCCATACGATGTGCCACCTGCTTCGAAGATGTTTCACGCCCTACTGAACCATCAGGTTGTGGCACACCCGCCTTACGGAAATATTTCTGCGCCAGAATATCTGTAGCGATCTGACTCCAATGATTCGGCACCTCCACATTATTCATCTCGAACACAACTTCGCCTGATGGATTGCGAATCACAGAAGTACGGTAATCGTACTCAAACAGGTCGAAGGGAGACACTCCTTCTTTTGTGAACCGGCGACTGAACTTCAGTCCCTGATCTTGTTTCTTTTTGCTGGCCATTTTTGATCTGTAAGTTTTGTGGGTTAGTTAGTTGGGTTATGAAATCGTTAAACGACAGAGTACGAAAATATTTTTTCAAACGATACACCCAAAGTCTGAGATATACACAGACTGTGGAAATCAGGCGCAAACGCAATACCAACGTGTGTTTGCATGTGGATACTGAGTTTTCAACCAGTTGTTTTAAAAAATGAGCAAAAAAAAATTGGCTGTTTACAAATATTTCCCTTTACCCTGCTGCCATTGCATTTGCGGGCAGGAGTACACGAAAATGAAACTAACGCTGGCATCTAAACGCAGAAAAACGGCACTCTGTTCATATGATATTTTCGCCCAATATCAGGGTCATTTGATAAAAAGAAATGAAACTGAAAAAGATGGACATTTTTTTGCATTTTTGCAGGAATAGGATTCACTGAATGAAGCAACACATCTATAAAGAATTACTGGAGAGAAAACAGAAAGGACAAAAATCATTTGCTGTTTTAATTGATCCGGATAAAGTTAATCCACCCGCCATTGAACAGCTGGTAAAGCTTTCTGTTGAAGCAGGTGTTGATCATTTTCTTGTAGGTGGAAGTTTGGTGATCTCTAACCAACTGGATGAAGTTGTGCAGCAGATAAAAGCAGCCTGCGATATTCCCGTGATCCTTTTTCCTGGCAGCCCCTCACAGGTGAGCAAGTATGCCGATGGGCTCTTATATCTTTCACTGATCTCCGGCCGCAATCCTGAATTACTAATTGGTCAGCATGTGATCTCTGCTCCGTTTGTAAAACAAAGCGGGCTTGAAATAATTTCTACGGCTTATATGGTGGTTGATGGTGGTGCGCCTACAACTGTATCCTATATCAGCAATGCTGCTCCCCTGCCTTCCGATAAAAATGAAATTGCCATGTGTACCGCAATGGCTGGTGAAATGCTAGGCATGAAAGTGGTTTACATGGATGCAGGCAGCGGCGCAAAACGCCCTATCAGCGAAAGCATGATACAGGCAGTGGCACAACAAATTGAAGCCCCTCTTATTATTGGCGGTGGTATTACCGATCCGGAAAAGGCATACCGCAACTGTAAAGCAGGCGCCGATGTGATTGTAATAGGCAATGCCATTGAGAAAAACGCCACACTTATAAAGGAAATGGCAGCAGCTATACATAGTGTGCCTGTAAAAGCATAATATTCCTTCGAACGTCTTATTTTTACCGGATATTAAATCCATTGTAAGCAGGAACCATTACCCAATATGCTCTTGAAAACCCTTCTCCACACAATTTTGCTTTTGTGTTTCTGCACGTTGCTGCCAGCACAGCAAAATCCCTTTTACACTTTTCATACTGATGATACTCTTCTGACAAAGAATTGGGTACTATCTGTACGCAAGATAGAAACATCATGGCTTTCGAAAGTGAGCCCATCTCTAAAAAAAGATTATGAAGAGATCTACAAAACTCATTTCGAGCAAATCGAAAAGACAATCAATGGCAAAAGTCCCATCACCGCAAAAGTACCCCATGCCTATTTACAACAGGTAGTTACCAAGATCATAAAAGCCAATCCTGTTTTAATAGCTGATGAACTCAGAATATTTTTTACACGTGACTGGTGGCCGAATGCCTACAGTATGGGTGATGGATCAATAGCAATTAACGCAGGACTTGTAATACATATGCAGAACGAAGCGGAACTTGCCTTTGTATTGTGTCATGAACTGGCGCACTATTATAAAGCACATACGCTGCAGTCGGTTGACAATTATGTTAACATTACCAATAGCCCTGAATTTCAAAAGAGATTAAAAGAACTTTCTAAGCAACAGTACGGTGTAAATAAAGAACTTGAAAAACTCAGTCTTAATTTAATTTTCAATAGCAGGCATCACAGTCGCAGCAGGGAGACAGAAGCCGATCTGCAGGCTTTCAGTTTTTTCAAGAACACAGGTTATAATGCAAATGGCATTGTATCGCTATTGCAGCTACTCGATACGGTCGATAAAGCAACCGTCTTTCCAAAACTGAATGTGCAAACAATACTAAACTTTGAAGGCTATCCATTTAAAAAGAAATGGATACAGGAGGAATCGGCAATTTTTAGCAAAATAAACACGCAAACTTCTGAAGAGAAAGCAAAGGAAATTGATTCCTTCAAAACACATCCTGATTGTTCTGTTCGTATAGCTGCATTAAAAGATTCTGTTGCTTCACAAAACGCTAGTAAAGATTTTTTGGTTGATGAGACTTATTTCCAAAAGTTAAAAGAAGAATTGTTGCTTGAAATGATTGAACATACTTATCAAGCTGACAATTTAAGTCGCAATCTTTATTACAACTTACTATTACTGCAACAGCAAAAACATACAAACCTGGCTGCCTATTTTATTGCAAGAGATCTCAACAAGCTATACCAGCAACAAAAAAACCACAAAGCCGGTTTATTACTTGATAATGAAAACAAATTTTATGCTGATGATTACAACCAGCTTCTTCGATTGCTGAATCGTATACGTCTTGATGAATTGGCGCAATTGACCAAGGCTTTTTGCGATCGTTACTTATCGCCGTTAAAAGAATTTCAGCCTGTAGCTGAACAAATAAACATAGCCGAAAAAAACAATAATCAAAACTAAAAACAAAACCACAGAAATGAAACAACTGACAGTATTCCTCATGCTTCTGACCTTTTTCGCAAGCACGCAGGCACAAAAACTAAGCATTGCCAATATTCAGAAGTCAAGCGTAATGCGTAACTCCGATGCTATTAAAGAAGGCAGTGAAGTGAAAGGTTACTATTTCTTTTACGTGAGCGACAAGATCGATCGTAAAACCAACGAATACACGTTACAGATAATGGATCAAAGCCTGAATAAACTGAAAGAATTAAAATTCCAGGATTCAAAAAATGTAACTGTTATTGAATCATCTTTTAACGGAACGGATCTCGTGTTTTTGTTTTACAATGCCGACGATAATCTTCTTGACTACCAGGTTTACGGTGCTGATGGAACTAAAAAATTTTCTTACACGAAAATTATTTCCAAAAAAGATGAAGCTTATCTCCGCACAAACTATTTAATGGACGACGATGACAACAACTTCAAAGGTTTATACCCGGTGGAAGGAAAAGGGTTCATTTCTAATATTCCAAGCCGTGATAATAAGGATTTTACATTTCAGATCAGCTATGTGGGTACCGATGTCAAAAAACAATGGACCTATATACCAGCAATGGATGGTAAAATGTTTGTGGGTGACTACCTCGGAACTTTTAAGAATGTAGTATATGTTGAAATGCTGAAATATTCAGGCGTGCTCGATCGTAATCCTGACTCATACATTTTGGGATTATCGCTTGAAAACGGTAAACTGTTGTTTCAAAAATCTACTAACGAAGGCAAATATCATTTTTATCCTATAAGCATGTCTGTTTTAAGAGATGGCAAAGCCTACCTGTACGGCGAGTACTTCGACAAAGGCGGAAATGTAATGAAGGACAAATCAAAAGGCTTTGCATTTGTGGGCATTGACGAAACAGGAAAAACTGTTAGCGAAAAATATTCTTCCTGGGCAGTTGACCTTGGCAAACACCTTGGGGTAAGTGGCAGTGGTAAAATTGATGATTTTGGATTTATGTTTCTGCACAATATGGTACAAACTGACGATGGTAATATTTATGCAATTGGTGAAGGTTACAAAAAAGCAGCAAGCGGATTGGGCATTGCCACAAGTATATTAGCTGGTGCTGCCGGTGGCCGCTCTAACATCAGTACAGTTAAGCTGAAGGTAACAGATATGCTTATGATCAAGTTCGACCCCGAATTTACCGTTAAAGAAGCGTCTATCTATAAGAAAAGTGATAACGACATTCAACTAACAAGCGGCTCAGAATTTGTAAGTACGCAAATGCTAGGTAAACAAATTAAATATTACTACAGTGGTTTCGATTATGCTTATACACAGGTTAATAAAGACCACAGTTCGTTTTCGGTTTGTTACAGCGATTATGAACGAGGGAAGGATTACAAAGGTGCCACATTTAATTCAATTACCTTAAACGATGGTAAGCTGACACAGGATAAGATCCAGACAAAATCAGACGCTACAAAGTCGATTGTATTACCTGCCCGCCAGGGACAAGTATTGATCATGGACTACTATAAAAAAGATAAGAAACTCGATCTTCATTTTGAAAAGTTGAATTAAATCTTAAATGAGATCATCAAATAAAAAGGGAGCAATGCTCCCTTTTTATTTGATCACCTTAATAGCTTTATCTCAACTCATCCACCTTTACTCTGGTTGGCGAATCTTTTCCGCTCACAATACTTCTTGCGCTCAATGCAATCGATTTAATGATCATAGCCATATTGTTCATATCAAGCGTTTCAACATGATCTGAAACTTTGTGATAGTTTGGTTCATTATCCATTTTTGAAGTAGAGATAGTATGAGCAGGTACTCCTAAACGTGCAAGCGTTGCATTATCGGAACGATAAAATAAATTCTGATCAGTATATGGATCGGGATGAAAAGTGAAACCAGTGCCTTCAAGATTCTTTTGCATAATAGCACCCATATCTGTTTTTTCAAAACCTGTGATATAAGCTGAGTTTTTCCCCCACTTGCTTTCTGTACCGATCATTTCAATGTTGAACATAGCTGCAACTTTCGCCGGATCGAATTGCCTGGAGAAATATTGAGCACCATAACCGCCCGATTCTTCTGCTGTAAAGGCAGCAAAGATGATGGTGCGTTCATTATTGTTTAATGCTTTATAGTATTTCGCCAGCATAATAACAGCAGTAGTACCTGCCGCATCATCATTAGCACCATTGAAAATAGAATCCCCGTCAACAGGTTTACCAATTCCAATATGATCGTAGTGACCAGAAAAAATTACATATTCTTCTTTCTTACTTTTTCCCGGGATTACGCCTACAACATTCGCCAGTTTTTGTTCAGCAATTTCATGTTGCGCTTGAATGCTGTAAGTTGATGGATCAACAGTGGTGAGCACAAACACAACATTATTCTTCATTGCAAACATTCCTCGCTTGAAACCTGTCAATCGTCCAAAGTTTTTGCTGTACGATGTATCAACCAGCACCAGGTAATTTTTTCCTGAACGAATGTATCTCTGTGCTTCGGCAAACAAATTGGCACCGGCAGCAAGTTTTACTTTTTCATAACCCGATTGTTCATTGATCGTCAAGTCTGCAGTTGTCGTGATAACAACAGCATTCTTTGCATCAAGAGGTTGCTGATCGAAGGTGCCTGTTAATCCTTTGAAACGTGGTGAAAGAATAGAAAACTCCTGCCGATATGTTCCGCTGTTGTTCCAGGTTTCCAAACCTGCTGCCTTAAATTCTGCAGCAATAAAATCGGCAGCTTTATCTATTTCGGAGCTAAAAACCCGTCGGCCTTTCATTTCATCTGAAGCAAGCACTCTTTCAATACGTTCAACTTCTTTGGAATTGATGATGTTCTCAACTTTCGTTTGTGCAAATAAAAACGTGGTTACTGTACTCAATAACCACGTTGCAAAAATTTTCTTCATTCGATAAGGTATTACAATAAAAATTTACTATTTATAAACTCATCATTTCCTTAAACTTCACCGCTTGTCTCCTGCTCACTTCAATCTTATCACCTCCATGAATTTCTAAAAGCAAACCACCATTGAAATACGGTTCAACTTTTTCGATCATACGAAGATTCACAATATGCTTGCGGTTTGCACGGAAGAATATTTTTTCATCCAAACGTTCTTCCAATGCATTCAATGATTTCAAGATAAGTGGTTTGTTAGGACCGAAATATACTTTTGCATAGTTGCCTACACTTTCAAACAAACGGATATCGCTCAGTTTTACAAACCAGCAACGTTCACCATCTTTTACAAATACCTGGTCGTTCTCACTCAGTAAACTTCTGTTTACCGATATTGGTTCACCATCAACCGTTGTTTCTTTTTCATCTTCATCCAGCTTATGCAATGCATCAGCCAAACGTTTTGGTTCAATTGGTTTCAGTAAATAATCCAATGCGTTCACTTCAAAAGCACGAAGTGCGTATTCATCGTATGCTGTTGTAAAGATCACTTCAGGCGTACGATCAAGTTCGCTTAATAGATCAAAACCTGTTTTGCCCGGCATTTGTATATCGAGAAAAATAAGATCAGGATTTAATGCTTCGATCTTTTGTAAACCCTCGTCTACATTCGATGCTTCATCCACCACTTCAATATCAGGAAAATCGGTCAACAGTTTTTTGAGTTCATTCCTGGCCAAACGTTCATCATCAATAATGATAGCTCTTTTGTTCATGGATCAATTTTTTATACGTACAATTTAATCTATTGTTGTTAATTATAATCCCGCCGGCATACTCACTTTTGCTTCCACTTCGTTTCCATTTACATCGGCAATGGAAAATAAAGCGCCTTCACCAAACATTAGTTTCAAACGACTTTCTGTACTTGAAATACCAAATCCATCTGGATTGAAATCACCATTGAGGCGACCGGTATTCCTGATAACCAACTGATGATGATCGTTTACAAATTTTGAACTGATCTTTATTTCACCTCCATTAATGTTTTTGCTGATGCCGTGTTTAATGGCATTCTCCACCAGTGTCTGCAACATCATGGGTGGTATTGGTTGCTCCAGTGTATCTTCATCAATATCAAAATTCACTTTCAATCGTTCTTCAAATCGCATCTGTTCCAGTGCGAGATAATCTTTTACAATACCCAACTCTCTTTCAAACGGCACTGTTTCCATTTTCTCGGCTTGCATACTACTGCGAAGAATATTACTCAACTCGGTAATAGCTGTTCTTGCACGTGCCGGATTTTCATCAACCAATGCACGAATACCATTCAACGAATTAAAAATGAAATGTGGATTGATATGTGCCTTGATCGTTTTCAGTTCAAGCTCCTTCACCACGCTTTGCATTTTCAATGCATCGAGTTGTTGCTTACGGAAAGTTTCAACGTAATGATAAATAAAGTAGATAAGGTTCCATACCAACAATGTTACAAACGCATTGATGGCCGAACCAACCAGCAACCTTGTAAAGCTGTACACTTTTTGTTCGGGAGTAAACAGATCGAGTATATTAAAAAGAGAAAGCGAAATGAACGGATAAAGCATGGAGAAAGCGAGGGTAAGCACCAGGAAATAAACCACCTGTCGTTCAAATGTTTTATGCAGCAGGTTTGTTTGTATGATCACCCAGCGCATAAAATGGGTAATGATCAAACCCAGCAACGCAATAATGAGCGACCTCAGCACAAAAGGTGCATTTATATCCCTGTTATAAGTCCAGGCAAAGAAAAAATTCATGAGCATATTACCGCCCCAGCCCGCCACCTGGCACCACCAATAAGCCCCCATTTTACTGATTCCTATGCGCATAGTACTTACAAATCTAACCGTTAAGATATGTGTTTCGACCTCCTAAAGTTACAAAGGGCGTATTATTTGGGTAAATGGTTGAATTGAGAAGGCCGTTTTAAAGGCCTTTCAACCTTTTACGTGAACTGTTGTTACACAAACCAATCTTGTACGATTGACTGTAAGTTTTTTACCTTTACCTAATTATTCTGGAAAATATGGAAATAAAACCCGGTTCCCTGCTGAGCAAAATTGATTCTCCGGCCGATTTAAAAAAATTGCCTATGGATCAATTACCACAGGTTTGTGATGAATTACGCCAGTATATTATTGATGTGGTGAGTGTGCATGGCGGTCATTTTGGTGCAAGTCTTGGTGTGGTGGAACTTTCAACTGCCCTTCATTATGTTTATAATACACCTTACGATCAGTTAGTATGGGATGTGGGTCACCAGGCATATGGACATAAGATCCTTACCGGTCGCAGGAATAATTTTCATACCAATAGAAAGTATCATGGACTAAGTGGTTTCCCCAAACGCAGCGAAAGTGAATATGATACATTTGGTGTAGGCCATTCTTCCACATCTATTTCAGCAGCATTGGGTATGGCGATGGCTGCAAAAATGAAAGGTGAAAACCGTAAATCTATTGCAGTGATTGGCGATGGCGCCATGACGGCTGGTTTAGCTTTTGAAGCAATGAACCATGCGGGTGTCGCCGACAGCGATGTGCTGATCATTTTGAATGATAACTGCATGAGCATTGATCCGAATGTTGGTGCGTTAAAAGAATACCTGACCGACATTACCACTTCGCCAACTTATAACCGTATTAAAGATGATGTGTGGAAGGCGTTGGGTAAATTACCTGTCGGCAAAACATTTACACGTGAAATGGCGAGCAAGCTGGAGCATAGCATTAAAGGTTTTGTAAGCAAGAGCAGTAATTTATTTGAAGCGTTGCAGCTGCGTTATTTTGGTCCTATTGATGGACATAACATTACAAAGCTTGTTGATACATTAAAAGATCTGAAGAATATTCCCGGGCCAAAGCTGTTACACATAGTAACAGTAAAAGGAAAAGGATACGAACTTGCCGAAAAAGATCAAACCAAATGGCATGCGCCGGGTTTGTTTGACAAAGTAACCGGTGAAATACAAAAGAAAAAATTTGATACGCCACAAGCACCCAAATACCAGGATGTGTTTGGACATACCATGATTGAACTGGCAGAGAAAAATGAAAAGATCGTCGGCGTTACACCTGCAATGCCAAGTGGATCTTCACTTAAATTTATGATGGACAAAATGCCACACCGTGCTTTTGATGTGGGCATTTGCGAACAACATGCTGTAACACTCAGTGCAGGTATGGCAACACAGGGCATGAAAGTGTATTGCAATATCTACTCATCCTTCATGCAGCGTGCTTATGATATGGTGGTGCACGATGTAGCTATTCAAAAGTTACCTGTAATCTTTTGTTTAGATCGTGCAGGTTTGGTGGGTGAAGATGGTCCAACACATCATGGTTGTTATGATGTTGCTTATATGCGTTGTGTACCGAATATGATCGTTGCGGCTCCAATGAATGAAGCGGAATTGCGTAACATGATGTACACAGCGCAGCTTGATTCACATACATTACCAATTTCAATTCGCTACCCGAGAGGTGAGGGTGTTATGCCGGAGTGGAGAACAGAAATGAAAGAAATAGAAATTGGTAAAGGACGTAAGTTGAAAGATGGCGAAGGGATAGCTATTCTTTCGTTTGGCCACCCCGGAAATTTTGCAGCAAGTGCTATTCGTGAATTGAAGAATGATGGAATCAACCCTGCACATTACGACATGCGTTTTGCAAAACCAATTGATGAAGAAATGCTGCACGAAGTGTTTTCTAAGTTCAGTAAGGTTGTCACAATTGAAGACGGAACCGTGGTTGGTGGTTTTGGTAGTGCAGTGCTTGAGTTTATGGCTGCACATAACTATACTGCTGAAGTAAAGATCATGGGTATTCCTGATGCACTGGTAGAACATGGCACACCTAAACAGTTGTATGAAGAAATAGGCATTGATGCCAATGGCATTGCAAAAACAGTGAGAGAGATGATGGATGTGAGGGTGACGGTGAAAGCGTAACTCATTGTTTGTATAAATGAAAATCCCGGTGTTATGCACCGGGATTTTTTATGTCATGCGTTGTATGATATCGTAACACCAAAATTAATTATCCTCTGGATTCGTCGGATACACAAATGAATCTTCCGCATCTTCTTCCCTGTTCTCATTCCATTCCACAATAAAATTGTTTTTTCCTTCACCCACCAGCAAAGTCATGTAGCGTTGTTGCGAAAGTTCAAGCAATGAAAGAAACAAGAAGATAGCATGAATGCGGTTCTCTACCACATCAAATAATTTTTCAAAAGGCATGTTTTTTTCTTGCTTCACCATATCCAGCATATATTCCCGGCTTCCCTCCATTGTATAGTTGTATTGCACCACCGTATGTACCGGTTTATTAAAACGGTCGTGGTGTTTTTTCATCACCCGTTCAAACGTCTTCATGAGTTTAAACATAGTGATGGTTTGTATCTCGGTGCCTTCGCCTGTTTCTTCACCAATGCTTGATAGTTCTTTTGCAATGTTACCACGCTTCACCATCAGCATACGCATGGCTTCCATCTCCGCCATTTGCACACTTGCTTCTTTAAACCGCTTGTACTCAAGAATTTTATCAACCAGCTCTTGTCGTGGATCAATTTCATTTCCCTGCTCATCTACTTCCTTACGTGGCAGCAACATTTTTGCTTTGATGCGCATAAGTGTGGAAATGAACAAAATGAATTCACTCGACAATTCAATATTCAGCTGTTCACTCTTATGGATAAACTCCATAAAATCTTTAATAATGCGTGTGATGGGAATATTATAAATATCCAGTTCATCACGCTCAATAAAAAACAACAGGAGATCGAATGGGCCTTCAAACTGCGGCAGCTTTATCTGGTATGAGTCTGTTTGCAAAGTAGTATCTGTTTTTAACGAACAAGTCCCGGACAATTTGTACCGGGACTTGCAAATGTAGGGAACTAAACCTTACTAAAATGTAGCAGTAAAGCCTAATCCCAGCAGGCTTTTCAGCTGTGTGCCGAGCAATCCGCCGGTTTGCACATTTTTCACATCATGGTCGTAAATAAGATCGAGATTATACGTAAAGCCGATATATTTATTCACCTTGAAACCCAATGTGTTGGTCCAAAACACATCAATATTCTGCGGGTTGTTACGGTAGTTGCTGAAGAGATCGAGCCGGCTGGCTAAGTTGATATTTTTTGCCAGTTCTTTTTTAATATTAGCCGTTAAAAAAGCACCAATCTCATTGATCGTAGCCTGGGTAGTATCTTTAAAATTAAACAGCCTGCGGATGTCTTTGTTTTTATCATTTACAATTACCCAACGTGAAGTAACGGGCGACAGAAACACGTCAAACGTTGCATTAGGTTTATACATGATACCCGGGGATACCAACAGATAAGCAGGTGCAAAAAAGTCGGAGTTTTTTTGCTTGGGGTTGAGTGCATAGTTATAACCTGTTGTCATTTGGGTACGCAGGTTTACCAATGCAGATAAATACCATTTGCTTGTTGCCGTGTCGCCCAATTGGTAACCATAACGTGAAAGCAGATCAATACGATCATCATTTTTTCTTGTGCCAATGCTGGTTGCATTTACAATTCCATATTGCACATTGAGTGAATTGTCCCATACGTTTCTATTTCGTTTATAATACGCAAACGTGTTGGCCAATGCATTTACAGAGAATGAAAATTTTTCAGCACCTGCAGCCCAGTTACGACTTGCTCCCTGGCTAAGGTTTAAGTTAAACACACCGCCTTTTGTCCAACCTTCTATTTGTTTTGGTTCTTTCTTAACTGTTTTGTTTGATTCGTCTTTTAAACGTTTTACCTCCGCATCCTGTGCGGTAATGGTTATAGCGTACACAGCAACAACTGCTGTTAAGAAAAACTGTTTCATCGTAAGAGTTAATTTTAAGCGTTAGCACAGCAAATTTAACGCCATGCTTTATGAAATAAAAAAGCAGCAAAGAAGATGCTCTTTGCTGCTGAAATAATATAACCCGATTTTATTTTTTTAGAGCGTCTCTTATTTCACGCAGCAACACAATTTCTTCAGGCGTTACAGCAGGCGGTGCTTCTTCTTTCTTCTTTGAAGCATTTACTCCTTTAATGATCAGGAATAACACAAATGCAATAACGATAAATGAAATAATAGCTGCAATAAACTTACCCAACAATACTCCGCCCGGAGCCCACTTGTCAATTTCAGCAACACCTGCAGTTTCTAACGCAGGCTTTAACAACACGGGTGTAATAATATCTCCTACCAAAGAATTAATAATGGCACCGAATGCGCCACCAATAATTACACCAATGGCAAGATCAATGACGTTGCCTCTCATTGTAAACTCTTTAAATTCTTTTAGCATTCCCATAATGTTGGTTTTTTATTGTGATGAAATGAAAACGAGTCACAGTAGTATAAAAGCGGGCAGTACAAATCTGAAAAAAATATCTCCTATTTCAAAGTTTTATTTTCTATTTGAGGATATTGCATCTTTAACTCTTTCAGCGTTTCGTATACTGTTGTTGCAATAAGGTATTCTTTATACCAGTTCTGATCACTGGGTATAATATGCCAGGGAATTTTATCACAGGTATTAAAGCATTCTTCATAATAGCCCATGTATTTTTCCCACAGCTTAGCTTCAGCAAAATCTTTTTCATTGTACTTCCACATTTTACGTGGATCATGTGTGCGTTCCGCTAAACGTTCCTGTTGTTCTTTTGGCGAAATGTGTAAATAGAATTTAAGAATGTGTGTATTGTTATGTTCCGTAAGCAACTCTTCCATATCGTTAATTGCTTTCATTCTTTTTTTGGCTATCTCATCATCGCACCAACCATGCACTCTTGTCACTAATACATCTTCATACTGGCTACGGTTAAATATCTGTATCATTCCTTTTGGCGGTGCAGCTTTGTGTATGCGCCACAAAAAATCCTGGCTTAATTCTTCATCGGTTGGCGCTTTAAACGATTTTACAGAAACACCCATTGGATTCAACGACCCAAACACATCACGGATGGCGCCATCTTTTCCACTGGCATCCATTCCCTGGAATATTACCAACAGCGAATGTTTTGATTCGGCAATCAAAAGATTTTGCAATTCATCCAATTCATCCAATATCTTTTCTGTTTTTGCTTTTGTTTTTTCTTTATCGAAGCTGCCTGGTGCCCTTGTGCTGATTTCGGAGAGTTTCACTTTAGCCATACAAAATCGTTTTTACGAATATAATCTTTGTTTTGCAGGAGTAAGTCGCTGCCTTTATTCCATTCATCAACACTTATTGGCAAAATGCATCTTTTCCCGAACCTTTGCATCTCTTCCTATGCATCCAAAATTTTTTAACTGGCTTTTATTTTTGATCCTGTGCCTTGTATGGGGCAGTTCTTTTATTTTGATGAAAGAGGGATTAAAGCAATTATCTGCTTATGAAGTAGCAGCGATGCGTATGCTTAGCGCTGGCATTGTACTTCTGCCCTTTGCCACGGGTAGTTTCAAACGGATGCAGAGAAAAGATCTTGGCTTGTTAATTTTATCTGGTATGCTTGGCAGTTTTATTCCTGCCATTCTTTTTTGCGTGGCCGAAACAAAAATTGACAGTGCGTTGGCGGGAATGTTGAATGCACTAACTCCTTTGTTTGTGATCACTATTGGTGCATTGTTTTTTAAATCCGGAATTATCTGGAAAAAATTTATTGGTGTACTTGTGGGTTTTGCTGGAATGTTATTGCTTTTCCTTGCACAAAAAAAAGATAGCGGCAACAGCGATGTGTTTCTTGCATCACTCATTGTGTTGGCAACATTATGTTACGGGCTGAATGTAAACCTCACCAATCGTTTTTTGAAACATGTACCGTCACTCGACATTGCAGCTATTGCATTTGTTTCGCTTATTATTCCCTCAGCAGCAGTTTTATTTATTTCAGGTTTTGCTGAACACAGTTTTAGCGATGCTTCAGTTTTAACAGCTGTTACTGCCTCAGCCGTGTTGGGTATTTTCGGAACAGCAGTTGCAACCATTTTGTTTTACATGCTCATGAAACGGGCGGGACCATTATTTTCTTCCACAGTTACTTATGGTATTCCATTTGTGGCAATTGGATGGGGATTGCTGGCAGGTGAAACTATTGGTCAATTGGAAATTATTGGCTTAATTATTATTTTATCAGGTGTATACATCACCAACACAAATAAAAAAGGGACGCAATAGCGTCCCTTTACATTTAAGAATGATATTGATTATACTGACATGATCTCTTTGTCTTTTGCTTCGAGATGTTTATCGATCAACACACTGAATTTATCTGTCAACACCTGAATATCTTTTTCTGCATCTTTTGCCGCATCTTCACTTAATCCATCTTTTTGCAATTTCTTGATTTGCTCAATAGCATCACGACGAATATTACGCACCGCAACTTTTGTATGTTCGCCTTCGCCATTCACTCGCTTTACTAACTCCTTACGGCGTTCTTCAGTGAGAGGTGGCAAAAATAGACGAATGATATTACCATCGTTTTGCGGAGCAAGACCAATGTTAGAGTTAATGATGGCTCGCTCAATTGGCTGTAACATATTTTTTTCCCAGGGCTGAATAGTAAGTGTACGGGCATCGGTTACGCTTATGTTCCCGATTTGTCCAATGGGTGTGGGCGTACCATAATAATCAACAACAATTCCATCCAACATATTTGGGTTTGCCCTTCCTGCACGAATTTTTACTAATTCTACTTCAAGGTGCTGAATGGCTTTTTTCATGTGCTCTTCAGCATCGTCCATGATTAACGAAAGCTCTTCTGACATACAATTAAAAATTATTGAGCTGCAAACCTACTGAATTGTTATTTATTGCTACCGCAGAAATTAAGACTGCTTGTGCTTGGCAACTTCAGCTTTTTCCGGAACAACAGTGCCACCTGCCAAGGGAATAACTTTTGTTTCGCCATTCAGTGCTTCTGATGGCGCAGCTGTGGCATCTTTTGCAAATAATTTACGACGGTTGTTTCTATTTGAGTAGATAAGAAGGCTGATAACAGAAAATCCTACACTGATTAAACCCAGCAATAAAAATGTGATATTCAGTTCACGGGCCAACACAGTTACTCCTGCAATTACAAGATTGAAGGATACCGCTAAAAACGTCACCATTTTATGACTGAATCCTTTTGCTAACAACAGATGGTGCACATGGTTCCTGTCGGGACTAAAAGGTGAACGGCGGGATAAAATGCGGTAGGCAAAAATGCGCAACGTATCAAATAAAGGAACAAACAAGATGGCAAAACCAATGGCTGGTGCTGCCGGCAGGTAAACTTTTGCCGTAGGCAAAGTAGCTACCTGAATGAATTTAATAACAAGAATAGAGTTGATGATACCCAACAAAAGTGAGCCTGTATCGCCCATGAATATTTTTGCTGGAGAAATATTAAAGATGAGGAATGCTGCTAAACTTCCCGCCATGGCAAAAGACATCATGGCGTAAAAAGGCTGATCGGCCAACACAAAATAAATTCCAAAACAAACGGATGTAAACAGGCCAAGCGAGCCGGCAAGACCATCCACCCCATCAATTAAATTGAAAGAGTTAGTTATTACGATGATGGTGAGGTAGGTAAAGGCAAGGCTTAAAACAAATGGCATTTTTTCAAAGCCCATAAAACCAAACATACCGTCGATAAGAATTCCACCCTTATAAACAATGATAAATGCAGCTAATAATTGCCCCAGGAATTTTTTAAGGGGCGTCAGCACCACAATATCATCTTTCAACCCCAGGAAAAAAACTACGAGAAAAGCCGCACCGAAATATTGCACTTCCACCAAACCGGCAGGCACTGCAATTAAAAAGCCTAATATAAAGCCGGCAAAAATGCCGATTCCTCCCAACGAGGGAATTGGAGCGGCGTGCACCTTACGATCGTCATCGGGAACATCGAATAAATGCTTCGCTTCAGCTACCCTTATAATAATGGGAATAGCCGAATAAGTAATTAAAAATGAAATAACCGATCCTATTAGCAGGTGATCCATGCAGTTGACTAATTCGTGTGTTGCAAATCTATACTATCTGCGTTGAAAGAGGAAACAGATAACAATAAAATAAATGTTGCCTGGTTTTACTCCACTTCTCCACAGAACAGGTATTGACTTTTAATTCAATCAAAAGTTTAGCCAATTGCAAACATTTTTCTTTTAGCTTTGCCGCAATTCAAAAAAGACTATGCCAGAACTGAAAGAAATTGCGACGCAACTCCGTAGAGACATTGTAAGAATGGTACATGGATGTCAAAGTGGGCACCCCGGTGGCTCATTGGGCTGTACTGAATATCTTACAGCATTGTATTTTAAAGTGTTGAAGCATGATCCGGCCTTTAATATGGATGCAAAGAATGAAGATCTTTTCTTCCTTTCTAACGGTCATATTTCACCGATTTTTTATGCAACGCTGGCACGTAGCGGTTATTTCCCGGTTCAGGAGCTTGCAACTTTCAGAAAACTGAACAGTCGTTTGCAAGGTCACCCCACTACCCACGAACATTTGCCCGGTGTACGCATTGCATCTGGCTCATTGGGGCAAGGTTTAAGTGTGGCTATTGGTGCGGCTTATACGAAAAAGCTGAACAAAGAAAACACCGTAGTTTATTCTTTGCATGGCGATGGCGAATTACAGGAAGGACAAATTTGGGAAGCTGTAATGTTTGCAGCGCATCATAAAATGGATAACCTCATTTCAACAATTGATTGGAATGGACAGCAAATCGATGGACCAACCAAAAAAGTAATGAGCCTTGGCGATTTGAAAGCGAAGTTTGATGCTTTTGGCTGGGAAACATTGGTGATTGAAAATGGTAACGATATGGATGAGATGGTTGCCGGTTTAGAAAAAGCGAAATCGTTTGTTGGCAAAGGCAAACCCATTATGAATTTGATGAAGACTGAAATGGGTAAAGGCATCGACTTTATGGAAGGTAGTCATGAGTGGCACGGTATTGCTCCTAACGATGAGCAATTAGCAAAAGCTCTCACTCAACTAGGTGAAACAAGCTTAGGCGATTATTAATTTTCCAGGAAATTATATTGAAGACAGCAGGTGTATAAATCGCCTGCTTTTTTTATTGTGCCCGTAAAGAAATTTTTTGACGTGCTGCTTTTACTGATGGCACCCAAGAAGCGAGCAACCCAATGACAATTACTGTTGCTATCACAAGCAAAATATCGGTAATCAAAATCTTTACAGGATAATAATCGATCACAAAAGAACCGGTGAGTGGAATAATTTTAAATGTTACCTGCAGGTAAGAAAAAATGAGCGCCAGGATTATTCCAATGATACTTCCGGCTAACGCAAGCAATACACCTTCAGTTAAAAATATTTTTTGAATAAATATTCTGCCGCTTCCCATTGCCTGTAATATCTGGATGTCCTGTTCTTTCTCGAGCACAAGCATCGTTAATGCGCCGATCATATTAAAGGCCGCAATCACCAGTATCAATGAAAGAATTCCATAGATAGCCCATTTTTCCAATTGCATAACAGCAAAGAGCGAACGATTTTGTTGGTATCGATTCTCTACCAGGTAGCCCTTACCCAACATCTGTTGCAAAGCAGCAATTGTTTCTTTTTCTTGTTCAACATTGGCCAATTTAATTTCAACAGAGCTGTATTCATTGGGTTTTAAACCCAGCATTTCTTTGAGTATATCAATATTGGTGATGACATATTTATTATCGAAATCCTGCTGAATGGAAAACGATCCGGTGGGTTGTAAATTAACTGTACTGATAGCTTCCAGCGGATTGGAAGAAGATACCCCTCGCTTTGGTAAATAAGCAGTAACCGGATTTATTGCTCGATCACTTAAAAGATTCAATGCATTTTCAATACCTACGCCTAACACCAGTGCAGGTGTTTCAACACTACCGGTTTCAAACTGACCATTGCTGATCATGGATGAAACTCCACTCGCTTTGCCATACTGATCATCAACGCCTTTAATAACAGCATTGGTACGGTAATCACCATTCTGCAGATGCACATTTTCTTCAACAATCGTGCTTGCTGCTTTCACATTACTCAGCACACGGATCTTTGCGAGAGTAGCATCATCCAGCAACATTATTTTTTGCTGCTCAGCAGTAATACGTACATCGGGATAAAAAGAAGAGTATAACGTTTTCACCAACCCTTCAAATCCATTAAAGATACTCAGCACTACCACCAACGCAGCAGTACCAACAGCCATAGCCGTCACCGTTACCCATGCAATAATATTGATGGCATTGGTTGATTTTTTTGATTTAAAATAGCGCCAGGCGAAAAGAAAATTCAATGAATAATTGTTGTGAATGGTGAATGGTCAATTGTTAATAGTCAAAGCTTAACAACTAACGATTTTCAACTACCGGCTATTTACTCCTCTCCCTTCTTCTCCTCTTCAATTTTCTTGAAGAGTTCTTCCATTTTAAATACCTGGTCAAGTGTATCATCGAGAAAATATTTGATCTCGGGCATTCGACGCAGTTGGTGCTTTACTTTAGAAGCAAGTTCACGTTTTATTTCATAAGCCTTTTCTTCAATCTTTTTCAGCACTGCCTGGTTATCTTTTGCCTGGAACACACTCAGGTAAATACGAGCTTCCAGCAGATCAGGCGTTATTTTCACCGATGAAATAGAAACCAATCCGCCATCGAGCATGGATAAACCCAGCTTTTGGAAAATAACCGACATTTCCTCGTGAATTACACCCGCTACCTGTTTCTGTCTTTTTCCTTCTAACATATCTTCAACTTTTAAACGCTGTAAAAGTAGTTACTTTGCGGCGTTTAACGCATGAAACAGTTTCAACGCATTTTCAAATACCTGCGGGATTATAAAGGAAAGATTGTTCTTTATTTTTTATGTATCCTCCTCTCCATTGTTTTTTCAATGGTATCGCTGGCAATGCTGGCGCCTTTTCTGAAACTTCTGTTTGATGAAAAGAAAGAAGTACTTGCAGCACCCGACACAATTCGTTCGGCTACCGATGTACTTGATTTTTTGATGCACCAAATAAGTGTGCTGATCAATACAAAGGGTGCTGAAACAGCTTTGGCATTTATATGTATAATCATTATCTCAGCTATTTTGCTGAAGAACGTATTTCTTTATCTCTCCTATCGCATTTTAGCACCTATGCGTAATGGTGTACTTACACGCTTACGTGGTGATTTGTATGATAAAGTTTTGAAACTTCCTATCGGTTATTTTACCGAACAACGTAAAGGCGATCTTATTTCACGCATGAGTAACGATGCCAACGAAGTTGAATGGAGTGTGATGATGGCTCTTGAAGTATTGATCAAAGAACCATTGAATATTTTGTTTTACCTGGCTGGAATGATATTGTTAAGCCCGAAGTTATCCTTATTCCTTCTTGTGTTTTTACCGGTAATGGCATTAATCATTGGTCGTGTAAGTCGATCATTAAAAAAACAATCAACTGAAGCTGGCGAGAAGAATGGATTGGTTCTGTCTATACTTGATGAAACATTGGGAGGCATTCGTGTCATCAAAGCATTCACCGCAGAGAAATTAGTGGGCGGTCGTTTTCATAAAGTAAATGAAGAGTTCAATCATCTTCGCAACAAGATCCACTTTCGAAAAGATATGGCTTCACCTTTATCAGAAGTACTGGGAGTGCTTGTATTAAGTGCTGTTTTATGGTTTGGTGGTAAGCTTGTACTGGGTGGAAATGGAGATGTTAGTTCGGAAGGTTTTATCACTTACATTTTATTCTTTACGCAGATCATCAATCCTGCAAAATCCCTTTCAACTGCATATTATAATACTAAACGAGGGAGTGCTGCTATTGAACGTATTGAGGAAGTGATCAGCGCACCGGTGGTTGTAGAAGAAATTGCAAAACCAATTACGATTTCTTCATTCGAAAAAAGTATTGAATTTAAAAATGTATCGTTTGCATACAACGATGTACCTGTTCTTACCAACATCAATCTTAAATTAGAAAAAGGAAAAACAATTGCATTGGTGGGTTCAAGCGGTTCAGGTAAATCAACACTCGCTGATCTTGTTCCAAGATTTCATGACGTAACAAGTGGTGAAATCCTGGTTGATGGTGTAAATATTAAAAACTATTCGCTTCATAGTCTTCGTCAGTTGATGGGCATTGTTACGCAAGAGCCTATTTTGTTTAATGATACCATTTCAAACAATGTTGCGTTGAGTAAACCTGATGCAGCAAAAGAAGAAATTGAATCAGCTGCAAAAATTGCAAACGCACATCCCTTCATTGTAAAAAAAGAAAATGGTTACGATGAAAATATTGGCGACCGTGGTACCAAGCTGAGTGGTGGTGAACGCCAGCGTGTAACCATTGCAAGAGCTGTATTAAAAAATCCACCCATTCTTATTTTAGATGAAGCCACTTCTTCCCTTGATACGGAAAGTGAGCGTTTGGTGCAGGATGCAATTAACCACCTGATGCAGGACCGTACGAGCCTCGTCATCGCACACAGACTATCAACTGTTCGGCATGCGGATGAAATACTGGTGTTGCAGAAAGGGGAGATTGTTGAACGGGGTACACACGACCAATTGGTGGACTTAAACGGCTTCTACCGCAAGCTTGTAGACATGCAGGAGGTGCGTTAAGTTTTTGTTTTGGCCCACTAGCTTTTCTCAATAATTCCCCTATCTTTATAGAGTTAATGTGAATTCAGTCCATGCTTTCTGAGCTTCCAGGTGCTTTTCCTTCGATCAGTTTTCCCGGTTTCAGTTGCTAATCCTGGTTCATGATTTTTGTTTTTTAATTTTTTTCTTGTGAACATTTACGTAGGAAACCTGGCCTGGTCAATGACGAACGAAGACCTCGCTGCTCTGTTTGAGCAATTTGGCTCTGTAACATCTGCCAAAATTTTAACCGACAAATTCTCTGGCCGTAGCAAGGGTTTTGCATTTGTAGAAATGGACAATGCAGAAGAAGCCCAGGCTGCAATCAGCCAACTGAACGACACTGACGTTCAGGGACGCAAAATTGTAGTGAACGAAGCTCAGCCTAAGAAAGACGACGGTGGCTTCAAAAAGCGCAGCTTTGGCGGCGGCGGCGGTGGTGGCTTCCGTGGCGGTAGTGGCGGTGGCGGCTACAAAGGCGGCGGTGGCGGCGGCTACAAAGGTGGCGGCGGTGGCGGCTACAAAGGTGGCGGCGGCGGCGGTTATAACAGAGATTATTAATCAGCGCAACTCGGCAACATACTTAAAATCCCTTCGGTTTCGAAGGGATTTTTTTGTTGCTTTTCATTGACCATTCAAATAATAAGCAGGTTATTTAAAAATGACTTTTCTGAATAAAAAAAGTCCTCCCGTAAAACAGGAGGACTTCTATTTCAATTAGTCTTACTAACTTATTCGCCTGTTGGCTGAGGACCTTTTACGATTCCCATTTTTGCTTCAATGCTCAATGTTGCATGAGGCACGGCACGTAAACGTGCTTTATCGATCAACTTACCCGTTACACGGCAAACCCCGTAGGTTTTGTTTTCAATTCGCATCAATGCTTTTTCCAGGTGATCGATGTAAGTGATCTGGCGGCTGGCCATCTGGCTAAGTTGTTCACGTTCCATACTCACACTTCCATCTTCCATGGTCATGTAACGGCCATCATCACCATCACCACCCTGATCATCCTTGCGGGTAATCAAGCCTTGCAAATAGGTTAATTCTTTTTTGGCAGCTTCATGTTTACGTTGAATGAGTTCTTTGAACTCCACGAGGTCTGCATCACTGTAGCGGACCATTGGTCCTTGAGGTTTCTCTTCCACTGATTTATCTAATACTGATTTTGTAAAATCGGGTTGATATTTCACTGAAGTGTTTACCGATGTCTTAATAGGTTTCACTTCTTTAGGAGGCGCCGGCTTTTTTGCTTCTTTTTTCAAATCTTGAATTGCTTGTTTAACTGTTGGTTTAATTGCACTAACTGGTTTTGCAACCGGCTCGGGCTTTTTCACTTCGGGCTTTTTGGCCACGGGTTTGGGCGCCGGCTTTGCTACCGGTTTTGCCACTTTTTTCGCAACAGGCTTAGGGGCCGGTTTAGGTGCTGGTTTTTTCGCTACGGGTTTAGCAGCCGCCTTTTTAGGGGCAGGCTTAGGAGCTGGCTTTTTTGCAGCTGGTTTTGCCGCCTTTTTGGGAGCTGGTTTTGCAGCAGGCTTCTTAGGGGCCGGTTTTGCTGCTTTCTTTTTAATTGCCATTCTATCCTCCTTTTTTGTGTACGTGAACTTTAAGGTTGATTTCATTTACCTCAATCTCCGTTCCATCGGCTATTTCCGGAACTAAATCGAGGCTGTCTGCCAAAATTTCGGCGCAAATATAGGATTTAAATTGAGTGATAGATGGCCGCAGGGTTTCCTCGTCGGTAACCTGCACAGCAATCCTGTCAGTCAGTTCAAACCCGCTTTCCTTGCGGATTTTCTGGATGCGGTTCACCAGTTCCCGGGCATTGCCTTCGTTAAGCAGTTCGGGGGTTATTGTTACATCCAGTGCCACGGTAACGGAGCCTTTAGCGGCAACCATCCAACCTGGCACATCTTCGCTTAAAATTTCAACATCTGTCAAATATAAAGGAACGGTTTCATTCTCTATCAACAGATTATAAACAGTTTCACGCTCTATTTGTGCAATTTGCTCCTGTGTGAATTGAGAAAGGGCTGTTGACACGGCTTTCATCTTCGGCCCAAGCTTTTTGCCCAATGCAATAAAGTTCGGTTTGATCTTCTTTTTGATGAAGGTGTTATCCGCCGTGAGGTATTCGATCTCCTTCACGTTCACCTCGCTCTTGATGATGTCTTCCACTTTGCCGAACTGCTCCTTCATACCGTTGCTTAGCACCGGAATCAATATTTTCTGCAAAGGCTGACGAACCTTGATGTTCACTTTCTTACGGAGTGAAAGGACTAAAGATGAGGCATCCTGTGCCAGTTGCATACGTTCTTCCAAAGCTGAGTCGATCAATGCTTCATCAGCCACAGGGAAATCAACATGGTGAACAGATGCAGTTGTAAATCGACCGCTTACTTTGTTCAGCTCGGTAAAAATTGCATCGCTGAAGAATGGAGAAACAGGCGCCATTAAACGCAATACCGTTTCCAAACATTCGTACAAGGTTTGGTAAGCGCTGATCTTATCCTGTTCGTACTCGCCTTTCCAGAAACGGCGGCGGCACAAACGAACATACCAGTTGCTCAGATGCTCATCTACAAATTCTTCGATCAATCGACCTGCCTGTGTTGGTTCGTAATCATCCATTGCTTCGTTCACTTTTTTAATGAGTGTGTGAAGTGATGATAATATCCATTGATCGATCTCAGGTCGTTCTTTTACCGGAATGGCAGCTTCTTTAAACGCAAAGCCATCAACATTTGCATACAATGCGAAGAACTGGTAGGTATTATAAAGCGTACCAAAGAATTTGCGTTGCACTTCTTTGATGCCTTCAATATCAAATTTCAGATTATCCCAAGGCGATGCATTGGTGATGAGGTACCAGCGTGTGGCATCAGCACCAAATTTTTCAATGGTTTCAAATGGGTTCACCACGTTACCGAGGCGCTTGCTCATTTTGTTGCCATTCTTATCTAACACCAACCCATTACTTACAACTGTCTTGTAAGCAACACTATCATAAACGAGTGATGCGATTGCATGCAGTGTGTAAAACCAGCCACGTGTTTGATCCACACCTTCAGCAATAAAACTTGCCGGGTAGAGATCTTCAAATTTGTTTACACCTGCAGGAAGTTTAAACGGATACTTATCTCCATTCTTTACTTTCTCATGATCCAATCCCCACTGTGCGTAAGGCATTGCACCGCTATCGAACCAAACATCAATTAAGTCGGGCACACGTTTCATTGCTTTACCGTCTGGACTGATGAGGATGATCTCATCAACGTACGGTTTATGCAGATCGATATCGTTGCCTAAGTATTTTGCATTGTTGGTGCCGAGTGTTGCATCTGCTTTTGCTGCATTTTCTTTTAACTCTTCAACAGTACCAATACAAATTTCTTCTTCCCCATCTTCTGTTTTCCAGATGGGCAATGCAGTGCCCCAGAAACGTGAACGACTCAAGTTCCAGTCAACCATGTTCTCTAACCAATTACCGAAGCGACCTTCGCCTGTTGATTTTGGTTTCCAGTTGATGGTTTTATTCAATTCAACCATTTTATCCTTGATGGCTGTGGTTTTAATGAACCATGCATCAAGTGGATAGTAAAGAATTGGTTTATCAGTTCTCCAGCAATGCGGATAACTGTGCTCGTATTTCTCTACTTTAAATGCCCTGTTTTCTTTTTTCAGTTTTACACAGATGTCAACATTTACATCTACATAATCTTTATCGTCTTTGTAATTCTTTACATAACGGTTGCTGAACTCGCCCAACCCATCAAGGAACTTTCCTTCACGATCAACCATCGTTAAAATACCTATGTTGAATTTCTTACCAACACGATAATCATCTGCACCGAAAGCAGGAGCAGTATGAACGATGCCTGTACCATCTTCTGTAGTAACGAAATCACCGATCAACACACGGAATGGATCTGCATCAGGTGTAATACGTTTTATTTCTTCAATGCTGTTTGCCTCGTAAGGCAATAGTTGCTCGTAATGCAAACCTTCGAGTTGTGAGCCTTTGAATGAAGTGATGATTTTCCAAGGAAGTATTTTCTGTTCACCATTGTATCCTTCAAAATCTCCATTCTCTCCTTCTGCTTTCAGGTATTTGTGTACAAGATCTTTCGCCAATACAATGTTTACCGGTAGATGTGTGTATGGATTGAAGGTTTGAACCAAGACATACTCAATGTTTGGCCCAACCGTTAAACCGAGATTACTTGGCAAGGTCCACGGCGTGGTTGTCCATGCCATGAAGAATACTTCGGCACCATGCACTGCATCATGGAGGAACTTGCTTTTTTCATCCTGTGTTGCACGGAACATCACCGTTGCACTGGTGTCTTTTACATCTTTGTAAGTACCGGGCTGATTTAATTCATGTGAACTTAAACCCGTACCTGCCGCAGGTGAATAAGGTTGAATGCTTACACTTTCGTACAGCAATCCTTTTTTGTACAACTGCTGCAACAACCACCACAATGTTTCAATGTAATTATTTTCGAACGTGATGTAGGGATCATTTAAGTCAACCCAGTAACCCATCTTCTTCGTGATCTCATCCCACTTGTCTTTATAACGCAGTACTGCTTCACGACATTTCTTATTGTATTCTTCAACGGTGATCTTTACACCAATATCTTCTTTGGTAATACCGAGTTCTTTTTCAACGCCTAATTCAATGGGCAAACCATGGGTATCCCATCCGCCTTTACGGTTTACTTTAAAGCCTTTCATGGTTTTGTATCGACAAACCAAGTCTTTCAACGTACGTGAAATAACGTGGTGAATGCCGGGCATACCATTAGCACTGGGGGGACCTTCGTAAAACACAAACGGTGTAGCTCCATCCCTTACTTCTATACTTTTCTGAAAAGCCTGTTCAGCATCCCAACGGGCCAGTATTTCCTGTTCGATCGATGGCAGATTCAACTGCGAAAATTCCCTGTACTTAGCGCTCATAAGTCTTTCCCTGTCTGATTTTTAAAGTTGCCAAAGGTACGGAAGTTCGGGGGTGAATGAACACCTGAATCAATGCTTTTCAGAAACTGACGGCAATCATTTTTGTACCATTTTCCCGTCAGGGCGGGCCGCTGTACAATTTGTCAATTTTGCCCCATGCAACAAGAAACAATCAGGAGCCTGACCAAAAAATACAACCGCCCGGTTCCCCGCTATACGAGCTACCCAACGGTGCCGGTTTGGAAAGAAGGTATTGATGTGGATGACTGGAAATATCTCCTGGCTCAGCAATTTGAACTGCATAACAGCCGCAATGGTATCAGCCTTTACATTCATTTACCCTTCTGCGAATCGCTATGCACGTATTGTGGATGTAATAAAAAGATCACAACAAATCATAGTGTTGAAGAAGAATACCTGGCCATGATCGAACAGGAATTTGAATTATATCTTCAGCTCTTTCATCAAAAACCTGTTATTCGTGAACTGCATTTAGGTGGAGGTACGCCTACATTCTTTTCGCCGGAAAATCTTGAACGACTGATCAACTTTATTACAAGCCGTTCCATAGTTCACCCAAGTCATGAATTCAGTATTGAAGGCCATCCCAACAATACAACATTCGCTCATCTTGAAACTTTGTATAAGCTCGGCTTCCGCCGCATCAGCTATGGTGTGCAGGATAACGATCCTGAAGTGCAACGCATCATTAACCGCATTCAGCCATTAGAAAATGTGGAGCGTGCAACAACCAACGCCAGAAAGCTGGGTTTTGCTTCCGTGAATTATGATCTTATTTATGGTTTACCGAAACAAACTTTGCAAAGCATTACAAAAACCATTGAAGAAGTTATTGCACTTCGTCCCGATCGTATTGCTTTTTACAGCTATGCGCATGTGCCATGGACAAGTCGTGGACAACGCTTGTTTGATGAGAACGATCTTCCCTCGCCTGAAGATAAATTGCAGTTATATCTAAAAGGAAAAGAATTACTGACAGCAGCTGGTTATGTTGATATTGGCATGGATCATTTTGCATTAACAACAGATGATCTTTACACGGCATGGAAAACAGCAAAACTTCATCGCAATTTTATGGGTTATACCACGCAACATACATCGATGTTGTTGGGATTGGGTGTATCGAGCATCAGTGATATTGGTGCAGGCTTTGCACAAAACAAAAAATCGATCCATGAATATTACGAAGCTATCCAGCAAAAAGAATTGCCTGTGTTCAAAGGCTATTTTCTGAGTGATGAAGACAAAGCTTTCCGCAATTATATTCTCAGCATAAGTTGCAGAGATTATGCTGTGTTTCGCAAAGAAGATAAACGCCTGATCGAAAAATATGTGTTACCTCAATTGCAACAGCCTCTTGATGATGGTTTGATCAATATGAATGATGATGGTTTGGTAGTAACAGAAACAGGAAGACAATTCATTCGAAATATCTGCAGCGCATTTGATCTTTACCTGCAACGGGAAATGGTTACACCTATGTTCAGCAAGGCAATTTAATGATCAGTGATAGTAATAAATAGCAACCCCGCCAAGGCGGGGTTGCTATTTATAAACGGGTCGACTTTTGCTTATTTGGTTTCCGCCTCTACCCACTTTTTCACTACCGCAATTTCATCAGCCGAAAGTTTTGATTTTTTGAAAGGCATAAATCCTTTGTCGCCGGGATTTAATTCAATACGACGAACAATATCGGTCGCCACTACTTTCACACTATCATAGTTATCCAATGCTTTTTTCTTTCCGCCTTCTGCAGGGAAATGGCAGGGAGCACATTTTGTTGCGATGAGGGGTTTTACACTTGTTTCATATAGGCTTACATGAGCAGCTTGCTTATTGCTTGCAATAGTAGCTGCTGATTTACGGGAGCAGGAGAAAATGATCAATGCAAATGATAAACAGATAGATGATAGTAAAATAAATTTCTTCATTGTGGGTTGTTTGCCTTAAAACTAAGAAAATTATTTTCAGCGCAAAAAACAATATAGATAAGCAACAACCCCGGAAAACATCTACTTACGCAACATTTTATAGATCTTGATCGCACTCATAAGTAATATCACAAATAACAAGAGGCCTAGTACCCCCCAAAGTGCACTGAGGTTTTGTTTTACTACCACCAGCATAACAACCGCAACAAGAAAAATTGTGGCCACCTCGTTCCAGATACGAAGCTGCTGCGATGTATACCTGAATATGCCCGCTAATTGCTGATTCAATATTTTGTGCAGCGACAAGTGATAGAGATAAATAAATAACACAAAAATGAGTTTGAACAACATCCAGCGACCGCCCGGTTCAAATACAAGTTTGGCATACCCGCTTTCGAACAAAACCCAGCTGCCAAAAATCAAGGTTAATACAGCCGATGGCCAGGTAATACCATACCAAAGGCGTTTCATCATAACAGCAAATTGCTCACGCAAAACCTTCTTTGCTGTGGCTTCTTTGTTTTCGGCCTCGGTATTATAAATAAAAAGCCGGGGCATGTAAAACAAGCCGGCAAACCAGGTAACGATGAAGATGATATGGAGAGCTTTTACGTAGAGATACATTTTGTGAATGGTCAATGGTGAATGGTCAATACAGAACACAATCACCAAACATTATTACTTTAAGTTGAGATACTACTTCTGAAAATCACTATGGTTTCATTGGCTTGGCATTCACTATTCACCATTGACGCCTCATCCCAGTACCATCTCTTTCTCTCCTTTGGCTACTCCTTCTACATAGGTAGCGATAGCTTCAACCCATAATGGATGCACATTCATGCAAGGGATCATTGTGTATTCTTCCCCGCCGGCTTCCATAAACGTTTCTTTGCCACGTTCAGCAATTTCTTCCAGTGTTTCCAAACAATCACACACAAATGCCGGACAAAGAACAAGCAATTTTTTCACACCTTCTTTTGGCATATCACGCAAACGATAATCGGTGTAAGGCGTTAACCATTGCTCACCTGCCAGTCTCGATTGAAAAGATATACTGTAATTTTCTTTTTTCAATCCAAGTTTTGCAGCTATTAATTCAGTTGTTACAAAACATTGATGACGGTAGCATGTTGCATGTGCTGCTGAATCGACGCTACAACAATCACCTGTTTTTAAGCAATGATTTTTAGTGGGGTCTGACTTTTTCAAATGGCTTTCAGGAATACCATGATAACTGAATAAAATATGATCGTATCCCTGTTCAAGATAAGGACGCATATTTTCAGCCATTGCAGTTATATAATGGTCTTCATTATAATATGGCTTAATAAAACTCAGTTTGAACGGATACTTGTTCTTTGTATGAATTTCTTTTGCGCTCTCCACTGCAGTTTCATAACTGCTCATGGCATAATGCGGGTAAAGCGGCACTGCAATCACTTCATCGAGGTCAGGATGCTGTTGCAGCAAACGATCCAAAGCATATTTTACCGTTGGGTTTCCGTAACGCATCGCTATTTCAACCGGCATATCCACTTTATTATCCACTGCATCACGGAGTTGTTTTGTAAGAACGATCAGTGGCGATCCTTCTTTTGTCCAGATAGTGCTGTAAGCTTCAGCCGATTTTGGCGCACGGAAACGTGTAATAATTCCCTTCACCAATAATAAACGCAACAGGTAAGGATAATCGATCACCCGTTCATCCATTAAAAATTCATTCAAATAACGACGAACGTCTTTTACTTCAGTTGAATCAGGCGAACCTAAATTCATTAAGAGAATTCCTTTGCTTGCTGCTTTTTCCATGTGCGTTTTTAATCGTTTGCAAAAGTAACGGCATTACAAAACAAAAGTTCATTTTCAAAAGAAATCTGCATCAACTGTAGGTTTTTAAAGATGAACTGTAGTGTTTTTGCTACAAACATTTCATTGATAGCAAACAGCTGTTATCATGATAAAAATCAATGACTAATATGACATTGCAATGACAGATTTTTTAGGTTCATAGCGCTGTCTGCAACTACATTTGCGCTGTAGAAATACAGACGATCACCACATGCACAGAACAGGCGCAAAAGACATATCGAAATTTTTCATTGCAGGCATCAACTATCGTAAAACAGATGCGTTGATAAGAGGTAAGTTTGCCGTAAACCCGGAACAATACAATACCATCCTGCAACTTGCTCCGGATTTTGGCGTGCATGAATTCTTTCTTATTTCCACTTGTAACAGAACTGAGGTTTACGGTTTTGCTGATGAAGCCGATCAACTTATTCGCCTGCTTTGCACACAAACCGATGGAACTATTGAGCAATTCAGGGAGCTTTCTTACATCAAACAAGGACAGGAAGCTATCAATCACCTGTTTACCGTAGGCGGTGGATTAGACTCGCAGATATTAGGCGATTACGAAATTGTTGGCCAGATAAAGCAAGCCGCAAAACAAGCCAAACAACATGATCGCATCGATGCATTTACGGAGCGTTTGGTGAATTGCATGTTGCAATCATCAAAAGCAATTAAAAATAATACGGCGTTGAGCGATGGAACAGTATCCGTTTCATTTGCCGCTGTACAATACATACGTAAGCACGTTAAAGGAATAAAGAATAAAAAGATTTTGTTGCTGGGCACTGGTAAGTTTGGTCGCAATACCTGCAAAAACCTGGTTGATTATCTCGGCACAAAAAATATTACGCTTATTAACCGCACCGAAGAGAAAGCAACTACACTGGCTGAGGAACTGGGTTTACGTTCTGCTCCATTGGAAGACCTGGTAGAACATATTAACCAGGCCGACATTATTCTTGTAGCCACCAATGCAACCGAGCCTACCATTTTAAGATCGCATTTGGAAGGATTGAATCATAAACTCATCATCGATCTTTCAATTCCACATAATGTGCAGCAATCGGCAAAGGAATTATCCAATATCACGTTAGTAAATGTTGATGAGTTATCGAAGCTGAAAGATGAAACGCTGGCAAAACGTGAAGCTGAAGTTCCAAAAGCAAAAGCTATTATAGCCGAGCATATTGCAGAATTTATCGACTGGTATCAAATGCGTAAGCATGTACCTGTTTTAAAGGCTGTAAAAACAAAGCTCAAAGAAATACATACTTCCCCATTATACATAACTTTGCAACCGCATCATACAGCCTGCTCAAAAACCGATGAAAAAATTCAACGGGTGATCAATGGCATGGCTTCAAAAATGAAAGAGCAAAACCAGCGTGGCTGTTATTACATTGAAGCCATCAATGAGTTTATTGCTACGGGCACAGATTAAAATGGGACAAACAATCCGCATTGGAACAAGGGAAAGTCAATTAGCAGTATGGCAGGCAACACAGGTAAAAGAATTGTTGGCGCTGCATGGTTTTGCTTCCGAATTAGTTTACATCAAAAGTGAAGGCGATATCGATCTGAAAACACCCTTATATGAAATGGGGGTGCAAGGCATTTTTACAAGAAGCCTCGATACTGCTCTGTTAAATAATACCATTGACATTGCGGTGCACTCCATGAAAGATGTGCCCACGCAATTACCAAAAGGAATTATACAAGCCGCTGTATTGCCACGTGGACCTGTGAAAGATTTGTTGGTGTGGAAAGGTGAATGGTCAATGGTGAATGGTGAATGGTCAATACCGGGAAAAGCAGAACTACAAATCGCAACCAGCAGCATAAGACGTAAAGCGCAATGGTTAAATAAATTCCCATCATCAGAAATGCATAACCTACGTGGTAATGTAAATACACGCCTGCGTAAGTTAAATGAAGAGAATTGGGATGGTGCCATCTTTGCCGCAGCTGGATTGGAACGAATTGATCTTCGTCCTGAAAATTCTATTGAACTCGATTGGATGTTACCTGCACCTGCACAGGGAGCAGTTGTAGTTGTTTGTCGTGAAGACGATTCTTATGCATTAGATGCCTGTGTTCACTTTAATGACGCAGACACTGCCTATTGCACAAAGATCGAACGTGATTTTCTTCGTGCATTGATGGGTGGTTGTTCTACACCTATTAGCGCTTATGCTGAAATAAAAGACGACGAAATACATTTCTGTGGAAGTATTCTGTCACTCGACGGAAAGCAGAAAGCTGAATATGAAACAACAGTTTCCATTCCTGAAGCAGTACATCTTGGTGAAGAAGCAGCAGAAGAAATTTTAAATACAGGCGGACGAATAATTGCTGAAGAAATACGTAATGCCGGAAAATAAAATTCAAATATTATCTACACGGCCATTGAATAAATCATTGGTGCAGGAAGCAAATGCTGCAGGCATTTCCATTGATGAATTGTCTTTCATTGAAACTGAATCCATACAGGATGTTGCGACGCAACAGGAAATTGAACAGGCGTACCTGCAATCATCAACTGTTGTTTTCACGAGTATGAATGCTGTTGATGCAGTAGTTGCCTGGCAGGATGGTCAACAACCCGATTGGGTGATCTATTGCATGGGCAATACCACCAAACAAAAATTAAAAGAAAATTTTGGCGATCATAGTGTAGTGGGTACTGCTAATAATGCTGCAGAACTTGCAGAGCTTATTGCAGAAGAAAGCGATGCCGACGAAGTGATCTTTTTTTGTGGCGAACAACGCAGAGATGAATTGCCTGCTATTCTTCGTAAGAAAAGAATTGATGTGCATGAGATCATTGTGTATGAAACGATCCACACACCACACAAGATCAACAAAACATACCAGGCTATTTTATTTTATAGCCCCAGTGCAGTAAGCAGTTTTTTCAGCAACAATAAAATACCTGGGCAAACCATTTTGTTTGCTATCGGCACTACAACAGCTAATACCATTCAACAATATTGTAACAATACCATCGTCATTGGCAAAGCACCGGGCAAGGAAGAACTGGTACGCCAGGCGATGGAATATTTTTCGTGACTCGTCAATAGTGAGTCGTGAGTGTAAAAACTCATGCATCACAACTGACGACTAACGATTCACAACTCACGACTATGACTCAACTAAAGAACGACTTATTATTAAAAGCTCTGAGAGGAGAAACGGTAGAACGTCCGCCCGTGTGGATGATGCGCCAGGCAGGAAGATATTTACCCGATTACATTAAGCTGCGTGAGAAATACGATTTCTTCACCCGATGCCAAACGCCTGAGCTTGCAACGGAGATTACATTGCAACCTGTTGACCAGGTTGGAGTGGATGCAGCGATCATCTTCAGCGACATCCTGGTTATTCCGCAGGCAATGGGTGTGGAAGTGTTGATGGAAGAAGGCAAAGGACCATCGTTGCCAAAGACCATCAAAACACAACAGGATATTGATGCATTGATTACGACTGGTGCTGAAGAAAGTTTGAAATACGTGTATGATGCATTGAGTTTAACAAAGAGAGAATTAAATGGTCGTGTACCACTGATTGGTTTTGCAGGTGCACCATGGACCATTCTTTGTTATATGGTAGAAGGTAAAGGAAGCAAAACATGGGATAAAGCAAAACAGTTTGCTTACACGCAACCGGCAATGGCACATCAACTTCTGCAAAAGATCACTGATATTACCATTGTGTATTTGAAGCACCAGGTTAAAGCTGGTGCTGATACCGTGCAAGTGTTCGATAGCTGGGCAGGTTCATTAAGTCCTGCTGATTTTAAATTATTCGCACAACCATATCTATTTCAGATTGCAGAAGCGTTGAAAGATGATGCACCTGTAATTCTTTTCCCTAAGGGAACATGGCATGCGTTGAAGGATATCAGCGAAAGTGCTGCAAGTGGTGTAGGTATCGATTGGTGTATTACGCCGCAAATGGCAAGAGAGTTTACGCAGAACAAGATCACCATTCAAGGTAACTTTGATCCGGCGAAATTATTAGCACCGATTCCTGAGATCAAGAAAGCAGTAAAAGAAATGATCGATGCATTTGGTACACAGCGATACATTGCCAACTTAGGTCATGGTATTACTCCGAACGTACCTGTTGATCATGCAAAAGCATTTGTAGAGGCGGTGAAGGAATATCAAAGCCCCCTCTAACTCCCCCCTTTAGGGGAGGATTGCGTCGCACAGCCCTAACTAATTTAACCAGGCTTATAAAATAATAACGTGTATACACAATCAAATTATCAAGAGCTTTTTTCATTTCCCCCTTCGGGGATTAGGGGGCTTTGGATATCATTCATTCACGATTTACAGAACCGCATTTGTGCTGCGTTAGAGCAGTGCGATGGGAAAGCTGTTTTTGTGGAAGATGAATGGCAACGTGCTGAAGGTGGCGGTGGCAAAACACGTGTGATCGCTAACGGTAATGTGTTTGAGAAAGGTGGCGTGAACACATCGATCGTATTTGGCGATGTAACCGATGCGATGAGAAGTCAACTAAAGATCAATGGTGATAAATGGTTTGCCTGTGGTTTAAGTTTGGTGATTCATCCTATCAACCCGTTTGTACCAACAGTGCATTGCAATTACCGCATGTTTGAGTTGTACAATGAAAATGATGAAGTGATCGACAGATGGTTTGGCGGCGGTACAGATCTTACTCCCTATTATTTGTTTGAAGAAGATGCCAAACATTTTCATCAAACATACAAAGATGCATGCGATGCATTTGATGCAACCTTCTATCCAAAGTTCAAAGAAGAGTGTGATAACTATTTTGTAAACTGGCATCGCAACAAAGAGCGCAGAGGTATTGGTGGTATTTTTTATGATCATCAACGCCCCAATGAAAAGCAGGATGTCAACTTCTGGATCGGTTTTGCAGAAAAATGCGGTAATGCATTTATTGATGCATATGTTCCGATTGTAGAAAGAAGAAAGCACAACTCGTACACAGCTGAAAATAAACACTGGCAGGAAATACGCAGAGGAAGATATGTGGAGTTTAATTTAGTACACGACAGAGGAACGATCTTCGGTTTAAAAACCAACGGACGCATTGAAAGTATTTTGATGAGCTTACCTCCTACTGTGCGGTTTGAATACAACTATCAACCTGCTTTTGGAACAGAAGAATACAAATTGCAGGAAGCTTGTTTGCATCCAAAAGATTGGTTGAATGAAATAAGTGAAGAAGAAAGAATTGCGTGGGCGAAAAGATCAAACTCCTGCTAACATTTTAAACTGATTATATGTACCTGCAAAGAAGAAATAGAATCACACGTCAATCTGCCGCCATCCGTTCGATGGTAGCAGAAACAATTCTTACTCCCAACGATTTCATCGTTCCGCTTTTTATTGATGAAGGTGAGAATGTAAAAACAGAGATCGCTTCTATGCCCGGTTATTACCGCAACAGTTTAGATGTAACGGTAAAAGAAGTGAAAGAACTCTGGAGCATGGGTTTGAAAAGTGTATTGCTCTTTGTAAAATCGAAAGATGAATTAAAAGACAACACCGGCAAGGAAGCATGGAATAAAGACGGACTGATGCAACGCAGCATCAAAGAGATTAAAGATGCAGTACCGGAAATGTATGTGATGACGGATGTTGCTCTTGATCCTTATTCATCATACGGTCATGATGGTATTGTGAAAGATGGACAGATCGTAAACGATGAAACAGTGGAAGCATTGGTAAAGATGAGTATCTCTCATGCAGAAGCAGGTGCAGACATGGTTGCTCCAAGCGATATGATGGATGGCCGCATCGGTGCAATAAGAAAAGGACTGGAAGAAAATAATTTCATCAATGTGGGTATCATGAGCTACAGTGCAAAATATGCATCTTGCTTTTATGGCCCCTTCCGTGATGCACTAGATAGTGCACCCGGCTTTGGTGATAAGAAAACCTACCAGATGGATTACGCTAACCGCATTGAAGCGATTAAGGAAACACTGATGGATGTGCAGGAAGGTGCAGACATTGTAATGGTAAAACCTGCGTTGAGTTATTTAGATATTATTCGTGAAGTAAAGAATGCAGTAAATGTTCCTGTGAGTGCTTACAACATTAGCGGCGAATACGCGATGATCAAAGCAGCTGCAGAAAAAGGATGGATCAACGAAGATAAAGCGATCATGGAAGTATTGACGTCGATGAAACGTGCAGGGGCTGATTTGATCGCTACTTATTTTGCAAAAGACTTTATTAGAATAATGGGCCACTAAGACACAAAGGCACGAAGCTTCTTTCTTCGTGTTACTTTCTGCCTTCATGACTTCGTGGCAAAACAAAATACGATGTACGAAAAAAGCAAAGAACTATTTGAACGGGCACAGCAAAGTATTCCCGGCGGCGTTAACTCCCCGGTACGTGCATTTAAAAGCGTAGGCGGTACACCCCTCTTCATGCAAAAAGCAAATGGTGCTTATATGTATGATGCAGATGGCAATCAATACATCGATTTCATCGCATCATGGGGGCCGATGATTCTTGGTCATGCTTACGAACCGGTGGTGAAAGCTATCCAGGCAAAAGCACTTGATTCAACTTCGTTTGGTGCACCCACCGAACTGGAAATTGAAATGGCTGAACTTATTCTCAGCATGGTACCGAATGTTGATTTGATACGCATGGTGAGCAGCGGTACCGAAGCATGCATGAGTGCGATCCGTTTGGCAAGAGGTTACACCGGCCTCAATAAGATCATCAAATTTGAAGGACATTATCACGGTCATGCCGATTCGTTTTTGGTAAAAGCAGGAAGTGGTGTTGCAACGTTTAACATTCAAACAGTACCAGGCGTAACTGCTGGTGTTGCCAATGATACGTTGACTGCAGCGTACAATGATCTGGACGCAGTAAAAAAATTAGCAGCTGAGCACAAAGGAGAAATTGCAGCAATCATTGTTGAACCTGTTGCAGGTAACATGGGTTGCATTTTACCGGAAGCAAGTTTCCATGATGGCTTACGGAAGCTCTGCGATGAAGAAGGAATCGTTTTCATCTTTGATGAAGTGATGACGGGTTTTCGTTTAGCTGCCGGTGGTGCGCAGGAACGTCTTGGTATTAAAGCTGATCTTGTTACTTATGGTAAAGTTATTGGTGCAGGTATGCCTGTTGGTGCATTTGGTGGCAAGAAAGAAATTATGCAGCACATTGCGCCGTTAGGAAATGTGTACCAGGCAGGAACATTAAGTGGTAATCCATTGGCCATGATTGCCGGTTATACTTTATTAACAGAATTAAAAAGCCATCCTTCCATTTATAAAGAGCTGGAAGAAAAAACCATTTACTTACGTGATGGATTGAACGAAGTATTGAAAGCATGGGGGCAGCCTTATGTCATCAACCAACTTGGCTCGATGATCAGCATTCACTTCAGCGATCATGCGGTTGTTGATTTTGCAACTGCAGCATCAGCCAATAATGATCTGTTCAAAAAATATTTTCATGCGATGTTGAAGCGTGGTGTGTATTTACCTCCTTCTGCTTTTGAAAGCTGGTTCCTCAACAATGCATTAACGTACGAAGATTTAGATAAGACCATTGCTGCAACAAAAGAGAGTTTGCAGGAACTTGTCTGACAAATTACTTACTAATAAAAAAGCGATTCAACATTGAATCGCTTTTTTATTTCACTCCGGAGTTGTCCGACGGTGACGTCTGACAACTATTTCACTTCAAACAATTCTCTTAACCTGATATCCGTACTGGAACTACCAATCATAATGCGAAACATGCCCGGCTCAATTACTTCTTTCATGTTCAAATCAAACATCGTCAGCATATCGGGAGTGATTGTGAACGTTACTTCTTTTTCTTCGCCCGGATTTAAACGAATTCGTTGAAACCCTTTTAATTCTTTGATGGGTCTTGCAACAGATGCCAGTTCATCGTGCAGATATAATTGTACTACTTCATCCGCTGTATATTTTCCGGTGTTATTTAGTTTAAATGTTACCGTCAAATTTTCACCCGCAGTAATTTGCTTTTTCTGCAACTGCAAATCAGAATAATTAAATGTTGTATAACTCAACCCGAATCCAAATGGAAACAATGGCTGACCGGTAAGATTATTATAATCATCGCCACGCCCTGTTGGTTTGTGATTATATACCAATGGCAATTGAGCTTCTGATACAGGGAAGGTAATCGGCAACTTACCTGAAGGAGAACGATCACCAAACAACACATCAGTTACCGCTTCACCACCTGCATCGCCAGGATACCAAACATCCATTATCGCAGGAACTTTATCGATCCAGTTATTCATAGTGATGGCACTTCCACCAACCAGCAAAACAACAACAGGTTTGCCTGTGGCTGCAATACGTTTGATCATCTCTTCCTGCAAGCCGGGCAAATGCAATAAAGCTCTGTCGTTAAACTCACCTTCTTCAATACCGGCAACAACAACTGCCACATCACTGTTAGCAGTAAGCTGCACCGCTTCTTTTATTTTATTTTCAGCATTGTTCGTCACGCCCACATTCCAGATAAGACGGAACCATGCATTACCTGCAGGTTCAAAATACTCAATGCGCAGATCGTAAGCTTTCCCTTTTTCAAAATAGAAATCAACCAACTTTGTTGAGTACGATTGTTTCTTCCAGTTATCGATGATGAGTTTATTGTTGAGGTATAAACGATAACCATCATTGCCATCAATACCAATTTTATAGGTACCTGTAACAGGTGATTCAATTTTACCTGTCCACTTCGCAGAAAAAAAGTCGTAATTGATTTTTGATTGATCAGGAGAAAAAAGTGTCCACTGAAAATTAATACTTTCATCTGTTCTTGTAAGCGCAGGCGTTCCCTGCATGTTTACATTATTAAAATATTGGCCTTGCAAGCCTTTTACACGTTTTCCATTTTGCATAGAAAATAAATGATCGCCCGGTACAAATGCCCATGTGCGGTATTGTCTGCCCGGACCTGCAGCATAATTCACCTGCGTACTGCTGCCAACTTTTTGTTGAATACCTTGCAGGATCGAAACTTTCTGATTGCCCGGTCCGCTGTAACCGCCCAATCGTGCTTCTGTTGCATCCACACCAATAACTGCGATTTTTTTCAACGATTTATTTAACGGCAGGACTGCAGTTCCTGTTTTACCAAACACATCGTTCTTCAATAACACAAACGAACGCACAGCTGCTTCTTTGGTTAATGCACGATGTTCTGCTGCAGTCCATTTTTCTAATTTGCTTTCATCGATGTATGGATGTTCAAACAAACCCAATTCAAATTTTACACGCAATACTCTTGCAACAGCACTATCGATCACCGCAGGGTTCATACTTCCATCTAAAAAATATTTATTGAACAGTTGATGATGCTCATACGCTGTTTGAAAAATCACATCCAATCCATTCTCGATTGATTTCTTACCTGACTCTGCATAATCAGCCGCTGTAAAATGCAACACGTTGGCACCACCTGTTGCACCGGCATCAGACAATACAAAACCTTTAAAACCCCAATCGTTACGTAACTTTTTATTCAGTAACCAATCGTTGGCAGAACAGGGGGACCCATCGAGTGAGTTATACGCTGTCATAATACTTCTTGCGCCGCCCTTTTGTACCACTGCTTTAAACGGAACTAAATAAGTTTCCTCTAATAATCTTTCATTGTAGTGAATCGGGTAACTGTCTCTGCCTCCTTCACCATGATTTACTGCAAAATGTTTTGGGTTAGTAGCTACTCCACGTTGTTCAAATGCTTTTACAAATGCAACCCCCATGGCCGCACTTAAAAAAGGATCTTCACCATAGGTTTCTTCCACTCTGCCCCAACGTACATCAGTAGCAATATTTACAACAGGTGAAAGAATATGACGAATGCCTCTTGCTTTTGTTTCTTTTGCAATGGCAGCAGCAACATTATTCATCACAGCTGTATCCCATGTTGCAGCCAATGCAATGGATTGCGGAAATGCAGTTGCTTCATCACGCACCAATCCATGCAGTGCTTCATCAAATGCAATAATGGGAATGCCTAACCTTGTTTGCTCCACAAAATATTTCTGAATGGCATTGATCTTTTCCAATGTCTGTCGGGCAGTTTGTCCCGACTTGTAATTAAGCAATTGTGCAGCAGCTCCCTGTTGTTGCTGTACCGTATTCACCTGAAATCCAAAAATGCCATTTTTATAGTCAGATGGATTCTTACCCAGATCGCCAGGTATCATAAACAGTTGCCAGAATTTTTCTTCTGCTGTCATCCGTTGCAGTAAATCTTTTACACGTACATCAATGGGAAGATCAGGTCGCTTGTAAGCAGGAATTGTTTGTGCTGAAACAAAATGATAATTAATAATAAAAGCAAAGAGAATAATTACTTTTTTCATATACTGAGGAGAAAATAAATTTAAGTTAGTCGAGGTATGCCGTGATCAATTCAACAACACTTCATCCACAAATATCCATGCTTTATCACCTTTGCCGGGATGCCATGCAGGCAGTTTGCCAACAGGTGTTGCAATGAGCTTAATATATTTTACCGTTGCAGCAGAAAACTTGCATTCAAAGCCTTTCATAAAAACAGGGATTACTTTGCCTGGTTGTTCCGGTGATAAACGTCCGAGTAATTTCATGCGTTGTTCAGTATCACCGCCCCATACTTCTATTTGTTGCGGCGGCATAATGTAACTGTTCACATCGATCAATGTACTTAGAGTAATACTCTGCAATGTAACCGGTTTTGAAAAAGGCATCAAACACTCCATCCGGTTTTCACGAAAGGCAACCCAGTTGCCTAACTGAAAATTTGTTTCTGCTTTTTGGCGATCAAACAACATCTTCCCCTGTTCATCATTGTATTTACTATTGGGTGCTTTGAGATAAACAACCGTATCAGGAGTAAATGTGCTTTTGTAAAAAAATGCATCGAGGATATCGCTGCTGAACCAACCCGGCTTGTAAGCTTTTGCACGGATCATTGTATTGCTGCTCACTGTTTCATTTCCTTTAAATACAGCTGACTGTATACTGTCAGGTTCTGTTCCATCAGTTGTGTAACGAATAACGGCACCTTGTATATAATGTTTCAATTTTAAAGGAACAGCTCCATCTGTAATAAACACTTCTTCGTTTAGCAGAACAGGTGTTGTTAATTTCAGAATGGTTGTGTCATCTTTAAACCCTGTTACGAAATCAACCGCTTTCAATTTTTGTTTTAGGCGTTCGATATCATTAAGTGCAACTGAAGTATTCCATAAGTACACCGTTGTCAATTCGGGAAAACTACGTAACTGCTCAAGTTGTGCAGTTGTAACTTTTGTACCTGACAAACTAATACTGTGCAGAAATTTTAATTTCTTCAATTCGGTTAAACCACTACCAGTAATATTTGTGAATGAAAGATTGAGGCGGCGAAGATTTTCCAGTTCCGAAATAAATTTCAAATCAGCATCCTGCACAGGCATCTTTGCTAGATCAAGCGAAACAATCTGCTTTTTTATTTTCTGCAATTCTTTTAGCTGCTCACTTTTAAACAAACTGCTGTTAAAGAAATTAACCGCTAGTGCAGGTGAACCTTCTGCTTCAGCACTCACAACCCTGTTGATGCTGTTTAGCTTTGCAATAACTGATTGGTCGGCTACTGCAAAATCATAAGCTGCTGTATTTGTTAAAGAAAATTTTTCTGCTGCTATCATCTGCAACGTATCTGTAACAGCAAGATCAGCAACACGCAATTTAAAATCGCAACCTTTCTTCACCCAATAAGTGAGTATTGCAATTTCTTCATCAGTTAGTTGGGGCTTGCCCTTTGGTGGCATGTGTTCTTTCTGTTCAAGTGGCAAATGCAAACGTCGTAGCAGCAAACCAAGATCTGCCTCAGTTGTATCCCACAGCTTACCATTCTTTCCACCTTTTAATAAAAGCTCTTCTGTTTCCATCACTAATTCACCTTTTGCTTTTTGATTGCTATGGCATGAAATACATTTTGCTTCCAGTATTGGTTTCACCATATGCGTGTAAACTTCAGCATCAGCAAATAAAACAGGAGCTGCAGCCTGCGGTTTCATCACGGGTGCCAATAAAAAATCTTCCCCATGCGTAATGCCTGCTCCCATATGACCGGTAAATACAATTAAGACCAATGCAAAAATTGAACTGGCGAGTGTCAATAGCTTCTTTAACTGCACTTGTTTATGAAAAGCATACCAGCCTAGTGTAAATAAGGCGATGCTGACACCTCCCCATTTGTGCCACCACAAGGCTTGCGGATCATACCCTTCTTCTTTTGATAAAAACAAACCCATAAGCGACGTAACAACTGCTGTGAATGCAGCAATAAGCAACAGAAACGAAACAGCATTTTTATACGCTTTATCACCCTCGGATTTATGTGGAGGAAGAACGATCACTGCTAATGCATACAGCACAATTAACACCAATGGAAAATGTAATATCAACGGATGCATTCGACCGGTTACCTGTACCCATGCAGGAATTGTTAGCCTGCTTTCAAACAACAACAAAAACAGCAGCAGGCAGTTTAGTAAAAGCGAGACATTAAATAAGATGGCCTTCCAACGTTGCATGAGTTAATATACTTTTATTTCATCGACAAACAGCCAGGCATGATTTCCTTTTCCCTGGTGCCAGGCAGGAATATTTTTCAAGGGCAACAATACCAGTTTCAACTGATCGGTTTGCACCTGTTGTTGCAGATGAACGATCTTTGAAACAACAGTTTTGGTCGATTGCTTTTCAAACGTCAACAGTTCTTTTGCTGCAGGCTCAAATGATTGCTGCTTTTCATTATAATAATAAAGCAATGTTTGTTCCGGCAAAAAGATCCAGCTTGCTTCATCCTGCAGCATATCAACTAATACAGAACTCACCATTTCTTTTTGTTGTAAGCGAATAGTGATTGTAACCGTATCGGAATTATATCCAAGCCATGTGCCAGCATGAATATTTAAAAGACCGCCGCTATTGTCATGAAGGATGTTTGTTTTCGAACTGCTGTATTGTTCATTTGACTTTGAAAAATTTACTTCGACTATCTTTTTTCCATCCTTAATAAACAAAGCTTGTACAGTTTCTGATGGAAGAAAATTTTTACCGAATGCTTTTGCTTTCAACGTTGATTGCTTTGTAATACGAACGGGCTTTTCGTAAAGCTTGTCATTTACTGTTGGCACTTTTCCATTAAGTGTGTACCGTACTTCTGCACCCGGCTGATTGAACATGATCTCAACTGATGTACTCCCTTCAAAAAAAACTGTCTGGTATTTGAACAGTGGTGGTGCCAGTTGAAAAACCTGTTGACTATAAACATTCACTCCCATCAACAGAAAAAAACCAAACAGCAACTGTTTCATCATAAGGGAGAAAGTTTATAGGGGTACACTTTACCTGAGTTCCATTGCGCTACATAAATATTTTCTTCATCATCTACACATACATCATGAGGATACTTAAATACTTTAATGGTTTGATACATTTCATCAGCAACATCGTTCTTATAGGTTGGTAAGTTGCCTCCGATATTTGACACTACTTTATAATCCTTATCGAGTATCAATACAAAACCCGACTGCTCACCTTGTCGTGCATTGGTTTGCAAAACGGCTGCATATAAATAATCACCTTTTATTACGGGCCGACAAACCCATGCACCAGGTAACGAAATAGTGTTGATATATTTTCCATCAAGCGTATAACGTTTAAATGCGTTGTGCTGCCGTGAACTAACTACAAGACATGGGTTATTTTTATCCCTGTCATCAATACAAATGCCATGTGTATTCAGTAAAAATTCATCGCCTGTTCCTCTTCCACCAAAATGCCTGATATAATTTCCTTTATGATCATATTGAATAATAAAATCCTTTCCGTATCCATCAGCCACGTAAATATCGCCATTGGGAGCTATGGCTGTTTCTGTTGGAATATATTCATTTGCTTTGCTGTAGGCATTGATCTCCTTAGGGTAATCAAGCTTCATCAATATCCTCCCATCAACTGTTGTTTTGATCACCTGGTGCAAATCATTATCACAAATGAACAATACATCTTCACCATTTTCATTGAACAATGTTAATCCATGCGCACCGGGATATTCATGGCCCCAACTGCTGATCAACTTCCCGCTCTTATCATAAATGATCACATTGTTCTTTGTTTCATTTGTCAATAAAATAATGCGACCAAGTTTATCCTGCACCATTTCATGACAATCCTTCACCGGATATTGTGCAACATTCAAACGACTCCATTCTGTATTGATGCGATAACGTTTATTGTTATGCCCAAGAATGGTTTCAGGTTTTGCAGCACCTATAATAGCGGGTGCATACAACATACCTGCTGCTGCAATAGAACTATGTTTGATGAATTGTTTACGGTTCATAATATTATGCTATCAATCCTTTCACAACTTTACCAGCCACATCAGTTAACCTGAAACGACGACCGAGATATTTGAAATTAAGCTTCTCATGATCCAATCCCATCAGGTGTAAAACCGTTGCATGAAAGTCGTGCACATGCACAGGATCTTTAATGATGTTGTAACCAAACTCATCTGTTTCACCATACACACCGGGCTTTACACCACCACCTGCCATCCAGATACTGAAGCAACGTGGATGATGATCACGACCATAATTATCTTTTGTTAACGCCCCCTGGCAATAATTTGTACGACCAAACTCACCACCCCATATCACTAATGTTTCATCAAGCAATCCACGTTGTTTTAAATCAGTGATCAATGCAGCAGAAGCTTTATCAGTATCCTGGCATTGCCCTTTAATTTGCGATGGAAGATTATCATGCCCATCCCAACCCTGGTGATAAAGTTGAATGAAACGCACACCATTCTCAGATAATTTTCTTGCAAGTAAACAATTGGCGGCATAAGTACCAGGCGTTAAACAATCAGGACCATAAAGTTTAATAATATCTTCAGGTTCTTTACTAAGATCAGTAATATCAGGCACTGCAGTTTGCATGCGATAAGCCATTTCGTATTGCTGCACTTTTGCAGTGATCTCCGGATCACCAAACTCTTTGTATGATTCCGCATTGAGTTCAGCCAGTTTATCCAACATCTTTCTGCGGTCTGCTTTATCAATGCCTTCAGGATTGTTGAGATACAACACAGGGTTATCGCCACTGCTGAACTGCACACCTTGATGATACGAATCTAAAAAACCATTGCTCCATAATTTTGAATACACACCTTGACCGTTGCCTTTGCCTTTTGATAACAAGACACAAAACGCAGGCAGATTTTTATTCTCACTTCCTAAACCATAACTCAACCATGAACCCATACTCGGACGATTACCTACCTGTGCACCGGTTTGAAAAAATGTTAACGCAGGATCATGATTAATTGCTTCGGTAAACATTGAACGTACAATGCAAATATCATCCACCACTTTTGCTGTGTGCGGTAATAACTCACTGATCCATGCTCTTGCCTGGCCGTATTGATTGAATTGAAATGTTGACCCTGCTAACGGAAATTTTTCTTGTCCTGCCGTCATGCCTGTTAATCGCTGACCCATGCGCACTGAAGCAGGAAGATCCTGTCCATGCATTTGTTGCAGCATTGGTTTATAATCGAACAGATCAAGTTGCGATGGAGCACCATTCTGAAACAAATAAATGATGCGTTTTGCTTTTGGTGCAAAATGCGGCAATCCCGTCATCAGCATTTCTTCTTCGCTGTTGCCAAACAGGTCAGGTATCATTAACGAACCCAACGCTACTCCACCAACACCCATACTCAAGCGTGATAAAAACCTGCGCCGGTTCATGTTAAGCCTGTGTTCAAGAAATTCGTTTTGCATAATTATTTTTATTTAGTCGGCAATCATTTTCATTTCAGCTTTGGTTGTATCACTCACTTCATCGTTCTCTTCCTTATTTGCCTTTTTTATAAAAGGCAACATCATTTCACTATCGCTTCTTCCATATTATAAATGGTGTTGATGGTTTTCATCGTAGCTGCTACTAGTTTCACATCAACTTGTTTATTAACTGGATACTCACCAACTTTAATTGTAACAGCGGCATTCAGTTTGTTTTGTTGAAACAATTGCAGCTGTTCATCATAATACTCTTTCAATATTTTTTTCTCTGTTACTGATGGTTGGCGGCAAATGATCAAACGGAAAGCTTTGTTGATCTTCTCGTCTGCTGTTGATTGTTCACTCACCAGTTGTTGTGCAAGTACTCTTGATGCTTCAAGCACAGCCGGATCGTTCATCATGATCAATGCCTGCAACGGTGTATTTGTTTTTAATCGCTTTACTTCGCATTGGTCACGGTTGCTTGCATCGAACATCATCATGTTTGGCGGTGGTACAGTAAGCTTAATAAAATTATATAGTCCACGACGGTACAATGCATCATTATGATCTTGCCTGTACGTTGCAAGTACACCCCGGCCCGAAGATGCTGCTTCCCAAATTCCTTTCGGCTGGTATGGCTTTACACTTGCTCCACCAATTGTTTTTATTAAAAGACCACTGCTGGCCAAATACATATCCCGTACAAATTCTGCTTTCAATCGTTGACGTGGTGATCTTGCGAGGTAAATATTCTCCGGATCTTTTTTCAAATGCTTGTCAGTCACCTTTCCTGATTGCCTGTAAGTAGCTGATGTTACAATTTGCTTTATTAATCTTTTTATATCCCAACCATTTTCCATAAAATCAACAGCCAGCCAATCGAGTAATTCAGGATGCGAAGGCAGCTCTCCCTGCATGCCAAAATCTCCGCTTGTTTTCACCAAACCTTTTCCAAAAAGCTCCTGCCATATTTGGTTCACAAATACTCTTGCAGTGAGCGGATTATTTTTATCAACCGTCCATTTAGCAAGACCAATCCTGTTGCGTGAAAATTTCACCGTATCAAATTTCATCACCGCTCTTACAGCGGTAGGTTTTACTTCATCAGCAGGCTGATCATACACACCACGATTAAGTAAATAAGTTTTACGCAGCGTATCTCTTTCGCCCATCACCGATACCGTTAATGCATTTGTATCTTTTGCATTGATGTAGGAAAGCAAATGCTTCCTGTCTTCAGCAGTAATGGTGAGCACAGGATTTTTTGCTGGTTTCGATGTGCCTACATCACCTTCAAATCCTTTTTCTTTTGTATTGTTGAAAAATGCCAGCAACGAGTAATAATCTTTTTGTGAAAAGGGATCATACTTATGATCGTGGCATTGGGCGCACTCAATCGTAATTCCGAGAATACCTTTCGTAAAGGTTTTTGTTTTGTCAATTAAATATTCAATACGATATTCTTCTTCGATTACACCACCTTCTTCGGTGTATTTATGATTACGGAAAAAACCGGTGGCCAAAATATTTTCCTTTGTTGCGTTGGGTAACATATCACCAGCTAACTGCCAGCTGATAAATTGATCGTAAGGCATGTTTTTATTAAATGCATGTATCACCCAATCACGCCAGGGCCATTGTGTGCGGATATTATCATCCTGGTAGCCATAACTATCAGCATAGCGTGCAACATCCATCCAATGCACAGCCATTTTTTCGCCGTATTGCGGAAGTTGCAACAATGCATCAACCATTTTTTCATAAGCAGCATCCGATTTATCTGCAACAAAACGATCTGTCATTTCAATGGAGGGAGGCAAGCCTGTAAGGTCAAAACTCACACGTTTTAATAAACGCTCTTTATCTGCTTCTTCATTTGCATCCAATCCCTTCTCTTCAAGTTTTGATAATATGAAACGATCGATCTCGTTCTTTACCCAGTCTTTATTTTTCACTTCAGGTAACGGAACTTTTACTGGCGCAATGAATGCCCAATGCGGTTCATACTTTGCTCCTTGTTTGATCCATTTCCTAAATAATGCAACTTCATGTTCAGATAATGCACCCAAATGCGATTCGGGTGTAGGCATAACAATCGTTGAATCTGTTGATGAAATACGTTTCAGCAATTCAGACAATTCGGGTTTACCGGGAACAATAGCAAATGCTCCTTTTGTATTGCGAAGGGGGGCATAGGCACTATCGGCAATATCTAAACGCAAACCAGCTTCCCTGTGACTTGGATCAGGACCATGACATTTAAAACATTTGTCGGAGAGAATGGGTCGGATGTGAAAATTGAAAGAGACGTTCTTTGGTAATGTCTCTTCACTCCTGCCGTTATTAAAGCAGGAAACCAATGTTACAATAGATGCAACAATCAGTACAGTACAAGCAAGCAATCGTTTCATGTTACAAGCGGCAATTGTTTAGATCCGGAGATCTTTTAAAACACGTTGAACATTGTCATTCACATGGTGGGCCCATGCAAAAGACAATTAAATATACACTTGTAATCAGAGTTTCAGCTAAAACTATACAGCCGGGGCGATAGCATAAACATCAACACCTCTTCCCGTAGAAACAAAAGTATTGATTCGGCCCTAGATAACAAACAAGGGTTGAAATAAATTTCAACCCCTGCAAACTATATTTTCAAGACGATTATGCTACTTTCTCATCACCTGTTAAGGCTACAACAGGTTCTTCTCTTTTTCCTTTTGTTTTCTTTTTCATCTTATTCAGCCAGATCATTGTGCCTGTAATAGGCAAACTGGTGGCAATTAAACAGGCAAAGAAATATAGGATTTTGGTGAACGTACCATAAACATTTCCAACGTGTATGGCTTTGATCGATCCTGCAACACGTTCATTAAATGGCTTCTTTTTAAAAATATCAAGCTTTACCACTTTACCATTCGCAGGATCCATTGTGATGCGGTCGCCGGCAGCCGGTGCAAAAAAGCCTAGTTTGGTTTTAGTGATCATTGTTTTCGCTGCAGCATCGGCTGGTAAAGAAATCACATAGTTTCCTTTGTATGCTAGCAATTTATCTGCTTCTTTCACATAATCAGCAATTGATAATTGAGCAACTGCCAATGAAGTTGTATCAGCAGCCTTCAATTCATTTTCTTTCCCTTCTTTACGTTCTGCTTTTGCTTGTCCTTCTTTCTTCTCACCACTTTCTCTACGTTCGCCTCCCTTTCCTCCTTCGGCTAGCTTATATGTACCTAATGTTTTTTGTAAACCTGTACGGTACCATTCAAACGACCATTGCGGTCCGGTCAATCCCATCAATAATAAAAAAATGAGTGAGTAAAATGCAAGACTATTATGCAGATCATGATTTACACGTTTCCAACCGCCATTCCATTTTATTTTCAATCCTTGTCGCCAGTACCTTAGTTTTTGTGGAAACCAGATGATTAAACCAGTGATACAACCTAACGTAAAAATGATGGTTGCAAATCCTGTAATCATACTGCCCAATTTCTTGTTCTCCATTCCTTTAATAATGGGCTCCTTCACTTTATCAAGCAACAACCAACGATGTAAACTAAACATCGTACCCATAAATTCTTTAGTACCGTTCTTCTCTTTTGAATTGCCGATTATTTCACCCGTGTAGGGATTTACAAAATAAGTGGTGCCTCCTCGTGGTCCTTCTTCTCCCGCTTTCTTTACATTAAACTGGTAAGTGCGGTTAAGTTCAGCAGAGATTGTTACACCTGTAATGCTGCCGCCTGCTTCCTGCTTTACTTTTTCCAGCAACGAATCAACGGGAATTCGTTCCTGACCCGCCACAGCCTGCACTTTGTACAAATGCGGAGCCGCTTTCTCTGTTAACTCTGTATTGAATACATATACTGTTCCGCTGAAACACACAGCGATCACAATTAAACCGCTCGCAAGGCCCAGCCATAAATGAATGTCGTTAAAAAACTTTCTTGTTTTCTGCCAGCGTGATTTTGTTATTTCCTGTTTAGCCATTGCTGAAATTATGTGCTTTTTTACGTTTGGGTTTTATGAGAAAAAGGGATCACGCTGTTCACGTGTCCCTTTTAGACGATATCATTTAAATTTTCCTGCTTAGAATTTGTATGAAACCGTTGCTACAAAATTACGTGGAGCAATTGGGTTTACACTGTAATTCTCGTGCACGTAATAGTTCAATACATTGCCTAGGTTAGCAAGTTTTGCCATTAAGCTGAAGCGGTTAATACTGTAACCAACTGATGCATCAACAGTAGTAAAACCCTTCACAGTAATCATACGTGAATAATTTTGAGACTGACCTTTTTGATTGTTCCAGCCATTAATACGATCGCCGGTATAATATGCCCCCACGCCTATTTTTAATCTTTTTAAAGCACCTTCGCTGAACGTGTAGAATGCACTCGCATTTCCCGTATGTACAGGAATATTTACCAAACGATCTCCTTCATAATAACTTCCTGCTTTATCAGATGTTTTGGTGTAGCGCATATCATTAAAGCTGTAACCTGCCATCATGGTTAACCCTTTAACGAAATTACCTGTTACATCAACTTCAATACCTTTGCTGGTTGTTTCGCCTGTAAGTTCTTTTAAATTACTGTTGCTATTGGGCAATCCGTCTTTATTTAAGAAAGCTGTTTGCGCCAGGTTGTTATTAATGATCTGGTATGCAGTAACATTCAACGTTAATTTACCTTTCAATAAAATATTTTTTACACCCACTTCATACTGATCAATAATAGACGCAGGAAGCGCAGCGCCATATATATCTGTAGTTGCGCCACCGGCATTTGGTGTAAACGAATTAGAATAGCTTGCAAAAATTGAAATATTGGGTTTAACACGGTACACCACACCAAAACGTGGAGAAAAAGCTCTGTCGGTTTTCAATTTTGTTTTTGACTGGCCACCTGTAGCCAACGTATCAGTTGTGGAAGGGTCAGCCTCCTGCAATGACCAACGGACTCCTACCAGCACTTTAATTTTTTCTGTTATGCTGATGAGGTCCTGAACATATGCACCAACTCTTGTTACAGGTGTACAAACAAAGCTTGTTCTTTTTGCCACAGGAATATCTGTGCGACGAACAAATTTGTTGGGATCAAGAATATTGATGCTATCGTAAATCTTACCTTGAATATCGTAGTTGTAAGTTTCAGTTAAGTAACGGTCTGCATCAACCCCAGCAAGAAGTGTATGTTCAACCTTCCCGGTTTTAAATTTACCGTTAAGGTTTACTTGTCCTGTAAAATAATTTTCTTTTGTATCGATGCGTCCCAACGGACGTCCCCAGTCTCCATTAGCTTTTGCCTGTATACGTTCTACGGAATAATAATCACGATCAAAATTTTGATAAGAAAGCACGCTGCTCAACTGCCAACTGTTATTAATAGAATGCTTAATTGTTGCAGACGCTGTTGCTTGCTGTGTAATATTATATTGCCAATCAGTTCCCATAAAGCTTGAACGATGAATACCTGGGATAACAGTGTTATCTAATGAACCAACACCAAAATCAGGCGTGAAATCATGTTTCAGGTAATCAGCTTCAAGAATTATTTCTGTTTTATTGCCGAGTTTGAAAAGAAATGAGGGATTGATATAATAACGTGTAGATGAAACTTTATCACGATAGCTATCAGTAGTTTCAAATGATCCATTCAAACGGTAAGCAATGCTTTTGTTGATAGGACCATACACATCAAAAGTTGGTTTCCATAAATTGAAACTACCTGCACGTAAACTTACTTCACCACCAAAATCAAACTTTGGTTTCTTCGTTACCATGTTCAACACACCACCTGGCGCAACATTACCATATAAAATTGCAGCACCACCTTTAAGTACTTCTACACTTTCAAGCGAACTTACTTCGGGCATTGCACCAGTGTTTACTCTTGATCCGTTGCGGAACATATTGGTTGACGAGAATCCATATCCTCTTGCAGAAAAACTTTCTTGCGTGCTTGCTCTTGTTGTGCTGAGGTAAACACCGTTTACATTTTTTACTACGTCACTAAGGCGTTGTGCCTGCTGGTCTTTTATCACTACTTCACCAACTGTAACAATTGCCTGCGGCAGGTCCATTGGCTTAATTGCTGATTTTCCAAATACGGTTGCACGATCGTTTACATTGCGGAAATAAGCAATAACGATTTCCTGGAGTTCAGTTTTATTTTCTGTAAGCAGAAAATCCTGAACAAATGTTTCTCCCTTTTTTACTTCTATTATTGATTCAACTGTTTTTAAACCTGTAAACGAAACAATAATTGTATAACGGCCTTCTGCTACCGAATGAAAGAAATATTCTCCTGCTTCATTAGTGGTGGTGCCATTGTTGGTTTCTTTTATTACAACGTTTACAAAACCTGCTGGCCTTCCATCGCTGGTGCGCACAATTCCTTTTACAACCGGTGCAGGCGCTGGATTGGCAGCGACAAGCTGGGGTTTGCTATTATAACTAGTTAAATTTTGCTGAGCTGTGACTGATAAGCTAATGATTCCGAGACAAAGCGTTAGAATGGACCGATTCATACATCAAATTTTATTCGAATGCAAATGTCATTCGAACCAGCTTCTTTTACTTTCAAAATCGGGAAAAGGGTTTACGCAATACGGAAAGAGAACCCAATACTGAACAAGTGTTAGCGGAATAACAACTCACAAGGCTTCAAGCCCGTGTGCTTTTTAAACGCAGTAGAAAAATGAGAGATAGAAGAATAACCAAGCATGGCACTTACTTCGGTAACGCTTAATCCTTTTTCATACAAAAGGTATTTAGCATGTTCCATGCGCTGTGTCTGGTAAAATTCAAAGATGGTGGTACCAAACATTTCTTTAAAACCCTTCTTTAAATAACACTCATTGGTGCCAACTTTCCGGCTTAATTCTTTAATGGTGATTGGCTCCCCGATACGTTGCAACAATACTTCACGGGCCTGCAGAATGGTATCTTTTGCATTATCAGTGGCAAGAAAGCGGCATACAAAACTTTCTTCGGCTTTTTGATCGGTAAGGCATTCCAAACCATACAGCAACAAACTTTGCAACTGGCTGTTCACGTAAATATTCTCCAGCGCATTGCTGTAATTATGCTGCATCAGATTTTCCAGAACAGATTTGATCTTGCTGCAAAGATTTACCGTTGTGCTGAAAGATTGCTTTTCTTTAAATGCCAGCACCCGGTCACTTTTTGTGGTGATGGTACGGCCTTTTACAAACGGCGTTAAATAGGAAGGAGAAAAACGGAAGAAGAATACATCGATGGTTGGTTCAGCTAAACAATCAGCGGATGTTTTTTTACAAACACCGTTGCCACAACTTTTGCTGTTGCAGTACTTATTGCCGTTGATACAAAAACGCAGCTCAATATTTCTTTCCCTGGCTTGTTTCGCCTCGTAATTATAAACCAATACCGCAGTGTCTTCAGGTGTTACATGCGGCTGTAATTTGTAACGGTAAATGCCATATTGAACCGAACCAGGAATTTTTTTCTCCTGTTCATACACCAGGTCCAGCTCGTGAGTTAAGAGCGGGTTACGATTGGCGAGTGTAAGAATGTCGTTCAATTGCTGCATTGCGGAGGCAAAGATAGGTCATAAAACAGGCCTGCTATCATGGGCTATTGACAGAGTTTCGTCATGTTTTACCAGTAAAAAAGAACAACGTGGTTATGTCCTTTACTACCGGATAAATTAACTGGCTTCAAATGCTTCATTTTCAGTCGAAAAATTGTGGATTTCTTACCACAAAAACGGTGGTAAAAAACGCTTCAACCGCTTCGATTTCCGTACATTTGTCCGAATATATTTTCTCCACTTCCAATAAGTTTTTTCAGAATCAAAATATGAGCACAGAGTTACAGGAAACAGCCCTAAGCGCCGCTGCACAAAATGCAGGTTATGGTGCAGACAGTATCCAGGTTTTAGAAGGTTTAGAAGCGGTTCGAAAGCGTCCCGCAATGTATATTGGCGATATCAGTGAAAAAGGGTTACATCACCTCGTTTACGAAGTAGTCGACAACTCAATTGATGAAGCATTGGCCGGTTATTGTAAAAACATTACCGTTTCAATACATGAAGATAACAGCATTAGTGTGCAGGACGATGGTCGTGGTATTCCCACTGCTATGCATACTAAAGAAAAACGTTCTGCTCTTGAAGTTGTAATGACTGTATTGCATGCCGGTGGTAAGTTCGATAAAGGTTCTTACAAAGTATCGGGCGGTTTGCATGGTGTGGGTGTGAGTTGTGTAAACGCACTGTCAACCAAATTGCAGGTAACCGTACAACGTGAAGGAAAAATATTTGAGCAGGAATATCGTATTGGTGTTCCTCAATACCCTGTTCGTGAAATAGGCACCAGTCCTATTACAGGAACAAGAGTTCATTTCTGGCCCGATACTACCATCTTCACAGCTTCAGTTTACAAAAAAGAAATTCTTGAAGCACGTCTGCGTGAGTTATCATTTTTGAATAAAGGCATCCGCATTATTCTGAACGACCTTCGTGAAGTGGATGATAACGGCGCTACTTACAGCAATACTTTTTACAGCGAAGGTGGCATTACCGAATTTGTAGAGTTGATTGAAAAGAATGGCAAACGCAGTCCGCTATTACCACAGGTGATTTATATGGATGGTCATGAACCAGTGAGCAACGTTGCAGTGGAAGTTGCCATGATGTACAATGATTCTTACAGTGAACATATTTTCTCTTATGTTAATAACATCAACACCATTGAAGGTGGTACGCATGTAACTGGTTTCCGTCGTGCCATTACACGTGTGTTTACTTCATACGGAAAAAAAGAAGGTTTGTTTGAAAAAGCAAAGGTGGATGTGGAAGGCGATGATTTCCGTGAAGGATTGAGTGCAATTATTTCCGTAAAGGTTCCCGAGCCTCAATTTGAAGGACAGACAAAAACAAAGCTTGGTAATAGTGAAGTAAGTGGTATCGTTGAAACATCAGTAAGCCGCACACTTGAAGCTTATCTTGAAGAAAATCCGAGAGAAGCAAAAAACATTGTTCAAAAAATTATACTTGCGGCACAGGCAAGAGCTGCAGCAAAGAAAGCACGTGAACTGGTGCAACGAAAAACCGTATTAAGCGGTGGTGGCTTACCCGGTAAACTGGCTGATTGCTCTGATCGTGATCCTGAGCGTTGCGAATTGTATTTAGTCGAAGGTGATTCGGCTGGTGGTACTGCAAAGCAAGGTCGTGACCGTAGTTTCCAGGCTATTCTTCCGTTGCGTGGTAAAATTCTGAACGTAGAGAAAGCAATGGAGCATAAGATCTACGATAACGAAGAGATCCGCAACATGTTTACAGCGTTGGGCGTAAAGATGGGAACACCTGAAGATCCAAAGGCGTTAGACATCAGCAAACTTCGTTATCACAAAATCATCATAATGACCGATGCCGATGTGGATGGTAGCCATATCGCCACTCTCATCCTCACATTCTTCTTCCGTTATATGACGGCTATTGTTGAACAAGGCTATCTCTATCTTGCCCAGCCGCCTCTATACCAGGTGAAGAAAGGAAAGGAAATGGCTTATGCATGGAATGAAGAACAACGCAGGGCTTATGTAACACAATTTGGCGCAGGCAAAGAAGACAGCGTGGGTGTGCAGCGTTACAAAGGTTTGGGCGAAATGAATGCCGACCAGTTATGGGAAACAACCATGAATCCTGCAACACGTGCATTAAAGATGGTAACTATTGAAAGTGCGGCCGAAGCCGACAGGGTTTTCAGTATGTTAATGGGCGATGAAGTAGCTCCAAGGAGAGAGTTTATCGAGAGCCACGCTAAGTACGCCAATCTTGACATTTAAAACGGAATTTAAAGTTCAGCATACAAGCGACTCTTAAAAGGGTCGCTTTTTTATTGATTTTCAACCGATAGCGACTGTGGAAAGCATTTTGGGTTGTTTTTGGTGAAAATCTGTACTTTAGCCCGCATCGACAATCAATTTTTTATTAACTAACCCTTCATAAAAATTTTAAACTATGCAATTAACAGCGTATAACGTAAAGACCAAAGAAAAGAATGTTCCTATCCAGAATGCAGTAGTTGAGCGTACAGCTAAAGGTGGATACATTGCTAAAGGCGATGATGGAAAAGGTAACAAACTAACTGCCTTGTTAGGTGAAGAAAAAGCACTCGCTGCAATCGCTGCAGGCACTGCTAAAAAAGGTTGGGATTAATTTTATTCTACCCATAAAAAAAGTCGTTCTGTTTACACAGAACGACTTTTTTATTACGAATTATCTTGTCTACAACGGAAATCTTCTGGCAATAGCTCTTGTTACATTTTGAATTGATTGCTGAAAAGGATAGTTCCAATCTGTCTGATTTGTAAAGCGTGTGCTCCACACCGTATATCCCTCTCTTACCAATGCACTACTCACAAACATATCACTTGTGCGGGCCATACCTGTTGGTACACCAATACCGGGTACAGTACGATTAAGAATTCCCCCAACAACATCAACACCCAAGGCCACTTCATTACTTAAAATGTGATTTTGCGTAACCTTGGTTGATACTACGGCATCAACACCCAGAATTTTTGAAAGCTCCGCAGGATCCATTTGCCAGGATGCAGAATCGGTGATCCCTTTTTCTTCCAATAGTTTTTTTGTGCGCTCTGAACTTTGAAACTGAACCTGCGAGTATCGACGTAACCGGGTATCGACATACTGCACAAGATCAATGTATAAAGCACGGTTAAGAAACGTTGAGTTTCTGTCAACCATTTCTTTCACCTGTTCAGCCGTAAGTTTCTTGGGAATGTTTCCTGTTACTTCTAGTTGAGCAGGGAGTATGGCAATGGTGCGAATGTTGTATTGCTGCACCCTTTCCATCATTCGTTTTCTTGCACAGGAGCTGATTATTAAAGAGAGGGAAATCAAGAGTAGAACATGCTTCATAAAGTTTCGGTTTTATTGAATAATACAATGCGTCATAGATATTGGAACAATTGCAATACCAAAAATAATAAAGGCTTTCGTTTATGAAAGCCTTTATCAATGAATTAACTTAAAAAAAGTAAAACTACTTGATGAAACGAATTGTAAACGGATAACGGTACAACACATCATCGGCAGCTTTTACTGCCGCAATAATGTAAATGATAAGCGAACCTATTCCGATTGCTATGAGGAAGAATATACCGACGATAATAAATATCAATGGTATGCAGATGATGCAATAAATAAAAACGCTTATTCCAAAATTCAATGCTTCTTTCGCATGTTCGCCCACATAACGTGATTCATTCCTCTTTACCAGGTAGATAATTAAAGGGGCAATGACAGAAAAGAAAATCGATAAAACATGAGTGAGAATTGCGATAGAGCGTTCATCGCTGCTTACCTGGGCATACCTGATTTCGCCGGCATTTGCGAAGTTTTGTTCCATTGATTGAAGGTTTAATGTTTAAAATGATGGTTAAAGTGGGAACAGCAATTCGGCTGCCTTAAAATTAATGCTTTAATTCTGTTCCATCAACTTAAACTATTTGCAGAAATAAGCTGCACGTATTAAACTGTAACCGGCTTACCAATCACATCAGCATGCATGCGGGTAAGCAGACGAAGTAATGCTTCCATGCCATTCATGTCTCTTACCACCAGGAGAAAAAGTTTGCCTGTTTGTTTTAGCTGCGCTTTATTTAAAGATGTTTGCACAAACTGCATAATACCCTGGAACACGGAAGATTCGAAGTAAGGAGAATCAGGATTATTAATAAAGTAGCAACGAAGGGTTTGCTCTTTTAATGTCATTTTTTCAAAGCCAAGTTCAACAGCCAACTTACGGCAACGCACAGTAGTAAACAGATCTTCTACCTGCGGAGGTATGGGACCAAAACGATCGATAAGTTCTTTATGAAATTCAACCAGGTCTTCTTCGTTTTCACAATTATCCAAACGTGTGTACAAGCTCAAACGCTCGCCAATGCTTTCAACATACGCATCAGGAATCAAAATTTCCAGATCCGTATCAATCACGCAATCTTTTACATAGTTTTCCTGCTGCTGAATTTCTTCTTTAAAGAGTTCACGGAACTTGGTGCGTTTCAATTCTCGGATGGCTTCGTCCAATACTTTCTGGTACATTTCAAATCCAATCTCTGCCATAAAACCACTTTGCTCACCACCAAGCATATTACCTGCACCACGAATATCAAGATCACGCATGGCAATTTGGAAACCGCTGCCGAGTTCACTGTGTTGTTCTAATGTTTGCAATCGCTTGCGACTATCATTCGGCAATGTGCTCATTGGCGGCGCCAGCAAGTAGCAAAATGCTTTTTTGTTGCTGCGGCCTACACGACCACGCAACTGGTGCAGATCACTTAAACCAAACTGGTGCGCATTGTTGATCATGATGGTGTTTACGTTAGGAATGTCAACACCACTTTCAACAATGTTCGTACAAACAAGAACATCGTATTTTTTATCGATGAAGTCGAAGATGCGTTCTTCAAGTTCGTGGCCTTCCATTTGCCCATGTGCAAAACCGATGCTCAAATCGGGGCACAAACGCTGAATGATAGCAGCCATTTCAGCCAAGCCTGCAATTCGGTTATGAATAAAGAATACTTGTCCGCCACGTTCTGTTTCAAAGTAAATCGCATCACGGATAAAATCTTCCTGGAACACCTGCACTTCGGTTTGTATTGGCTGACGGTTCGGCGGTGGTGTATTCATGATGCTGAGATCTCTTGCACCCATCAAGCTAAACTGCAATGTACGTGGAATAGGTGTTGCCGTTAGTGTGAGTGAATCTACATTTGTTTTAAGCGTTTTGATCTTTTCTTTATGACCTACACCAAACTTTTGTTCTTCATCTACAACCAGCAAACCGAGATCTTTAAACTTCACATCTTTCGCAAGCAAAGCATGCGTTCCCACTATGATATCTACTTTACCTTCTTGTAATTTTTGATAGGTTTCTTTCTTTTCTTTTGTGGATTTAAAACGGTTTACGTAATCAACCGTAACGGGAAAATCTTTTAAACGATCCTGGAATGTTTTGTAATGCTGATAGGCAAGAATAGTTGTAGGCACCATAATGGCCGCCTGCTTTCCATCACAAACCGTTTTGAAAGCCGCACGCACAGCAATTTCTGTTTTTCCAAAACCCACATCACCACACACTAAACGATCCATTGGCGATGGCGCTTCCATATCTTTCTTTACATCGGCCGTTGCTTTGCTCTGATCTGGTGTGTCTTCATACATAAATGAAGCTTCCAGCTCCGTTTGCAAGTAGCTATCGGGCGTATGTTGAAAACCTTGCTGTGCTTTACGTTGTGCGTACAGCTGAATCAAATCGAAAGCAATCTCTTTAACTTTCGTTTTTGTTTTTTCTTTCAATCGCTGCCATGCATCGCTACCAAGTTTGTTGATCTTCGGCACACTTCCTTCCTTACCAGTGTACTTTGAAATTTTGTGGAGTGAATTAATGTTCACATACAAAATATCACTGTCCTTATAAATCAACCGCACAGCTTCCTGCATTACCCCATTCACTTCAATCTTCTGCAAACCACTGTATGTACCCACACCGTGATCAATATGCGTAACATAGTCGCCGGGCTGCAATTCCTTCAAGGCACGAATAGTTAGCGCCTTACTCTTATTATATGCCTGCTTGACTTTGTACTTATGATAACGTTGGAAAATTTCATGATCGGTGTAACAAACAACTTTCAAGTCTTCATCAATGAATCCTTCATGAATAGCCAATGCAATTGGCGTGAAAGGAATTTCAGCTTTGAGATCTGCAAAGATGCTGTGCAACCTTTCTAACTGTTTGGGATTTTCTGCAAAGATGAATACTTCAAATTTCTTCGCATTCCAGCTCTTGAGATCGTTGATGAGCAATTCAAACTGCCGGTTAAACGCCGGTTGATGTTTGGTATGATATTCAATTTCAAACCTGTTCTTCTCTTCTACAGTATTCAACAAGTGTGGTTCGTAACCAAACTCGATTGTATGATGTTGTTGAATCTGCTCTTCAACAATGGCTGCAGTAATAAAATCCTGTTCGTTGAGATCGATCTTTTCCAACCGCTCATCTTCATCACGCTCCTGTTTTGAAACAGGTAGCTTTAAAAACTGCTCCATGTCTTCTTCCATGGTGAGCAGTCGTTCCTTCATCACATCGAAATCCTTCACCCACACAATTGTATTCTCCGGCAAAAATTCAAACAATGAAACTTTCTCACCACTTTCAAATTGTGTTTCAACATTCGGAATAATGCTCACCTGCGCCAACCTTCTCTCACTCAACTGCGTTTCAGGATCAAAGATGCGGATGCTGTCCACATCGTTACCAAACAATTCAAGACGGTAAGGTTTTTCATTGCCGAAGGAATAAATATCGAGGATACCACCACGTACGGCAAACTGTCCGGGCTGATACACAAAGTCGGTGCGTTCAAAACCAAGATCTACCAGAAAGCCCATCATATTATCAACATCCAGGGTATCGTTGGTTTTGATGAGCAGCATATTGCCTTGTAATTTTTTGGGCAACACCACTTTTTCAAACAAAGCATCGGGATAAGTAACCATTGCCCCCACACGCTGACCCGTTGGCATGGAAAATTTCGTCAGTGCTTCCGTACGCAGCATGACATGCGAGGAATTGAGTAGTCTAAAATTTTTAGGATGCTTAAATGATGAAGGGAAATAAAACAAGTTGAGTTCTTTGGTGATACTTTCCAACGAATTGTGGAAATAAGCTGCTTCTTCAGCATCGTTTACAATAAACAAATGATTGAATTGTTCAAGCGAAGAATGGTTAAAAACAGACGCTGCCACGAACTGTGAAGAGCTTCCCAACAGGTTTTTGAGATAGATACGTTGCGTTTGGGAAAAAGAAAGCCTGTCCGCCACTTGAAAAAGGCGGGGGTCATCAATAAACTTTTGCTGCAACAACTCAAAATTCACAGTCGGCAAAGATACGGGTAGTCCGAGAATTTTACTGCATTCCACTTTATGCGAAGAGCTTCTTTTTTAGGGAAAGAATGCCTATTTTTGAGTTCAATCCAAATCTGTAAAACCAACTCATGAATTACCGCCATCCGTATGTACAGCCATACTCTCTTTCGTTCCGACGATTACCCAATTTTACTTACCTGTTCACAAATATGAAAAATGCTTTTTTGCTAATTGTTTTGCTGTGCAGTATTAACTCACTGATTGCACAAAAGAAGATCACCACCCTCCGTTTAAAGACCGGTGATATATCCGTACATGCAAATATGGATGCGGAAACTATTACAAATGAATTCCGGAAGGGTAGGTTTGGCGAATGGACCTACACTGTTCTTTCATTTGAAAAACCAGTGACAAATGCCCAACAGCTTTCGTTAAAAGGAATGGGTATAGAATTATTATCGTATCTCCCTGACCATAGTTACCAGGTGCGTATGAAAAGGATGCCGCAGTTTTCACAGCTTTTTGGCGCAGGGGTACGAGCAATAATCAACATGCCTGGTTCGGCTAAGCTTGGCCGTGAGTTGAATACCTTGTTAGCATCTCAACAACCGGAAACGATTTTATTGCTAAATATTCAACTACAGCAAGGAGTAAAGTGGAATGAGGTAAAAGAAACACTTGCAGGATACGAAGTTTCCTTAACAAAATCAGATTATCTCAACCAGGGGCTTGCACAGGTAAATATACCGGCAAGGAATATTACAGCAGTCAGCAATCTGCCGTTTATTTCTTTTTTAAATGCATCGTTTTTGCAGTCAACACCTTTAAATCAACGTGAAAGAGGTCTATTTGGGCTAACGAATCTTACAAGTTCAGAAGTTGCAGGCAGAAATTTAAGTGGCGCTGGCGTTACAGTTGGTATTGGTGATAATGCAGACCCGCTTCACTTGGATAACACTAAGAATGTATTAAACAGAAATCCCACTTATATATCAGGTAATCATGGTCGACAAGTAACAGGCGTGGTTGGAGGCGACGGAATTGTTGAAGAAAGATTTAGAGGCGTAGCGCCAAATAGTTTGCTGATAGTCGACCTCTTCGATTATATACTTTCGAAATCAGCCACCTACTTTAGTGATTTTGGAATGACAGTTACTAATAATTCCTACTATACAGGCCTTGCGGGCTGTGCCGGAAATAGTGATTACAATGAATTAAGTCTGTATGTTGATCGACAGATTTATAACAATCCATATTTACAACACGTTTTTGCAGCAGGTAACGATGGCGAACGGGTTTGTTCACCCTACTCACTTTCGTTCGGCACGATAAAAAGTGGTTACCAGGTAGGTAAGAACGTGCTTGATGTGGCCGATTACCATCTGGGAACAGATGTGTTAAATGCAAGTTCAAGCAGAGGTCCGGTTGAAGATGGTCGGATTAAACCTGAAATAACGGCACATGGCGTAGCAGTATTTTCACCCAGTGGTTTAAATAATGGATATGCTGATGGATACGGCACAAGCTTTTCCTCCCCATTTGTTGCAGGCGTTCTCGCACTTCTAACAGAAAGATTTAAGCAGTTAAATGGAAACATCCTTCCAAAATCGGCTTTGCTTAAAGCAATAGTGTGCAATAGCGCTGATGATCATGGAAACCTTGGACCTGACTATAGTTATGGATTTGGATTTATTAATCCCAGACGTTCAACCGAGGCAATAGAAAACAATCGATATTTTTCGGGGCTGTTAACTACTGGAGGAAATTTTTCGAAAATTATAAGCGTACCAGCTGGAACAAGAAAGCTCAAAGTAATGCTCTACTGGCACGACAAAGAAGGTTCACCTCTTACGTCAAAAGCATTAGTCAACGATATTGACTTAACAGTTACTGACGGTTCAACAATCTATAATCCCTGGATTTTAGATGCAACTCCAAGTAATGTAAATAATGTTGCTGTACGTGGGACCGATCGCATTAATAATATTGAGCAGGTAACTATTGACAACCCTGGAACTAATGTGACAATCGATCTCAAGGGTTTCAATATACCCAATGGACCTCAGGAATTTTTTGTTACGTATGAGTTTTTAATGGATGAAATAAAACTTGAACATCCATACGGTGGCGAACGTTTCTCTCCGGGGTTGGAAGAAATTATCAAATGGAATGCATCGGATAATAGTACAAATACTTTTAAACTGGAATATTCAATTGACGATGGCCTTACATGGATATTAATTGCCGATAATATTGCAGGTAACCAGCACAGGCTCAGATGGCTCAATTTGCCCAACACTCCTACCAACAAAGGCAAAGTAAGAGTTACCAGAAATGGCACCGGAGCTTCGGCAACATCTCCTGGCAACTTTACCATTCTGGCCCAGCCCGTATTAACAGCAACTGTTCCCTGCGAAGGTTATGTAAATCTCACCTGGCCAGCAGTAACCGGCGCTAACGATTACGAAGTCATGCAATTAAATGATGGTGCTTTCTCATCCCTCGGCACAACTAATTCGTTGAGCTATCGTGTGAGTGGTTTGAATAAAACACAAACTTATTGGTTCACCGTTCGTGCACGAATGACGGATTCATTAGGTATGCGTGCTGTTGCAAAAAGTATCATGCCATCACTCGCCACTGCGTGCACTGCTTCTGAATTTGACAATGATCTAAAAATAGATTCATTACTTTCTCCAATTCATGGTAGACAAAATACAAGCACTGGTTTGTCAGCAACTCAACCAATTACGGTGCGTATAAAAAATCTTGACGATGTTGCAACAAGCAGCACTTATACTATTTCTTACCAGGTAAATGGAAGCGCTGTTGTATCAGAAATATCAAATGTTTCTATTGCTTCCAATGCAACAGCCAATTATACGTTCGCAACAACTGCAAATTTATCTGCAACCGGCACCTACAATATTAAAGTAACAGTAAAACAAACAGGTGATGCCCAGCCAGCCAATGACGACCTCACCTATGTTGTAAAACATGTTGCAAACCCGGCCTTAAGCTTACCTTATGCAGAAACTTTCGAAACAACAGGAAATGAAGAATACAAAACAAATTTCTTTGCGTTAAATAATGCTGATCGTTTCGACTATATCAATACTTCTAATGGCCGATTGCGCACATTTGTTAATACCGGTGTTGCGGTTAACGGAAGCAAAGCCATTACACTTGATGCAATAAATTATAACGGCGTACTTGCTGGTAATAGTGTAACAGGCACCCTCAACCTTAGCAATTACACTTCAGCACAGGGTTTACGTTTCGATTTCAACTTTAAAAATCACGGGCAATTAAAACAACCAGGTACTGGTGTATGGATGCGGGGCAGCGATACTCAACCTTGGGTACTGGTATACAATCTTTCTAACAATCAAGGCAATCTTGGCGAAGTAAAACGTGTCAGCATCAACATCAATGAACTGGGACAAACGGTTAGTTCAAGTTTCCAGGTTCGTTTCGATCAGATAAGCACTACATCTGCAAATAATGCATCTTATGATATAAATGGCTATGATCAGGATGACGGATTTACGTTTGACGATATCCGCATTGTGCAGGCAAGTAATGATGTATTACTTACTCAATTGGTAGCTCCTGATACATTTAATTGTAATCCCGGCAATGCAAACATCACCGTTAAAGTAAAGAATACAACCGCAACTACTTTCACAAACATACCTGTATATTATCGTATTAATAATGGAACAGCTGTAGCGGGATCAATCTCATCGTTGGCTGGAAATACTGAACTTGATTTTACATTTCCAACCCAGGCAAACCTATCTGGCTATAAAGCTTATGAGATTGATGCATGGGTACAATTGGGTTCCGATAACTATCCATTGAATGATAGCATCAACAATCGTATTATTTACAGTAGCCCGGTTATCAATTCGTTTCCTTACCTCGAACGTTTTGATAACAATAATGGAAACTGGTTTACCGATACGCTTAGTTACAGCAGCTGGCGTTGGGGTAAGCCTTCAAAAACATTAATGAATCGTTCAGCAAGCGAAGGCAAAGGCTGGTTTACCACACTTGACAATGTGTATAAACAAAATGAAACCTCTTATCTATATTCACCTTGTTTTAACCTGGGTAGCTTAACTCAACCTGTTTTAAGCTTCAGTCATATTACGCAACAGGAAGATAATTGCAATTGCGACTATCATACATTGGAATATAGCACGGACAATGGAAATTCGTGGCAACGACTCACTGGAATCAATGGTACTAACTGGTTCGATTCGTCTTCCAATCAATCATGGAAAAAAAGCATTCAACGTTGGCATGTTTCAAGTACCGAAGTGCCTAATGTGTCAAATATTAGATTCCGTATTTCCATTTCAAGCGACGAATTGACGCAATATGAAGGCATTGGTATTGATGATATACACATCTTTGAAAAAGCAACGATCTATACTGGTGCCGATGTATTAAATATCAATCAAACAGTAAGCGGCAATAACTGGGTGCATTTCAACAGTGGTGGAACAAGAATAGCATCTATCAATCCACTGGGTCAGAATCTTGGAAACACAGAGGTAAGCGTCTACATCAATACAGGACCTGTGCGCACAATGAATAATCAATATTATCTTGATCGCAACCTTGTCATTCGATCAACCAATGCGCCAACTGATAGTGTACTTGTTCGTTTTTATTTTACAGAACAGGAAGCAAAAGCTTTGATTACAGCAACTGCCTGCAGTCTTTGCATCAAATTTACAGATGCATACCTGGCGGCCATTACGAAATACGGCAACCCTTTCTTTGAAAATGGCGTGTTAAATGATGGCGCTGATGGAATTTTCCAGTTTATTGATTCAGGAAAAGTTGATGTTGTTCCTTTCAACAATGGTTATTATGCGGAGTTTAAAGTGAAAAGTTTTTCAGAATTCTGGATCAATGCCGTTAATATGGGCCTAACCCAAACTGTAACAAATGTTAATGATGTAACCGGTTCAGGCATTTTCATTAAGAATGTTTATACTGATGACGCCGATGGGTTGTTCATAAACACAGGCAATAAAACACAAGTGCGTGAAATGAATATCCGAATTGTAAATGCAATGGGCCAGGAAGTATTTAACAAGCTAACTTCTTATTCCGATACACGACTTAATATCAATAACCTTTCGAGCGGTATTTATTTTGTAGAAATCAGAGACAGAAAAGGTAAAGAGCAGTTCGTAAAGAAGATTGTACGAACAACAAAATAAAACGCTAACACAATCGCAAATAAAAAAGTCCCTCGTTATGAACGAGGGACTTTTTTTATGACGTTGTAATTTTTATCCGATTTTGCCGAGAGGAATTTTTCTCACCTTTTCATCTTCTTCTTCATCGATATGTGAAACAGGGTAAGGAATTTTTGCCTTTTCCAATGTTTCTGCAAGTTGCTTGTTGGTTTTTGCAAAGTGAAGGATTTCTTTGTGAGCGGCCAGCATTTCATCTTCCAACTCTAAGATTCTTTTTTCTTTCGACATCACTTGTTTTTTTCCAATTCTCACACCAAGAAAACCGACAACAAGCAAAATTCCAGCGAAGAGTACTACGTGAATTTCAAGGGTCGATTGGGTAATGCCGAAAATTGCACCTAGGGTACCACCAAGGATTTCAAGGGTTAATTGAGTAAGGTTCATTTGTTCCTTTGTTTAATTCTCAAATGTATCCTCAGGGAAGGACTTACATTGATTTGGGTATACAATTAAATTATGTATAAGTAGCTTATCGACCGCAAATTAGTTCACTTTCGTCAACTATGCAACTGTATTAAGGATAAATTGTTTAACGGTAGACAACGGAATGCGTTCCTGTTGCAACGTATCTCTATACCTTATGGTTACTGTTTGGTCTTCTTTGGTTTGATGATCAACCGTTACACAAAACGGTGTTCCCACTGCATCCTGGCGGCGATACCGCTTGCCAATCGCATCTTTTTCCTCGTAAAAACAGTGGAAATGAGGCCGACACTCCTTCATTAACTCTTCTGCAATCTCCGGTAAGCCATCCCTTTTTGTAAGCGGAAAAACTGCCAGTTTTATAGGGGCAATTTTTGGAGGCAACCGGAGGACAGTGCGGGTATCAGTCTTGCCTTCTTCTGCCGTTGGAACTTCTTCTTCGTGGTACGAATTGCTCAAAACAGTAAGAAACAGGCGATCAAGACCCACCGATGTTTCAACGACATATGGTATATAATTACCAAATGGCTTGCCTTCAGCATTCAAATCATTATCGAAATACTGCATTTTCTTTTTACTGAATTCCTGGTGGCGACGGAGATCGTAATCCGTTCTTGAATGGATGCCCTCAAGTTCTTTCCAGCCAAAAGGGAATTCAAATTCAATATCAACAGCAGCATTTGCGTAATGAGCCAGCTTGATATGGTCGTGGAAACGGAGTTTTTCGGCCGGTAAGCCTAAATCTTTGTGCCATTGCAAACGGGTCTCCTTCCATTTAGCATACCAGTCCAGTTCAGTGCCAGGCCTCACAAAGAATTGCATCTCCATTTGTTCAAATTCACGCATGCGGAAGATGAACTGGCGGGCAACAATTTCGTTGCGGAAGGCCTTGCCGGTTTGAGCAATACCAAACGGTATTTTCATTCGGCCGGTCTTTTGCACATTGAGGAAATTCACAAAAATACCTTGTGCCGTTTCGGGGCGCAGGTACACAATATTATCTTCAGGATTGTCGCTGCTCACAGCACCAAACTCGGTTGAGAACATGAGATTGAACTGGCGAACATCGGTCCAGTTGGCTGTGCCGCTTACTGAACATTTGATCTTATTATCTTCAATTAGGTGTTTGATACCTGCAAAATCATCGGCTGCCAACAACTGTTCCATTTGTGCAATGAGCGCCGCAGATTCAGATTCAGAAAGAGTGTCAGCGTGTGCTTCTATCAAATGATCAACACGATAACGTTTTTTGCTATCCTTATTGTCGATCATCGGGTCGCTGAAATTATCAACGTGACCGCTCGCTTTCCAGGTAGTTGGATGCATGAAAATGGCAGCATCAATACCTACGATGTTGTCGTTAAGCTGCGTCATGCTTTTCCACCAAAAATCACGGATATTTTTTTTCAGTTGAGCGCCTACCTGACCATAATCGTACACCGCACTTAAACCATCATAAATTTCAGATGATTGAAAAATATAACCATACTCTTTTGCATGCGATATAATGTTTGCAAAAAGCTTCTCGTTCGCCATGTTTGCTGTTTTTGAAAGTGGGCAAATATAAGCCTTTGAAGGCGCAAGCCCAAGGAACAAGGAGCAAGAAGTAAAATCCAAAATCTAATCCCAAAAGTCAAAGGCTTATTTCAACTTTTCATTTTCTTTATGCCGGTTAGCATCCCGAATGTTTTTCTTTTCGAAATTCTTTTGCAAGGCATCAGTTAAATTAACACCTGTTTGATTAGCCAAACAAATAAGCACCCAAAGCACATCAGCCATTTCATCGCTTAATTCTTTTCCTTTATCGTTTTCCTTAAAAGATTGCTCTCCGTACTTGCGCACAATTAACCTTGACAACTCCCCCACTTCTTCCATTAAAATACCAAGATTAGTTAGCTCGTTAAAATAACGAACGCCCACTGTCGAGATCCATTGGTCAACATCAAGTTGGGCTTGTCTAATTGTAATGTCTGCGCTCATGTCACTTTCAAATTTTCAAATTAATCAATTCTCAAATTATTCCTTATTCTTTGTATCAATCACAATCGTCACCGGCCCATCATTCAGCAATTCCACTTTCATATCAGCCCCAAAAATGCCGGTTTCTATTTTTTTGCCGAGCTGGGTTTCGAGTTGCGTGATCATTTTTTCATACATCGGAATGGCGAAATCAGGTTTACTGGCTTTTATGTACGATGGCCTGTTTCCTTTTTTTGTAGATGCATGCAAGGTGAACTGGCTCACCAGCAAAATACCTCCATTAACATCTTTCACGCTCAAATTCATAACTCCGTTATCATCATCAAAAATGCGAAGATTTACAATTTTGCTACTGAGCCATTCAATATCTTCCGTTGTATCTGCACCTTCAATTCCCAGTAATACCAACAATCCTTTCTGGATAGAACCTGTAATATTTCCATCAACTTTTACAGAAGCAAAAGCCGTTCGTTGCAGTACCGCTCTCATAGTTCGTTCAATTGGTTGTAAATTCGATCACCGAAAATACAACGCTTCGGGTTTGATGTATGATAAAAGATGTGAGCAGTGAAATTCAGTTCCAGACTGCAAGAAGTGGTGGAGCCGGCGGTCAAAATGTAAACAAAGTGGAAACCATGGTGATGGGCTATTGGCATATTGCGACATCGGCGCTGGTAACTGAACAACAAAAAACAGTACTGCAGGAAAAACTCAGCAATCGTATTAATAAAGAGGGAATGTTGCTGGTAAAAAGCCAGGTGCATCGCACGCAGCAAAGCAATAAAGAGGAAGTGATCAAAAAGATGAACGAACTTATTTCCGTTGCATTAACGCCAAAGAAAGCACGTATTGCAAGTAAGCCATCGAAAGCAGCCAAAGAAAAACGTATTGACTTGAAGAAAAAACAAGGCGAGCAAAAACAAAGTCGGCGCAAGGTCCGTTTATCTGATTACTAACACATGCAAACATATAAAAGCATTCTTCTTATTCTCGCATTCATTGTTATTACCGCATGGGTGATAGAGAGCTGTAAGAAAAACGATCTTCAATTAACGTCCTATACTGTACAAATTCCTGCCCACTTTCCTGCAACTGATTTTTACCAACGAAATCCCATTTCAAAGGAAGGTTTTGAATTGGGCCGCAGGTTGTTTTATGATCGCCGTTTTTCTGTTGATGGAACTATCTCTTGCGGTTCATGCCACCAGCAAATTGCAGCGTTTGGCACCTACGATCATGATCTAAGTCACGGAGTAAATGGTGCACATGGCATACGCAATGCTATGAGCTTATTTAATCTTGCCTGGCAAACTTCCTATGGTTGGGATGGAAAATACAAGTTGCTTGATGAAGTATATGCAGCACATATTAATAGTCCAATTGAATTTGGTGAAACCATTGGTAATATCATTAATAAATTAAAAACCGATGGGCAATATGCACAACAGTTTAAAGCGGCTTACGGCTCAGCTTACATCAGCCAGCCACGCATCTTTAATGCATTAACGCAATTTGTAAGTGCCTTCATCAGCAGCCAAACAAAATATGATTCGGTAAAACAAAACCTCCGAAATTTTACAACAAATGAGCAAGCGGGCTATACTGTATTTCTCAACAAATGCAACAGCTGCCATTCAGAGCCGCTATTCACCGACTTTTCTTTTCGCAATAATGGACTACCGCTAAATATTTTTAACGACAAAGGAAGGATGGCCGTTACCGGCATTAAAACCGATTCTCTGAAATTTCGTGTACCATCATTACGTAACCTGTTTAAGAGTTATCCCTTTTTGCATGATGGAAGATTTATTGGATTTGAACAGGTATTTGAGCATTACAATTCAGGGGTTCAGCAAAGTGCTTCGCTTGATCCCTTACTCAGCAAAGGCATTACACTTTCTACTGCGGAGCGAACTGCATTAGTTGACTTCTTCCGCACATTAACTGACAACAGCTTTACAACCAACAACAGTTTTGCTGCACCACAATAAAAAAAGCCCCGCTTTTTAAACGGGGCCTGCACATTATGCGGTTTTACGTTTGGCTCTCAGCACATCCAATGCTTTCCGTTGGTTCTCTACTTCGCCTTTCTGCTTTTCAATATTCTTTTTGTTTTGCTCAATATCATCTTCCAGTTTCTTTTTCTTCCGTTCAAGACTTCCGCTTTCATCTTCATAATCTTTCAGTTTCTTTTCATTCGACTTTACTTTGTCTTCCTGGTCTTTTATTTCTACTTCAAGCGCCTGTGCTTCAACTAAGGGAATAAAACCGAGAACATATTGTTTGATCTTGGCGATCAACACAGCATCATCTGTACTTTTCACGTAATTCTCATAACCACGAGACACAATAAAGTAAACATTGCTTTCATCTTTTTCCTTACGGCTCTTTCGTTCTACTTTTAACAACACATCAAATATTTCCTCTTGTATTTCCGGAATGCGTACCGCCTTATAAGTATACACACCTTTACTTTCTTTGGCACTATAACCCATTTGGCTGAATTTTTGTCGTATGGCATCTTCTGTTACAGATGCCGTGTAAGGAATTTCGGTAATTATTGCAGGAATTTTTTTCTTCTGGATTTCCAGGTCGCCGAAAGTTTGGGCACTTGCGCACATTGTAACCACTAAACTTGCAAGTAACGTGTAGATTTGTTTTTTCATAAACTCAGTTTTGTACTACTAAGATAAAAAACAAGCCCTATGTGTTGCATTAACACCAAAATATGTTTACCTATTTCCAAAGAATCTTAATTTCGTTCCCTTGAGTAGTGTTAAAAAATTAGCCGGACAAACTTTATGGTATGGTTTACCCACAATCGCAAGCCGGTTCCTGGGTTATTTAATGAATATGGCATTGCCATTCATTTTTGCTCAACCTTCCGCCACTGCTGATCTTACACAGGTTTATGCCATCATTCCTTTTTTAGGTATTGTATTTACGTACGGTGTTGAAACAGCCTATTTCCGTTATTCAAACGAAAAAGATCGCACTGCACTTTATAATACCTTAAGCCTTTCCATTTTTGCAACTACCATTTTATTCGCTCTTTTGCTGTTTGTGTTCCGTGATGGTATTGCTGGTGCGGCGGGACTAAATGATCACCCGGAATATATTACATGGATGCTGGCCATTCTTTTTTTTGATACGCTGGCTACTTTACCTTTTGCCCGTTTACGCCAGGAAAACCGGCCAAAAAAATATGCGTTTGTACGGGTAGCCGGTATCGTTATAAATATCCTTATTGTATTTACCTTTCTCGGATTTCTTCCTTCTTATGCTAAAAACAATCCTGATAGTTTCATTGGCACTTTTTACAACAAGGAAATTGGCATTGGCTATTATCTCATTGGTAATTTATGCGGTAGTGTCTTCACCTTTTTATTACTATGGAAGGAATGGAAACAGATCCGCTTCAGCTTCGACAGTTCATTGTGGAAAGAAGTAATGCATTATAGTTATCCGCTCATCATTGTAGGTTTGGGTGGAATGATCAATGATATGTTAAGCCGGCTTGTTTACCAGCATGTAGTTGATTTGCCAAAACAACAAGCAAAACATGAGCTGGGTGTGTTTGCCAACATTTACAGAATTGCCGTACTTATCACGATCATGATTCAGGCTTTTCGTATGGCCGCCGAACCATTTTTCTTTAATCGCTCTAAAGATGAAGATGCCCCACGCACTTACGCAAGAGTTATGAAGTTCTTTGTAATTGCATGTTGTTTTATGTTTTTATTTATTGGATTGTATCTCGATGTGTTGAAAGCAATTCTCACCATTAAATCAAAAGCATGGGGCGAAGGTATGAACGTTGTGTTGCTGCTGGCAATGGGCAATATCTTTTTGGGTATTTATTATAACCTGAGTGTATGGTACAAGCTAACCAATAAGAATATGTATGGTGCTGTAATAACCATTGGCGGAGCTGTTGTTACAGTATTGGTGAACATTTTATTGATTCCCAAATTTCATTATTGGGGTGCAGCCATTGCAACGTTCACCTGTTACTTATTGATGATGATAAGTAGTTATTTACTGGGACAGAAATATTACCCTGTCCCCTATGCACGAAAAAAAATCATCAATTATCTTATTGCAGTAACCATCATCGTATTGTTTCATAAACTCATCCTCTTGCTTTATTCACCACTTTGGTTCAGCATACTTACCGGCACGTTATTGCTGGCTTGTTTTACCTGGCTGGTGCTGCAGGTTGAGCGAAAGGAACTTCAAAACCTACCGTATATCGGAAAATTTATTTCATCCCGCTAAAAAAGGGTTGTGCTTTTTCTCGTGGCCAATAGTGGTGGCAGGCCCGTGGCCACTGTACACAATTGTTTCGTTCGGTAACACAAACAGGTTGCTGCGAATGCTGTTAAGCAAGGTCTGGTGATGGCCTCCGGGCAGATCGGTCCGGCCAATGCTTTCACGAAACAACACATCGCCGCCAATTACAAAATTCTGCGCTTTGCAATAAAAGCAAACATGACCTGGTGCATGTCCCGGGGTGAACAGCACCGTTAGTTTGTCCTCACCCATCACTATTTCATCGCCTTCATTCAACCAATTTAATGGTCCGTTGTAATTATCAAAAGGCAAGTTCCACATTAAACCACTTGCGGGGGCATAGTCTAATACCTGTTTTTCATTGGCATGCAGGTGCAGTTCCAAACTATAGGTTTCGTAGATCCATTTATTGCCAAACACATGATCGAGATGGCAGTGAGTATTAAGCAACTGTACGGGTGTTAATTGCGTTTGTTGAAGAAAGGAGGCCAGCTCTTCCCGCTCTTCATCAAAATAACAGCCGGGGTCGATAATGAATGCCTTCTTTTGTTCGTTATAAAGAATATATGTGTTCTCCTGAACAGGGCTGAAAGTAAAAGCTTTAACAGTGAACATGGATTGATTTTTGTACTTTTAAATGTCGGTTTTCCCGAACCTGATTCTCTTAATGATATAACACAAAAATATGCGAATTCAAGCGACCGGTTTTCTAAGGCTTACAGCAACGGCATCATTTCTTTTGGTCTTATTCCTGAATCAATCTCTTGCGCAGGTGAACATGGTGGAGTTTGGGAAAAACCGGGTTCAACATACCAAATTCAAATGGAGCTTTTACCAAAGTCCCAACTTCAATGTTCATTATACTCTTAATGGTTTAGAACTGGCAAAATTTGCAACACAGGTAGCTGAAGCAGAACTTCCCCAACTTGAAGATTTTATTGAATTCGGTATTCAGCGCAGGATCAACGTTGTTCTTTACAACAACTTCAATGATTATAAGCAATCAAATATTGGTATTGGTCTCGACATTCCCAACGCTGGTGGCTTAACCAAGCTGGTGAATAATAAAATGGTGGTTTATTATAATGGTGATCATAATGATCTACGCCGCCAGATACGTGAAGGGATTGCAAAGGTGCTGGTTGAAAGTATGTTGTTTGGTGATGATCTTGGTGAGTTTGCACAAAACCAAGCCTTGCTCGATCTTCCGAAATGGATGACCGATGGTTACATTTCTTATGCTGCTGAAAACTGGAGCACTAAACTCGACAACGAATTAAAAAGCTCTATGATTGGCGCCGATTATAAAAGCTTTTACCATTTTGCCTACGAGCAGCCACGTTTGGCCGGTCATGCGTTTTGGTACTACATCGAAGAAAAATATCGCCGTGAAAATGTGACCTATCTTTTATACCTGAGTCGTATTTATAAAAATGTGAACAGGGCAACGCAAACTGTTGCCAAGAAAAAGCTGAAAGATGTATTGAAAGATTTCATGCTTTACAACCGTGACAAATATTTTAAAGATATCCGTGCAAGAAGAAATGTGCCTGCCGGCCGTTTAACTGTTCCAAAAGAAATTGGCAAAAACGATTATTTCCGTTTCCAGGCAAATCCTAATCCAAAGAGTTTCACTTATGCGGTTGTTGAATACCGCAAAGGTCAAACGAGAGTGATCCTGAACGAAAATTTCATTTCAGAAAAAGTATTGTGGAAGAGTGGTGTTCGTAACCTGGAGGAAAAACCAAATCCGAACTATCCGTTGCTGGCGTGGGATCCGAAAGGAACACGTATTGCCATGATTGTTTGGGAAAAGGGAAAAGTATTGTTGAATGTGTATGATGCATTTCGCCGTATCAAAACAGTAAAAAATGTTGAGCTTCCGTTTGAGCAGGTGAATGATATGCAATATATGCTCGATCCAAATACATTGGTGATGAGTGCAGTGAAAGGAGGACAAAGCGATGTATTTGTTTACAAGATCGATAAACAAACTGCAGAGCAGGTAACTAATGATGTGTATGATGATCTTGACGCAAGCTTTGTAGCTTTTCCAAACAAGACCGGTATCATCTTTTCCAGTAATCGTCCGTCGCCTAACGCTCCAACCGGCGATACCGTTTTACCAAAAGAACGTTACAATGTTTTCCTGATCGATAACTGGAATAAATCTGAATTCAAACAAATATCGCAGCTCAGCAATATTAAATACGGTAATGCCCGTTACCCAACGCAATACAACACGAATCACTTCACTTTTATTAGTGATGAAAATGGTATTGGCAATCGTTGGGCAGGTTTCTTCAGCACCACAGCAGCTGGCTTAGATACCATCTTCCAGGTGGGTGATGAAATTCTCCGCAACCCTGAGCCAAAGGAACTTGATTCAACGTTGCGTGCATGGAACAAACAGGAACCAGATTCAGTATTTACTTTCAGAGTAACAGATGACAGTTCTTACACTTTCCCAATGAGTAATTATCAAAGCAGTGTATTGGAAACACGCATTGCAGGTGATAACGGGCAAGTAACGGAAGTAAACCGCCAGGGCGAATTTAAATTCCTGTATAAATTAAAGGTCGACGAAAATACATTGCGTAAACGCAATGTAAATGCACGGCCCACTGAGTACATCAAGCGTATGACAAGGCTCGATAAAATAGCTGGCGAGAATACTCAGAACAGAACAGACATTGTTGATAGTACCACTACTGAAAAACCGCCAACAGATTTTTTTGAAACAGAATTCAAAAACGATTCTATTCAACCAGGCGAAAAATTGATGGGTGCTAAAAAACCGAGCCAGGAAGAGGTATTGGCCCGCATGCGCCTGTTCCCTTATGCCAAGAAATATTTTATTGATAACGTAACAACCAACTTCGCATCTAATGGGGCGTTGCTCATTAATCGTTTTCAACCATATTCTGGTGCATCTGGCCCAGTTAATCTTGGTAACAATAATCCGTTAAACGCCATGACAAGAGTTGGCGCCATGGAATTTTTGGAAGATTATAAATTCAGTGGTGCATTCCGTGTTAACTATGGATTGCAGGATAATGAAGTGTTTATGCGTTTCGATAATCTCAGACGCCGTATCGATTGGGGGCTTGCCTACTATCGTGCTTCATCTACCAATATTACTCTCCAGACTCCCCGTGGAATATTTCCTGTAAAAACTGTCAATAGTATTTACCAGGCAAGTGTTGCGTATCCTTTAAATGAAGTGCAACGCATCCAGGTAATGGGTGGCATACGCAGAGATCAATATATTATTCGGAGCAACGATGTTGTGTTCGGTTCTTTAGCAGAACCTGATCTTGATGAAAACTTTGCGATGGGCAGAGTAGAGTTTGTACACGACAACACTATCAATCCTGTTACAAATATCTGGAATGGCTTCCGTGCAAAAGGATGGGTTGAAATGTTCAATAGGCTTGGCGGTAATTATTCCGAACGTCCCGGTGATATTACTTTCAACTTTGGTTTTGATGCAAGACATTATTTACGCATCTATCGCAACTTTATCTGGGCTGTTCGTGGTGCAGCAGATGTTTCTTGGGGCGATAACAAATTTGTTTATTACCTCGGAGGCACCGATGGGTGGTTAATGTTCGGAAGTAATACCAAAACAAGAAATGGTGTAACAACAGAACGATATTTCAATACAGCAAACAAACCAGCACCTGATCAGAGTTATGTGTATGAATCATTGGCAGTAAATCTTCGTGGCTTCACACAAAATGCGGCGAACGGAAATAACGCACTTGTAATTAACAGTGAACTTCGTTTGCCGGTATTTACTACGTTCTTTAATAAACCGGTGAATAATGCATTTTTGCGCAACTTCCAGTTAACCCAGTTTATTGATCTTGGTACTGCATGGAACGGTAGGTATGATAAGATTGGAAGACCAGAAGTAACTTATACTGATGTGTCTGATCCAAATAGTCCTGTTAGTGTTACCATTAAAGCGCCAGGCATCGGGCCATTCCTCGGTAGTTATGGTTTTGGTGCAAGAAGTACATTGCTTGGTTACTTCCTTCGTTTTGATGCCGGATGGCAAATGAATGGGTTCTTTAAAGGAAAACCAATCATGCATGTATCGGTAGGACTTGATTTCTAAAATTAATTTTTGTTTGATAAGGATGCCTGCTCACTAAAATGAGCAGGCATTTTTTTGAGTGTTTCATAGATCAGCAACAGCACAACAGCAAAAAGAATAGTAACAGCCCATACACGGGGATGTGATGCCGGTGAAATAACCTTCGATAAAATTCCCTGAATAAGATCAAATGGCTGAGTAACCAGGTGCCAACTATTATAACGATCGTAACGGCCGAGATAAATTCCAAAACCGCAAAGAATAAAAAAACTAAGTATCATGGGCCGTACGTGCACGGCCGAAAAACGTTTCAGTAATAATTGTTCAATGTGGCGCAATGAAAACAAACCCATCAGTAAACCATTCCATGCTGCCATAAATAATAAAACAAGGTCGTAATACAATGGAATTCCGGGACGCTCCTGCAAATGAAAAAGATCGGTGATGAGATAAGGTGAATTAGGAAAGAATAATAACCACAAACAAAAGAGCGATATATTTCTTCCAGAAACATTAGCATCCTTTATCATGCTGCTGAACCATAATGGCAGCCACGCAAGAAAAAGGTTCCATGGTATAAACAGAAAAAGAAAACTTCCCGTGTACCAAACACGAAAAATGTAAAGCAAGAGCGAAAATCCAACCGAATAGATCAATATTTTTTTCATGGTCTAAATTATTTTAGGAAGAAAAATAACGAGTGCCGCAATCACACTTCCCATAGCGGCCAGCAATACAGCGCCTGCGGAAATATCTTTTACTTTTTTAATGACAGAGTGTTGTTCGGGGTGAATCATGTTGCACAATTCTTCAATAGCTGTGTTGATAAGCTCCAACGAAATCACCAGCACAATGCAAAGAATAATAATGTTCCATTCAACTGCTGAAAGATTTAAATAAAATCCTGCAATACATGCCATCGCAGCAGCCGCAACATGTATACGCATGTTTACTTCTGATCTGAAAGCAGCGATCACTCCGTCAATAGCATATCTAAATCGTTTCATGTTTTGAAATTATTCAAAAAAAATCGTTGCTATATATGAATTTGCTTTTGAACAGTTGCAAGTGGTAATTCCATAATACCAAACCAGTCCATGCTTTCAAGACTTTTTGCCCGCTTTCCCCTCTCCCAAGCTTTTCTAAAAGAGCTATAGTACTCGGGCATTGTTACCAACCCGTACAAAACAGTAGCTACTACCGGGAATGAAACACGACCGTTTGCCAACATAAAAAACTGCAGACTTGCTTCTCCTTCATCGGTAAAAGAATAATCAAGCACTACATGTTTAATGTCGTGCCGCTCATAGTACGGAAGCAGGCGAAGATTTTCTGCATTTAATAGTTGCCACAATTCATTACCCACTGTTTCAAATGGTAAAGCACTCAGTTGTTCCATACTGTAAGGAAACTTTTTCTTCCTCCGTACGATCTTTAAAATAGGTAGTGCAATGGTATGCGTCAACATCACCAATATATTACTGCGGAGTTTTTTTAATAATCGTTTCATGAAGCGGTAGTATTATCATTGATTGAATCTGTTGTATTAGTTTTCTTTCCCTCACCATACCAATCAATTTTGCGTGAATAATACATGACAATGGCAAGCAGAATGAATAAACCTATGCTTCCAAATAAGAGTGCTCCATCTTGTAATTGAATGAGGATGTAAATAAATCCGTAAAGCGATGAAAGAAAAATCAACAAAGCAATTGCGATAGCAGGTTGTTTAAAAATGCTGTAAGTATAAGCCGTGATTAATCCAATCGTTGCAATGGAAGCAATAAGATATGCGATATTAAAACCGGTGTATTCCGATACCGATAACAGCAATGTATAGAATATACAAAGTGCCAAGCCAACCAATACATATTGCAATGGATGAACACTTCGCTTCTTGAGTGTTTCAATAAAGAAGTACAAGAAGAAGGTGAGCGCAATAAACAACAACGCATATTTGACAGTACGCAAAGTTTTACTGTACGAATCAACTCCCTGCAATAATTCTACACCAAAAGCAAATCCATCAATATTCTGTTTTCCTTCTTTCCATAGTTGAGGAATGTCACGGGTAAAATGAAGAATATTCCAATTGGCAGTAAATCCCTTGTCAGTAACGGTATTTTGAGTTGGTAGAAATTTTCCATCAAAAGAAGGATCGGGCCAGGTTGATCTCAATTGTACATTGGTTTGTTTGCCGAGCGGTGTAAAGTAAAGGCGTTCCGATCCTTTTAATTTCAATTTAAGTTCATAGGAATGCGCTGAATCTTTTAACGCCTCAGCATTTTTCAATAAACTACTTACACCTGAACCAGCGATATCCGTTGGAGGAAAACCCGGATCCATTTCAGAGGATGTACCATTCCAGTTCAATGATAAAGCTTCTGCAATACCACGGTTATCTGAAATGCCGAGGCATAGCCGCACTTCGTTCCACAATACATCGGCTGGATCGATGCCGATTTGCGAAAGCTGAACTGGTAAAAATTTTCCACTGATGGTGAGGTCTGATTTATAAAGAATGATCTTGAAAATACTCCTGTTCCTTTCTTCTGGCGCAAGTTCACCCTTGATATTTTCTGATTCTGGTAAGTAGTGCATCATTCGTTTTATCATCATTACTTTTCCTTTGTCATCCACGAATTTTTCCTGGTATGGGATCATTAAAAACGGGCCGCTTACTGTTTGTGCTGATGCCCATTTCGAACTTACTTCGGCTATTACTTCACGTTGCCTTTCCTGTCGCTCACGAACTAACTCCATAATAAAGGCTGTGGGAATAAGTAATACCAAAACCAGAAAACCTACAAGGATGGATTTAATAAAGATGCCATACCGTTGCCAGAAAGAGAGTTGTTGAGTGTCCATTTTTATCAATTTTAAAAGTACTTTGAATTTCAAAGTTTATGTGCAAAAAAAAATTACTTCCCCATTTGCTTGATCATTTGCTCCAGTGCATCAAGATGCAACCTGAATGCTTTTTCTCCCGCTTTTGTAACTGCATACGTGGTATTTGTTTTCCTTCCCACAAAGCCTTTGTTCACTTTCACATAGCCGTTTTCTTCCAGTGCTTTCAGATGCGATGCCAGATTTCCGTCAGTTACATTGATCAATTCTTTCAACTCATTAAAGCTTACCTGCGCATTCACCATCAACGCACTCATAACGCCTAACCTTACCCGGCTATCGAATACTTTTTGTAACTGTTCTATCGGATTCTTCATACTTTCTTCTCCATTTGCATGGGCTGTCGTTCATATTTATTCCACATAACTATACCATATACTATATGTAAAACTCCAAAGCCTGTGGCCCAAAAATAAAGTCCATAGCCCGGAAACCAGCAATTAATTACTCCCAATGCTGTAATTACATACCCCAGAAAGCGGATTTCACCAAACGTATACTTGGCACCATTGATCAATGCTATGCCATAAAATATCAAACAACCAGGAGCAATTAAACCATACACACCTGCCTCTATCAGTTTCAAAAGAAATATACCACCGGCAACAAGGGGCACGGCAATATTCCAGATTAAACGTTTTGCAGTTGCACCCCAAACAGGTATGCCTTGTCGTTTACTTTTTGTGTAAGTAAAAAAAGTTGCAAGTATAATTGCAGAAATTAAAGTGAGGACGGCAATGGTAAACAACCGGCTTCCCATAAACGATTGCAGCATATCCACGCCATCACTACTATAAGCATCTCCTATTAACCCGGGTTTTCTTCCTCCGGCAGTTCCGGAATTTTCAATAACGTCATAAGCAAACCATGCTCCTATGAGAGCACACACACCGGCAGCAATACCACTAAGACCGCTGAGGCTAATGAAGCGGCTGCTGCGGTCCATCATATTCCGTATATCCTGTATAGTTTCAAGCGTTTGATTCTGGCTATTCATAAAAGCACTTTGAATTGCAAAGTAAATAGTTTTTTTCATATACTTACAACAATCATTAAGTCTTTTTAACACAAAGTTTTAGAAAACATGATGCTTTCGTAAAAACCCTGAGTCGTTGGCGAATGAGATTCGTTAATTTTAGCGTTTCAAACAATCGCATTAACCGGATGAAGTATATCGTTTTTTTTGTGTTGACTAGTTTGTGCACCTTAATTGTTACGGCACAAACAAAGATTGTTTCCGGTATTATTAAAGATTCTCATTCGGATGAGCCAATTCCGTTTGCATCTGTACAGCTGAAAAATACGAGCATTGGTAAGCTGAGTGATTCAGCAGGCTACTTTTCCTTAAGACTTGAAACAATTGCGGCCACCGATTCTCTACTCATTAGCTATGTTGGATATAATAGCCTAAGTGTTGCCATTCCATCATCAGAAAAGGACACTATTTTTTTAACTATTCAACTTGAACGTGGCAGTGCAGGCAAAGAAGTGGTAGTGAAATCTAAATACGGCAGAGGTTGGATACTTTGGCGAAAAACAGTGCGACAAAAACCAGTGAATGATCGTTACCGATTTGAGAATTTTGGTTATGAATTATATAACAAACTTGAACTTGATATTAACCGTTTCAATAAAGACAAGTTTAAGAACATCGGGCCGCTCAAACCATTTGGTTTTATACTGGACCAAACTGTTGACAGTACAAGCGAAGAAAAACCCTTCCTCCCGATCTTTCTTACAGAAACTATTTCAAATTATTACTATCAAAAATCTCCACTTCGCCGGAGAGAAGAGATCAGAGCCAGTCGCACATCGGGTGTAGATAATGAAAGTGTGCAGAAACTCTTGGGCGGCATGGATCAGAACATCAATGTATATAATAATTATATTCCCATTTTTGACAAGCGCTTCATCAGCCCTATTAGTGATAACGGTGATGCTTTTTATAATTACCGTGTGCCCGACACACAATATGTAGCAGGCAAACGATTCTTTCATTTAGTGTTTACTCCAAAACGAAAAGGAGAAAATACGTTCGAAGGCGATTGCTGGATACATGATACAACATTTGCTGTACAGAAAATGAACCTACGTTTATCAAAAGAGGCAAATGTGAATTTTGTAGAGAAGCTGAGTATTGTACAGGAGTACAAATTTGTAAATGATTCGATCTGGTTTTTGTCAAAAGATAAATTCATCATTGATGTGGCTCCAATTGGCAAACAGAAGTTTGGTGTTACCGGCCGCAAGACCACCACTTATAAAGATGTACTCATTAATTCCGGTACAGTATGGGAACAATTACAGAAAAATAAAAAACTGGAAGAGACCGTATTGCTTACAGGTTCCACTCAACAATCCGAAACCTATTGGAAAGAATCGAGGCACGAAGAGTTGGCTAAAAACGAGAAGGCTATTTACAGTATGATCGATACACTGCAGAAGATGCCGCTTTTTAAGCGTTATAGTGAAATTGCTACGTTTCTTGCAACAGGATATAAAGCATTTGGCAGTTTTGAATACGGCCCATGGTTCAATGTCATGAGTTCAAATGTGGTGGAAGGTTTTCGTACAAGATTGGACATTGGTACAAGCACCAACTTTAGTAAAACATGGTGGCTACGTGGTTACCTGGCTTACGGATTTACTGATAAAAAATTCAAAGGTCGGGCAGAGATCACTCATTTGTTTAAACGTGATCCCCGCATGCGTTTATACCTGTCCTATACCAATGATTATGATAATGGTCAACGTTATTATGATGAAGTAGGAACCGATAATGTATTTACGTTGGCAGCACGAAAATCACAAGTTCCCATCAAATTTTTAAAAGTTGAACAGCAACGCATTGAATTTTCGAAAGAAACACATGCCGGTTTTACGTTTGAAGTTTCAGCTACACGTAAAAAATTTAACCCGGTTCGTTCATTGCCTGATAAATCAATTTATCCCGATGGCGTTGGTGAAGCATTAAATAATTCCGAAGTTGGATTTCGTATCCGTTATGCTTATCTCGAGCGTTTTCTTGAAGGAACATTCCTTCGATCAAGCTTAGGTAGTCCCTATCCTATTGCTGAAATTAAATATGCAAGAGGTTTCCCTGGTTTTTTAAAAAGTAATTATCAATATCATCGTTTAACAGCGTCAGTTCATGATTATTTCAAGATCGCCAATCTTGGTGAGTTATATTATAATGTGTACGGCGGAAAGATCTATGGCACACTTCCCTTCCCGTTGTTAGAAATTCATCCTGGCAATGAAATTTTTTATTACAACAAGTATGCTTTCAACTTAATGAACCGGTTTGAATACCTGAGCGATGAGTATGCAGGTATCAATGTTGAACATAATATCGGTAATGGTATGTTCCGCTTATTGGGACCAACACGTAAGCTAAAGTTGCGCCAGTTCTGGACAGCGAAAGTATTGTGGGGAAGTTTGAGCGATGCCAACAGAAGCTTCAACCAGGTAGGTACCGTATTTGATCGGGGTCACCAGTTTCAATCTCTTAATGGAAAAACGTATATGGAAGTGGGTACAGGTGTTGATAATATTTTTCGAGTGTTGCGGTTCGATTTTATCTGGCGCTTATCGCCACAGCCATTACCGCAGGAACAATATAAACGCTTTGGAGTGTTTGGTAGTTTCAGGTTGCAGTTTTAGATATTGCCACCAAACTCAAGGCACAATAGTAAACTACAAACTGTCTAAGCATTCAACAATTACCTTACAGGCCTTTGTAATTTCTTCTTCCGTGATCGTCAGTGGCGGTGCAATCCTTAAACAATTTGATGCAAACAAAAACCAATCAGTGAGCACACCTCTGTCAATGCAGGCATCAATCACTTTTTTATTTGTTTCAAAACTATCAAATACAATAGCCATCATCAACCCACGTGAGCGCACGGCTTCAATTTTTGGATGATGTAATAATGTTCGAAACAATACTTCTTTGTTAGCAACTCCTTTTACCAACTGTTCTTCAATCAACACTTTCATTGCGGCTAAACCTGCGGCACAACAAACGGGGTGACCACCAAATGTGGTAATATGCCCCAACACCGGATTATCGGTCAGCTTCCACATCAATTCCTTTTCGGCAATAAAAGCACCTAATGGCATGCCTCCACCCAACGCTTTTCCCAATAATAAAATATCAGGCACCACATCAAATTGTTCAAAAGCCCAAAGCGATCCGTTACGACCAAAGCCGCATTGTATTTCATCAAGAATTAATAAAGTACCCGTTTCAGTACAACGCTTTCGTAATGTAGTGATCCATTCTTTCAACGGAGCATTTACTCCCGCTTCTGCCTGGATGGTCTCTGCCATTACACAAGCAGTATTACTTCCAATCAGCTCCAATGCTTCAAATGAATTATAATCTGCATGATGAACTCCCGGCAATAAAGGTCGAAATGCATTCCGCCAATATTCATCGCCCATAACACTTAATGCACCTTGTGTGCTGCCGTGATAGCTATTATTAAACGCAACGATTTCCGTGCGACCGGTAACACGTTTCGCCAATTTCATCGCTCCTTCCGTTGCTTCAGTTCCTGAGTTTGTGAAGTAAACCGAATTGAGAGATGCAGGTAAATGATCGGTAAGCAATTGGGCATATTGTACTTCTGGGCTTTCAATAAACTCGCCGTACACTAACAAGTGCATGTACTGATCAACCTGTTGTTTAATAGCCTCCACTACCTTAGGATGGCGATGCCCAATATTGCAAACACTGATACCTGCAATGAGATCTATATATTCCTTGCCATCCACATCCCACATAAGACAACCTTCAGCTTTTAATATTTCCAAAGCCAACGGAGCTGAAGATGTTTGCGCCACATGTTGTAAGAAAAGTTGTCGTTGCTGCATAAATGGAAGCAAATGTCGTGAATTAGTTGAATGACCTCAAATTGATGCTATTCAAACCGGCATCGATACCGTTACGTAGATCTACGTAACCATTTTTGTCATACAAGGTTAAAAAACGGATAATTACTTTAAAAAAAGCGGTAAACATTATGAACCCTCGGAAAACATTGCGAAATTTACAGCAGAACATTAAACCACATTCCGATGCCCGTAATACTTCCTGTAGAAGGTGTTTTTCCACAATTTGGCGACGATTGTTTTATTGCTCCTAATGCTACCATTGTAGGCGATGTAGTAATGGGCAATGAATGCAGTGTGTGGTTCAATGCGGTGGTGCGGGGCGATGTAAACAGCATCAGGTTAGGCAATAAAGTGAATGTGCAGGATGGTGCCGTGCTTCATGCTACTTATCAAAAAACGAAAACTATCGTTGGAAATAATGTAAGCATTGGCCACAATGCCATCGTTCATGGATGTACCGTTCATGATAATGTGTTGATTGGAATGGGAGCTATTGTTATGGATAATGCCGTGATTAATAGTAATTCAATTATTGCAGCGGGAGCAGTAGTACTTGAAGGAACCGTTGTTGAAGCCGGAAGCATTTATGCAGGCGTTCCTGCTAAAAAAGTAAAAGATATCAGCCAGGAGCTGATCAGCGGCGAAATTAACCGGATAGCCAATAATTATATCAAATATTCCGGTTGGTTTAAAGATGCCTTAACAGAGAATAGTTAATTACGGTACGAACATTGTCTTATCTGAATTGTATAAATTGATAATTGTATGAAAATAATCACCAAAGCAGCGGTTGCAGTAATATTACTGTCTTTTATGACAAGTTGCAATGTGTTTAAACGAACACCCAAGGAAGGATGTCCAACCAACGGGAAAAACGTGGGGGCCGAGAAGTTACTGAGCGGTGAAAAGGTGAAGAAAGCAAAACGATTTAACAGCTAAATATTCATAAGAGGACTAACCTCATTTATAACACCATAAAAATTACCGCTATGAATCCAACATTACGCAACCATGTAGGATATAACGAAGCCGTCCTTGACGACGACGCCAATTATGAAGAATTTCATCGTTGGGCAGATGTGATCTCCGACAGGTTAAAAATTTCTTTCACCAAGAAGCTTGATGATTTTGAAGCGCTGTATTGGGACTTCATTTACAAAGGCACAGCACTTACCCTCAGCTTCAATATTTTCAACGGTATTTCTGTTTTCCCATCTTTGGAAGAAAAGAGTGAACATTTTGAAAATGCCGCTATTGCTGAGCTGGTTGATGCGCTGAAGGATGCTGATCCAGGAGAAGTGTAAAGCAAATATTCACAATATTGAAAAACTGCTAAAAAGCTATAAATGCTGGTTAGTAGTTTTTTTTTGTCTCAATTGTAGCAAGTATTCCACAATAACTAATGTAACGAAGGGGATGAATTTCCTCCTTTGACACCGCAGCTTTTACCGCACAGCCCGGCTCTTCCAGATGAAGACAGTTATTAAATTGGCAATTTTGGATAAGTACACGCATTTCAGGAAAATAATGCGAAAGTTCCTGCCGGCTGATATCTACCAGGCCAAATTCCTTTACACCGGGCGTATCAATGATTTTTCCACCCAGCGGCAGGTCGAACATTTCCGCAAAAGTGGTGGTATGCATTCCCTTTCCACTCCAGCCGCTAACCTCTTCTGTTCTTAGATCGAGCTCGGGCATTAGTGCATTAATAAAAGTTGATTTGCCCACCCCTGAATGGCCACTGATCAATGTTACTTTGTCCCTCAGCAATTGCTTCAATTCATCTACACCACTTCCTGTTTCCATAGAAATCAGAAAAACCTTGTAGCCAATTGCTTCATACATCTTACGCCATTCTTCAAACTGATCGAGCTCTTTCTTACGATATACATCAGCTTTGTTAAACGCAATTATGCTGGGAATATGATAAGCTTCTGAAGCAATAAGAAAACGATCGATAAAGCCCTGCGATGTTCTGGGTTCTCTTAATGTGGCAAACAGCAAACTCTGATCGAGGTTGGCAGCAATGATGTGATGTTGATATTTGTTGTGGGGACTTTGACGATTGATATAATTATTCCGGTCGTTAATAGAAGTGATCATGACAGTTTGTTCAAGATCATTTTCCATTTCAACTTCCACTTTGTCGCCTACGGCAATTGGATTGGTTGAAGTGATGCCATCAATTTTAAATTTCCCTTTGATACGTGCCTGCACAGTTTTGCCTTCTTCTGTTTTGGCCACATACCAACTACCGGTTGATTTATAAATGAGGGCTTTCATTGTGATGCAAAGAAACAGGTTTTGCCAGTAACGACACGCAGAGACGAAATAAGATTATGGAAACTTCCGCAACACTTTATAACGTAGCCAAGCTTCTATTAGCAAAAGAACTACAACGGCTATTGCAAGCGGATAAAATTCTTCTTTATACCGGGAGAAGGTGCTGGTTTCAATTTTTGATTTTTCCAGTTGATCAATGTCTGAATAAATCTTGCTAAGACTTTCATTGTCCTTTGCCCTGAAATAATTTCCTCCTGTTTCATTGGCTATTTCACGCAAAAGCTTTTCATCAATGTTTACCTTTTCCATAGTACGCACAATGCCGCCGGTTGTTTGTTGGGGTAATGCTGCAAAACCTTCAGTACCCATACCAATAGTATACACTTTCACCTGGTATGCTTTTGCAATTTCTTTGGCCGTGCTTGGTGGAATTAAGCCACCGTTGTTTTCTCCATCAGTCAGCAATATCACCACTTTACTTTTGGATTCACTTGTTTTCAAACGCTCAACACTGGTTGATAAACCTGAACCAATTGCAGTACCATCTTGCAAAATACCACTGCGCACTGCATAGATCTGACTCTTCAATGCAGCATAATCGGTTGTTGGTGGGCATTGCGTAAATGATTCACCTGAAAATATGACAAGTCCTATACGATCTGTTTTTCGTGAATCCACAAAATCACTTGCCACTTTTTTCATTGCCTCCAGGCGGTTAGGGCTGAAATCTTCGGCCAGCATACTACCGCTCACATCCATACACAAAACAATATCGATACCCTCTCCTTCAACACGTTCTTCACTGCTTCTTGTTTGCGGCCTTGCAATAGCAACGATCAACAACGCCATTGAAAGTAAGCGCAGGGCAAACGGCAAATGACGTAATAAAGTTTTTGAACTTCCTGTTTTGCGATAGATACCTAACGTTGAAACGGTAATGGACGAAGATGATTTTTTATAGCCTATAATATACCCAACAATCAACAGTGGTAATAATAACAACAACCATAACAGGTAAGGATAAGCAAAGACGATATGTTGATACCACTCGTTAAGCATCAGGTTTCAATTCTTTTTCTGATTGTTTGATGGTTGTTTCCATGCGTTCAATTGTTTGCAAACATTCATCTTTGTCGGCGGCAAATTTTGCAAACTTCACCGCATCGCCTAAGCGAAGGGTTTGCACAGTATTGATAAGCGTTTCATTTAATACATATGGTTTTAACTGCATTGCCAGTTCATCTGTTGTTAAACGTGTGAAAGGTTGCTGAAGCTTGCGTTCAAAAAAGCGTCTTACCGCATGTGAAAGATCAGAGAAATGCTTTTTTTGCAATAGTTGTGTATCCCAATTTTCTTCTTTCAATCGTTTGGTTGTAATGAGAAAATCTTCCAGTGCCGTATTTGCAGATTCAACATCAACAGTTTTCACTTTTTTCTGCTTCCATCTCCTGAATAAAATAACAAGCCATATCAATGCAATAACCGCTGCAGCGGCAACAGCAAAACCTATCCACGCTTCACCTGCATTTACATCAATGATCGGTTTTACATCATTCAGCAACTGGTTACCAGTAGTATCATACTCAATCATGATTTCTTTTACAGGAAAAGTCACCAGTTGTTCCTTGCCATTTACATTTGATGGAATAACAGCTGTAATATTTTCAACAGCCCATAAACCACTATCAAAACTTGTGATGGTTATTTCACGTTTTAATAAATCTGTAGTGTCGAACGATATATATTCAAAATGAGGTATGCTGTCAGGAAATTTCCACCTGATGGACGCATTTTTGCTGATGGCCTTTAGCTCAAACCTGATCTTTAAGGGCTCACCAATAAATATTTTTTCTTTGGTTGCGGTTATAACAGGAGTTACCTGGGCTGTTGCTGAAAAGCCCATCACAAAAAAACAAATTGCCATTAAAAATTCCCGTCTGATCATCTGCTCCTGTTAATGAAAAATTTCTGTAGCACTTTTACATAATCATCGCCTGCCCGCATGTGTAACAGATCGGCTCCCGAACGGCGGAAAACGTCTTTCACATGATCATTATGTTTATGAAAATCCTTTTCGTATTCAAAGCGCACCAATGAACTCGATGTATCGATCCAACGTTGATCCCCTGTTTCTGCATCAACCACCTGCAATAATCCTGCATCAGACAAACGCATATCGAGTTGATCGTAAATTTTAATGCCGATCACATCATGCTTTTTACAGGCAACACGCAATGCATCTTCGTATCCCTTTCCTAAAAAATCGCTGATAAGAAAGCAAATGCTTTTACGCCTGCAAACATTGTTGAACATGCGGAATGCATCAACATAGTTGGTTTGTTTTGATGCAGCATCATTCCCCAGCATTTCACGTACAATGTAAAGTGTGTGTTGTTTTGCTTTTTTCGGTGCAATAAAACGTTGTACTTTATCACCAAATAAAATAGCACCCACCTTATCATTATTGTTAACAGCCGAGAAAGCAAGCACTGCAGCCAATTCTGTTATAAGATCTTTCTTTCGTTGAAGATGAGTACCAAAGCTTACACTTGCACTATTATCAATGAGCAGAAACACCATTTGCTCACGCTCTTCTTCAAACACTTTACTATAGGGATGTGCATAGCGTGCACTTACATTCCAGTCAATAAAGCGAATATCATCACCGGGTTGGTATTCACGCACTTCTTTATAACTCATTCCTTGTCCCTTAAACGCCGAATGATATTCTCCGGTAAACATATGATTGGTAAGACGCTTGCTTTTTATTTCAAGTGCCCGAACCTTTTTTAATATTTCTTCGGTAGTTAACAAAACTATTGTGAGTTATGGGGTTAAGAGTTATGGCACCTTCACTGCATTCAATACTTGCGTTATAATCTCTTCAACAGATACATTTTCTGCTTCTGCTTCGTACGTTAAGCCAATGCGATGACGCAAAACATCTGCAGCAATTGTGCGTACATCTTCAGGCAAAACATAACCACGTTTGTTCAGGAACGCAACTGATTTGGAAGCGAGCGCCATATTAATTGAAGCTCGTGGAGAACCACCATAAGAGATCAATGGTTTTAAGCTGCTTAACCCAACCTGTTCAGGTTTACGTGTAGCAAATACAATATCGAGAATATAGTTTTCGATCTTTTCATCCATGTAAATAGTACGTGCAAGATCACGTGCATCTGTTACTTCACGAATTGAAACAACCGGGTTAATAACGGGTGAAGCAATCTGTTGCGTATTCTGGCGAATGATCATTTGCTCTTCTTCTTTCTTCGGATAATCAATCACCACTTTCAACATAAAACGATCCTGTTGCGCTTCCGGTAATGGATAAGTTCCTTCCTGCTCCAAAGGATTTTGTGTAGCCAATACAAGGAAAGGTTCATCGAGCTTGTAGGTATGCTCTCCAATGGTTACCTGCCTTTCCTGCATCGCTTCTAGTAAGGCACTTTGTACTTTTGCAGGCGCACGGTTAATTTCATCGGCCAACACAAAATTGGCGAAGATGGGACCACGTCGTACAAAAAATTCATTCTTCTGTTGGTTATAGATCATTGTGCCAATCACATCGGCTGGCAACATATCGGGGGTAAATTGTATGCGGCTGAATTTTGAATTGATAGCCTGCGAGAGTGATTTAATAGTGAGTGTTTTTGCCAGGCCAGGCACCCCTTCTAACAAAACATGACCATTGCCCAACAGTCCCACTAATAAACGATCGACCATATATTGCTGACCCACCAATACTTTTCCTACTTCTGCACGCAGCCGGTCGAGAAAACTTCCTGCATATTGAATCTTGTCGTTCAGGATCTTGATGTCTTCTGCGGTTTTTAACATGTAATCTCGGTTTAGGTTGTGAAAATACAATGCCATTTGTTTCAACGAAAATCATTTTATAAACGGCTGTATCTTAAAATCATTTCCCAACACGCAAAAAGAAGGCCGGAAATGCAAAATCGTAGTTATACATCGTAATCATACAGATGCCTTTCAACGGCCAACATACAACCCTTAACTTTGCAGGCTATGGATGCAGCGAATGATCTTTTTGTACGTTGGATGAACCTTGAGCAAAAAATGGTGGAACGCTTTGGAAAAAAGCCTGACCTGGAAGCAATTCTTTTTCTCATAGGCATACAGGAGTTTGGGCAACTAAAAGAAAAATATACCAAAGAACAGAAGCAGGATTTAATGCATGTTGCTGTTTGTTCCCTCTTATCACAAAGTGGCTATTTTGAGTTTGATGATTTAGATAAAGACGGCTGGCCACACTTTAAACAACTAAAGGCTATGCCTACCATGAATATGCATGAACAGGAGAATTTTATTAAGGATCATGTATTGCTCTATTTTGAACAAAAAGGATTTTAAATGAGACTGTTTGTTTTATTGATTTGCTTTTTTCTTTTTGTTGCCGATGCAGGTGCCCGTAACCGTAAGGTGAAAATTATTACCAGCAAAGGAACTATTGTTGTGCAGCTGAGTAATAAAACCCCGAAGCACAGAGATAACTTTATTAAACTGGTGAAACAGAAGTATTATAATGGCATTCTGTTTCATCGTGTCATAAAACAATTTATGATACAGGCGGGTGACGATTCAACAAAACATCCTGTGCCTGGCAAACGGTACGGAAGTGGTGGTTTGCAAAATAAAATTCCTGCCGAGTTCGATACATCGCTTTTTCATAAAAGAGGTGTTCTGGCAGCAGCACGTGATAATAACCCGGAAAAAGCAAGCAGCGAAAGTCATTTTTATATCGTGCAGGGGAAAATTCATACAGATAGTTCTCTGAATGATATTGAAGAAAAAAGATTAGGTGGTCGCAAAATCCCGTTACATCATCGTGCGGTTTATAAAGAAATCGGTGGCAGCCCGCATCTCGACCAAGGCTATACTGTTTTTGGTGAAGTGATAAAGGGCATTGAAGTTGTGGATACGATTGCGCAGGCAGAGCGTGATCAATACGACCGGCCGAAAGAAGATATACGCATCATTAAAATGAAACTGAAGAGGAAATTTTTATTTTTCTGATTGCAGGAAAACAATCAATTTAGCAGCGTTTAAAAACAACTACATCATGAATTTTCCAGAGAATCTCCGCTACACAAAAGACCACGAATGGATCAGTTTAGAAGGTAATGTTGCAACAATTGGAATTACCGATTTTGCACAGCGTGAGCTAGGCGATATTGTTTATGTTGATATCAACACAGTGGGGAAAACACTGAATGCCGAAGAAGTTTTTGGTACGGTGGAAGCGGTAAAAACCGTTAGTGATTTATTTTTACCTATTGCCGGTACAATTGCTGAAGTGAACGGTGCTTTAAACGATAATCCTGAAGCGGTAAATACTGATCCGTACGGTGCAGGTTGGATGGTAAAGGTTACAGTTAGCAATCCTGCCGATGTGGAAGCGTTGATGGATGCAACTGCATACGGCGCATTGGTTGCTTAATGAAAAAACAACTCCGAAAATATCTTCATACAAAATGGCCGACCATCTTTTGGTCGGTCATTATTTTTTTATTACTGGCAATGCCTCCCCTTCGTATGAACCAGGAGAAGCCGCTTGAATTATCGGGTTTAGACAAAAACATCCATTTTCTACTTTTCGGAATTATGGTTTGGATATGGGGTTACTACCAGAAAACCGTTTCAACCGCCGAAAAATATCTTACAGTCAAATTGTTTTTTATCACACTTATAAGTACTGCTTACGGAATTGCAATGGAATATGTGCAGGATTGGGTGGGGCGTTATTTTGATGTTTGGGATATGGTGGCCGATGCGGCCGGAGCATTTACTGCATTTTTCCTATTGTTAGTGCAAAAAGAAGACCCCGGTGGAAACCGGGGTCGAAACCAAAACTAACTGCTTATGAGAAAAATTTAAATTCAGATTTGTTATACAAAGTTCGGTCAATCTCACACTCTAAACTGTCACTTACTTGTTAATGTTTCCTGAAACGTTTTAGTTTTTTAAAACGGGTCCCGGTAGAAACCGGGACCGTTAACCAAAACTAACTGCTTATGAGAAAATTGACTGCTTTAAAGATCTTGTACATTTTAGACGCTAACTGTATTCCAAAGTTTGCTTCCAGTCTGTTAAAAAAATCTAAAAGCATTTATTAACGTCGTTGTACGATATACATATTTCGAAAACCATGCCAATTGATAACAGAGCTATTTTATTAACGAATGCAGAAACTTCAGGACGTTGGCCTTAAAAACGGTAATAGCCTGTAAATCATTCATCGAATGATGATTAGCGGCCAAACAATCCCTTCACAATATCCATCATACCTCCGCCCGATTGTTGTTTTTGTTCTGTTGCTCCTCCCTTAACCATGCTGATAATATCGTTCAAATCTGTGTCACCATCTCCATCCCGGTCAAGACCGCCTTGTGTAACACGGCCTAATAAGCCTTGTAGATCAAGGCCAGCCGTTTTTCCTCCCGTTAATGAGCTGAAAATACTTTGCAGGTTGAAGCTACTATCGCCGGGATCGTTCGTTTTAGAGATAAATCGTTGTAATACGGCGGGCAATAAACTACTCACAATACCTCCCGCCTGGCCACGATTAAGATTAAATTTCTCCATTAATGATTGCTCGGCATTACCCGATAATTGATTGGCCAAAGGGTTTGTTTGCAAATCGCCACCTTTGCCACCTAATAAACTTAATACATCCTTGAACTGCCCTCCTGCAAGTGCCTGTTGTAAGCCACCGGAAATATTATCCGTTACATCAGCAATCGCTTCGTCGTTTCGTTCATTGGGGATATCAGGGTTTTGAATAATTGATTGACCGGCCTGTTCTTTTACGAGGTTGAATAGTTGTTCTAACATGGTGTAAATTTTAAAAAGTAAGACCTTTAAGCTACATGAAAAAAAATCTGAATGCAAGCAAACAGGGTAATTTCTTTACCTATTCATAAATCAGTCCAAACACAAAAAGCCCGGAGAATCTCCGGGCTTTTTTATCTCAATTTTTTTGTTGATTAACGAACTTTATTGGCAATCGTCTTTGCATCGTCCTGCATCGTATTGCATCCAGAATATGCAGTGCCTACCCACCATTTTCCAATTGGTTGATAATATGAAACGCCCATGATCGGTGCTTCACCATTACCACCAGGATTGTAATCGGCAACTAAATTACAGTTGGCATCATACACTGTTTGGTGATTTAATCCCAATGTGTGACCCGCTTCATGCGAAATAGCTTCCCAATTATTTTTTTGATTATAACCAAGAGCTTTTGAGAATACAAACGCAGGAATATCCATGCCCCAGCTTATCGTATTAAGATAAGCAACACCACCTACACCAGTGTACCATGCGTTGTTCTCAGTAACAATTACACGTTGACGTTTTGCAGCATTTGCAGAAAAGTAAACAGTGGAATCAGTAGTAACAAGAATGGTTGGGAAAATTGAATAATCAGCTTTTACTTCAGTAAGAATATTGGCTATTTCTGTACTTGAAAAACCTGATGGAGTACAATCAATAGTTCTTCCACCATTCCAGTAAGGAGTTGTAACCGTCTGGCCATCGAAATCAAGGAAAATTACCCATGAACTGGTTGAAACAGGATTTGTTACAACAGTAGTGATGATATTGTTATCACATGCATCACCTATTCCGTTTTTATCAGAATCACGTTGATCAGGATTGTAAGTTGAAGGACAGTTATCCGATGCATCTGCAATGCCATCTTTATCCCTGTCTCTGCCTTTTGCCGTAATGTTTGTTTCAGATAAGTCGCCTCTTCGTACATTGTTGTAATTGCCTTTCAGGAAATCACATGTTTCAATTTTTTTGGGAGCTGATTGCTGATTGAGTAACTCAGTTGTTTCAGTTTTGATGCTGTCTTCTTTTTGACAAGATGCCGCAGTAAATAGCAGCAAAGAATAGAAAAGTACCCTTTTCATAGAGATTGGATTTATTGGATTTTAAAAAATGATTCTGTTTTCTCAACAGGCAAGCTTTTCTTCCCTGCTTCGTATTTTTACTATAAAAGTTTAAACGTTACTGATCTAGAAAACATAAATGTCAAAAACGAAAATTTATTTCATTTAAGGCCATAATAGTGAGAATTATGACTTTAGCAGCCATAACTGCAGCTATAAGAACTAAGACGCTTACATGTTTTCTTCAAAGAGCATGTAAAGAAACTTATTCTTTTCTACCCATTTTATCGAGCAAAGGAGGAATAGCTTGTAGTGTGAAGTTGATACCCCTTTAGGGTTTCCCATTACTGCAGCGTTAGTTTTTCCGCATTTTCTGCAAACTGAAGTGCATCGATGAGTTCTTCAATTTCGCCGTTAAGGACTGCATCTAAATTATAAAGCGTAAGACCTATGCGATGATCAGTTACACGGCCCTGCGGATAATTATATGTTCTGATCTTTGCACTTCTATCACCCGTGCTTACCAAACTTTTACGTTGGCGGGCAATCTCTTCTTCATGCTTACGCACCTGTTCTTCGTACAAACGGGTACGCATCATCTGCATGGCTTTTTCCCGGTTAGCCAACTGTGTACGTTCTGTCTGACAAATTACTACTGTGCCCGTAGGAATATGGGTGAGCATTACTTTTGTTTCCACTTTGTTTACGTTTTGTCCCCCTGCACCACCACTTCGTGATGTTTCCATTTTTACATCGCTTTCACGCAATTCAAAATCTATTTCTTCTGCTTCAGGCATTACTGCAACTGTTGCGGCACTTGTATGTACACGACCGCTGGTTTCAGTTGCGGGCACACGTTGCACTCGATGAACACCACTTTCAAATTTCAAAATGCCATACACATCTTCGCCTGTTACCTCTAACTGAACTTCCTTATAACCGCCAACCGTTCCTTCACTTTCACTCAAAAGAGCAGTTTTCCATCCACGACGTTCGCAGTATTTAATATACATGCGTAACAAGTCACCTGCAAATAAACTTGCTTCATCACCTCCTGTTCCTGCACGAACTTCAAGAATGGCATTCTTATCATCCTGCGGATCTTTTGGTATCAGCAATTGCCGAATATGTTTTTCTAAATTTTCTTTTTTCTCTTCAAGCGACGGCAATTCTTCTTTTGCCATTTCACGCAATTCTTCATCATTGCCATTCAGCGCTTCTTTGTAGCTCTGCACATCATCCAACACTGCCAGGTATTCTTTGCGTGATTGCACCAGTTTTTCCAGGCTGCGGTATTCTTTACTCAACGCCGAGAATTGTTTGTTGTTTGCTACAATTTCGGGGTTGGTTAATGCCACACCAACTTCATCAAACCTTGCCTGTATTGCTTCTAATTTATCTAACATAATAACTGTGTTCCTGAAAGGAAATGGTTTCGCTTAAATTTGAGCGGCAAATTTAAATGAATTAACGCATGCAATACAGGAAATTAAAGGCGCAGCAGCTCTTTGATGGCTATCGATTCAGAAAGGAGGATGATGTGTTAGTTGTGGATGAACATGGGAAAGTAGTTGATATTGTGGCTGCTCCTGATGCTGGTGATGCTGTTGAAGAGTTGAAAGGAATTCTTTCACCCGGATTAATTAACTGCCATTGTCATTTGGAGTTGAGTCATTTGAAAAATGTAATTCCACCGCATACAGGTCTGATCGATTTCCTGTGTTCCGTTGTAACAAAACGTGGGTATGGAGCAGAAGAAATTGCTGCAGCTATTACCGCAGCTGAACAGGAAATGTACAACAATGGTATTGTTGCTGTGGGAGATATTGGTAATACCACAGATATGGCCTTTGTAAAAAGCAAAAGCAAGATCCGTTGGCAGAATTTTGTGGAAGTGTTGAATTTTTTTGATGCGAAAGCTGATGAAACAATTGCTTATTATAAATCCGTTGCTGCTAAGCTCTACAATCAGCTTACAACTGTAACCACAGTGCATAGAACGGCGTTAGTTCCACATGCGCCTTATAGTATTTCAGCAAAAACTTTTCAACGGATCAACGACGCAACAAAGGGACAGATAATCTCCATTCATAACCAGGAAAATGCTGCCGAAGATGAATTGTTTAAAACAGGTGGTGGTGATTTTTTAAAACTGTTTAGCATATTCGGTATTACTACTTCACCTTTCCCCGTAACAGGTAAAAGCAGTATTCGATCTTACTTACCTTTTTTTAATAATGGTCAGACCATCTTTTTAGTGCATAATACATTTATGCCTGAAGAAGATATTCAATGGGCAAATGAATATGCTGCAAGCAATGGGGTGAAACTTGTTTACTGCTTATGCCCGAATGCTAATTTGTATATTGAAGATAAAGTGGCACCAATTGATTTATTCCAAAAACATAATTGCGATTTAGTGTTAGGAACCGACAGCTATAGCAGTAACTGGCAATTAAGCATTGTAAAAGAAGTGCAGGCATTGCTGCAGTACACTTCTGTATCAATTGAACAGGCGTTACAAATAGCAACGATCAATGGCGCCAAAGCGTTGCAATGGGATAATGAGTTGGGTAGTTTTGAAAAAGGGAAACAGCCCGGAGTTGTATTGCTGGCTAATGATTTCAGCAGTTCGTCAAGAATTTTGTAACACAGTACCCTGGTCAATCCCTACTCACTTGATTAATACAATTACTAAGGCTCCATAATTTGTTGCAACACCTGCAAGGTTTTCAACTTCGAAAAATCGGGCATGTGAAACATATAATACACTTCAATTGCTTCAAGTAATTGTCTTCTTTGCAAGTAATTCATTGGAACTTCAGTTAACTCATTTGGCTGCATAGCTTTTAATAATTCGCTGATAAGTTTTGCAGCATCTCCTTCCAGATAGTTTACATGCTGCGGATAATGTTCTGTAAAATTACCTTCCTGTAAATCAAAAATGTGATACCGTTCTGCATCTTCAGTATTCATCTGAAAACCAAAAAAATTGGTGAGATGCAATGAAAAATACAAAGGAAAATTAGCTGTTACGGCAGGCGATGCTTTATCGAGCTGCATCAATGCTTCTTCAACAAAATAAAAAAGATCAGGATTATTTTCGGGCTGCTTTACACATTTCTGCAGAAGTTCCACCATATACAATAGCACACTGTTTTTGATCACATCCGCAAACAGTTCTTCGTACAAATAACTCCAGCGAAATTCTTTGATGCGTTGAAGATTCTTCAAATCATGATGATAAACTACAAGCTCAAGAATGGCACCAGGTTGAAAATAATTTGCTTTAGCTCCTCCTTTCTTTGAACTGGCTCTTACACCTTGCACAATATAACTCTGCAATCCATAAAGCTCCGTATAAGCAGTTACAATTAAACTTGTTTCGCCATACTTTACTGTACGGAGAATAATTGCTTTTGTTTTATGTAACACATTACTCAACCGCTACTCTATTTTATAAATACAATTTTCCCAACCTGTTTTTCTCCACCAAATTCATCTTTCGCCAATACGAGGTAAACTCCACTTGATACACGTTGATTCCTATAATCTCTGCCATTCCATACAGCTTGTCCACCCAACGATTTTGTTTGATAAACCAACCGGCCATTCAACTCAACGATTTTTACAATTGAGTTTTCAGGTAGCCCGCGAATACCAATAGTACCAGTGTAGCCTGGAGGAACAGGACTTGGAAATACAATTACTTTACCTGGGTTTTCCGTTGCTTCGGTTGCTCCTGCCCGGTAGCTGCATATACCGTTAAATGTAGAAAAATATACTTCACCTGTTTTGGGATCTATCGCAATGCGGATGATTTCATTACTTAATAGAGGACTACTTTCTGCAGTAAAACGCTCCAGTACTTTTTCTCCATCGGCACTAATAAGCCACACTCCGTTTCTTGTACCCACCCATTTACGATTGGCTGCATCAACAGCCATGGCACGCACATCTTCATTCTCAAATAAAAAGCCTGCAAAATTATCCTGTTGAACAATTGGTTGAAATGCTTCGCATCCGTTTGTTGTAAATACATCACCAGGACATTGAATAATAGCGATGCCTTTATCTGAACCAAGCCAGATAAATCCATCTTTATCTTTCACCATACAATTCACTGCATTGCTGGGTAAGTTTCCACTGCCTCTTCCTGTTTGAAACCATTTCCAACGATCATCACCTGTATTATCAATTGATGAACCATGATTATAAACGAACAATCCATTCCCCTGTGGCACCTGTATCCATTTCTGATCAGCATCATCAATCAACACTGCACCTACCATGTTATCTTGTATGAGGAACGGAACACGAAATGATCGCCAGTTACCATCGGCTTTCTTTACGACTAAATTGTTCACTGCTCCGAAGTTGCTGATCCACAAATTATTCCCTGCATCAAAAGCCATGCCTCCAATACGGTAGCTGTTCGGATCGCCGACCGTAACACCCAGTGCCGAATTTTGCTTGTATAATTTGAATTGGTTTGGAGATCTATATTCAAGCAAGCCCCACCCGAATGATCCCGCATAAATTGTTTCATCACGAGGATCAACCGCTATACTGATGATATCAAACACTGTATCCATAATGGATAAATTATTTCGGTTGTAATCCTTCCACTCTTTACCATCAAACGTAAAAAAACCGGTTGCGTTAAATTGATAATTCCACGCATCATTCACGCTTCCACCCGCTACATACAATTTGTTTTTGAAGAAATTCATTTCACCATCGAGTGGGCCATAAGGCGAATTAATAGCATAACCTGCGAACAAATTTCCTTCTGCTTTTACAACACCTTTTGCCAAATCAGCGATCCATATCTCTGCTCCGCTTTTTACTGCATGAAACGGATACTGTAACTCGTTATTATTTTGAACGATTGTGTTCACCGTTCCATTAGGGTTGATGGATACGACCCTTCTTTCACCCCATCCAAATCGTTCTTCGCTGATAAGAATTGCGCCATCACTTACATTCACCGATTCCCATCGCCAGTTATCATTGTAAATGGCCTGCCAGTTGCCTCCATTGTTTACATAAATCGTATTTATATATTGAACAACGATTGTTGAGTTAACAGCAAATACTTGTTGTGCCGCACCTGCGGGTAAACCATTTGTTCCGCTTATAGTAGTCCAGCTGCGATAATCGTTTAGGTTTGTTGCGCTTTGATTTGCAACTTTTAGACCTTCTTCAGTGGCTGCATAAAATAGTGTTGCATCAGCAGCAAAGCCATTCACTTTTACATTGGTTCCGTTATTACCGATAATATAGGTATTGCTTATTTCAAATTTCTGGAGATCAACAACGATTACACCCAGGCCTGTGCTGAGATAAGCTTTATTATTGCGAAAGCTGATGTTGTAAATCGTTTTGTCGCCTGCAACTGTACTACGAAGTATATCGGGGATATTAATAACATCATTTCGATAAACAACATCAAGATTACTGTTGTTGTACGCTATCAAAAGTTTTTCGCTACTTGCATCGTAATTGAGCGTTTGTATACCAACATCACTTAGTCCAGTCACCTTACTTAACCTGTTGATGTCTCCATCTTTCCTGTCAACACTATAAGCCCCAAAATTTGTAGCCACATACACACGGTCATTTGCAATTGCCACACGTTTGCCGGGCCGATAATCCATATGCTCACGCCAGTGGCCAATGGGCGCTGGTTGTGCGGCTATTTTTAAACAGCAAACCAAAAGAAAAACATGAACAACAACGTGTTTCATTACGTTCAAATTTAGCAGCTTTTCACACAAGCCCATCAATTACCGGTTTTTACCGTTCGCTAGCCAGCTCAAACCAATACCAGCAAGCAATCAGGTGAAATTTTATGCTTCAGTTCAGGCAGAATGGCGTTTCTTTGCGCTGCTTTATTTTAATAAAAACGTATCTGAATAGCATGTGGTATAATCTGGGTAAATGGGTGTTGCGTAACAGGCTTCCTATCATAATTATTGTTCTTCTCTCTACAGGCGTCATGACTTTTTTTGCATCGAAAGTGCAGCGTAGTTATGATTTTGCAAAAGCTATCCCACTTGATCATCCAAAATATCTGGAATACGAAGCTTTTAAGAAAAAGTTTGGTGAAGATGGAAGTTTACTGGTTGTTGGCTTTCAGAAAAACGATTTATTTCAACTCGATTTTTTTCAATCGTTCACTGCACTTCAAAAAGAAATGAAGAAAGTGACCGGTGTTGAAGATGTCTTAAGTGTTAGTGCTGCTGTTAATCTTGTAAAAGATTCAACAACTGAAAAATTAAAAACTACGCTTGTATTCCCGGAAACTATTCATACGCAACAGGAATTAGATAGTGCCAAACAAATACTTTTCAATCTCCCTTTTTACAAAGGTTTGTTTTATAATCCCGACAGTAACGTTTACATGATCGCTGTTCGACTCAACAAAGAAGTGTTGAATTCTAAGAAGCGACATGCGTCTGTAGATGGCGTTGTAAATCTTGTTACTGCGTTTGAAAAAAAGCAAAATATTACGATGCATTTGAGTGGCTTGCCACATGTACGTACGGTAATGAGTACACGAATTGCTGAAGAAATGCAGCTGTTCCTGCTTGGTTCTGTTTTGCTGTCGGCAATAATTCTTTTGGTATTTTTCCGTTCCTTCAGTGCCATGTGGCTGAGTATGGCAGTGGTAGTAATTGGTGTAATCTGGAGCCTTGCAACAATTGTATTCTTTGGATATAAAATAACTATTTTGAACGCATTGATTCCACCATTGATGGTGGTGATAGGCATTCCCAACTGTATTTATTTTCTCAATAAGTTTCACACCGAATACAAAAAGACCGGAGATAAACATCAGTCGCTAATCAATATGATTGGCCGGATGGGTATTGTTACGCTGTTTTGCAATATTGCAGCCGCTATTGGTTTTGCTGTATTTGCATTAACAAAAAGCCAGATCCTTCGTGAGTTTGGTGTGGTTGCCGGCATCAACATTATGGTGCTGTTTGGTATTTCATTTACACTCATTCCCATTGTGCTGAGTTATTTACCTGCGCCAAAACAAAGGCATGTACGCTACCTGGAAAATGAACGACTCAATCGCTGGATTATGCGCATTGAGAACTGGGTGTTTCATCATCCCAAATACATTTACACAGCAACTACAGTTTTAATTGTTGTTTCTATTCTTGGCGTTATGCGTTTGAAAAGCGTGGGGTATATTGTTGATGATCTTCCTCAAAATGATAAACTTTATGTGGATCTGAAATTTTTTGAAAAACATTTCTCCGGTGTGATGCCGTTGGAAATTGTGGTTGATACAAAACGCAAGCAAGGTGTAACACGAAACATAAAAAATCTGACCAATATTGATTCATTGGTTTATTACCTGCAAAGCAGGCCCGAGATCGGCAAAGCTTTGGCAGTAACCGAGGGATTGAAATTTGCACGACAAGCATATTACGATAACGATAGCAATATGTACACTGTGCCCAATGAGTTTGATCTTGCTTTTCTTGCGCCATACCTGCGCATGAAAGCCGACAGCAACAGCAAGAACAACAATTTTGTTAAGCTGGTAGCTAATTTCATGGACAGTACACAGCAGAAAGCACGTATTAGTGTAAACATGGCCGATGTTGGTAGTGATAGCTTACCAAAAATTCTTGCTGCAGTTCAACAAAAGGCTGAAGAATTGTTTAACAATGATAGTCTTCAATATGCCGCATCGATCAACAAGGGAGAGGTGAAGGCAAATGAAATTGATTCATCGAGACTCAAACGTTCGGCAGATATTCAACTGACCGGTACAAGTATCATTTTTGTGGAAGGAAGCCGCTTTATCATCAACGGTTTAAAAGAAAGTATTTTTTGGGCCTTCCTGTTGATCGCTATTTGCATGTTATACCTGTTCCGCTCTTTCCGCATACTTTTTTGTTCACTGATTCCAAATATAGTCCCATTAGTTATTACTGCCGGAGTAATGGGTTGGGTCGGTATTCCACTGAAGCCCAGCACTGTCCTTGTTTTTAGTGTTGCATTAGGTATAGCTATTGATGTAACCATTCGTTTTCTGATCAACTACAAACAGGAATTGCCATTACATAATAAAAATGTGCAGGAAACGGTAAAGCAAACCATCAGGCAAACCGGCATCAGTATTATTTATACTTCGTTGGTACTAGTAGCAGGATTTATCATTTTCTGTTTTTCCGGGTTTGGAGGAACACAAGCCTTGGGATGGCTTACCTCACTAACCTTGCTGGTGGCAATGATCACAAATCTTGTTTTATTACCCGTATTGTTGATTACGACAAGTAAAAATCGGACTACCGTTCATAAAAAAAACGGATAAAAAAGCAGCGCCAGCATAAATTTTCTGTCTTCCATAAACAATTGTTAACCTTAGCCGTTAAATTTGGAGCCCTCGTTGATGAGGTTCCGATTAACAATAACCGACCTGACATACACCCACAGATTTTCGGAAATAATTTTCATAAATAAACCTTCAAAGAGCATGAGAAAACTTGTAAGTATGACGTTCTTGCTAATGCTATGTGTTTTACAGGTATTGGCACAAGAAAAAACTGTTACAGGGAAAGTGACAGATCAAAAAGATGGATCCCCTTTAAGTGGAGTGTCTGTAACAGTGAAAGGCACTTCCATTGGTACAACTACAGGAGCAGACGGATCTTATAGTTTAAATGTACCCGCTTCCGCAAAAACCTTAGTTTTTTCGTTTGTAAACTACGAATCCATTGAAATGGCTCTGGCCAACCGAACTTCTTTTAGTGTAGGTCTTTCAACTACCGAAAAAAGTTTGCAGGAAGTTGTGGTGGTTGGTTATACCCGCACCACGAAGGAAGCATTTACAGGTTCAGCAAAATCTGTAACCGGTGATCAATTGAACAACAAAAGTGTTTCAAATGTCTCGCAAGCGCTGGCAGGTGAAGTTGCCGGTGTTCGTGTCATCAATCCATCGGGCCAGCCAGGAACTTCTGCTGTTATCCGCATTAGAGGCTTTGGTTCAGTGAATGGTAACCGTGCGCCATTGTACGTTGTGGATGGCGTTCCTTTTACAGGCTCTATTAATTCAATTAATCCCAATGACATTGCCAGCACAACAGTTTTGAAAGATGCAGCTGCTACAGCTATTTACGGTTCAAGAGGCGCAAACGGCGTTATCGTTATTACCACAAGAAATGGACGTGGTAAAAAATCGTTTATTGAAGCTGATGGACGTTTTGGAACCAACCAGGCAATTTTACCACGTTACGATGTATTAAGATCACCTGAGGAGTTTATCGCATTAAGCTGGGAGGCACTTTATAATGAAGGTGTAATTACTGCCAATGCCAACCCTACAAACTTTGCCAACACTCGTCTCTTTTCTGCAAATGGTATCGATCCAAGGAATAATATCTGGACATCTGCCAATGGTGCTGATTTAATTGATCCTGCAACAAGAACGTTTAAAAACGGAGTGGCACGTTTATACAATCCTGAAAACTGGGAAGATTACGCTTTCCAACCTTCAAGCAGAACTGAAACTAATTTAAGATTTGGTGGTGGCGACGCTCGCACTAACTTCTACACATCATTCGGCTATTTGAATGATGTTGGATACTCAATCAATACAGATTTCAGACGTTTAAGTGCAAGGATTAATTTAAACCACGAGGTTAAAAAATGGCTCTCGACGAACTTCAACTTAAATTACGCTAACACACGCTCAAATAATAATGGACAAGGATCAAGTTCAAACAGTGTATTCTGGTTTGCAGATAATATTCCTTCTATATACCCTTTATTTATGCGTGATGCTGCAGGAAATAAAATTCCTGATCCAATCTTTGGTGGCTTTAGGTATGATTACGGCGAGACCGGAAGAAAATTCGGATCGCTTACCAATGCTATTGCCGATGCTACCTTTAATTCAAACAGAACCTTCAATAACGAAATAACCGGTACCACCTCAGCAAACATTAAGTTTACCGACTACTTGAGCCTTGAAAACCGTCTAGGCGTTCAATATAACTCAACAGTAGGTTATTCACTTACTAATAAGTTTTATGGTTCAGCAGCTTCGCAAAATGGTTCTATTTTCCAATCCCGTAACAACTTAATGAACCTTAACTTATTGAACATGCTTCGTTTCAATAAGCGTTTTGGTAACCACAATGTTGATGCGTTAGTAGCTCATGAAGCAACAAAATATGAAGGAGAAGTATCCTCTGCTTCAGGTCAAAATCTTGTAAGCAATTACGACGTCTCATTGGCCAACGCTATTGTTAAGAACCCTACGCAAACGTCTTACAAAAACACGAACAACCTGGAAAGCTATTTTGCACAGGTAAGTTACGATTACGATGGTACTTATTATTTATCAGGAACAGTTCGTAGAGATGGTTCATCACGTTTCGTTCCTGGTAAACAGTGGGGTACGTTCGGATCAGTAGGCGCAGGCTGGGTAGTTTCAAAAATGCGTTTCATGGATAATTCCGGCATCTTGAAATACTTGAAATTAAAAGCCAGCTACGGTATTTTGGGCGATCAAAATGGCTTAGGCTTTTACCCAGGTGTATCAAGTATTGGAATCGGAAACCTGAATAACCTTCCATCGTTTGGTATTCCAACGCCAGGTAATCCTGAACTCACTTGGGAAACTTCAAAAATGTTTCAAGTTGGTGCCGATTTCCGTCTAGGAAATTTCCTCGAAGGATCTGTTGAGTATTACATAAAAAATACTGACAATTTGATATTTGACAGACGTGTTGGTATTTCGAATGGCTACGCACTTATCCAGGTAAACGATGGACAATTACGCAACGCCGGTGTAGAAGTAGAATTAACCGGTCATATTCTGAAAGGTGCTAACCATTTCCTGGATTTAAGTGTGAATGCTGAGCATTTCGATAACACAATTACAAGAATGCCTCTCGATCCTTCAATCGGTAATAAGCCAAAGATCATTGACATTCAAGGTGCTTATGGATGGGGTAAAAACCGTTCAATATTTGATTATTACATGCGCAACTTTGCTGGTGTTGATCCAACAGATGGCGCCAGTACCTGGACAGCTTATTACGACGATTTAAACAATAACGGTGTATTTGAGCCTGCCACTGAAAGAGTATCGGATTTAGAAACTTTTATTGCAAATAATCCAGCGAAGGCAAATGCATTGAAAAAAACTACAACAAAGGTTTATTCTGATGCAACCCAATATTATATTGGTAAATCTGCCGTTCCAAAAGTTAGAGGTGCATTTAATCTTGCAGGAGGATTCAAAGGTTTCGATCTTGCTGTGCAATTGCTATATAGCTTTGGTGGATATGCATACGATGGTGCTTATGCAACATTAATGGGTAATGGTTTGATTGGCGGTAACAACTGGCATACTGATATTCGTAACCGCTGGCAAAAGGCCGGCGACATCACAGATGTTCCAAGACTTTCAAATAACAGAGATGCAAACGTTACCTCAACGTCTACAAGATTTTTGGAGAAAGCAAACTACCTGGCGTTAAATAATATCCGCCTAGGTTATACTCTTCCTGCAAATCTTACTCAGCGTTTGGGGGTTATTGATGCAGCTTCTTTATTTGTATCGGGCGACAACCTTTGGTTGCATTCAGCAAGAAAAGGATTTAACCCAAGCACAGCTGAAACTGGCGGATCGGATATGTATCGCTATTCACCGCTTTCAACAATCACTTTTGGCTGTAAAATCAAATTTTAAAGAATAAAATTTAAAAGCTATGAAATTAATATATGTCTCAGTCACGGCTTTATTACTAACCACGTTAATTGGTTGTAAAAAGTCTTTCCTGGAAACCCAGCCAACCCAGTTTACTACACCTGATCGATTGGGAGCCGATGCTGCCCAGGATCCAAAACTTTTGAATGGTAACATCGCTGGCTTATACACCACAATGTTCTCAACTGCAGTGGGCGGCACAACAGGTCATGATGATTTTGGGCAAAAAGGTATCGACATCTACACCGACATGCTCCAATCCGATATGGTACTTGCTGCTTTAAACTACGGCTGGTATTCAAATGTTGCCCGTTATAATGCTTCGCCCGATTTCACAAGGAACGAGGTATACATTCCTTTCCGTTACTATTACCGCCAGATCTTTGGTGCAAATACCATAATCGACATCTTAGGAGGAAATGATGTAGTGCCAACAACTGCTGGTAACAAATACACAATGGGTCAGGCAAAAGCAATGCGAGCTTACTCTTACTTTTATCTGTCACAAATCTATGGTAAAGAATATGGTACGGGAACGGATAAATTAATTCCGATTTACACTTCCGCAACACAGGTTAATAAACCAAAGGCAACCACAAAGGAAGTATATGATTTGATGGTGAAAGATCTTACTGATGCTATCAGCTTACTTACTGGTTTTGCCAGAGCTTCAAAAGATCAGGTCGATGTAAATGTGGCCAAAGGATTATTAGCTTACGTTCTTTCTGCAAGAGGAACACAGGCCGACCTTCAACAGGTAGTTAGTCTTACACAGGAGATCATGACAGCATATCCTAAAACAACTCCTGCGCAATTGTACTTTAATGGAAGCAATGCAACAACTGCAGGTTTCAACAACGTAGCAACTGCAAGCTGGATGTGGGGTGTTGACTTAACCCTCGCTCAAGGATTAAACCTTATTTCATGGTGGGGACAAGTTGATCAGTTCACCTACAGTTATGCATGGGCCGGAGATCCAAAAACAATCGATAGAGGTTTATATGATGCAATTCGTGCTGATGATATTCGTAAAAATCAGTTCAATGCCCCAACTGCTTCAAACTTCCGCTTACAACCAGTTAATAAATTTTGGGCTCCCGCACGTATCTCAGGCGGACAGCGTTTCATTGAAACCGATAATCTTTACATGCGTGCCGACGAGTTTTATTTAATGAACGCGGAAGCGAAAGCGAGATTAACACAGGATGCAGCTGCGCAGACAGTTCTAAAATCCTTCCTGGCAGATCGTATCACCGATGTTTCATTTATTGATGCTCTTACTGGCGCAGCTTTATTGGACGAAATTTATAAGCAAACCAGAATTGAACTTTGGGGTGAAGGGAAATCCTACTTAGCTTTAAAAAGATTGAAGAAATCCGTAGTACGTGGTTCAAACCACTTGTTTGAAGCTGGTGCTACAATTCCTTACAATGATGCGAAACTTACCTTTGTAATTCCGCAAGCTGAGGTATTGAATAATCCAAATCTTAATAATTAAGTACTATCAGATTTTGCTTTAAAAAAAAAGAATCCGCTTCAAGGTTGAAGCGGATTTCTTTTTTTCCATCCCTTCACAAAGGCAATAATATTGCAATAACCAAAATGCTCTGCTTCTACAAATTATTACAGCCAAAATATACATTGAATCTTTATATAAATGCCAAGCTTTTGACCAAGGATTGATATTATCAAAACTATAGAAGCCGTAATAAATGTTTAAAAACCCGTCCCATTCCAAATAACCATTTTTTGACTTAAAACGTATGCAGCATTGTCCGATAAAAATTGTCTATTTCTTTGACGATATGTAACTGAACTGCTTATATTTGAAATACGCCTTTGAAGATTATCGTTGAACCTTATTTTCCTCTACAAACCTTATTATCTCCAGCTTATCTGTGCAGCCTATTCAGTTAGGGAATTTTTTTTATTCATAAACCTAAATTAACATGAGAAAATTTGCAATTATGATGTTGCTGTTGCTGTGCTCATACCACATCTTCGGGCAAGACAAAGCCGTTACCGGAAAGGTAACAGACGACAAAGACGGTTCTCCACTGGCGGGAGTATCAGTTACCGTAAAAGGTACAACGGTGGGGACAACAACAGGAGCTGACGGAAGTTTTCGTTTAAGCGTTCCATCTTCAGCCAGGGTTTTGGTGTTTACTTATGTGAACTTTGCTTCACAGGAAGTAAGCATTGGAAATCGGAGCGATTTTTCAGTAAAATTGATTTCTGAAGACAAAGCTTTATCTGAAGTTGTTGTTGTTGGTTACGGCACCGTTAGAAAAAAAGACCTCACCGGAAGCGTTGCCACAATTGGCGGCGATAAGGTAAGAGATTTGCCTGTACAAAGTTTTGACCAAGCACTTTCGGGGCGTGCTGCCGGCGTAAGCATCACAATTCCAAATGGGGTGGTAAATAACCCTCCCGTTATTAGAGTACGGGGTGTGAATTCAATTAGCTTAAGTTCATTTCCATTAGTTGTTGTAGATGGTATTGCATCATTCTCGGGCGACGTAGGAAACGGAAATGCTGCTAATAACCCTTTAGGAGATATTAATCCTAACGACATTGAGAGTATTGAAGTTTTGAAAGATGCTGCGGCGGCAGCCATCTATGGCTCAAGAGCATCAGCCGGTGTATTGATAATTACTACAAAAAAAGGCAAACAAGGTCGTGCACGAGTTAGCTACGATGCATGGGTGGGCTTCACAAAACCTTTTAATCTAATTCCCGTTTTAAATGCGAGGGAATATGAAACAATCAAGAATGAAGGACTGACTAACGCCGGAACTCCGCCCAATGGAACTACAAGGGGCTTTTATCCATATATCGGTCCAGATGGCAGCCCTGTTGACACTAAATGGTATGATATTATTTATAGAACGGGAACATCGCAAAACCATAACCTTAGCGTTTCAGGAGCTAATGACAAAACCAATTACTATTTCTCCGCCGGATATACAAAGCAAGAAGGTATGATCGTTGCAAATGATTTCACCCGGCTAAATGCTACCATGAACCTGGATCATAAAGTAAACAACCGCATTACATTTGGAGGTAAATTTCAGTATGCTAATTCAAAAAATACCGGCGTTAACTCCGGTTCAACACCTGGCGGAGCGTTTGCGACATCCGGTATTGCACGTTTAGGTTTTAACCTGATGCCCAATGTTCCCGTATATCTTAATAATGGTGCTTATAACATCAATACGGTTAGCAACACAATTGGGCAGGGAGGCAATATTACTGCTCTGCAATTTACAAACCCACAAGTGTTGCTTGATCTGAATACATTCGAATCTGTTAGTGACCGTATCATAGCAAATGTATACGCAAATGTGAAAATTATTGACGGATTAAGTTTCCGAACAACATATGGTATCGACAATCTCAACGTTGTAAATAAGTCTTTTCAGAATGCATTGCATGGTGATGGTGTTGCCAACGGAGGCTCCTCCTTCAACAACCTTCAAACATTTAGGAGATGGAATTGGACTAATGTACTTAACTACATGCAAAATTTTGGTAATCACAACGTAAGTGCATTAGTCGGTAATGAACAACAATATACCTTATCCGATGGCTGGGGCGCAAACCGCCAAGGTGTTACAGATCCATTTTACAATGAATTTCAAGGTGGTTTTAATACCATAGTTCCTTTTGGAAATTTCCTTAGCGAAAACTATCTCGTTTCTTTCTTTGGAAGGGTCAATTATGATTATAAGAGAAAATACCTTCTTTCAGTTAACGGACGTCGTGATGGTTATTCTGCTTTTTCGCCTGAAAACAAGTACGGAAACTTCTGGGGTGCATCTGCAGGCTGGGTTCTTAGTGAAGAAGATTTCTTTACAAATGCTGGCTTGTCAAAAATCTTCAGCAATGCCAAGATTAGAGGTAGTTATGGTGTAGTGGGAAATAACCAAGGTATTAATGATTTTGCGTTCTGGAGTTTCTTCAGCAGTGGCTTATATGCTACTAATCCGGCCTTATTTTTCTCACAGGCGGGTAACCGAAATCTGAAATGGGAAACAAGCAAAAAAACAGATATCGGTTTAGAATTAGGATTTCTCAACAACCGGATAAATGTTGAAGCGACTTATTACATCAACAACGTAGATAACCTTATTCTTGCGGAACCTCAGGCACCTTCAAGAGGTATACCTGGAAACTCAATTCTTACTAACATCGGAAGTATGAGTAATAAAGGTGTGGAGTTAACAATTGGTGCCAGTGTTATTCAAAAGAAAGCTTTTAGTTGGAATACAAATTTCAACATCACTACTCTTAAGAATGAAGTAACAGCACTTGCAGCAGGTAACGCAGATATTCAACCTGCGACCTCTGGTTTGGAACGCCCAAGTATGATTCGTGTGGGCGAATCAATCGGTAGTTTTTATGCAGTACGTACCGGTGGAGTCAATCCTGCAAATGGTCAGCGTATTTTCTATTACCGTGATGGCACTGCCGTTCAATACAACCATGCTGCACCCGTAGCATCTCGTTGGACACTTGTTTCAACCGGCGCAGTGGCTCCACGTGTAGCTGACCAGTCAAATGATGGTGTAATAGTTGGGCCAGCGCTTCCTAAATGGAGTGGCGGTTGGGATAACACATTTCGCTACAACGGGTTTGATTTAAATATGCTGTTCTTTTTCTCAGGTGGCAATTACGTGTACAATGGTACAAAAGCTGGCTTAAGAGATATGCGTAGTTGGAATAACTCAAAAGAAGCTTTAACACGTTGGACCAAAGCGGGCGATGTAACAGATATACCACGTATCGTGTTTGGCGACAATATCTCTAATGGCTCAGGTGTGGTAATGACTGAAAATATTGAGAAAGGAGATTTTCTTAAACTCCGCACCATAACGTTAGGCTATTCCGTTCCAAAAACAATTGTTGACAAAGTGGGCATTAACAGCTTCCGCTTTTACGCACAGGTATTAAATGCTTTCACTTTAACGAAATACACAGGCTATGACCCTGAGATTTCTTCAAATGGTAATGGCAACGGTAACCCTAGTGTTGATCGTAATTCGGTGCCACAAGCAAGAAGTTTTAACGTTGGTGTTAACGTAGGATTTTAATTAATTTAAAAAAGAAGATTATGAAATTTAAAATAGTTTCGTTTTTGTTGATTGCTGCAACTGTAACGGGTTGTATGAAATCAAAGCTCGATCCAATCCCTCAAACTGCATTGTCTGATGCTGTTGCTTTCAGCGACTCGTCCCGTTCAGTGCAACAGGTGAATGGATTATATTCTGCAATTAAGGCTGGTCAGATGCTTGCGGGCCGTTATCAGGTTTACCAGGATGTTCGTGGTGAAGAATTTGTAAACAGAACTAATAATGCCGTAACAGCATGGTTAACCTGGCAGTTTAACTTAACGGCAAGCGCTAACGAAGTGCAAGGTTTTTGGGCAGCAGGTTATGCAGCCATCAACCGTTGTAACGTCGTAATCGATGGTTTAGAAAAATCAACCATTAGCGAATCACTTAAAAAGAATTTAATAGCCGAAGCAAAATTTGTTCGTGCTGTTTCATACTTTATGTTGATGCAATTGTATGCCCGTCCATACACTGATGGCAATGGTAGTAAACTTGGAGTTATCCTGAAATTACAACCGGAAACTTCCAGCGGCGAGCAAAACCAGGCTCGTGCAACGGCCGCCGAGATTTATGCTCAAATTCTTAAAGATTTGAATGAAGCAGAAACAGATCTTCCATCAACTTATGCGAATGCAACATTCAACACAACACGTGCACACAAAAACACTGCAGCTGCTTTTAAATCACGTGTTTATTTAAACATGGGCCAATGGTCGAATGCTATCACAGAAGGAAATAAACTCGTACCAAACGCAGCACCATGGAATGCACCTACGGGCGTGGCAAATGGTTTACTGGCAAACGTTGCAACAGTGTACACAAATTATACTTCCGCTGAAGCAATTCTTTCAATGCCCTTCACTGCGTTGGATGTTCCCGGTACACAAAACGGCTTAGGCTGGTATTACAATCCTGGTCCTAACGGCGGTGGGGAATACGCATTGAATTTGACTGCTCCGGGAATAGCTGCTGATGCAGGTTGGAGACCGGAAGATGCCCGTAAAGGATTACTTGTTGTTTCCGGTGGTCAAACCTGGTTACGCAAGTTTCCAAACCCAAACAACGCAGCTGACTGGAGCCCGGTTATACGTTACGCTGAAGTGATGCTGAATTTAGCGGAAGCTTTAGCCAGAAACGAAGCGGGAACAGCTGTTAACGCCAGAGCTTTGGCCATTCTTAATGCAATACGTAAAAGATCTGACCCGACTATTGCAGATTTTGCACCAGCTACAAAAGATGCACTTGTGGCATTAATATTAACTGAAAGAAGAATTGAATTGTTAGGCGAGGGTTTCAGAACATCCGATATTGCTCGTATCAATGCAACCTTCCCAGCAAAAGGTGGAGTTGGTTCAGTTGCGCCATCGGCGGATCAGTATATTTGGCCCATTTCAATTGCTGAATTACTCGTAAACAAATCTTGTCAACCAAATCCTGGTTACTAATACACTTTAAAGTCTCTGAATAAAAACCTCTCCAATTGGAGAGGTTTTTTTATGATCAACTAATTTTTACTTACTTCAACACCTCTTCCAACTTCCTCTCCAAATCACTTCCTCTTAAATTATCGGCAATAATTTTTCCTGTGGGGTCGAGTAAAACATTGTAAGGGATGCCATTGAATTTATATAAACCAACTGCTTCACTATCCCAGAATTTAAGGTCACTGATATGTTTCCAGGTTAGGCCATCTTTTTGAATGGCTTCAAGCCATGCATCTTTTGTTTTGTCTAATGAAACGCCAAGGATTGTGAAGTTTTTGTTTTTGTATTTATTATATGCCGCTACAACATTTGGATTTTCTCCACGACAAGGTCCACACCAGCTGGCCCAAAAATCAACCAATACATATTTACCTTTCAAACTGCTTAAAGAGAAATTATTTCCATTTACATCAGGCATGGTGATATCAGGAGCCATTGTGCCAATAGCGGGTGTATTTTGTTTTGGTGCCTGCGGTGCATTGGCCACGCTTTCACGATACTGTTTTACTACAGTTTGAATACCGGTATGATCAGGAAAACGTTTCTGAAGATTATTATACATCGCTTCATTTTCTGTTGCATCTGATCCAGTGTTGATAGATGTAGCAAACATACTCACCATCGGACTTTTATCTTCTGCTGCAATTTTCTTCACATAGGTTTTAAAAGCAGTTACCATATTCGTCATTTCTGTTTGCTTCACATTACGAAGACTGTCGCCTTGAATAACATTCTGTAGTTCGTATTGCATAGTGCCCAGCTTTTGTTGGGTAACAGAAAGCGAATCAACAAACTCACGCAAACGTTCACTCGCTGGTGAACCTTTGTAACTTAACTTGCGGATATCAGTCCAATCAGCTGCGAGAGTGATATCAGATTTATCGTTGATCACAAAGAATAAAGGACTGTTTTCAATTTGCGGGAAACGCAACTGTAATAATGATTCTTCACCGGCTTTGCCTTTCAGCGAAAATTTACCAGCATTCAACGAAATACTATCCAACACCTGCGGCGGCATATTATCGAATGAAATCTGTTCAAGATAAACCACTGTTGCAGGTGCGTTTTTCACTTCACCACTAACTGTAAAGTTTTTGCTGCCATTACTTTCGCAAGCGGTGGCTCCAAAGGCAATTGCAGCAACGATCCATAATTTGTTCATGTGTTCTTTTTTATTGTTTTATGCCACATAGTATAAACAATAAAAATTATCATGGCTGTTGGTATAAACTAGCTCGATAATTTTTATGTTTATTTCATGTGCATTTAGTTCGTTAATTTTTCAGTTACTAATTGATTAAGCAGCTTGGGATCGGCCTTGCCTTTCGATTTCTTCATCACCTCACCAACAAACAAACCAAGCAATCCTTTCTTTCCTTTTTTGTATTCAGTTACTTTTTCCGGCATATTGCTTAGCACTTCATCAATGAGTTGTTGCAACGCATCTTCATTACGCTCCTGGATCAAGTTCAATTGTTGAGCCAGTTCCAACGCTGTTGCTCCATTCGATTGCAACATTGCAGGAAATAATTTTTGCGAGGCCATTGTGTGACTCACCTTTCCTTCTTCCACCAATTGAATGATTGATACAAGTCGTGAAGGATTTACAGAAAGTTGATTGATCTCTTTTCCTTCATCATTTAAAACTGATTTCACCGGACCGAGCAACCAGTTTGCTATTTGCTTATACGATTTTGTTTCAGCAGCTGCGGCTTCAAAATAATCGGCCAATTCTTTATCATCACTCAACAAAGCTGCATCATATTCCGGTAAAGCATATTGCTGAATGAACCGTTGCTTTTTTTGTTCTCCCAACTCAGGCAACGTTGCTTTAATTGCATTAATGAAATCTTCCGTGATTACAAATGGTGGAAGATCAGGATCGGCCATGTAACGATAATCATCTGCATCTTCTTTTGTGCGAATAGCAAATGTTGTTTCAGTATCAGGATTAAATCCTCTTGTTTGCTGAACAATAGTGTCACCTTTTTCTTTCATATCGATCATGCGCATTACTTCATGATCTATCGCTTTTTTCAGGAAACGAATCGAGTTGAGATTTTTGATCTCCACTTTTGTTCCCAACTTCTTGTCTCCTTTCAAACGAATGGAAATATTTGCATCGCAACGCAAACTTCCTTCTTCCATATTTCCATCACATACATTTAATGTGCGAACGAGTTTGCGTACTTCAGTTACATAAGCAGCAGCTTCATCGCCACTATGCAAGTCGGGTTCGGTAACAATTTCAATAAGTGGAACACCGGCACGGTTATAATCTACAACTGAATAAAATTCATCCTGGTCGTGCATACTTTTACCTGCATCTTCTTCCATGTGAATGCGGTTTAGTTGTATGTTACGCTCGCCGTCAACTGTTTTGATCTTTACAAATCCACCAATGCAAACAGGCGTCGTATGTTGCGACAGCTGATAGCCTTTCGGCAGATCGGGATAGAAATAATGTTTGCGGGCGAAATAGTTTTTGCGTTCAATTTCACAATTGCAGGCAAGCCCCATACGTACAGCCAATTCAATTGCTTCTTTGTTAAGCTTTGGTAAGGTACCGGGATGTGCCAATGTAATGGGGCTGATATGTGTGTTTGGTTCTGAACCAAAACCTGCGCTATCGCCGCAAAACAATTTGCTTTTGGTGAGCAATTGTGCATGTACTTCTAATCCAATGACTGCTTCGTATTTATCAGAATAATTTGACATAATGGTAAAAGCGATATTTCGTCTTCGCTCCGGATTTACTCAGAGTCCGCAAAAATACCCGTTTTAGCCGGAAGCATCTGTGAGTAAGCTCACAAAAAAGTCCCCCGGCTCGCCGGGGGACCATCTAAATCAGAATATTTATCGAAAACTTACAGATCTGCTTTGTTCAGTTTCTTGGGAATCTTTACTTCCATCGTTACCGGTTTGCCAGCACGTAACACCTTTACTGTCCAGAGGTTTTGTTCGTTATTTGAACGTAAAGCTTCACGGGCTTCAGCTACATTTTTCACTGCTTTGCCATTTACTTCAGTGATTACATCATCTTTTTGTAATCCACTTTTTGCTGAAGGAGAATCGGCTTCAACTTCCAACACTTTCACACCGTTGCCTTCTTCAGTATCTTGGATTGTCGCTCCAAATTTTGGACGGCCGCCTTGGTAAATCCTGATCTGATCTTGCAGGCCATGTAAACGGGGTTGCAAATGTTCAAAGTTGAACTGGTGTTCGCCAAATCCCGGCATATCGGGCATATGGAAATTGAAATTCTGCATTCCCTGAGGGCCTCCTTTGCTTTCACCCAGTTTCACTTTTGCCTTCTTTTCTTTACCATCACGCAGGTAAGTAATATCAACTTCATCGTTTGGCTTCTTCGCATGAACTGCCTCGCTTAGATCGGATGGAGATTCGATTTTTTTATCACCCACTTTGGTAATGATATCGCCTTTTTGTAAACCGGCTTTTTCAGCAGGTGTTTCTTTTTGTACTTCTTCAACCAAGGCTCCTTTGTCGTGATCTTCTGTAACCACGCCAAGGAAAGCGCCCATCTTCCAGTTCATTTTAAATTCTTTCATGAAATCATCACTATTGAATTGACCCCAGCCCTCCGGACCTGTTTTGTACATGCGTGGGGCAATTACACGCATTTTTGGTGAACGGAAAACAAACTCATCATCTCCATCAAAGCGATGAATGATGATATCCTTATCTCCTTTTTCAACAGGCTTCCCGTTAACAGTTACTTTATCACCTTCAATTACAATGGTGGTCTTTTCTGTTTTATCTCCTTTCTTGCGGATGATGATCTGCTCCTTCTTCTCTTCCTTCTCCCTTTTTTCTTTTTTTTCCTGGGCCGATGCAGTAAGGGCAAGCAACTGGGTAACGGCTACAAATGCAAAAGCATACACTGAAATACGTTTCATATAAATAAGGTTTTATTAATTGACAGGGCTAATGTACGAACATTTTCTTATTTACGAATTATTTCGGAGATTTTCTGATTTTTTAACATTTCCGGAAATGAAACGACCGTAACCAGGACGGGCTACGGTCGTTTTGAAAAATGTGTCAGACATTTTCGAGACATCAGACACTATAATAAGCTCTTCACTTTTTCTATTACTTGTTGCAGATTACTGGCATCTTGTCCACCGGCGGTAGCCAATGTTTTTTGTCCGCCTCCACCACCTTTGATCAGCGGAGCAATATGTTCTTTAATGATTTTACCTGCATCCAAACCTTTTGCAGCTGCTACAGTGTCAGATAAACCAACAGCTACAAACGGCTTACCGTCTATGTTGGCACAAAGCACCGCTATATAATCGTTAAGATTAGTTTTAAGATCGAAGCAGATCTTCTTCAATGCATCTGCATTACTTACTTCAATAATATCGCCGATGAATGTAACGTTGTTGATGATCTCATCTTTCTGCAACAATTCATTACGTAATGCAACAAGCTGACGTGCTTCCAGTTTCTCCAGCTTCTTTTTTAGTTCATTGTTTTCGCTTTGCAAGCTTTCAATAGACTTGCTGATATCTTTTGGATTCTTGAGCAGCCCACGAATTGCACGAATAGAATCAAATTCAGTTGTTACAAATTGTTCTGCAGCAAAACCTGTAACCGCTTCCACCCGACGAACACCTGCAGCGACAGCACTTTCTGACGTGATCTTGAACAATCCCAACTCACCTGTGTAACCAACATGTGTACCTCCACACAACTCAATAGAATATTTTTCATCCATGATCACCACACGCACCACATCTGCATATTTTTCACCAAACAAAGCCATAGCGCCCAACGCAATGGCATCATCCTTTGGCATTTCTTTGATAACAACCGGAATGTTTGCACGAATTTTTTCATTCACGATCGCTTCAACCTGTGCAATTTCTTCATCGGTCACTTTTGCAAAATGAGAAAAGTCGAAACGCAGGTATTCATCATTTACTAAACTTCCTTTTTGAGCAACATGTGTGCCCAATACTTTGCGCAATGCTGCATGCATTAAATGTGTAGCTGAGTGATGCACTGCAATTTTCTTGCGACGATCATCATTTACATTCGCACTAACCAACGCTGTGATATTGATCGGCAGTTGATCAACAAAATGAATGATGAGATCGTTCTCCTTCTTTGTATCTGTAACAGGAACTTCTTCACCATCAAAACTTAACACACCAGTATCGCCAACCTGTCCACCGCTCTCTGCATAAAAAGGAGTGGATTGCAATACCAATTGACAAGCAACTTTTCCTTTAATATTTACTTTACGATACTTCACAACTTTTGTTTGAGCAGTAGTGGTATCGTAACCAACAAATTCTGTTTTATCTGCAGCCGATATTTCAACCCAATCCTCGGTGTCAATGTTTGTAGCTGCACGACTGCGTTCTTTTTGTTCGTTCAAAGCAGCTTCAAATCCTTTCTCATCAATCGCCAACTTGTTTTCACCTGCAATCAATCGTGTAAGATCGATAGGGAAACCAAACGTATCAAATAATTCAAATGCTGCTTTTCCGTCAATCACTTCTTTTGTTGTGTTGATGATATCATCAATACGCTTCAATCCTTTTTCCAACGTGCGTAAAAATGCATCTTCTTCTTCCTTCACCACTTTTTGTACAAAAGCTTCTTGCGCTTTTAATTCAGGAAATACCTTTTCAAACTGTGTTGCCAACAACGGTAACAGCTGATGCAACAATGGTTGCTTATAACCGAGATAAGAATAGTAATAACGAACAGCTCTTCTTAAAATACGGCGGATAACATAACCTGCACCGGTATTGCTTGGCAGTTGCCCATCAGCAATGGTGAAACAAATAGCACGAATATGATCGGCCAGTACACGAAACGCTACACTTTCTTTGTCGTCACCTGCTGTATATTTTTTGCCAACGATCTTTTCAACTTCAGCAATGGTGCCGGTAAAAATATCTGTATCGTAATTGCTTTGCTTGTTTTGTAATACACGGGTTAAACGTTCGAAACCCATCCCGGTATCAACATGCTTTGCCGGTAGCTGTTCAAGCGAACCATCTTTCATCCGGTTAAACTGGATAAATACATTGTTCCATATCTCGATCACCTGCGGATGATCATTGTTCACCAATGTTTTTCCATCAACCAGTTTGCGCTCTTCATCAGTTCTGCAATCAACATGTATTTCTGTGCAGGGACCACATGGACCAGTATCGCCCATCTCCCAGAAATTATCTTTCTTATTTCCTAACAGAATTCTTTCTTCAGCAATATGTTTTTTCCATTCGTTCCATGCTTCTTCATCCTTTGGCAAATTTTCTTTTGCATCGCCCTCAAATACGGTTACATATAAACGATCTTTTGGAATACCGTAAACATCGGCCAATAACTCCCAACTCCATGCAATTGCATCTTTCTTAAAATAATCACCGAAGCTCCAGTTGCCCAGCATTTCAAACATGGTATGGTGATAGGTATCAACACCCACTTCTTCAAGATCGTTATGCTTACCGCTTACTCGCAAACATTTTTGCGTATCGGCCACACGTGTATACTCAGGTTTACGGTTGCCCAGGAAATAATCTTTAAACTGGTTCATACCCGCATTGGTGAACAATAAGGTAGGGTCGTTTTTAACAACTATCGGTGCCGAAGCAACGATTTGATGTTTCTTCGAAGCGAAAAAATCTAAGTATTTCTGTCTAATTTCAGCGGCAGTCATCATATTCATCCCTTGTTTGGATTGATTTTTGAGGAGTGATACACCTATCTTTGTAGACCCCCCCGTTTAATGGGAAGCAAAGGTAAGCCAAACCCGTGACCACCTGTTTGCTTATATGAAGAAAGTAAAGTATTTCTACAATACCAATACGCTCCGGTATGAGAAACTGGTGACCCCCCTGCGTGTAAAACTGCTGCGGGTTTTTAGTTTCCTTGCTTCCGTTGCCGTGGCAGGTTTCCTGTTTATGCAGATCTCGTATCGCTATTTTCCATCGGCTAATGAGCAACGTTTGCGTAATGAGAATAATCGTATAAAAGATAATTACAGTCTTTTAAGTGCAGAGATAAAACGGATGAACCAGGAACTTCGTGAAATTGAAAAACGAGACAACCAGGTTTACCGTTCAATTTTTGAAGCGAGTCCATTGCCCGATAGCGCAAGAGCCAAGCTGTTGGAACAGCAGGCCGAAGAACGCTTAATTGCCAGTCTTAGTGAAGATGAACTGAACTCCACTATTCTGCAACAGATAAATACACTCCGTAGCCGTATCTATGCCCAAAATATTTCCTTCAATGCAATTGATGGAATGATCAAAAACAAAGAAGCACTATTAGCTGCAACTCCCGCTATACAACCTGTAAGCAATAAAGAATTATCAAGACTTGCTTCAGGTTTTGGTTATCGTATCGACCCTGTTTATAAAACAACAAAATTTCATGCAGGGCTCGATTTTGCGGCACCACAAGGCACTCCTATTTACGCAACTGCTGATGGCACTGTTACGCTAGCGGGCAACACCGCCAATGGTTATGGCAATCACGTGGTCATCAATCACGGATATGGTTACGAAACTTTGTATGGTCATATGGTGCGTGTGAAAGCCAGAAGGGGACAAAAGATTCGTCGGGGTGAAGTGATCGGCTGGGTAGGCAGCACAGGAAAAAGTACCGGGCCTCATCTTCACTACGAAGTACACAAAAATGGCCGTGACCTCGACCCCATCTATTTCTTTTATAATGATCTCACTCCAGAGCAATTTGATCGTATGCTGAAAATTGCAGCTACGGGTAACCAGAGCTTTGATTAAGGACAAGTCTTTTGTGAGTAGAAGATAGTCATTAGTACTGGCTTGATTTTAGCGGTATAAAATTGTATTTGTCTATCGGCTAACACTGATTCCTTACTTTTGCTCAAACAATTTTACCACTGGCAACACCTGCACAAATAGCATTTGAATTTGATGAGCCGCCTAAGTCGGCTCCCCGTCGTGGTCGCAAGCCTTTGAACAAGCCACCAAAGCCCAAACAAAAGCGTGGCAGAAAGAGTTTGAAAGATATGGGTGATGAAGCTGAGTTTGTTGAACTGCCATCGGATGAAGTACTGAATAAAAAACTCTATTACAGCATTGGTGAAGTGTGCGATCTGTTTCATATTAATCCATCTTCTATTCGTTATTGGGAAACTGAGTTCAGTTTTCTGAAACCCAGGAAAAATAAAAAAGGTGATCGTTTCTTTAATGCAACCGAAGTAAAAAAAGTTCATCTTATCTACTACCTGCTGCGTTATAAAAAATATACCATTGAAGCAGCGAAAGATTATTTAAAACAACATAAAAATGATAACGAGGTTAGGTTTGAGCTGGTGAAAAGTTTACAGCAGATCAAACAATTTCTCTTAGCTCTTAAAGCCGACCTTTAAACTAATTCGTGCAACGAAACAATAAGTCCACAAATGAAATTCTTAGCCGCAGTCCTGTTTCTCGTTTTATCATTCAACAGTTATTCCCAGGTTCAATACGAAGTTTCAAAAGATCCGCAGAACGGATTAAAAACATTGAAGGGCATTTTAAGCCGGGAACTTTTATTGAATGACGCCGATTTTGCCTGGATGAAAAACGATATCAGTTGGTACAAACCAAATGCTGATTGTGTGGCAAATCTCACAGCAGTAAAAGATACCATTCAGTTAATCGTGTTTGTAGGAACATGGTGCGAAGACTCACATATTGTATTTCCGCAGTTGTTGAAAATGCTCGACCAGGTGGGCTTTAATGCAAAACGCTTAACAGTGATCGGCGTCGACCGCCAAAAAACAACTTTGGGTTCGCTTACACAAGCACTCAACGTTACAAAAGCTCCTACTATTATGGTGATGAAAGGCGGCAAAGAAATTGGCCGTGTTGAAGAGTTTGGAAAGTATGGCGTGTATGACCAGGAGTTGGCAGAAGTGCTGGCGAAAGCAAAATAAATTTTATTGAATCTTATTACAGATGCAATCATTGTTGATTGCATTTTTTATTTACGCTGCATCCAGTGTTCTTTTGTGAGCAGGTATTCAAAGTTTAATTTCTCCGGTTCACCATGGTACGCCACTGCTATTTCTTTTTGCTTTATAGCACCAATGCGGCCAATGGCGATTTGCGAACGGGTATTATTTGCACCAATATGAAATAAAATATTGTCGACATATTGAAACGCATGATCGATCATTAATGATTTCATCGCCGGATTAAAAGCTTTTCCCCAATACTTACGTGCAATAAAAGTATAACCGATCAGCAATGAGTTTTCTGATTCGTTATAATCATAAAAGCGGGAGCTGCCTGCCACTTCACCTGTAAGCTTATCAATTAGCAGTAACGCTCCTTTTGATTCCATTGCTCCTTCGAAATAAGTTTGAAACACTTCCTGTTTGTAGCGGTCTTTGTTTGGATGTTGTTCCCATATCAACGGATCAGATGCAACAGCATACAATCGTTCAAAATCATTTTGCTGCAATGGCTGCAGGCTAATGAGTTCATTTTCTAAAACTGGTTGTAAGTTGATCATTGGAATTAAGATTGATTGCCTGTAAGTTCAATACCAAGCCCTTCCATCATACGAAGGATATGAAGATTGATCGACTGTTTTATTTCCTGGAACACAGCAAACTCAATTGTTTGTGTGAAATAGTCAACGTTAATGATCATCGATTTTGCAGTAAGTTCATTTAACACAACGGTACTGGTTACAATTTCTTCCTGTTGTTGTAACAACATCTCAATTTTAGCAAGCAGTTCATCAATTTGCTTGGCCGTTGTTTTTGTACTTAACTCAAGTCGTATCTCCGCTTTGCGTTGAGTACGGAGTGTGAGGTTATCCAAAATACTATCCACCATTTTTTTGTTGGGCATGGTCAGGAACGTCTTTTGTTCAGTTCTTATTCGTGTGCTTCTTAATCCAATCTTTTCAACTGTTCCGGTAACGCCTTCTACTTTTACAAGATCACCCAAGGTAAATGGCTTATCAAAAAAGATGATAAAAGATGCTATAAGATTCTCAAGACTTTCTCTTGTTGCCAATGCGATGGCAGCAGTAACAATGCTCAGTCCTGTGATCAAACTTGAAATATCGAAGTTGAAAACAAACTTCGAAAACATGATAATACCAATAATGATGGCCAGCACTTTAAAAAAATCACGGAAGAAAACGACCAGTTGGTTATCGCTTTGATCAGGAGTTTGATCGGCCTTGGCTTTAAACACCAATGCAATAAAATCAATGAACCTGCGCAGCAATCGTATAAAGAATACGACCAATATTGCTTTTCCTGTTGCTTCAATAATTTCCTTTGATGTGATCTTATACAACTCAACATCGAGTACTGATGGAAAATTCAATTTATGAAAAGAAAAAATAACCACCATCCAAACAACAAACCATTCCATCGGTATTAAAACCAATTCAATAAATTGTTCACGACTCACATACTTTTTTGCTCCCGGAAAAAAACCATACAGCAGTCCACACAGGAATCTTGATACAATACCTTTCAGTAAATACATCGCCAACAAAATAGCAGCGATCCATAAATAACTGATGAGTGGATTATCAAATACAAGTGTTTGCAAAAATTCAGGCATATGCAAAAATAACGTTCAACCGATTTAATTGCAGTTAAAATGTGTAATGAAGAATGAGGCCATTCTGCAAGAGGTAAAAATGCCCGGGGCGTATCACTGCCTTTTCCCTATTCTTTAAAAAGGTAGGCAGGGTTAATTTCTTTTCCGTTAAAGATCCTGTAGTATAAGCCAGCAACTGATCGCCTTCAATACCTACAATAGTGTTCCCATACACAGCAAGGTCAGTAAGTCCTTTATATGCAATTTTGTTTTTAAACGATCCGTAAATATCAAACACATAAATTCCTTTTTCCGGATCGTAGAGATATACAAATCCATCCTGGTCGAAAATATGTGTGGGGTTGGGTACTTCATCGAATATGATGCGGAAGTCAACTGTTTCACTTAACAATTTTCCATCTTCTCCAATTTTTTTAAGCTTGCTCACTTGTTCATCATACACCCAGATGTTGTTATCATAACTCTGCGCAATTGCTTTGGCCTGAAAGATATCCTGTTTACGCAGATCGATTGTATTAACGCTGTTTAAAAAACGATCGAGCACAACGATAGTTGCAAAACTTTTATAGTACAGCAATACTTTTAATGGATTGGTTGCATCAATGGAATAAAGCTTACCATACCGGCGCACATCATTAAACACACCCATTGAATCTCCATTTGCATTCAGCTTTTTAAGTTGATTATTTTTTGAAAGCAGGTAGTAGTTGCCGAGATTGTCGATTGTGAAATCAGTATAATCGCCTCCCACAGTTTTTACTTCTGTAAACACAGCAGTTTGTGCAAAGCAAAAATTTGCACACAGGAAACATGCTATGGAAAAAATCAATTTCATATTTTATAGTAACTCAGTTCAAGTTGCTCACCATCAAACGATGCATAACTGAAATAACGTATCCAGTCGCCGAGATTAATATATCGGCTCTCATTAGTTAGACGAAAATCAATGGGCAAGTGTCTATGACCAAACACAAAAAAATCAAACTTTTTTTGCTTCAACACCTCTTTGCAATAAATGAGGAGCCATTCATTTTCTTCACCAAGAAATGTTTCTTCGGTTGTACCGGTTTGTGCCCTGCTTCTGCGACTAAGATAATTGGCCAGACCTACACCCACAAACGGTGGCAAAATGCCAAACAACCATTTACAAATGGGATTACGAAAAACCTTTTTCAACATTTTATATCCATGATCACCGGGACCTAACCCATCACCATGACCAACTAAAAATGTTTTACCTGCAAATTCAAATTCCTTTGGCTCGTAATAAACAGGAATGTTCAGTTCTTTCTGCAAATAATCATTCATCCACATATCATGATTGCCAACAAAGAAATGAACGATTATTCCTGCATCTGTAAGCTCCGCCAACTTGCCCAACAAGCGCACATAACCTTTAGGCACCACTGTGCGATATTCATACCAGAAATCAAACATATCGCCCACAATAAAAATAACTGCAGCATTATGTTTGATCTCATCTAAAAAACGGATGATCTTTTTTTCACGAACTAAACTCTGTTCATGGTTGGGTGCCCCCAAATGAAAATCGGAAAGAAAATATATTTTTTTGCCGGGCGAAAGTTGCATTAAACAAATATAAAGAAGCTATGTAACACTGCTTGCTATTTCGCTTTATGTCGCATATACTCAAGCACATCACCGGTTTCAATAACCGGTTTGCCAGTTACATCGCATTTGTACCAATAGAGCCATGCGTTGAACTCACCTTTATCAGTATAAATTGTAGTGAGTGCCCGTTCGTATAATTGCTCTTCACCTTCTTCAGGATGCACACCTTCGTAATCATCTAACTGGCCAATAGCCCAGTTAAATTCATCGGGAGAATTAGCTTCGTACAATTCACCAATGATATATGCATCTTCTGTTGTTGGTAATGCAGCGGGGTATTCGCCAAGATCGTACAACTTGCCTTTTACTTTTCCATCGGCAAGTTTCTTAAAATAAGGAGTGATGTATTGAAAAGCAGGGCTGCCGTGAAAACCACTGCGTAAACTTCCGTAAACAAATAATAATTGAATGGCATCGTTCATTCCTTAAAGATACAATGAAGAAAAACCAAAGACCGAAATCAAAAAAAATAAGTGGGAAATGAAGGCACAAGTTTAAACAGCTCCCGGTTATTGGAAGATCATCCTTCAATGAGGAACACAAATACTTCCTTCGGACCATGCACACCCACCACCAAAGTTTTTTCAATATCTGCTGTGCGGCTGGGGCCGGTTGCAAAACTGATGAGTGAAGGTAATTGTCCGTTATATTTTTCACGAAGTGCAAGCAATGCATCTTTCAGATCATACACTAACTGGCTTGTATAGGCTATGCAAACATGAATTGGCGCATACACGCTTGTTGTGCGTCCGCTTTCATTCGCTGCACTCAAGACCATGGTACCCGTGCGGCTTACCAATAATTCGCAGGTCGTAAAACTTACATCGCAATCATTAAGGCTTTCGTGAAAATTGATCGCAAGTTTTTGTTGTTTGAATATGTCGATGAGTTTTTGCTCACGGCAAACTACTTTATCCCATTTTCTTGCTGCAGCCAATTGCAGTAGCTGATCGGCCATATCCTGTTCATCGGCACAAAACACAAATTTGCCCTGCAGTTTTGTAAACTCCTGTGCAAACTGCACAGCCATATCATCAACAGGTGGTTGAAACACGCTGCTGTTTCCTTCACTATGGGGAAAAGGAACAGGCACCGGATGACTCAGTGCCTGTCTTATTTTTTTCAATATGTTTTCCTTTGCGGGAGAAATGCTCATAGTTAATTACAATGATTCGCTTAAATCACGACCTTCCTTGTCAACATTTGCAGCATGCATCACCGGAACATTATCTTCATCTAACAACTTCTTATGTTCAAACGGACGTTTACCAATCAATGCTTCCACATCGCTCTGGAACAACACTTCTTTTTCCAATAAAGCCTTTGCCAGTTTTTCTACATCGCCTTTCTTTTCAATAAGCAATGCTTTGGTGCGCATGTACGCAGAATCAATAAGCAAACGAACTTCGTTATCGATCATTTCCGCTGTCTTTTCACTGTAAGGTTTAGTGAATGTTTGATCCTGGTTTGGATCGTAGTAGCTGATGTTACCCAGCTTATCATTCATGCCATACACAGTAATCATTGAATAAGCAATACGAGTGATTTGTTGCAAATCATTACTTGCACCAGTTGAAATTTTACCGAAGAAAATATCTTCACTTGCACGACCGCCAAGCGTCATACAGATCTGGTCATTCAACTGCTCGATATTGTAGAGATATTGTTCTTTTGGCGTGTATTGCGCATATCCTAATGCCGCTGTTCCTCTTGGAACGATGGTTACTTTCAATAAAGGATATGCATGTTCTAAGTACCAACCGCAAATTGCATGACCAGCCTCGTGGTAAGCAATGATCTCTTTTTCTTCGGGGCTGATGAGTTTGTTCTTCTTTTCCAAACCACCAATTACACGATCAATTGCATCCTGAAAATCGCTCATATCAACTGCTGCTTTACCTTTACGAGCAGCGATCAAAGCCGCTTCGTTACAAACGTTGGCAATATCTGCACCGGCAAAGCCTGGTGTTTGTTCAGCCAGCTTATGAATATCAAGTGTTTCAGAAATTTTAATTGGTTTCAGATGCACCTTAAAAATCTGTTCACGACCTTTTACATCAGGACGATCAATAGAGATCTGGCGATCGAAACGACCCGGACGTAACAACGCAGGATCCAATACATCAGGACGGTTAGTTGCAGCAAGGATAATGATACCGGTATCGCCACCGAAACCATCCATTTCCACCAGCAACTGGTTCAATGTATTTTCACGCTCATCGTTACTTACAATCGCATTTCTTCCACGTGCACGGCCAATGGCATCTATTTCATCAATAAAGATGATACATGGTGCTTTTTCTCTTGCTTGTTTGAACAAATCACGCACACGACTTGCGCCCACACCCACAAACATTTCCACGAAATCGGAACCGCTGATGCTAAAGAACGGAACCTGTGCTTCACCTGCCATTGCTTTTGCCAGCAAGGTTTTACCCGTACCGGGAGGGCCTACCAGCAATGCACCTTTTGGAATTTTACCACCAAGTGCTGTATATTTTTTGGGGTTCTTTAAAAAATCAACGATCTCCATCACTTCCACCTTTGCTTCATCAAGTCCTGCCACATCCTGGAATGTTACATTCACCCTTGTTCCTTTTTCAAACAACTGGGCTTTTGATTTTCCGATGTTGAAAATGCCGCCACCACCGGGTCCGGCACCACCTCCACTGTTCATCTTTCGCATCAATAATACCCACAAACCAATCAAGACAAGTATGGGAAGTAATAAACTTATGAGGGGACTCAGCCAATTTTCATCTGTACTGTAACTAGCAATAGGTTTACCGGTTACAGCCGTATTGGTAGCGATGATTTGTTGAATGCGCTTATCAAATTCTTTATGATCGGCAACTGTAAACTCAAAGTTGAGCGGTTTTGTTTTATCGATTTTCACCTTTGCTTCCCTGGCGGTAACGATCTTCAAAATGGCGGGATCGTTGGCTGCTTCGGGTTTAAGGGTTACTCTAACAATATCTTTATTTCTTACGATGGTATATTTCTCCACGTAACCTTTCATCAACATGCTGTCTTCAAACACAACTTGTGAAGTGGGGATAGCGTCAGGTGAAATTCCACGGTAAAGGTTAAAGCCGATCAGTACGGCAGCTATTAATGCATAGAGCCAGTAAATATTAAAGCGAAACGGCTTACGTCCATCTTTCTTTTCGCCGCTGCTATTGTCTGGATTATTTCCTTGGTTCAAACTCATCTTGTTGTTTTTTTCCCTTCTGTGGGATTTCAGATAGTATTACAAATAAATGGCTAATTGTTTCGGGCACTTTGTTAATTTATTCCTGCGGCATTATTCATGGTCGGCCGCCGCTGCATCGCTCCACATTTCTTCCAACCGGTAAAACTTTCTTGTTTCAGGGTGAAAAATATGCACCACCACGTTTACATAATCTACCAACACCCATTGCAAAGCACTCATTCCTTCATGACGGTAGGGTCCTTCGCCACACTCTTCCTTTACCAAATGTTCAACATGGTCGGCAATGGCTTTTACCTGTGTAGTGCTGCCTGCTTCGCAAATGATGAAAAAATCTGAAACAGCTTCTGGTATCTTCCTTAGGTCAAGGCTGATGACATTCTCGCCTTTTTTTTCCTGGATGGCCCGAATAATTGTTTTAAATAATTTGCTGTTTCGGTTGATGCGTGCCGTAGTGCTTTTAGAATCTTTGCTCCGGTTATTTAAGAGAGATAAAGTACTCAATCGCTTGGTGGTTTAATGAATAAATCTGTTTTTTGCTAACGACGTTTTATCGCAGCCTTTTACTTTTTAATTTGTCCAAAATTAGTCAATCTTAAGGAACCATGCCTCTTAAAAAAACAGATAACTTATGGATTGAGCTCGACTCAGTAGACAGCACCAACAACTATGCCATGGGGCTGATACATGAAGGACTGGCACAGCATGGTTTAACCATACGTACTGCCCATCAAACCAACGGGAAGGGACAAAGAGGAAAGGTTTGGGAAACAGAACCGGGTGCTAACCTGAGTTTTTCCATCATTGTAAAACCAGGATTGAATCTCACCCAGCATTTTCAATTGTTGGCGGCTACGGCTTTAGCTGTAAGGGATGAATTAGAAAAACTCGTGGGTGATGAAACAAAAATAAAATGGCCCAATGATCTCTATTGGCGTGACAGAAAGACAGGGGGCATCCTCATTGAAAACGTGGTTCGTGGCAGGCAATGGCAATGGGCCGTGATAGGCATTGGTATTAATGTGAATCAAACCAATTTCAAAGGATTGAAAAATCCGGTTTCCATAAAACAGATCACTGGCAAGGATGCGGATGTGCAGCAACTTGCCCGGCATATTCAAAAAACGGTTTTGAAAAAATGTGACCAGCTTCAGCAAAAGGGTTTTGACCCGATATTCAAACACTATAATCAGCAACTCTACAAACTCCGGCAGCCTGTTCGTTTAAAGAAAGCAAGCCGCACTCTTTCTACCCAAGTAAAAGGTGTAAATACTACCGGTCAGTTAGTAACCGGGAACGATGTGGAAGAATGCTTTGATTTTGGTGAAGTGGAATGGCTGATTTAAGATTTATTCTTTTTTTAAAGAGTTCATTTTTCTAAGACCTAACGGATGTTACCTTTGCGGCTCCCGTTTAATGATTATTGCTGTAACATAATGGGATCACAAACCATAAAAATAAACACATGAAAATTGCTGTAGCTAAAGGCGATGGAATAGGACCGGAAATAATGGAAGCTGTATTATCCATTTTTAATGCCAACAACGTGCCATTGGAATATGAAATGGTAGACATGGGTAAATGGGTATTTGATAAAGGATTCAACAACGGTATGACACCGGAAGCAAAACAAACCATTGAAGCGCTTGGACTTCTTTTTAAAGGTCCCATGGAAACGCCAAAAGGTAAAGGTGTAAAAAGCATTAACGTTACTGCTCGTAAAACCTGGAATACGTATGCTAATAAACGTGACTTTCAAACCTTACATGGTGTGGATACGGTGTTTAGTAAAGCAGGCATTCCCATAGACATTACCGTTGTTCGTGAAAATATTGAAGACACTTATGGTGGCATTGAACACATGCTTACGCATGATGTGGCGTTGAGCCGCAGGTTCATTACCCGCCCCGGAAGTATGCAGGTGATTCGTTACGCATTTGAAATGGCAAAGCAGAAAAATGCACGCCGCATTACCTGTGGTCATAAAGCAAACATCATGAAGATCACCGATGGTTTGTTTCTTGAATGCTTTTATGAAGTGGCAAAAGAATATCCAGAATTGAAAGCAGATGATATTATTGTAGATGACCTCTGTATGAAGTTGGTTACACGCCCCGACCTGTTTGATGTAGTTGTGCTTACCAATTTGCAAGGTGATATCGTAAGTGATCTTTGTGCAGGTTTGGTTGGTGGTTTAGGTTTTGCACCAAGTGCAAACATTGGCGATCATATTTCCATTTTTGAAGCAGTGCATGGCACAGCACCAGACATTGCCGGAAAAAATATTGCAAATCCTACAGCTTTATTGCTGAGTGGTTTGGCCATGCTTCGTCATGTGGGCTTAACTGAAAATGCTGGGTTAATTGAAAATGCATTATTGTACACTTTAGAGAATGGAATTCATACAGGTGATTTTGGAGATAAATCTATCCCAGCTGTAAACACCACGCAATTTGCTGAAGCCATCATCAACAATTTTGGAAAGAAACCTCAAAGCGGCGGGCGTGAAATTGTTCCTAATAAACCAGGCACCCCTACTCCATTGAAGTTGCAATCAAATTCAATGATGGTATCACATGAAGCCGAAGCCGAAACTATTGTTGGCGTTGATCTGTTTATTGAAAGCGATGAACAACCCACTGCTATTGCAGAAAAATGTCAACGACATGCAGGTGTTAAGTTTAAGTTGGTAAACATCAGCAACCGTGGTACACAGGTTTGGCCAACAGGTTCTGTGTACACTAACTTAGTAAACCAATACAATGTTCGTTTTGAAAGTATAGAAGATTACCCGTTGAATCAAACGGATGTTATTGGATTGTATGTAAGCATGAGCGGCAATTTCAAAATATGTTCATTTGAATTACTGAACATGTGGGGCGATAAAAAAGCGTACAGTTTGGCGCAAGGACAGTAATAACTAAAAATAAAAAGAGCCTCTACATTCAGAGGCTCTTTTCTTTTTCTCTTGCTTCTATTTCAAAAGGATTATTGTGGTAACCATATTTCATGCTGTACCATGTATACAGAAATAGAAATTTAACAATGCCAAGCCGTTTGTATTGCTCAATATGTGCCATTTCATGTTTTACCCATCGTGCATCCAGCAAAAAATCTTCCCTTTTTGTATTATGCAGGTAAATCGTTTTCCCAATCACCATGGCCACTTTATCTGCTTTTAATTTTTTTGCAGCGATGCGGGCGAGCAATGAATTTTCTTTGATCTGTAACATAAAAAAGTGCGCCTTGGTAGACGCACTTTAACGCAAACAGGGTCTTTCTTATTTTGTTAATTATTTGCAGCACCTGCATCGATCCAGCATATGATCGAATTTTTTTGTGCACTGGTTAAGGTCCCGGTCTTAGGCATTGCCCCACTTAATACGGCTGCACGTATTTGTGCTTTTGCAGCATTTATTTCAGCATAGGTTGTTAATTGTCCCGGGCCATTTGCAGAACCGGCAGCATGACAGGTTGGTATGGCGCAAGACGATGAAATGATAGGGGCAACATTTGCACTGAATTGTATTGCAGCACCCGTGCAGTTAGGCGTGTATGTACCACCGCCACCACCAGCTCCTCCACCATTACCACCGCCACCACCAGTGCCGGTTCCACCAGATTTTTTACATGAATAGATAAAACATACTGCTAACAGCATTGTACATGAAACAAGCCATTTCATAAAGGAGAATTTAAAAGTTATAACGCCTATGAATTAACTAACGTGAAATAAACCTAAGAGGTTGCCTCAGCAATATTTTCAATGTGAACCGCTGATCACAACCGGCAAGGGCTTTAATTAAATAATTGACTATGTTGCAGCCCTTATATTTTTTGGTAACCAGTTACATAATGAAATGAATCAACAACAAACCGTTACCCCAGTTTTACATAGCAAAGAGCATTTTTTAATTCTTGACGGTTTAAGAGGAATCGCTGCCATTGCTGTTGTGGTATTTCATTTTATGGAATGGATCATCACCGACTTCACGAAGAACTTTATTGCACATGGATTTCTTGCAGTTGATTTCTTTTTCTGTTTATCTGGATTTGTTATTGCGTATGCTTACGATAGCCGCATTGAAGAGATAGGCATAAAAAAGTTTTTCAAACTCAGGTTTATCCGCCTTCATCCAATGGTTGTGTTTGGATCAGTGTTGGGCTTGCTTGGTTTTTTTCTTGACCCGTTTGCTAATGAAGCGGCAGCAACTACCAGCGGTATGATTGCCTTGGTTTTTCTTAGCTCTATATTTCTTGTTCCGTTCCCCGTAATGGCTGACAGGAGTTTTAACCTGTTTAGCTTTAACGCACCGGCATGGTCGTTGTTTTGGGAATACATTGCCAACATTCTTTATGCACTCATCTTACGCAAACTCAGCAGAACGATCTTAATGATTCTGGCATTATTTGCAGCAGCAGGTATTGTAGTTATCTTATTACGTACAGGAAACTTGTTGGGCGGCTGGTCAAAAGGAACTTTCTGGGATGGCGGTGTACGTGTTGCATATTCATTCCTTGCAGGCATGCTCGTTTACCGTTCGAACTGGATCATAAAAAACAAGCTAGGCTTTGGTGGATTAACGATCTTGTTACTGCTTGCATTCATGATGCCGTTTGGTAGATGGAACTGGCTTACAGAATCATTTGCTGTGGTCGTTTATTTTCCGTTGATCGTTTCGCTGGGCGCTGGTACGCAATTGTCGGACAAAGTAAAAAGCATCTGCAAATTTTCAGGTGATATTTCTTACCCATTATACATGACACACTATGCATTCATCTGGATATTTGGCCATTATTATTACACAGCTAAACCGGGCACAACTGAAACAGGCATCATTGTAATATGCGGCACTTTGCTACTTGTTGCATTCAGCTATCTCGTCATGAAATTTTATGATACGCCTCTTCGAAAGTACTTGCACAAGAAACAGAATATATAATGAATTTATTTAACCGATGGTTGCAAAGTATCAAGTATCTGCTGTGTATGTTTCTTTGTTAGCACCCTTGTAACAACACCGGTGATGATTCCTTTTTCATCAATCACAAAACTTGTACGCACTAATCCATCATAGATTTTTCCCATGAATTGTTTTTTGCCCCAGACATCAAAGGTATTGATGACTGCATGATCTTCATCGGCAATTAAGCGATAAGGAAGGTTATATTTTGTTTCAAATTTTTTATGTTTCTCTACCCCATCTTCACTTACACCAATTAATTCAAAACCCATTTCTTTCAACAGGCTGTAATTATCACGCAGGTTGCATGCTTCCTGTGTGCAGCTTAACGTATCGTCTTCAGGATAAAAAAAGATGATGAGTTTTTTGCCTTTATACTCAGCAGAAGAAATTTTCTTTCCATCTTGGTCAACGCCTTTAAACGCCGGCGCCTTATCACCAACTTTTAATTTCGTTACATAATTTTTAAACGGTTCTTTCTTTACAGCTTTAGCAGGAATTTTTACCGTTGATTTTTTAGCAGCTGCTTTCTTCTTTGTTGCCATCCTATTTTTTTGATTGAAACATTCAAACCATTGATTTGTTCGATTGATGAATGCTCACTTTTATTTTCTTGTAAACCTGGTCACACGTTCTGATACATTTCCTGCTTCATCTTCAACGATGATTTTTAACTCATGTTCACCGGGCGCACAGTGCTCATCAACCTTATAACGAAACACAGGCCCAAGTCCGCTGAACATTATCCATTCGCCATCGAGCTCTGCACGAAAACTATAGATCGCTTTTTTATTATCAGCCACTGTGCAGGTAATGGTTGATCCTGCTCCAATAGTACCTCCTTCGACAACACCGCCTACTGCAATAGTTGGCGGCACTTCATCTACCTCGAGCCAAAACTCACCAAAGTCACGTGACTTTGCTTCGTACCAACCTTTCACAAACGCAGCACGTTCAACTACCATTTTACCTTTCGTGTTGTGGATCATGATCACACGGTTGCGTGCACTTGCAGGAATTTCTTTGTTTGGTTTAATGCGAAACATCATCGAATCATGCACTGGCACCAATGGCGAATGCATTACATGAATATTAGAATAAGCAGTCGCACTTGTTTTATAATTATAAATAAAACGGAACGCATCATAAAAACTTCTTTCGCTGCTCACCATCTGCACATCGGCCTGCTCAAAAATATTAATCTGGTTGGGAAGCATATACCTGCTGTCTTTCTGCAGGTTTGCAGCTGTTGTAGTAGATGCAGAACGTTTCAAACCAAAACGAAGAGTCGATGCATTGTTGTTTGCATCTTTCACCACAACTCTTATGGTATGTGTTGATGTATCGGAAAGATGAATTAATCCGTCGCCTTTTTTATAATAGATCGGTAAACGATCGCCGGGCAGTGGTGAAATATGTTGATAATAAGAACCGCCATTTGCTTTAATGCGATAATCGATATGTGCATTCAGGTAACGTGTTTGCAAATAATCAATGCCATCAACCTGGAAACCACTTACTGGTTCTTCATCAACAAATACAATTGCTTCAAAAATTCCATTGGCATTGGGCACGCCTGTAATACGATCGGTTGCCACAATAGCAAACGAAACAGCTTCGCTGTTAACTGTAAGTGTACCGCCTGCAATACTATAGCCACCGGCCGCACGGGTGAGCATCATTGTTTTTGGTGTTTGCTCATAAGTACTTTTTGTACGGTCGTAAACAGCAAGCTTGGTAATATCTGGTGGCGTTACATCATGCACACGATGAAAAAGTAATGCATTTAAACAGGCATCATCATCGGTACGACGTATTTCATAGTGCACATGTGGACCTGCTGATGCTCCCGTGTTACCACTGTATGCAAGGAACTGCCCTTTCTTTACAGGAAACTGATCCTTTTCAAATTCCACATCGCCTTTCCAACTTTGTTTTGCATATTGACCTTCTTTCATGGCCTGCAACACCTGTGTAGGAAATGTATTCATGTGGCAATACAAAGTTGTATATCCATTTGGATGATTGATATAAATAGCATTGCCAAAACCATTCGGGTCAACTTTTACTTTTGCGATCCATCCATCAGCAGGCACAATTACACGATGATTTTCCCTGCGTTCGGTAAACAGATCGAGCCCCATGTGGAAATGGTTAGGGCGCATCTCTCCAAAGTTGGCATTCAACTTCAACGCTATTTCCAACGGATAGCGGAAATAATTCGTGGGATAATTCTGATCGGGAAACAGCTGAGCCTGCGTAGATTGAAAAATGAAACCTGAAAAACAAAGAATAAGAAAGTGTTTAACCATGCGGCAAAAATAAGAAAGATGAAAGATTGACCGCCGATGATTATGTTAAGATAAAAGCCCTCACCATCCATCAAATTCTTTTTAACCGTTCTGTTTTCATTTTATCTTTAAAACTCCACAATAATTCAAGTATGAAGAAAATCTTTTTGTCGGTAATGATAGCTGCATGCTTCAGCGTTACCTCTTTTGCCCAGTCACCAACCTGGTTGCGTTACCCTTCCATTTCGCCCGATGGAAAAACAATCGTGTTCACTTACAAAGGCGATCTGTACAAAGTTGCAGCCAGCGGCGGCACGGCCAGTCCTTTAACCATGCACGATGCACACGACTTTATGCCGGTGTGGAGCAAGGATAGCAAGAGCATTGCTTTTGCCAGCGATCGTTATGGTAATTTTGATGTATTTGTAATTCCTGTTGAAGGTGGCGAAGCAAAACGCCTCACTTATCATTCATCTGCTGAATATCCTTACAGTTTCACCAACGATGGTAAAGCTGTGGTATTTGGCGGCGCAAGAATGGATTTGCCTACCAACCGTCAATTTCCTGCGGGCTATATGACAGAGCTATATAGCGTTTCTATTAATGGTGGAAGAGTTGCACAACTGTTTACCACGCCTGCTGAAGATGTAAAGTTCAGCAAGGATGGCAGCAAACTCATTTATCATAACAAAGTGGGTGGTGAAAATATCTGGCGCAAACATCACACATCTGCAGTAACAAGAGATATTGTTGTTTATGATTTCAAAAACAATACGCATAAGCAGATTACTTCCTTTAACGGTGAAGACAGAAGTCCCGTGTTTACTCAAGATGAAAGTGGTTTTTATTACCTGAGTGAAGAAAGCGGATCGTTCAATATTCATAAGATGAATGTGAGCGGCGGTAAATCGGAAAAACTTTCATCGTATAAAAAACATCCTGTCCGTTTCCTCAGCAGCAGTAACGATGGTTTGCTTTGTTACAGTTATGATGGCGGCATTTATACCATGAAGCCCGGATCATCGGCACAAAAAATAAGCGTGAACATTTTAGCTGATGTACGCAATAACAGGGAGCAGGTTTATCGTGTGGCCACAGGCGGCGGTATGAGTCTTTCATCAAACGGAAAAGAAATTGCATTTGTTTATCGTGGTGAAGTGTTTGTAACAAGTGTTGAAGGTGGTATCACCAAACGTATAACTAATACACCCGAAGCTGAAACAAGTGTACAATTTGCACCCGATGGTAAAAGCATTATCTATTGCAGCGAACGTGATGGCAAGTGGAGTATTTATGAAACAAGAATGGAACGAAAAGAAGAACCGTATTTCTATGCATCAACAGTGTTGAAAGAAAAGCCTGTTCTTGAAAATAAAAATACCAACACACAACCTTCTTATTCTCCCGACGGAAAAGAAATTGCGTTCATTGAAAACCGTAATCAACTCCGCATTTACAATATTGCCTCAAAACAAAGCCGTACCATTTTAACAGGTGATCATTTGTTTGCATGGACCGAAAATGATCAGTATTTCCAATGGAGCCCCGATGGTAAATGGTTGTTGTTTGATTATGCAATGCCCGGTAGTGCTGTTGGCGAAGTGGGTATTGTAAGTGCCGATGGCAAGAAGGTTGAAAACCTTACAAAAAGCGGTTTTGGCGACTACAATGCTAAATGGATCAATGGAGGCAAAGCGATGTTATGGTTCAGCAACCGTGATGGTTTGCGTGGAGCAGCAATGGCAGGTGGTTCACAATCCGATGCATATGCAATGTTCTTTACACAAGATGCATTCGATCGTTTTAAACTGAGTAAAGAAGATGCAGCGTTGTTGAAAGAAACTGAAGAGAACAAAACAAAAGCAGATACAAGCAAAAAGAAAACGCCTGCAAAAGACAGCGTAATAATTGAATGGGATGGTTTAACTGAACGTAAAGCAAAACTCACCATTCATTCTTCGGCAATGGGCGATGCATTGGTGAGTAAGGATGGTGAAACACTTTATTACCTTGCCCGCTTTGAACGTGGTATGAATTTATGGACCACGAACCTGCGCACTCGGGAAACAAGAATGTTGTTGCCGTTGAACGCAGGTTTCGCCAACATGGTGTGGGATAAAGATCAAAAAAATATTTTCCTGAATACTGATGGTGGATTTGTAAAGATAGATCCCGTAAGTACAAAACAGGATCGTATCAGCATCAATGGCGAAATGATGGTAGATGGTTTGAAAGAACGTGCTTACCAGTTTGATCATGTTTGGCGAAGAACGAAAAATACATTCTACACGCAATCATTCCATGGTATTGATTGGGATAGCTACAGGCCTGATTACGAAAAACATTTACCTGATATTGGTAACAACTATGAAATGGCTGAGTTACTGAGCGAGTTGCTTGGTGAATTAAATGTGAGCCATAGTGGTGCTGCATATGGTGGCGCTCCTAACCCGAATGCTGATGCTACTGCTGCACTGGGCATCTTCTACGATTTTACACATAAAGGAAATGGTATTAAAATTCTTGAAGTGATTAAAGATGGTCCGCTCGATAAATCGGGCATGAACGTAAAAGCAGGAAGCATCATTGAATCAATTGATGGCGAGATCATCACACCCGATAAAGATATTGCACAATACCTCAACCGTAAAGCCGGTAAAAATACATTGGTAGTGTTAGTTGAAGGAAATACAAAACGTGAACTCATCATTAAACCTATTTCACTGGGCGAAGAAAATCGTTTGTTATATGCACGTTGGGTAAAACGCAATGTTGATGAAGTAGATAAAATGAGTAACGGCACATTGGGCTATGTACACATTCCCGGCATGAACGATGGTGCGTTCCGTACAACTTATGAAGATATCATGGGTAGACATTTCCAGAAAAAAGGAATTGTGGTTGACACCCGTAACAATGGTGGTGGTGATCTTGTTGCTGATTTGGCGATGTTCCTGAGTGGTAAAAAGTTTATGGACTATTCCACGGATACACGCAGCAATGGTTTTGAACCAAACTTCCGCTGGACCAAGCCAAGCATTTCATTGGCTAATGAAGGCAACTATAGTGATGGACATTGTTATGCTTACATGGTGAAAGAAGTGGGCGTGGGTAAACTGGTGGGTATGCCGGTGCCTGGCACCTGTTCATTTGCTGCATGGGAAGGTTTGATGGATACCGGCATCCGTTGGGGTGCGCCAACTGTTGGTTGTAAAGACAGCAATGGTAAGTATCTTGAAAATGCACAAACAGAACCCGACATTAAAGTGAAACCTGAAAATGAAAAAGTAAGTACGGGTAATGATCAGCAATTGGAAACAGCGGTGAAAGAATTGATGAAAGAAACTAAATAAGTACGAGCTAAGAAGTTAGATGTACGAAACAACGCCATTGCAATGCTTGCAGTGGCGTTGTTGTTTCTGTCAAATCAAAAACATAATATTGCGCCACAATCAAAACCATGCAACATCTCTGCCTTAACTGCAACACCCAGTACAACGGTCATTTCTGTAATAACTGTGGTCAAAAAGAAGTACATCGCTATTCCGTATCGCATGTATTTCATGAATTGGTGCATGTGTTCACTCATGCGGATAAAGGGATTTTTTCCTTCGCATGGAATATCATGAAGAAACCGGGTACTATTGCGCTTGACCTGGTAGAAGGAAGACGCAAACGCTATTTCAACTTATTTCAATACCTCCTGATTATTGTCGGTATCACTACTTTTCTTGTTTCACAAACGCACCTCATTGAAAAAACCCTTGTAACCATGAACAAGGCAAACAGTGCTGCCATACAGGGTTCAGAGCTTGTGAAGGTGCAACAATCAGTGGCAGCTTTTCTTCAGAAATACAATAACATATTTCAACTGGTATTGATACCACTCTTTGCTTTTTTCAGTTGGTTATTTATGGGCAAACGCAGAAAAAGAAACTATGCTGAGAATATTGTCCTTCATGCTGCCAGCAGTGCGCAAAGCAATACGTTTGCAGTGTTTACAACGCTGCTTATGCTCATCAGTTCAAACAACAACTATTTTATCTCCTTATCCATTCTTTCGCTCTTTGTTATCCTGTTCAGCTTTGCCATCAGTTATAAACAGTTTTATGGGCTATCCTGGATCAAATCAATATTGTTTTCGCTTGCTGTATTTATTTGCTCATACATTATACAGTCGGTGCTTTCGGCTGTGATGATATTTATCTATTTACTGTTGAGATAAAAAAACTTCAGCCTGTAATTTTCCCCGAAGCAACTTATTCTTCGTCGTTAAACATATGCTTGCGGCTCCATGCAAATGAATTAACTTGAATGATTGATTGTTCGCTCAATCAGTTAAAAGTAACAATGCCTAACGGCAATAACCAGTTACCGGAATCAAAACATTTGCTTATGACAACGAACCGTAATGCAGCCATTGAAATGAACAGGGAAGAGTTCAAACAAATGGGCTATAAATTAATTGACAGCATAGCTGAATTCATCCATAGCATTGATCAAAAACCTGTCACCACAGGTGAAACACCTCAACAGATCCAACAACTATTAGGCACTGCTTCATTACCAGAGCAAGGAACAAATGCCTCTGCTTTACTTGAAAGAGCAGCTGAACTGATGATGAATCATTCACTGCTCAATGGACATCCGAAATTCATGGGTTATATCACGGCATCTGCTGCACCCATCGGAGCACTTGCAGATTTACTTGCAGCAAGCGTTAATCCGAATGTTGGTGCAAACATCCTGAGCCCAATGGCAACTGCTATTGAAAAACAAACGGTGAAATGGTTAGCGGAGCTGATTGGCGTTTCTCCAGCGTATGGCGGTGTGTTGGTGAGTGGTGGAAACATGGCCAACTTCACGGCTTTTCTTGCCGCACGCACAGCCAAGGCTCCTAAAAATTTAAAACAAGACGGTCTTGCAAAAGCCGGTGCAGATATGGTTTTGTATTGCCCGAAGACAACACATACATGGATTGAAAAAGCAGCTGTGTTATTTGGACATGGTATGAATGCAATCCGCTGGATAGCTACCGATGAAAATAATAAAATGAATAACGGTGTGTTGATTGAAACAATAGAAGCTGATCTGAAAAATGGCAAGAAACCATTTATGGTAGTAGGTACAGCAGGTGATGTAAGCACAGGTGTGGTAGATGATCTGAAAGGCATTGCCGTTATTTGCAAAAAATATGATCTATGGTTTCATATTGATGGAGCCTATGGTATACCTGCTGCCGTTATTCCTGAACAGAAAGATTTATTTGCCGGCATTGAAGATGCCGATTCGATTGCGCTTGATCCGCATAAATGGCTATACAGTCCATTGGAAGCAGGTTGCACATTGGTGAAAGACCCCAACCATTTGATTGATACCTACAGTTCACATCCTGTATATTATAATTTTGGAAATAATGATGAAGCACTCACACAAAACTTTTATGAGTATGGGTTGCAAAACTCACGGGGTTTCCGGGCGTTGAAAGTTTGGATGATGTTACAACAGGTGGGCCGCAGTGGTTATATTAAAATGATTGCAGATGATATTAAACTATCAAAGCTGATGTTTGATTTAGCCGGCCAACATCCCGAACTGGAAGCAGTAACACAAAACTTAAGTATCACTACACTTCGTTATGTTCCTTTAAACTTCGAGAATTACAGTGAAGTAACTGCTACGTATTTAAATAAACTGAATGAAGCATTACTGAACGATCTGCAACAAGGCGGAGAAGTATTCTTATCAAACGCTGTTATTGGAACTAAATATTGTTTACGTGGTTGCATTGTTAATTTCAGAACATCGGAAAAAGACATTCATGAAATTATTGAAATCATTGTGAAAGAAGGAAGAAAGATGCAGGCACAAATGAAAAATGAAGAACCAAGTATGCAACTTTAATAGTTCTTCATTTTCAATTATTACACACAACTATCTATTCAACTTTCATCCTGAACCTTTTTACCTGTTCTTTAATAATGCGTTCCACTTCTGATTCCAGTGTTGTAACAGTTGTGCCGTTGGTTTTATTTTTTTGATCATTAATAAACTGCTGACGTTGTTTATTTAAATCAACAATTTTTGTTTGAATAGCAACTCGTTCCTTGCGCTTTTCGGCAACAATCACTTTTAGTTCGGCTGTGGTTTTATTTTTCAAATCTTCCGGCAAGGTTTTCTTGTCGATCTTTTCCAATTCTTTTTCGTTCATGTCGGCCAGATCAACCAAATCCCATGTAGCATTATTATAAACTTTTGAATTGCTTTTTGTTTCTGCACGTTTAATAGCAGCTTTTTTACTCATCCCAGAATTCGCCACATCCATCTTTTGTTGTTTTTCATACAGCTCCTGCCCTCTTGATCCATAGCTGATATAAGTGCTGTTTAATTTTTCGTTGAGTTTAAAAATCTCATCATCAAAAGGCGTAGCAATATCTTCGATCTTATGATCCTGGTTAATGTTGCTGAAACTGCCATTACCACATTCGCCAACAAGATTCCAGTATTCAAGAATCCCCTGCTGACGATCGCCGCAATAAATGGTGTTAACGATCACCCCTTTGCTTTTCGCTTCGGAACACGCTTGCGTAAAACTTACATTTCCCTGCCGGAAACTTTCGTTACCCGCAATAAATACTACTTTATAAGAATCAGGATTAGGATCCCACTTCAACTGTTGAACCGATTTAAAAATAACATGACCGCAAAATTCATCGCCGCCATTGGTAGTTAAGGCAAACAGATTTTCTGAAAGCGAATCGAGATCGGTAATAAAATTATTGATCTGTTTAATATAACCGTTGCGCACATCGTTACGTGGACTTCCATATTCATACAACGCAATTTCAATTTTTGGATTGGCCTTGTTATCGCAATGCACACGCCCAAGCGTATTCACCATGGTCCAGAGTTGTGCTTTAGCCTGGTCGATCAAACCATCCATGCTGTTACTTACATCGAGCAGGATAGCAACCTGTATTTTTTGATCAGTAGTTGGTGGTGGAAGAATTTCTTTTTGCACCGGAACTGTTTGTGTTGGCTGCGTCGGAGGCAGAGTTTCTACAGGAATTTCCCGGGTTTTGGCAGAGGTTTGAGACTGAATTCTTTTTTGAGGACCGTTAAATGCTGACACGATCAGTACAGCCGACAGTACCACTGCCGCAGCCAGTAATGGTTTACGATAAGATTGCATAATGATGATTTTCCAGTTGGATGCATGGATTTACAAAAATGCACAAATGAAAAAAAGTGTTTGCATTGTTTTAACAGGAAAACGTTTTTCACTTCCAAATAAAAGGCCGCCCTTTTCTACGGGCGGCCTCACTTTATTCCTTCTATAAAATTATCGACGTATCAATTTTATGGCCTTGCTGTTTTTTCCTTGCTGCACCATCACGAAGTAAATACTCGGGGTATATTTATCGCCGAAACGAACCGTAGTGCCAGGCATTACATTTTCTTTTTGCTCTACTACCCTGCCCAGTTCATCAATCACCCGCATTAATATGCGTTCGTTGTTATTGCTGCTCTTCACGGTTAAGGTGAAGTAACTGTCGCTTGGGTTTGGTGCGGTTGTGACTTCGAAAGTGGGAGCCATTGTTATTACCTGTGGTTCTTCATCGGTGCGGGCTTTTGCAGTACCGCCAATCACAATTGTACTTCCGGAATTCACCACTGTGGTTGGATCAGCTGCCTCGGAAGCACCAGGCTGATTGTCGAAATAAACCTCGCCTGTATTCTTATTAAAGATCTTAAGCCTGATCTTATCATTATTGGTTTTGTCAATGGCGCCATCAATGACCGTCATAATGAAGTTGACACCACTCTGACCGTTTGTTATTTTGCCGGAACCTCTGAATTGTGCTTTCGCACCTGCAACTGACAGGTATTCGAAATTTAGTGCGTTAAATTCAAAATCCCCGTTTTTAAATTCCAATTGTGTTTCACCTTTCGGGTTTGTTGCTGTTTTGAAATAATTATTCTGGAAGCCATAGCTTACTTTACCGTTCGGAATATTGAAACTTCCTCCGCCAAATGTGTAGCCTCCATTGGGATCGTAGATTACTACAATTGCATCCACATCGCCATTGGTATTTGCATAACTAATAGTTCCATTCTGATCAATTACTTCCATACGCAGTTTGTATACGCCGGCCGCATTGAATTTATAACTACCGGCCACCGTTCCATTCTTCAAACCAGTTGGTTCAGCCATTACTTTACCCGTTACGTTTGTGCCATCAATTACCCAACGGGCTGTGTGCCTGTTGCCTTGTACATCCCAGAATGTGCCTGCAAAGTTTACGGTGCTACCAATCTTATACGATGAACCACTAATTGGTGCAGTGATATTGTGTGCAACCACGACATTGGTTGTTGACTGCGTTGCATTACCCGACGCATCTTTACACTCAACTGTTATGGTGTAGATTCTTCCGTTGCCTGAGCCCGCACGCTCTGCACGAAGATTGACGCTGTTGTTACCAGTGATTTCCCAATCGGGGCCTATATCGCCATCACCGGTTCCAGTAGATGCTTCGTTACTGCTAACACTGATGATCTTACAATTGGGAGTGCCACAATTATCGGTGCTTGCCGTTGTTAGTGTAACCGGTTTCATTTTATGGTTTGGAGGCCATAAGGATGAAGGGTTTGCTACAACACTTGTGATAAAAGGTTTGATCTTATCTTCAACGATGACATCTGCGGTAGCAGTTCCTTCGTTACCGTTTACATCTTTCACCGTTAAGGTTACAGTGTTGGAGCCCACATTTTCGCAGGTGAATTCTGTTTTACTTAATCTATACGATGCAATACCACAAGCATCGGTTGAATTGTTATTGATCTGTGCAGGACTTATACTAACTTTTCCATTTGCTGCAAGCTGAACCGTGATATTGTTTACATAAACAGTGGGTGCTGTTTTATCTTCTACTATTACGGTTGCTGTTTTACTTGCTTCATTTCCGTTTAGATCTTTTACGGTTAATGTTACTGTATTAGAACCAACATTTGCACAAGTGAATTCAGTTTTGCTTAAGCTGTACGATGCAATACCACAAGCATCGGTTGAATTATTATTGATCTGTGCAGGGGTTATACTTACTTTTCCATTTGCTGCAAGCTGCACTGTGATATTGTTTACATAAACAGTGGGTGCTGTTTTATCTTCTACCGTGATGGTTTGAGTGCAACTGAAAAATATAGCATTTATGTCGGTTACAGTGAACGTACGTTTAATAACCTGTTTAAGATTTGTACTTGAAGCATCCTGAACATCCTGATACAATATGGTTGCGGCAACACAAGCTCCCGGCGTAATACTGCCATTGGCCCTTATCAATTGTTGTTCGTTAATTTGAACCCATGTTGTACTGAAAGTGAGTCCTGTTTCAATTGCTATATCTTCCAGTTTACAACTATTGATTGACGAATTGCCTTGACAATTCAATTGTAGCAGTTTATTCAACGGATCTTTATCATCACAATCATTTGCGTTTATTGCGTAGCCAGTTGGCGTGCCGTTACCATAACATAACTGCACGGGTGTGCCTGTTCCTAAACCGTCTTTGTCGGCATCCACATAGAATGTACCTAAGCGCCATTGGGTTGGGTCGGACGGAGCACAATCCATCGTTCTTCCAATGAAGAAGGAGGCCAGCTTATAACCGTCCGGTTGGGTACATTGTCTTAATGATTCATTAGTGGGGTATCCATCGTTGTCCTCATCTTTCAACCACAATGTTTGAGGGTTAATCAACCCGTCATTATCATTGCAATCCAATGCCGGACTTCTCAGTTCAAAGCTTGATTTGTAGTAGCCGAAAGGTCGCCCTGTACAATTTTCGATTTTCGTACCATCAGTGAAACCATCATTGTCAAAGTCTTTGTACCAGACCTGGGGCTTGTCAGTCGGATCGAGATCATCACAATCGGGAAGCAGACTGATCAGTTCCGACGCAAGTTTACCTGAAGAATACAGGAAGGGTAAATACATAAATGACGGCTTATTACATTGAATATAAACCGGAGCGGCACGAGGATAACCATCGCCGTCAACATCGACATACCATTTTGTTTGAGGATTAATTTCGGGGTTGCCATCATCACAATCACCCAATGGCAACACATTGCTGAAATAATTTTCGCCGGGAGATATGCATGATATTGTGGAAGATGAAGCATATCCATCTTTATCGGCATCGAGGTACCAAACTGTTGGAAGTCCTTTTTCAACATCCGCATCATCACAATCGCCGGGTTGTTGATCTGCTTTTATTTTATACCCATTTCCTGGTGAAGAACATGCATTTATCGGTTCCCCGACGTAGTACCCGTCAGTATCATTATCTAATACCCATGTTTGCGATGTAGTAATACCAGCATCGCTATCATTGCAGTCAAGATTATTTTCTACAAAGCCAGGTTCTGCAGAAGTGCAGGTAGAGTTTTGACTAATTATATTCGGGTCACCAAATCCATCGCCATCGGCATCCTTGTAATAAGTGGGTACAACACATCCAGAGCAGTCTTTACCATCCCCGTCAATGTCATCGCAATTATTATCAATACCATCGCAGTTGACATCTATAGCCCCCGGATGAAAAGATGCATTCCCATCGTTGCAATCGCCTGGTTGCTGATTTATTTTCAATTTATAGCCTTTGCCTGGTGATGTGCAGGCGTTGACAGGTTCTTCCAAATAGTAGCCATCGTCATCAGCATCCAGCACCCATGTTTGCGAGGAGGTGATTGCTGCGTTAGTATCATCACAGTCGCCGCCCTTTGTTGCATAACCTACTCCGGGGTTTGAACAAAAAATCTCGCCTTGTCCGGCGCCATAGCCATCACCATCTGTATCGGGGTAATAGATTGAAGTTGGAGTAGAGCTTGTTGTAAGGGAGATGATTCCATTATTTACGTTTGTTCCGTTCTGTGAAGAAACAAGCTCCGCAATACTATTTGTATAACTTCCTGCACCAAACCCACCGTTTGCTATAGCGCCACCGTTCCCGCCACTGTAACCACCGCCTCCGCCGCCGCCATTGATACCGCTACCTCCTGCGCCAAAGCCGGCTCCGCCTTGTTTACCACCATTACAAACAGCTGCAATACCTCCATCGGCGCCGGCATCAAGTCCTTTGCCCCCAGCGCAATCAAACATTCCATCGCCCAACATACCTCCACCACCGCCCGAATAAGTTATACGTATAACTGTACCCGGTTCTCTACCTACCTCTTCTCCACGTTGCAGATAAAATACTGACTGTCCGCCAGCCGTATTTACTCCCGTATTTGCATTATTATTCTGAGCTATACCTGGTAAGCCATTTGAAGGAGTGGCATCATTTCCCGTGAATATCGTTGCAGCCCCTCCACCGCCTCCGGCCACTACCAGCACAACCCATTCAGATATAGAGGAGGCTTTGTACAACACAGCAGATCCTCCGCCTCCACCCTGCCCAAGATTTACTGGAGGTGCACCAAGAAGTTGTTGGGTGAGTGTAATTTTAGATGGCGTTGTCCCCACTATAAAACGGAGCGTTCCACCAGGTTTCAATGCCTGTTCACAATCGGCAGACACAGTAAACCGTGCACTTATTTTTGCACCCAACCCTCCATTTCCAGCAGCAGATTCAATATTGAATTTGGGATTAAATAGTCCAAAACTTCCGCCTTTTGCTCCTTGTACATTAACACTTACAGAAGTGACGTTTGCCGGTATTAAATAATCTTTGAAGCCCGGAATAACCGTTGAAACAGAAGTTGGCAATTGTGGCAGGGACGTATTAAAATCTTCATCCACCAACTCGTCGCAGTCATTATCAAAGTTGTCAAAAAGTTCGGGTGCTCCCGGGTGTATTGCATCGTTGCTATCATCACAGTCATCGGGTTGCTGCGAAGCTTTTACAACATATCCAGTTCCCGGTGACGAACAAGCTAATGTGGGGTCACCAACGTAATAACCATCATTGTCTGCATCTAATACCCAAAAAGCCCCCACTATAGAAGCATCATCGTCATTGCAATCGCCTTCAATTTTAGTTCCCCGTTCTACATACGCACTGTTTGGCGCCGAACATTGATAATAAACATCACCTACAAAATAGCCATCGTTATCCGCATCAATTACCCAATACCTACTTGTGCAACCTCCTCCGCCACCACCATTTTCACCGTCGGTTATCACAACTTGGCCTATGGGACCCACGTTCGATAAAGGCGTTGTGAATTTGCTACGGGTCAGGCTTGAAGTATTTATCCCGTTGCTAACCTGCCATTCGTAAGTGGCGCCTGCTTCCAGATTTTTTATTTTTACATATGCTTCGTTTGTGGTGAGAGTTCTTTCTTTTACTCCATTTTTAAATAAAGTGACCGTATAGGTTTTTGCAGTTGTTGATTTGCGCCAGCTAAGCGTTACTTGTTCTTTACTGATAGCGCTAACCCTCAGATCAGTTAGTGTATCAGAGGCGCTTTTTACCGAAGCTTCTCTAAAACCCCTTAAACTGTGGCGGGTGTGCATGCCTGCAATGACAAACAGGCCATTAAAGGCTAGCAGTAAAAGAAAAAAATGGCGGCTAGCGAAATTCCGGAGATGATTTGTAACGCAGTTTTGTTTGCCAGTGTACATACATTTAGGTTTGGTGATTATGAAATGTTGAGGGGTATGTTTACGCAGGGTGAAGAAATCAGTTTATCCTATCAGGCAGAGATTCTATTCTTTTTTCGAAAATGAAATACACGAGAAGGATAAGTAGCATGACAGTAATGATCAACAGAATAATTGTCCAATCCTTTTTTCTCATACATGCAGTTTCAAATGAAAAAATTTATGGCTGTAAGGTACCCGGTACAGCAAGGGCGTTGCAAGTATTTGAAGCGACAAAAGGCTGACAGGCAGCAGTACAAATTGCTGACATGGTACCGGACAGGAACCGGACAACGCACCGAAGCGCCTTTGATTTCAATTGCTTAGGAAAGTGCATGTAGAGGCAGACAGAGTTAGCAGTGCAATACATGCGACCACTGCAACAACGGTAAAAAAAGAAAACCCATTAGATAATGGGTCTTGATTGTTGATTTAACAACATGAGGAAAAAGTAAGATGCAAGTTAGAACGGCAATGAAACGATTTAACCGTTTACTTGTTTTCAACAAAGTGGCTTACATGTGTTTTTGGGAAACCTCATGTAACTATATCAGTGAATGAATGATCAGGAATATGAAATTAAGGAAAGAAAGGTGCAATTGCTGCTTTGAAGCCGGACAAATAACTGACAATTAAAGACTTGTTCATGTTAACCTATGCCGTGCCGTTAGTTTGGTTAAACAGTCCTGATGAATTCATCGAGGTTGGTATCGTTGCCGAGTTGAAGACGCTGGCGTAAGCGTTGTCGTGTTTTATGTACACTGTCGACAGAAATACCCAGCATGGCGGCCATTTGTTTAGTGGTTAATTGAAGACGGGTGAGTGCGGCCATGCGTTGTTCGGCAACAGTAATGTCGACAGACCTTTGTTTGAGCAGCTGAAAAAAGGATGGATAAATTTTTTCGAAGAGGGATTTAAATTTGATCCAGTCCTCCTCCGTTAGTATAGTACGCTGACTGATTTCATTTATCAACAACTGCTGTTCGGCAGGAACTTCTTTGTTTTGTACTTTTTGTTCCAGTTTTTCTATAAGGCTTGTTTTCTCCACGATATTTTCCGTAAACATCGTGAGTTGCTCACGGGCCAAAATAATTTCCTGCTCCATCTGTTTTTTTTCCAATTCAACACGTTCCACCTGAAGCTTTGCTTTTAACCGCTGCCTGGTAGTTGCCAGAAAACCGACAATTCCCAAGAGGATAATAGCTGTGATGAGTATGTTACGTTGCAACAACTGTTTTTCTTTTTCTTTTTGCAACGACTGAATACTGTACCTGCTTTTTTCATCGTTGGCTCTTGCCTTAGAAACAGCGATACCACTTAATGCAACCACACGTTCCAATGAATCGTTTAAAGCACTGTACTTTTTGTTATAATAAAAAGCGCTATCGTACTCGCCCATTGCTTTAAAAATTTCTGTTGCCGTAAAGTATGCGTTTCGCAGGTAATGCATATCAGGCGTGTGTGCGAGTAAACTAAAAGCTTCCCGTACCTGTTGCAATGCCGCAGTTTTGTTACCCATCTGTAATTGTGTGCGGGCAGTCCACTGAAGAGAATTGGCTGCATTATCATACAGCTCATTTTTTTTGCTGATGGTATAATCTGTATGTAATAAAGAAAGAGCTTTGTCAAATTGTCTCTGCTCGAAATAAATCTGCCCCATATTACCACTTACAATTCCCGTCCACACGTTTAACTTTAAATCCTGAGCTAATTGCATAGCTTTCTCATACCATATAAATGCTGAATCGTATTGTTGCATACGATGATACGCTAGTGCTGTTGTATTGCTGGTCCACATCATACGTAAGCTGTCTTTTTGCTTAGTATCTTGTTCCCATATTTTAAATGCCTTCAAACTATACTTCGCACTTTCACGGTATTCCCTGATCTTATACAGTAATTCGCCAGCCACCAAATAATCGATAGGTTTATTTTCAACCCCAATTTTCTCATTTAATTCCAGGCCATTGATGGTGTACATCATTGCAAACTCAAGTTCCTTTATTGTAAAGCAGCGTTGCCCATATAACAGGCTGATATATGCTATTAGCCGATCATCTCCCGACATGTAGGCCTCCTGCATTGCTTTTGTCCATAAATTCATCATCACGGGTTTTGCATTGGCGCTGAGTCTCGGTTCCATTTTCTCCAGTTCCGGCCGAACATCTTCCAAGTAAACAACTGTGGCTTTTATTGCATACAAAAAAGCTCTCGATAAAGAATTGGTTGATTTTGCTTCAAGTTCACGGAGAATTGCTTGAGCATTTCCGCTGTTGTATATTTCCATTGTAAGGCTATCTAACCGAACCCTGTTGACTAAGGATTGGTCATTCAATATTTTTTCAATTGTTGCAATATTTATTACGGGAGCTTGCGCCTGTGAATAAGTTGCAGAATGTATAGCAACTGATAAAGTAATGCAGATGTGGAGCAATTGGGGTTTTAAGCGATTCATAAGCATCGCCAATATAAAAAATAAATGCTAACACTGAAAGCTGTGTGTAACGGAAAGATTTTTTGATAAGATGAAGCAGAGCCTTCGACAGCGTTGTAACTTTAAACAAAAAAAACTATGCTACTCACTACAACACCCACCATAGAAGGCAAACCCATTCAGCAATACATTGGCATTGTTACATCTGAAGCCATTATTGGTGCCAATATTTTTAAGGATCTGTTTGCAGGCATCCGTGATATTGTGGGCGGCCGCAGCGGCACTTATGAACGTGTGATTGAGGAGGCCCGGCAAAATGCATTGGTGGAACTTCAACAAAAAGCTCAGCAGCTTGGCGCCAACGCCGTGGTGGGTATTGATCTTGATTTTGAAACAGTGGGGAGCGGCGGTAGTATGCTCATGGTTGTAGCTACCGGAACTGCTGTGAAAATTTAAAAATCTTTAATGAAAAAAAGAGCGGCTCGGGAAGCCGCTCTTTTTATTTTATTAATGCCTTTCAGGTGCCAGCACTTCATTGGGTGAGCGCCATAATGCACTCAGCAATAACTGCCGCATGAATAAGAATTCTTTGGGAAGCCTGTCATATAATTTTTCAAATAACTCTTCATGACCTAACAATTCCTGTTTCCATAATTCAGAATCGATGTGTTGTAATTCATGGAACTGTTCACGTGCAAATTTATCAGTGCCCAGCCCATCCCATGTAAGATCACGGTAACGTGGCCTCCATCCTATCGGGCATTCAACTGCACTTGCTCCGCCTTTACAACGTTCAACGATCCATTTCAGCACACGCATATTTTCACCAAAACCCGGCCACATAAATTCGCCTTTATCATTTTTGCGGAACCAGTTCACACCAAAAATGCGTGGTGCATTTGGTAAGTCACGGCCAAACTGTAACCAATGATTAAAATAATCGCCCATGTGATAACCAAGGAATGGCAGCATCGCAAACGGATCTCTTCTTACTTTGCCTAATTCGCCAAATGCAGCAGCAGTCATTTCACTACCCATGGTTGCTGCGAGATAAACACCAAAATTCCAGTTAAACGATTGATACACTAATGGTACAGCAGTACTTCTTCTTCCACCAAAAATAAATGCAGCGACATATACACCTTCCGGATTATCCCAATGCTCATCGATAGCCGGGTTTTGATATGCAGGAGCTGTAAATCTTGCGTTAGGATGTGCAGCAGGTTTTCCACTGTTTTTATCATAAGGTTTGCCATGCCAGTCAATTAATCCTTCTGGTACTTCTTTTGTCATTCCTTCCCACCAAATATCACCATCAGGTGTAACAGCCACATTGGTGAAAATAGTGTTGGCCTTAATGCTTGCCATTGCATTCGGATTTGTTTTTTCATTCGTTCCCGGCGCTACACCAAAGTAACCTGCTTCAGGATTGATGGCATATAAACGTCCATTATCACCTTTGTGAATCCAAGCAATGTCATCGCCAACAGTTGTAACTTTCCATCCGTCCATTTCTTTTGGAGGAATCATCATGGCGAAATTTGTTTTACCGCAGGCACTTGGGAAAGCGGCAGCAACATATGTTTTTTCTTTCTGCGGATTTTCTACACCCAGCAGCAACATATGTTCGGCTAACCAACCTTGGTCACGGCCAAGCACAGACGCAATACGTAATGCAAAACATTTTTTTCCAAGTAAGGCATTGCCACCGTATCCACTTCCGTATGAAATAACCAAACGTTCTTCAGGAAAGTGTGAGATGTATTTTACAGTTGGGTTGCAAGGCCATTTCACATCCACCTCTCCTTCCTGTAACGGAGCGCCAAGTGTATGTAAACATTTTACCCATTCGCCATTGATGTGTTTTAACACATCATCGCCCATGCGTGTCATGATGCGCATGTTTACAACAACATATTCACTATCGGTGATCTGCACACCGTAACGGGAGAACTTAGAACCAACAGGTCCCATACAGAACGGAATCACATACATTGTTCTTCCATGCATACTTCCCTTCGTTAAGTCTTCAAGGATATGTTTCATTTCTGAAGGTTCCATCCAGTTATTGGTGGGGCCTGCATCTTGTTTACGGGTACTGCAAATAAACGTTCTGTCTTCTACACGTGCCACATCGCTTGGATCGCTGAAGCAGGCATAACTGTTAGGACGTTTTGTTGAATTTAAACGGATGAATGTTCCTTTATCAACAAGCTGCTGACAAAGCTGATCGTATTCTTCTTGTGATCCGTTGCACCACAGTACTTCTGCGGGTTCAAAATGCTCTTGCATTTTCTTCACCCATTCTTTTAGTTCTGTTTTGTTAGGAGCGATCATTTTTTTGCGGGGTTTTGATGCGACAAACATAATATTCGATTTAGTAACCGCAAGTAAAAAATATTAAGATTGATTGGCAATGATGCATATAAGTGTGCTGTCCAATCTGTATCATTCAGTACGCAAGAGTATAATTTTGGCTGCTTTTTAATGACCATCATCAGTAATAAACCTCATGATTGAAAATAAAGTTGATCATCAACATGAAAATTTTTTCGCCGAACTGCAGTCTGCCAAAGTTTTTTGCCGCTTCCGTTTTTCAGCCTACCTTTTCTTATCAAAATTCTGTTGTATGATTGGGTGGATCACTTCGCTTTGGTGGAAATTGAATGGCTGGAAAATAACCGGAAGGTTTCCCGATGAAGTTAAAAAAATGGTGATTGCAGTGGGACCACACACCAGTGCATGGGATATTGTTGTTGGGCTTGCTGCACGTTATGTTACACCTATTAAAGAAGCTTATTTTCTTGGTAAAAAGGAATTGTTTGATGGTGCTTTTGGTTGGTTCTTTCGTGCTGTTGGCGGCACACCTGTTGATCGTTCTTCCCCGCATGGTGTGGTGCAACAGGTAGCGGATAAGTTTAAAGATCATGATGTCTTTCGTATAGCCATGAGCCCGGAGGGAACAAGAAAAAAAGTTGAAAAACTGCGTACAGGATTTTATTATATTGCTAAAGAAGCAAAGGTTCCAATTCTATTAGTAGGTTTTGATTTTAAACATAAACAAGTGATCTATGGTCCGCTCGTTCATCCATCAAGTGATGAAGCTGCAGATTTTAAACAGATCGTTGATTTTTTTGCACCCATCGAAGGAAAAACTAAAGAGGCAGGTATGGGGCATTTGTCTTAGTTCCGTTTTTATTTACATCATCATACCAAAGCAAAAAGCATGAGAACATTTCTTACAACTTTCGTGTGTCTGTTATTTTCCTTTTCAAACAAGGCGCAGGTAAAAACAATTTCCGCAACAAAAACTGAGGCATGGAAAAAAGAAGTGATCGCTTCTGTTGATGCAAAAGCAAAAGATGCACAGGTAATGGTTGATATGGTTTTCAGTTTTGCTGAGCTTGGCTTTCATGAAACTGAAACAAGTGCTTATCTCACCGGTATCCTGGAAAAAAATGGTTTTAGCATTGAGCGAGGCGTTTCAGGAATACCCACGGCATGGATTGCCAAATGGGGCAATGGCAAACCGTTTATTGCATTAGGTAGTGATGTTGATTGTATCCCCAAAGCATCACAAAAACCCGGTGTTGCTTATAAAAGTCCCATCATTGAAGATGCTCCGGGGCATGGTGAAGGGCATAACTCTGGTTTGCCTTTAGTGATACTTGCTGCTATTGAAGCCAAGAAAATTATGGAGCGTGAAAAACTATCGGGCACATTAATGATCTGGCCCGGCGTTGCAGAAGAATTAGTAGGGAGCAAAGCATGGTATATTCGTGATGGAGTTTTTAAAGATGTAGATGCCTGCATCTTCACTCATGTTGGCAACAACTTAGGTGTGAGTTGGGGCGATGCAGGAAATAACGGACTGGTATCTGTTGAATTTTTATTTGAAGGCAGCTCTGCACATTCTGCCGGGGCGCCATGGCGTGGTAAAAGCGCACTCGATGCAGTTGAGTTAATGAATATTGGGTGGAATTATAAACGTGAACATTTAAAACCAACGCAACGTTCGCACTATGTTGTTACTGACGGTGGGGATCAGCCGAACGTGGTTCCATCAAAAGCTGCAGTGTGGTATTATTTCCGTGAACGTACTCATGAAGATATTAAAGCCATGTATGATGATGGCATCCGCATTGCCAATGGCGCAGCTATGATGACGAATACAACTGTAAAACATCGGTTGCTTGGCACTGCATGGCCCGGGCATTTCAATAAATCTATTGCTGAGGCAGTTTATAAAAATATCAAGGCTGTTGGTTTACCAACATGGAGTAACGATGATCAGGCATTGGCAAGAGCAGTGCAAAAATTAGTGAGTGCACCGAGGAAAGATCAACGTGGAAACGTAATTGATGGCCTGGCAACTAAACTCGATACATTAAATGGGCCTGTGCAATTTTCCTGGGGAGCAGGCAGTGATGATATTGCTGACATTGCATGGAATGTTCCGACTGTTGTATTGCGTTATCCATCCAACATTCCCGGCACACCGGGTCATAACTGGGCCGATGGTATTGCCATGGCCACACCTATTGCACACAAAGGTGTTGTAAGCGGAAGCAAAGTGCTTGCATCAACATTGATCGATATGCTTACCAATCCAAAGATCATTGCTGATGCATGGGATTATCATAAAAACGTGCAGACAAAAGATCAGAAATATATTCCGTTTGTTGAGAAGAATACGCCGCCTGCTATTTTTCTGAATACAAAAATTATGGAGCAGTTCAGGCCGCAGTTGAAGAAATATTATTACGATCCTTCGAAATACAATACTTATTTAGAACAGCTGGGCATTACTTACCCAACTTTGGAGAAGAAAGATTAATAGTTCGTGGAGAAATTATTTCACTTCTTCAAACATACCGGTTTGTTTGTTCTTGCGCACATTATCCCAATGGAAATAACGGCCATTCATTGCAACGTACACTCCGTGGGGTAATGTTTGGGCAAAAGCTAATGCACTGCCGAGGTTAAAGAGACCATCGCTACTACCAAATTTAATCGGGATCATAGCACCGGTGAGTACAATGGTTTTGTCTGAAATTTTTTGAGCGAGTACTTTTGCGGTATCACTCATGGTATCGGTACCATGTGTAATAATGATCCGGTCTTCATCTGCATTGGCGCATTGGTGAACGATCAGGTCACGATCTTCATCCGTCATTTCAAGACTATCGATCATCATCAGCGTACGAATTTCAACCGGCACACGGCAACGTCCCATCTCAAGCAGATCATGCATATGTGTATCATTAAAGAAAAGCTGGCCGGTAATTTCATTGTATTCTTTATCGAATGTGCCCCCGGTAATAAAAATGCGAACTGCCATGACAAGTTGTTTAATAAGTGCAAAGAAAAAGAATCTATTGGTTGCAAGGCAATAAAAAAGGGACGCCGGTAAGCGTCCCTGAGTCATAATCAATAACCATCATCAGATCACTAAACCTGAAGAGTTGATATAATTCACTAAAGCTGCGCTGTTTTTAAGATTCAATTTTTTGAGGATATTATGACGGTGAACTTCTACTGTTTTCAATGAAATATTCAACTCGCCAGAAATTTCTTTTGAAGACATCCCTTGTTTGATGTATTTAATTACATCAAGCTCACGAGTTGACAGTGTATTTGCACCTGTACTTTCTTCTTCAAAAATCTGCTCACTCAAAATTGTTTTTACTTCGGCACAGATGTAACGCTTGCCTTCATATACTGCTGCAATAGCATCAAACATTTCCTGTTGAGGTGAGTTTTTGGTTACATAACCCATTGCACCAAGCTTCAATAATTTCTTAACGTAAGCTGGTTGCGAATGCATTGATACGCCAATGATCTTTGTTGCAGGTGAAAACTTACGGATCTGCTCCGTTGCTTCAATCCCGTTCATTGGGGCCATGTTAATATCTAACAAAGCAATTTTCGGACGTAATTTCTGAGCCATTTCAATAGCTTCCTCACCGTTACTGCACTGAGCAATTACAGTAAAGCGTGGATCACTATTCAAAATAAAACTCCAGGTTTCACGGATCAACTTATGATCGTCGGCAATTAAAACTGTAATCTTTTCCATTTCATGTCGTTTTTAAAATATTAATAGGAATTTGAATAATTAATTTGCAACCGTGTCCTTGATTCGTGAGGATCTCTACTGATCCTTCCTGTAATTCAGCACGGCTTTTTATGTTTGTGAGCCCTTGGCCCTTCTTTACTGTTTGCAGATCAAAACCTTTGCCATCGTCACCAATGAACACATAGATCTTATTATCTTCCTGAAACATTTCCACCATCACATTTTTTGCTTCTGCATGACGGACAATGTTGTTTAACTGTTCCTGCAAAATTCGGTAAATGGTTAGTTTAATACTATCATCCATCCGCTCTTCAATTGTATTCGTTGCAAAAAAACGAATGTCGAAACTTCCTAAGGCCCGGAAACTTTCTATAAGATCATTTACCGAAGCAATTAATCCAAGATCATTGATACTTGAAGGTACCAAGGATCGGGAAAGATTTCTTACTTCACTAATAATCGTGTTAATATGTTTTGTGCCCCGATCGATCAGTTCAGTTGGATCAGCCTGGTTCAACTTCATCATTTCCAGGTATAGTTTTGTTGTAGTCAACAGCTGACCAATATTATCGTGCAACTCCTTACCTATTTCAGCTCTTTCCTTTTCTTGTGCAAATACTGCAGCTTGTGCTACCTGGAACTGACGACCACGTTCTTTCAACATCAACTCTTTCTCCAGCTTCTTTCGTTCAGTTATATCACGCATGGCACCAACAATACGCACTGGCTTTCCTTTGTTGTTAAAGATCATATATCCTTTGTCAAGAACATTGGCATAAGATCCATCTTTACGACGAAAGCGATATTCGCATTCCCAGTGCGGCGTTGAGTGTTGCTGCAGGAAAGAATTAAAACTCTCGATCACCATGATGCGTTCATCGTTATGAATATTAGTTTCCCAAAAATCCAAATCCTGGTCGGCATCTTCAAATCCATGGCCAAACAATATTCGGTAACCTTCGCTCCACGTCATATTGTTCAACTCAAGATCAAGATCCCAGATTGCTTCATTCGTTGCTTTTGTTACCAGTTCATAACGTTCATTACTGATCTTAAGTTTTTCAGCAAATTCTTTTTGCTCCGTAACATCCTGCATGGTACCAACTAACCTGATAGGTAAGTGATCTTTATCAGTGATGAGGTAACCTTTATCGGCAACAAAGGCATAAGAACCATCGCTTTTCTGAAAACGATATTCGCAATGCCAAAGCTTTGTATGTCCCTGGCTCAAGAATGCATGCAGTTCTTGTATCACACGTTCTTTATCTTCCGGATGAAGTTTCGATTCAAAAAAATTCAGGTTGGAATGCTCTATGTCAGTATCGTACCCGAACAACACTTTATAACCATTACTGCGGATGATTGTTTTTGTCAACAGATCATAATCCCAGATGGCTTCGTTTGCTGCGCTTTTAATAAACTCGTAGCGTTCGTTGCTGATCTTAAGGGCTTCACCTGCTTCTTTCTGTGCTGTAATATCACGATGCGATGCAATGATGATGCCTTCACTCAACAGCGGAGTTGCAGTCCACGCCACCCATTTTGTTTCACCGGCTTTGTTAACAATGCGGTTTTCAAAATAGGGAATATCGATGCCACGACTTAAATCATTTAGTTTTTCAAGCACTGCAGATTTATCATAATCGTGTACATAGCTGAGTGGATGTATTTCTTTTGCTTCGTCTGATGAGTAACCACTAAATGCTTCAAAAGCGGGGTTCACACGTTTATATCTTCCATCAAGCCCTGCAATGGTGAGAATATCTTTGCTGATGAGGAAGAACTGATCAAGCATCAAATTATTCTTGCGCTTGGTTATCTCTGCAGCAAACAACTTGCCCTGCACGCCGATAAGGTTTACATCGTTACGATTGAATTTCTTTTGTTGCCTGTTTAAAAAGAAAAGGCAACAAACAACTACGCCTTCACTAATTACTGGTATCGCCAGAGCAGAATGAAAGCCATATTTAAGAGCGGCTTCTTTACGTTTAAAATCAAAAGGACTAGTTGCAATATCTTCAATCCAAAAAGGCTTTTGCGAAACAGACACTTCACTTGAAGCGTAATCGCTCAGCAAATACACATGATCATTTGTAGTTGCAGAAAATGCTGCGAGGTCATTATCTGACTCGTCAAAATCTGATACCTGGTTACGCAGGTAAACTGCATCAAAACCGGGCACCCATATTTCAGCCAGTTCCCAACCTGTAAATGATCTTAACTTGTTTAAGGCCAGTTTCAGATTTTCATTTAATGGTTTTGGCTGAATGAGTATTTCCGAAATATCGAAACCTAATTCGTTTTCCTGGTTGGTACGATACGACTCTGTGATATCGTTGATCTGTAACAGATATCCGTTAATGTTGGAATGAATAATTTCATGGCGGGCAATAGTTACCGATAATATGTCGCCACTTTTAGTGCGGTGTTCAACAGGTTGGCCACTTTTATACAAATCATAAAGATGTTCGCACTTAACCGGCTTGTCGAATATCTTACACAAGCTGATAGCCAGAAACTCTTCTTTTGTATAACCATAATGCTCCACAGCAAAATGATTTACATCGAGGATCGTTTTATGATCGTTACTAATTACAAAAAGCGGAAGTGGTAAATGATCAAAAAATAATTTGTACCTGTTCTCACTTTCCTTCAACGTTTCTTCCCACTGCTTGCGCAGGGAAATATCATTGAGGTTAATGAGCATTGAGCGAATATGCGGATTGTGAAAAAGGCTCCTTCCCTTGGCTTCGGTCCATAACCAACTGCCGTCTTTTTTCCTGAAACGAAGATCGATTGCACGATTTTGATCAGGCTTTTCTACTTCAAGTTTAAAAGTGGCAGCTGCAAGCGCAACATCGTCGGGATGAACAAACGAAAAACCATTCAAACCAAGTAACTCTGAAGGTTCGTAACCCATCACCTTTGCCACATTGGGCGAACAATAATTAATATTGTTATTCTCGTCGGTAAGAAAAAACACATCAACCCCATTTGAAAGAAGTTGTTCCAGCATTTCTTCTTTACTTGTCATATCCATTTGAGGCGAGCCTGTTTGCGGCGCATCAAAACCTATGCATTGAATATAATTCTCTTCGCCGTTATAGGATACCTCCCATTTTGTGGAAATAAAATGGCCGTTTTGTTTTGCTTTCCGTAATTCTACTGAAACTGCAACACCCGGTTTTTGTAAAGTTGTTTTTAACGCAGCAGAATAAGCTTGCTGATCATCGGGGTGAATAGATGCAAGTGAATGAATGCTGGTGATCTTTTCTTCATCCAGTCCAAAGCGATAAAAATAGTGTGGATTTGCTCCTGCATAATACCCGTCAGGCCTTACCAGCACGTAATAGAGCTGTTGGCTGAGTTCGAAGGATTCGGGTATAAAGACGATACTATTCATTAATATTGGATACGTAACAAAAGTAATTTAAAACACTTATCGCATTTGTAGTACAAAATGTATTTAGAAAGCGGTAAACTTTAAACTACCTGTACTACTAAAACTACAATTCCAACAGTAGATTCTGGTAAAAAATACTGCAAAATTTCAAGCAGCTGAAATAATGTTTTTCCAATGGCTGCAAAACTCCGGGAGCGCCGAAAAGCTATGTTTCCACTCATACAATCCTGACATCCTGTTTTATATTTTCCCCTATCTTAAGCCCTTCATTTTAAAAAATCAACAACAGCATGAGAAGATCAGTCCTTTTCGCCTGGCTGTTACTGTTTTGCACAGTAGCCAGGGCGCAGGAAACCTTTCCTGTGAATGGCGTAGCCGACCCACGCAACGGCCTTTATGCATTTACCAACGCAACAATTGTAAAAGATGCGTCCACCACCCTCAGCAATGCCACACTAGTGATTAAAGACGGGCGCATTGTTTCTGTTGGTACGAATGTAAACGTACCAGCCGATGCGGTGGTGATCGATTGTAAGGGGAAATTCATTTACCCTTCTTTCATTGATGTGTATGCCGATTATGGCATGCCTACACCGCAGCGTACCCAAGGTGGTTTCAATTTTAACTCACCAGCACAACTTACCTCTAACCAGAAAGGAGCGTACGGTTGGAACCAGGCAATACGCACCGATGTGCAAGGGGTGCGCATTTTTACCGGCGATAATGTAAAGGGTAAGGCTTTACGTGATAATGGGTTTGGATCGGCTCTTGTTCACCAGCGTGATGGTATTGCAAGAGGCACGGGTGTATTTGTATCGTTGATTGATGCAAAAGACAATAAAGCCATCCTGAAAGAAAAAGCATCTGCTCACTATTCGTTCAACAAAGGAACTTCCACTCAATCTTATCCAGGTTCTGTAATGGGTTCTATTGCTCTTTTGCGCCAAACATATTTAGATGCACAGTGGTATAAAAACAATCCGCTGGCCGAAGGTGTGAATCTTTCGCTTCGCTTTTGGAACGAACATCAAAACCTGCCGCAAATTTTTGAAGCAAATGATAAATGGGCTGTTGTTCGTGCCGATAAAATTGGTGATGAATTTGGTGTGCAGTATATCCTGAAAGCTGGTGGTAACGAGTACCAACGTATTAATGAAATGGCGGGTACAAAGGCCACTTTCATTCTTCCGCTTAATTATCCTACGGCAATGGATATAGAAGATCCGCATGATGCACGTTTTGTTTCGTTGAGCGATATGAAGCATTGGGAAATGGCTCCGGCAAATGCTGCTATGTTTGAAAAAGCAGGCATTAATTTCTGTTTAACCACTTCCGATCTGCGTGATGCACGCCAGTTTCTGGCTAATCTCCGCAAAGCAATGGAATATGGTTTAAGCGAAAACAAAGCTTTAGAAGCACTCACAAAAACTCCTGCTACTGTTTTAGGTGTGTATGATATGGTTGGCAGTATTGATGCGGGTAAGATCGCCAACTTCCTTATTACATCAGGCCCCATCTTCTCCGAAAAAACAGTGATCTATCAAAACTGGGTGCAGGGCGAAAAGTATGCAGTGAAAGACGAATCATGGAGCGATGTGAAAGGCATTTACAATTTAACGGTTAACACAGCAGGTGGAGCAAAGAACTACACGCTCGAAGTTAAGAGCAGCACTACTGCAAATGTAATTGGAAAAGATACCATTGCAGGTCGTTTTAGTTTTGATGGAAAGCAAGTAAAACTAAATTTTCCTGAAGCAAAAGGAAGTCGCAACAACATTCGCTTAAGTGGTATTGCAAATGATACGTATTGGAGTGGGGTTGGCGATGATGCAAATGGAAATCGCTTTACCTGGACGGCTGTTTACAATAAAGAAACAATTGTAAAGGCTGATACAACACGTCCTAAAACTGCGCCTAAGCTCAACGCTGTTCCTTATCCTTTCAATGGCTATGGTTTTACAGAAATGCCAAAGCAGGAAACAATTCTTATTAAAAATGCAACTGTGTGGACCAACGAGAAAGAAGGTGTTTTACAAAATGCAGATGTATTAATTAAGAACGGAAAAATTTCTGCAGTTGGAAAAAATCTGAGCGATGCCGGCGCAAAAGTAATTGATGGAACAGGCAAACATATTACTGCAGGCATTATTGATGAACATTCACATATTGCAGCATCATCTATTAATGAAGGTGGGCAAAGCGTAACATCTGAGGTACGTATTACTGATAATCTAAATCCTGAAGACATTAATATCTATCGCCAGTTGAGCGGTGGTGTTACATCATCGCATATTTTACATGGTTCTGCAAATACCATTGGCGGACAAACACAACTCATTAAACTCCGTTGGGGTGCAAATGATGAGGGTTTAAAATTCCAGGGCTGGCCAGGGTTTATCAAGTTTGCATTAGGTGAAAACGTAAAACGTTCATCATCGCAACAAAACAATCGTTTCCCTGACAGTCGTATGGGTGTAAGCCAGGTATTAATTGATGCGTTTACTCGTGCAAAAGATTATGAAGCCGGCTGGAAAAAATATGACGAAGACAAAAAGAAAAATGCAAAAGCTGTTGCACCACGTCGTGATCTTGAGTTGGATGCATTGGTAGAAATCATGAATAAAAAACGGTTCATCACTTGTCACTCTTATGTGCAAAGTGAAATTACTGATATGATTCGTGTAGCAGATCGGTTTGGATTTACATTGAACACCTTCACGCATATTCTTGAAGGTTATAAAGTAGCTGATAAAATGAAAGCACATGGTGCCGCAGCATCAACGTTCAGTGACTGGTGGAATTACAAAATGGAAGTGCTGGATGCTATCCCCCAAAATGCTGCTATTATGCAAAAAGTTGGTTTGAATGTAGCCATCAATTCAGATGATGCAGAGATGGCCCGCCATTTAAATCATGAAGCTGCGAAGAGTGTTAAGTATGGCGGCATGAGCGAAGAAGATGCATTGAAAATGGTTACACTTAATCCTGCGAAAATGTTGCATGTTGATGATAAAGTGGGCAGCATTAAAGTGGGTAAAGACGCTGACATTGTTGTGTGGAGCGATCATCCGCTGAGCATTTATGCAAAAGCTGAAAAAACAATTGTGGATGGTATTGTTTATTACGATCGTGAAAAAGACAAACAAATCCGTTTGGATATTGCGAAAGAACGTGCAAGACTGATGGCAAAGATGATCGGTGAAAAAAGAACAGGTGCGCCAACCGTTCCGTTTGCTCCAAGCATGGAGATCATGCATACTTGTACAGATCATTATCACAATCATGGATTACTTGTACTCGATGCAGATGATGTTGATCAAAACAGCAACCAATAAAATTTACGACAATGAAGAAATTAATATTCAGTATACAACTTTTGCTCGTAAGCATTCTTGCAGTTGCGCAGGAAACTGTTTACCCTGCAAAAGCACAAACAGAAACAATCACTATTACCAATGCCACTATTCATGTGGGCAACGGAACGGTGATTAACAACGGATCAATCACATTCGAGAATGGAAAGATCAAAGCAGTTGGACAATCTGCCACCGCCGCCGGCAAAGTGATTGATGCCAAAGGGAAGCACATTTATCCAGGGCTTATTCTCTCTTCTTCAGAATTGGGATTAGCAGAAATAAGCAGCGTAAGAGCAACCATCGATCATACAGAATTCGGTTTATACAATTCAAACATCCGTTCTATTGTAGCTTACAATACCGATTCAAAGGTGATTGCCACACTTCGCAGCAATGGTATTTTATTTGCGAATGTGGTACCACAAGGCGGCACCATCAGCGGCACTTCAACAGTTGTGCAATTAGATGCATGGAACTGGGAAGAGGCCACTTATAAAGCCGATGGTCAAATGCATTTGAACATGCCCAGTTTGTTGCCACGCCCCAGTCGCTTTGCAGCATTCTTAGGTCAAACAGAAACAAGAAGCACAGCCGACCAGGTGAAAGAAGCATTAGGCAGAATTGAAGACATCAAAGCGTTTTTTCGTGAAGCAAAAGCTTATCACAAAGAGGCATCACACACAAAAACCAATTTAAAATTTGAAGCAACAAAAGCTTTGTTTGAGAAAAAACAAAAGTTATTTGTGCATTGCGATGTGGTGAAAGAAATGCTGGTTGCTATCGACTTTGCAAAAGAGTTTGGTTTTGATGTGGTGATTGTTGGCGGTAGTGAAAGCTGGCAAATTGCTGATCTGTTGAAGCAAAATAACATTGCAGTTATTCTTGCAGAACGTCATGCATTACCAACTTCACCTGATGATGATGTGGATCTTCCTTACAAATCGGCTACTTATTTACAGGATGCCGGTGTGCTGTTTGCCATCAATGATACCGATGGTTCAACACGTGGACGTAACCTACCTTTCAATGCCGGTACAGCTGCAGGTTACGGCATCACCAAAGAGCAGGCGTTGAGTTCCATCACGCTTAATGCAGCAAAGATTTTAGGTATTGATAATATTACCGGCTCGCTTGAAGTAGGTAAAGATGCCAATATCGTTGTGAGTGAAGGTGATATTTTGGATATGCGTTCAAGCATTATCACTCATGCGTTTATTCAAGGTCGCCAGGTAAGCCTGGAAGACAAGCACAAACAATTGAACGAGCGTTATAAGTACAAATACGGCATCAAATAGCCTGTTCGCTTACATTTCATGAAAAAGGTTGCCAAAAAACGGCAACCTTTTTTCTTTCGTATATATGTAAACACTTAAAAAAAACGTTTATACCTTCACGGGACCAAATCAACTAACCACACCCACTATGAAGAAGCTTGTATTTTTTTTATTTCTTGTAACGGCCGTTTTTTCGTGCCGTAAGCCCCAGGATACCCCACCATTGCAAAATATTCTTACGCAAGGCACCTGGCGCATTTCCTTACTTAAAAATAACGGCAGCAACATTACATATCTCTATACCGGCTGGAAGTTTACATTTAAGGCTGATAAAACGATGCAGGTAACTGATGGAACAAACACGTACGATGGTACGTGGAACGAAAATGCAGCCGGCGATACTTTTGAATTAGATATTACCTCACCCGAACTTGAACTTGAGTACATCAGTAAACTTTGGTACAACGAACTACTCAATCCCAAACAGGTGCTGTTTCATAACCAAAGAAACAATCCCACGCAGGAGTTACAGTTTACAAAACTTTAATTGGTCAGTGCTGCAGTTTCGGATAATCAAAAAACCAGAATTCTTTTTTTGCCTTTTTAAAATCTTTCCAATTTTCGATATCTGTTTTTACAGCAAAAACAGAACAGGTGGGCATATTGTCGATACTGGTATTGGTAAGTGTATTCGCAAATTCAGTAATGCCTTCGTTGTGTGAGAAAATAGCAGCCGAGGAAACTGAATCCGGAATATTTACAATGCTCTGCATAAATACATCAGGCACTGCAAGGTAGAGCTGCGATTGAAGATGAAGAAGATCTTCCGATGCTTTAAATTCCTGCATAAAAAATATACATGTTTGCTTTGCCCTTACTGCAGGGCTACTTAAGAATGCATCGATCTTTATTTTACGCTCGTGTAATCGCTGCGCCATCATGGGCGCATCTTTCAGTCCCCTGGTATTTAAGGGCCGGTCAAAATCATTTTGTGCCGGGTTATCCCAACTACTTTTTGCATGACGTATAAGAAGTAGTGATTTCATGTGACAACTTATTAAGGTTTCTGAACATAGTCTTCGTCATAAATTTAGCAACTCCACCAATTGCTCAATGTTATTTATGACGCAATCATATGGTTAAAATAAAAAATCCATTTGCAATAAAAAAACCACCCGACTACTCAGATGGTTCCCTTAAAAGTATTTTTCCCGGTTTAGTCTAATAGATTTTAAAGACGGGCATTTAATGATAGCAAAAATTCAGCCAAAGAGCCATTTAAAGGTTTTTTTAGTACCCCCGTACATTTTTGCCATCAAGATAGTTGAGCAATGCTTTATTACATACTCTGTTACCTCCTGGTGTCGGGTAATTTCCGGTGAAATACCAATCGCCTGTATTGGTTGGGCAGCTTGCATGCAGATCCTCGATATTTTGATAAATCACCTGTACAGGAATCGTAAATCCGGCAGGTGTGATCAGTTGTGCAATTTTATCGCTGATCTCTTCTGTTGTAAATGGTTTATAGATACGACGAACTACATTCTCCGTATGCAATTGATTTGTGCGTTGTAATTCTTTAATGGTATTATGTACTTCCTCTATCAAATCGGTCATTCCCCTTTCTTTCAACAATTCAATTGCTGCACGGAATGCAACGAAGTCACCCATCTTACTCATATCAATACCATAACAATCAGGATAACGTATCTGTGGTGCACTTGATACTACAATAATCTTTTTAGGACCAAGGCGACCGAGCATACGCACAATACTTTCTTTCAAGGTTGTACCACGCACAATAGAATCATCAATCACTACTAATGTATCAACATCCTTCTTCACAGTGCCGTACGTAATGTCGTAAACGTGTTGCACCATTTCGTTGCGGCTGCTGTCTTCAGTAATGAACGTACGCAGCTTCACATCTTTGATTGCAATTTTTTCCTGCCTGATCTTACGAGTGATCATCTCGTTCAACTTCTCTTCATCAAAATCTTTACCCCAGCTCATGATCCGCTGTACTTTGATCTGATTCAGGTATTCTTCCATGCCTTTTACCAAACCATAAAATGCAACTTCTGCTGTGTTAGGAATATAAGAGAAGATGGTATTCTTGAGATCGTAATCAATATGTTCAAGTATACGCTTGCTTAATTTATGACCGAGAGTGATACGTTCACGATAAATTTTTTCATCGCTGCCACGGCTGAAGTAGATACGTTCAAATGAACAAGCCCTGCGTTCTTTTGGCTCCAATATTTGCTCAATATGATATTGGCCATCTGCTTCAACAATCAACGCTTGCCCGGGCATTAATTCTAATACTTCATTTTCACCAACGTTAAATGTTGTGCGTATAGCTGCTCGTTCACTTGCTGCAACCATCACTTCATCATTCACATAATAATAAGCCGGACGAATACCATGTGCATCACGCATTACGAAACTTGCACCATTACCTGTCATACCACCAATGGTATAACCTCCATCAAACAATGGCGTTGCTTTTTTCAACACATTGCACAGGGAAGGATTATTAGGACTCAGTTCATCTTCCTTCACAAGAAAATGATGTACGACTTCCATCATCGCTGCCAAATCGCTCTGGCGCTGAAATTCACCCGGATCAATATTCACCAATCCAAATAACTCATCGGTATTTACAAGATTAAAATTACCAGCGAGTGCCAGGTTACGGGAAGGATGCGTGTTCCGTTTGATAAATGGATGACAAAACTCCACGTTGTTTTTGCCTTGGGTACCATAACGAAGATGACCTAACATCAACTCACCAAGAAAAGGCAGATGACCTTTCATTAAGCCGGCGTGTTGTTTTATATCCGGTTGATATTTTTCCAGCTCCTGCACTTCCTGTCCTACCTTAAAAAACAAATCGGCAATTGGCTGATTGGCGCTGCTACGCAGGCGATGGAGGAAAGGATAACCCGGTTCTACATTCAGCTTAACAGCAGCAATACCGGCACCATCCTGTCCACGGTTGTGTTGTTTTTCCATGAGCAGGTACAGCTTGTTAAGGCCGTACAGCACGGAGCCATATTGTTTCTGGTAATGAGAGAAGGGTTTTCGTAAACGAATGAAGGCCAGGCCACATTCGTGTTTTATTTCGTCGCTCATGATTGTATTGAGAGGTTGGCCTTGGTTAACCCTTGGCCAATGAAGGCGCAAAGGTAAGAATCAATGCCAACATTACTGCATTAATTAAGGACTGATTCGGGATGCAGGCTCTGCGCCAGCCACAAAAATTCCCGGATAAATACATCAATGTTTTTCTGATAAGCTTCATCAAGCAGGTTTCCGTCCTCGTCGAATTTCTTATCTACATTTCCTACTACCAGCATATGCGGGCTGGCAATACCAAATAGAGCATTGATCAGTAATTGCATTTGCTGAGTTGCCCTTATACCGCCCATAATTCCCGTGCTGGCTGTAACGATGCCGAAGGCTTTGTGACTTTGTTTCGGGTAATGATCCAATAAATTTTTCATCACCGGCGTATAGCTGCCATTATATTCCGGAGTTACCAAAATAAAAGCCTGTGCATCGAACATTCGTTGGCTTAACGGTTTAAATTCTTCCGGGGTTGCATCAACAGATACAAATACCTGTTGCAACAATGGAAGATCCCATTCTCTTGAGTCGATAATACTTACCGTGTGATTTGTGTTCGCTGTCAGCAATTTTTGGAGAAACACTGCAACACGATGTGTTACGCTGTTTTCTCTCGGACTGCCTGATATTATTTCAATGTTCATTTTAATAATTGGTTGAGGATTGACATGATGCTGCTTGCACCTTTCAACAAAATTACCTCTATTCACCCAATGCTTGCCTACAGTCAATTTAAGTGCCCAAACTTGCCAGCATTAAAATCATCAATTGCTTCTATAATTTCCTGTTGCGTATTCATCACAAACGGACCATAAGCAGCAACCGGTTCGGTAATAGGTTCGCCACTTAACAATAACACATGCGTTTCGTTATTTGTTTGAATATGTATTTGTTCACCGATGTTATCAAACATCAGCATATCACCTTCACGTGCAGTTTTGTCGTCGTTAACAAGAATAGTTCCTTTCAATACAAGTAACGTTGTATGATCACCATCCACCACATTCAAATTAAAAGAAGCATCAGCTTTTGCATGTGCATCAAAAATATTGATACGTGTAAATGTATTTGCCGGACCTTTCACACCATTCATTTCACCTGCTATGATGCGGATCTTTCCCTTATCATCGCCTATTTGTATTTCGGGGATGTTCGTTGAACGAATGTCCTGGTAAGCAGGTGGCGTTGATTTGTTTCTTGCAGGCAAATTCACCCACAATTGCGCACCATGTAATACCCCACCTTTTTTACTGAATTCTTCTTCATGAAATTCTTTGTGAAGAATACCGGCACCAGCCGTCATCCATTGCACATCACCTGCAAATAATTTCCCTTTACCACCGCTGCTATCTTCATGCGCCAACGCACCTTCCCACAAAATGCTTACCGTTTCAAAACCTTTGTGCGGATGTACATCCACACCACGTGGATGATCAGTTGGTAAATAATTCGTAGGTTCAATATAATCAAGCATCAGGAAAGGGCTCATGTCTTTCCACATTGCCGACGAAATAAATGTCCTTACTTTAAAACCATCTCCTACCATATGAGGGGGAGCCGCTCTCCTGACATACTTGATCTGTTTCATTTTTTTACGATTGCTTTGAAAAACCGGCGTTAGCCGATTTGATTATTGTTTCACGAACTGAACGTGGAATTGCAGTTTCACTTCATCACTTACAACTACACCACCAGCTTCAGTTACTGCATCCCAGCCTAATCCAAATTCTTTACGCTTAATTTTTCCTTCTGCTTCAAAACCGACTTTTGTTTGTCCCCATGGATCAACAACCACACCATTGAAATCTGCTTTCAATTCAATTGGTTTTGTTACATCACGAATAGTAAGGTCACCTTTTACGATATAGTCACCACCATTTTTGGTGAAAGAAGTTGATTTGAATTTTAAATGCGGATATTTCTCTGCTGCAAAAAAGTCATCACTTTTTAAATGCGTATCACGTTGTTCGCTGCGTGTGTCAACACTATTGATGTCGGCAGTAAATTCTACTGCTGCATCGCTGAAGTCTTCTGCATCTGCTGTTAATGTTGCATCGAATGATTTGAACTGACCTGTTACCGTTGTGATCATCAGGTGTTTTACTTTGAAGATAATGTCGCTGTGCGATGCATCAATTTTGTACGTTGCCATTTTGTTTGTGTTTAGATTATTATTGTTTAATTTTTTGTTTACTTATTAGTTTAACATAGGTACTTCCATAAGAAGCAATCTTGCATCAGTATCGGCTTTAATACTGAGTGTATCTGTTTCGCTGACACCAAGGCCATCCCGTGCGTTCAATACTTCTCCGTTAATAGTTACATCTCCTTCAAGTACAAATGCATACACTCCGCTGTTTGTTCCTTTCAGTTTGTACTCAGTATGAAATCCTTTTTCCAGGTTTCCTAAGCTAAACCAGGCATCCTGGTGAATCCATACCCCTTCATCATCTGCATTTGGGCTCAACACCTGGAGGAGATTGTTTTTCATTTTTTCTTCCTCCAGTGTGATCTGCCCGTAACGTGGCTGCACATTCTTTTTATTCGGGAATACCCATATCTGCAAAAACTTTACGTCCTGATCCTTGTTGGCATTCATTTCACTATGAGAAATACCCGTTCCCGCACTCATCACCTGAATATCGCCTTGCTTGATAATTGCTTCATTCCCCATGCTGTCCTTATGTTTCAAGTCACCGCTCAAGGGGATGGAGATGATCTCCATGTTATCATGAGGATGCGTGCCGAAACCCATGCCTGCTGCCACTGAATCATCGTTCAATACACGCAACGCACCGAAATGAATTCGTTCGGGGTTATAGTATCCCGCAAAACTGAAACTGTGGTAGCTATTAAGCCAACCGTGATTTGCATGACCTCTTGTTGTTGCTTTGTGTAAGACCGTTTTCATTAAAACTCCTTTTTGTTTTACATGTATGTACATGTATTTGAATAAAAAAAATCAACTTTCGTTTTTCCTGATTTGCTCAAGCAGTTCGTTGAGCTGTGCTGCTAATGCATTGTCCATTTGAATTGTTTGCTCAAATACGTTGTTGATACGCTGGGTGCACAATTCCAGAATATTAATACCCGCTGTTGTGAGCGCCATCACTGTATGACGTTTATCGTTCATATCAGTAGTCCTTTTCACCAGCTTTTTTAATACCAACCTGTCAATGATCCTCGGGACGTTTGAACTTTTTTCAATCATTCGCCCTGCAATATCCTTCACACACATTTCATCCGGCGATTTACCCTTTAAAATCCTCAGAACATTGTACTGTTCATGCGTTAACCCAAAATCTTTCAGCTCCCTGCTCATCAATGTCTTTAACCACCAGGCAGTGTACAGGATATTTAAACCTGCCTTGTGGGTTTCGTCTTTAAAATTCACACTTTGTATCGCTTTTTCCAGTTTCACTATGCAAATATATGTACATACATGTAATTTTCAAAACAAAAAGGCCATTGATTTTACGCAATGGCCTTTTTTCGCAATCCGTTTAGTTTTTTACCGTGTTACCAAGCAAGGTTTTGATGGCTTCACAGCTTTTATATTCGTTTTCGATCTGTACATAGAACGTATTCGAATTCCTGGTGAACCATTTCAGCAATTCCTTTTCTTTCTTTTCCTCTAACGCACGACCTGCAATTTTACTGTAATCGTTTTCAAGATTCTCACGGTGAGGTGCAGTGCGGCTCACGAGGTAAATTAAACGTACACCTTTTTTACCTTGTGCGTCGGTGAACGCAGTAGGTTGAGCATAATCACCTGGTTTCAGTTTTTCTAATAAAGGCACCATGTCTTTATCCAATTCATCGATGGCGATAATGGAAGCACCATCACGACCACGCATCATACCGGCAGTAAACTTTGAATTTTCTTCATCAGAATATTTGCTTACTGCTTCGCCAAACTTAATAGTGCCAGCGATAAGTTTTGAACGCACGGTATCAAGCTTATTAATAGCAGCGTTAATATCTGTTTCGTTGATACGAGGTATTTTCAAAATATGTCTTACAGTTACTTCTTCACCATTCTTTGAAATACATTGAATGATATGATAACCAAACTTCGATTTAATAACTCTTGATACTTGTCCTTCTTTTAAGCTCATAGCAGTATTAAAGAAGGTAGGATCCCACTGGTTGTCATTTCTGTTCAGTACATATAAACCTGCATTTTCTTTTGCAGCAGGATCTTCACTATACTGCGATGCAAGGAATTCCATTTTTTTAGTGCCTGCCTCTACCTGGCGCTTAAATTCCTTTAACTCTTCCTGTGCGTATTCTTCCATTTCACGACCAGCTTTTGGATAAACAACGATCTCTCCAATCTCTAATTCTGTTTCGTAAAATGCAAGACTGTCTTTTGGAATTTTATTGAAGAATGCTCTTACTTCTGTAGGAGTGATCTTTACATTTTCAACAATTTTGTTGCGCATGGCCGTAGCCAGTTTGCTTTCTTTGATTGGCTCACGCATTTCCTCACGAAACTGGTAAATGGTTTTACCTGTGATCTGCTCAATCACTTCTTTTGAACCATATTGCTGAACAAAATAACGGATACGATTATCAACATCAGCTTCAATTTCCTCATCACTAATAGGAAGCGAATCTTTTTCGGCTTGTATGGCTAACATCTTATTAATAATGAGCTGTTGCGCCAGGTAACAATGAGCATCGGGTGGTAATTCATAATCTTTACTCTTGGCATCGTTAATCTGGTTGTCGATATCCGACTTCAGCATAATACGATCGCCAACAACACCAATAATTTTATCAGCAACAATTTTCTTTGTTTGTGCCTGTATAAACACAACGGCCAACAATGCAATTACAGTAAATAATTTCTTCATTCTTAAAAGATGAGGATCAAAAGTAATAGAGATGGCCGTCTTTCCAGCACGGCCATCTTTGTTTTAACAGTTTCTATGCTTTGCAGCTTATAATGTACGTTTCACTTCTTCTTCTTCAAAGGCAACAATGGTGTCGCCTACGTTCAGATCTGCGAAATTCTTGATTGTTAAACCACATTCCATATTCGATGCTACTTCTTTTGCATCGTCTTTGAAACGTTTCAAGCTACCGAGTTCAGCAAAGCCACCTTCTGTACGTGGGTACACCAATACACCATCACGGAACAAACGGATCTTCGCATCACGCTTCATTTTTCCTTCAAGCACATAACAACCTGCAACAGTGGCCTTATCAAACTTGTACACTTCACGAATTTCAACTGTAGCAACTTCTTTCTCTGTGATCTTCGGTTCAAGTAGACCTTCCATCGCACTCTTCACTTCTTCAATTGCGTTATAGATGATGGAGTAGTTCTTGATCTCCACACCTTCCTGTTCAGCCAAGCGACTTGCCTGTAAAGAAGGACGAACGTTAAAGCCGATAAGAATGGCATCAGATGCGCTTGCCAATGTAACATCGGCCTCAGATATCTGACCAACTGCTTTGTGAACCACGTTCACCGCAATTTCTTCAGTAGAAAGTTTCTGCAATGAATCGGTGAGGGCTTCTACGGAACCATCCACGTCACCTTTGATGATGAGGTTAAGTTCTTTAAAGTTACCCAATGCCAAACGACGACCAATTTCATCGAGCGTGATATGTTTCTTAGTTCTTATACCTTGTTCACGCAGGATCTGTGCACGACGGTTTGCAATATCTTTTGCTTCACCTTCATCTTCATACACTTTAAATTTCTCACCCGCCTGTGGTGCACCATTCAAACCAAGAATTTGAACAGGTGTTGAAGGACCAGCTTTGTCGATACGTTGATTGCGTTCGTTAAACATCGCTTTGATACGTCCGTAATATTGACCAGATACGATGAGGTCGCCTTGCGAAAGTGTGCCATTCTGTACAAGAATAGTTGCAACGTAACCACGGCCTTTATCCAACGATGCTTCAATAATTGAACCTGTTGCTTCACGTTCAGGATTAGCTTTCAGTTCAAGCAACTCAGCTTCCAATAATATTTTTTCGAGGAGCTTATCTACATTCAATCCTTTTTTAGCAGAGAGTTCCTGGCTTTGGTATTTACCACCCCACTCTTCTACAAGAATATTCATTTGTGATAACTGCTCGTATATCTTTTGCGGATTTGCTCCGTCTTTATCGATCTTGTTTACTGCAAAGATCATAGGTACACCTGCTGCCTGCGAGTGGCTGATGGCTTCCTTTGTTTGCGGCATCACAGCATCGTCTGCTGCAACTACGATAATAGAAATATCAGTCACTTTCGCACCACGTGCACGCATCGCTGTAAACGCTTCGTGACCCGGTGTATCAAGGAAGGTGATTTTTTTACCTTCGGCATTAGTTACTTCGTAAGCACCAATGTGCTGCGTAATACCTCCGGCCTCGCCTGATACTACGTTTGCGTTACGGATATAATCAAGCAGTGAAGTTTTACCATGATCTACGTGACCCATGATGGTAACAATTGGCGCACGTGGCTGCAGGCTGTCTGTATCATCTTCATCATCTTCCTCCTCCATTTCTGCCTGCTTCTCCATATCAATGAATTCAACTTCAAAGCCAAATTCACCAGCTACCAACTCAATCAACTCTGCGTCCAGTCGCTGATTGATGGACACCATCATACCAAGGCTGAAACATTTTGCCACTACATCAGTTGCCGATACATCCATCAGGCTGGCCAATTCAGCCGCACTGATAAATTCGGTTACCTGTAGTTTATTATCTTCTCCGCCCTCCTGCATATTATCAGCCATTTCATCACGCTTGAGTTTGCGGTATTTTGCTTTTAAGCTCTTACCACGACCACCCTGGCCTGAAAGTTTGGCTTGCGTTTCACGGAGTTTTTCCTGGATTTCTTTTGCATCAATTACTTTGTCTTCACGACGGGTGATTGCAGGACGATTTCCTGTACGTTGCGGAGGACCCACTCTTCCGCCACCATCACGGCGCTGACCACCCTGCTGCTGGCCCCCTCTATTTTGGAAACCACCTTGCTGATGCCCACCCTGGCCTTGCTGCTGACCACCACCTTGCGGAGGTTGACTGCCTTTTTTATCGATGGGGATACGTTTACGCTTACGCTTTTCTTTATCCTTATCAATTACAGGTTTGGGCCTGGTATCAGGATTTACAGGAAGCTCAATTTTACCGAGAATCTTTGGACCTTCCAGTTTTTCAGCTTTGATGTTTTCAATCACTACATCTTCCTCTGCTTCCTCTTCCACTTCTTCTTTGGCAACAACCGGAGCTGCTGCAATAACTTCTTCCTTCACTTCTTTAACCGGTTCTTCTTCTTTCGGTTCTTCTTTCTTCTTCTTTTCAATCGTCTTCTTAGGCCTGGTAGAAGAATCAATTTTATCTAGATCGATCTTGGTAATAATCTTTGGACCTTCTACTTCAGGTGCTTCCACCTTTGTTACTTCAGGTTCGGGTTGCGGCTGCACTTCTTCCACTTTAGGCGGTTCAGGAACTACAACAGGAGGTTGTTCAACCACTACCGGTGGCTCTACCGGTTTTACTTCTTCAACTTTTGGTTCTTCTTTTACAACCTTCTTTATTTCCTTTCTGATGGAGATATCTTCTTCTTCCTTTTTCTTCTTCAAATCAGACATGCCGCCCTTAGGAATTTCGATCTGATCACTCTTTGCTTTCGCCAGTTTATCAGATGAAAATTCGGCCTGCAACGCACGGTACATTCCTTCCGTAAGCTTTGCAGTGGGCTTAAGATCGTCTTTGTTGAAGCCTTTGTTGGCCAAAAAATCAATAAGGGTGTCTTTACCGATATTAAATTCTTTGGCGGCGGCCATTAAACGTGGTGTATTACTTTCTGACATAATGAACTTCCCTTGCCATACCTCGGTACGAGGGAATATCTTGTTTAATTGTTTATATAAATCTTATTCTAAATAACTTTTTACAGTTACTCTTTTTCAAATTCTTCTTTCAATACACGACGTACTTCTTCAATTGTTTCTTTTTCAAGATCAGTACGGCGTTCTAATTCCTCTGCGGTTAAGTCGAGTACACTGCGGGCTGTATCGCAACCAATGCGTTTCAGCTCATCAATTACCCAACCTTCAATTTCATCTGTAAATTCATCCAGATCAATATCGAACTCATTTGTTTCTTCTTCTGTATCACGATAAACATCAATTTCGAAGCCTGTTAATTCACAAGCAAGTTTAATGTTTACACCACGCTTACCAATGGCAAGAGAAACCTGGTCGGGCTTCAGGTAAACTTCTGCATGTTTGCGATCCTGGTCAATATCCATGCTGGTTATTTTCGCAGGGGTTAATGAACGTTGAATAAGGAGGTTGATATTTGCTGTGAAGTTGATCACATCAATATTTTCATTCTTCAATTCACGAACAATGCCATGAATACGGCTACCCTTCATACCTACACAGGCGCCTACAGGATCAATACGATCATCGAAACTTTCTACTGCAACTTTCGCTCTTTCACCCGGTTCACGCACAATTTTGCGGATAACGATTAAACCATCAAAGATCTCCGGCACCTCAATTTCGAGCAATTTAGCAAGGAACAGCGGACTTGTTCTTGACAAAATAATCACAGGTGCATTATTTTTTAATTCCACCTTCTTAATTACTGCACGAATGTTCTCCCCTTTCTTGAAATAATCCTGTGGAATCTGTTCACTTTTAGGTAACAATAATTCGTTTCCTTCTTCATCCAATAACAATACTTCTTTCTTCCATACCTGGTAAACTTCAGCACTCAGGATTTCACCAATACGGTCAGAATATTTTTTTACAAGTACATTTTTCTTGAGATCACCAATGCGGCTTGCCAATGTTTGCTTGGCAGCAAGAATTGCACGGCGGCCGAAATCATGAATATCAACATCTTCATATAGTTCTTCACCCACTTCATAATCGGGTTCAATCTTCACCGCATCTTTATATGCAATTTGAGCTAAAGGATCTTCTACCTGCCCGTCTTCAACAATGGTACGACGACGCATGATCTCCAGATCACCTTTCTCGGTGTTTACGATCACATCGAAGTTGTCATCACTGCCATATTTCTTACGAAGCAATGTTTTGAACACATCTTCCAGCACTTTCATCATCGTGGGGCGGTCGATATTTTCCGCATCCTTAAACTCCTGGAAACTCTCAATAAGATTGATACTTGCCATAACTCTGTTTTTTAAAATTGCGGTTGTTTTACAATGGACCGCAACCATTATCAGTTAAATACTATTTGAATTTTAGTTGATTTTATATCTGAATAAACAACGTTGTGTTGAATTACTTCCTGCTTTTTACCTTTTCCCTTTATTTCTTCCAACATTACCTCCTGCTCATTTGCAGCCAGTAATTTGCCCTCCAATTTGCGGCCATCCTTCATGATCACTTCAACTTGCCGGCCAATGTTCTTCGTGTACTGTCTTGTAAGTTTCAACGGTTCTTCCAAACCTGGAGAAGAAACTTCCAACGCAAAATCGCCTTCATTAAAAAGAGCTGCTTCTTCAATTCGTTTGTAAAGGGCCCGGTTATACTGAATACAACGACTAATGGGTAACCCGGCATCAGCATCTAACAATACCTGGATATTATTGCCGGTTTTTAATTTTAAATCCACAAGGAAACAATCAGGATCGCTGCTGATCACTTCCTCCATCATCTTCCTGATGCTTTCTGCTTTCTGTTCTATGTTCATGTAAGGAAAATAAAGAAGGGAACGTTTTCCGTTCCCTTCCACTGTTTCTTTAATCCAGCCGCAAAAGTAAGAGAATACAGGGTAATGGAAAAATTTTTTTAGCAGTTAGTAGGGCTGCAAGCTTTAGGGGAATCTTCACAGAAAGCGTTTTACTTTAATTTATCTTTGCAGCATCATGTTACTACGTTATTTACTCTACGGATTGCTGATCTATTTTGTTTTCCGTTTTATTTTCAGGTTTGTTATTCCTGTAACCAGGGCGGCAAAGGATATGAAAAGTAAGGTGAATGAATTCCAGGCACGCATGCAGGAACAACAGCAACAGCAGCAACGGGCCGCTCAACGCCCCGAGCCAGTAAAGCAACCCCTCACTCCAAAAGAAGGTGACTATATTGAGTTTGAGGAAGTGAAATAATGAGCCCTGAGCGAAGTCGAAGGGTCGAAAAGTCAATCGAGCGATAGTCGAGATTGACGCTGAAAAGAATTACAAATTTTATATCAACCCCAAGTCTTCCACTTTCATACCCGGCAACAAATGAATTGTTTGCAGGCCCAGTTGTTGGGCAGCTTCAATATTGTTAATGCTATCGTCGATAAAAATGGTTTCAGCAGGTGCTAATTCATGCTTTTGCAATACGTATTCGAAGGCCGAAGCATTTGGTTTGCGGTGACCAATGCGGTGCGAATAATAAGCAGCATCAAACAATTCATCAAACACTTGCCCCGGACTCAATACTTCATATCTCCGTTGGAATTCCCGCAAATGAATTTCATTAGTATTACTGAGCAGGTACAACTTATATTTCTCTCTCAGTTGAGGCAATATGGCTAAGCTTTCGGTGCGATAATCGAGCAACAATGCATTCCACGCATCCCTGATCTGATCATTGGTTAACGATAAGCCGGTTGCTGTACGCAAATCATCATAAAACAATTGATCATCCATGCCGGTTTCCAATCTTTTGAACAGGTCGTTACTATGAAACTGGTTAAAGAAAACAGCAAAATTGTCTACCCCCAATTCCCGAAACGCTTTTTCTGTTAACTTAAAATCGATATTTAATAATACCCCGCCAAGATCGAAGATGATTGCTTTTGTTTGTTGCATATTGCAAAGAAACGCACTGTTGCAAATGATAATTCAAAGGCAGCAATTCTTTCTTTTCCATCGCCAAAAAATATCCCGATAAATTATAGCAGCCCGATACGTCGATTTTTCTATCTTTGCCCCCGCCTAAAAGGCCGGATCCTTAGCTCAGACGGTTAGAGCATCTGACTCATAATCAGAGGGTCGTAGGTTCAAATCCTACAGGATCCACGAATAACAAATGCCGGAAAGACGGAAGGCGGGAAGTTGTTTGAAAGATGACATCTACTTCACGCCTTACTAAACTTCCGGCACTTTTTATAAAAATGGCTTTAACCTTTGCTTAACCGATAAGCAAATACATTTGCCTCTTTACAAATTATGAAGAAACTAATACTGTTTACGCTCCTCCTTGCAACTGCTTTTTCAGTAACGGCACAGGAAACAGAGAAGAAGAAAAAGAAAGACTGGTCGAAAGTTAGCCTCGGCAACCGCCCTAAAGATCATCTCATTTTTCAAATAGGTTATCTTAACTGGCTGCAAAAGCCTGATAGCATTGCCACTAAGGGTTTTGCCAGATCAGTAAATGCTTACTTTTCATTTGATTTTCCCTTTAAGACCGATCCTCGTTTTAGCGTGGGGTTAGGTGCAGGTGTTGGTGCCGATAATATGTATTTCGATAAGAATGCAGGTCGCAACCTTAATATCATTAATAGCAATTCATTCCAGTTTGCCAAACATACCGGCAAGGATACATTGAACAAATACAAATCAATGAAACTTGCAACTGCTTACCTTGAAGCGCCGGTTGAATTGCGTTTTATGGTTGATCCTACTCAACCTAATAAGAGTTTAAAATTTGCAGTGGGTGTAAAAGTGGGTACGCTCATCAGTGCGAATGACAGAACAAGATTTACAACTGATGGCAACGGTAATACTGCATATGTGTTGAAGGAAAAAGACAAGAAGCATTTTAATTCTTTACGCCTTGCAGCAACTGCAAGAATCGGGATGGGCAACTTCGCCATTTTCGGACAATACCAGGTGAATGATTTTATTAAAGAAGGACAAGGCCCTAACCAGATCAGACCTTTGGTTGTTGGTCTTACTCTTACCGGTTTATAATCCTTTCTGTATAGAAATTTTTACAAGCGTGGCGAACATCGTCACGCTTTTTCTTTTCTCATCGGGCAAGGAAGTTCAATTACCTTTGACCCCTGAATTTTTAATAAAGTGATAGATCGTAAACAGGAAATACAACAGGAAGAACGGGCCATTATTGTGGGCGTAGTGCAAAAAGGACAAACTGAATTGCAGGTGCAGGAGTACATGGATGAATTGGCATTTCTTGCCGAAACCGCCGGTGCCATAACCATTAAAAGGTTTATGCAAAAACTACAGCGGCCCGACAGTAAAACATTTGTTGGGAAAGGTAAGCTGGAAGAGATTAAAACCTATGTGCAGAACCAGGATATCACTCTCGTGATTTTTGATGATGAGCTTACCGGTGCACAGATCATGAACATTGAAAAGGAAGTGGGCATTTATACTATCGACCGAAGTGATTTGATCCTCGATATTTTTGCCCGCCGTGCAAAAACTGCACAAGCCAAAACACAAGTGGAGCTGGCCCAATATCAATATATTTTACCCCGCTTAAAAGGTATGTGGAAACACCTTGAACGACAAGGTGGCGGTGTGGGTACAAGAGGCCCTGGTGAAACAGAAATTGAAACTGACCGTCGTATTGTGAAAGATAAGATATCGTTACTGCGTAAACGTTTGGCTGAAATTGATAAGCAGGCTTTCACTCAACGAAAAGATCGTGGTGAGTTTATTCGTGTGGCACTGGTTGGTTATACGAACGTGGGCAAGAGTACACTCATGAATATTCTCAGCAAGCGTGATGTGTTTGCAGAAAATAAATTGTTTGCCACACTTGATACTACCACAAGTAAAGTGGTGTTTGAAAACACGCCTTTTTTATTGAGTGATACAGTGGGTTTTATCCGCAAGTTGCCACACCATCTCGTTGAAAGTTTTAAAAGCACATTGGATGAGGTAAGAGAAAGTGATGTGTTGCTTCACGTGGTTGATATTTCGCATCCGCAATACGAGGAGCAGATCAACGTAGTGAACAAAACGCTTCAGGATTTAAAATGCCACGACAAGCCAGTTATCACCATCTTCAATAAAATGGATTTGTATGAAGAGCGCCATTTCGATGAATGGCTTGGCGAAGATATTAAGGCAACCATTTTACAGGAACTAAAAGAACGTTGGGAAAATGATACCCAGGGCAACTGCGTATTTATTTCAGCCATTGAAAAACGAAATATTGCTGAATTGCGTGATCGTATTTTGGAGCAGGTGCGCATCAACTACAAAATCCGTTATCCTTACAAAACTGAATTCTTGTATTAATGGCCGCTGAAAAAAAATACAATTGGGTGAAGATAGGAGAAGCAGTCAACGATTTTTTTTGGCAGGAGAATGATTTGTGTGAGATAGTTGTAAAAGGCAAAACCATTTGTATTGCTAAACATGGAGAACAGGTGCTGGCCTGCACACATAAATGTCCGCATGCGGGTGGTCACCTGGCCGGTGGTTATCTTGATCCTTTGGGAAATATTGTTTGTCCGTTGCATCGTTACAAGTTCAATTTGCAGAATGGCCGCAATTCAAGTGGCGAAGGTTATTACTTAAAAACCTATCCCATTGAAACAAGAGAAGATGGTATTTACATTGGACTGGAAGAGAATTCGTTCTTCAGTTTTTTTAAATAAAAAAAGTTATGCAGAAATAGATAGCAAAAAAGCAAAATCCCCTATTTTTGCAACCCCGAAAGGGGAAGTATTCCTCCTTAGCTCAGTTGGTTAGAGCATCTGACTGTTAATCAGAGGGTCTCAGGTTCAAGTCCTGAAGGGGGAGCTAAACAGGACTTTTCAACAAGTCTTAAAAAGTGTAAAAACGAGTCAAACCCACGTCAGCTAAGGCTTTCGTGGGTTTTTCTATTTTTCTGATACTCGTTAAAACCCGTTAATTCCCGCCATTTTTATTTCACTTTTATTACACATTTTCAGGTTCAAACTTTAGTTATTTTGAGGATGAACTTGAAATGTGTAGTAATGAAAACGAGGTTTTATGATAAGAGTCCCCACTATTTCTGTCAAATACAATTGGCGGAAATCAATCAACCTAAACGGTCTCCATGGCGTTCATTTAAGAATCTATTTATCCGGCGAACAGGCCCGACACTACCCGATTAAACTCCCTGCAAAAGTTTCCTGTGAACAATGGCAGGGAAAAGAGAACCATTGGGTAAAGAATACACATCCATTCTACTTTGAAATTAATTGCAAGATCGCCGAGACAATTACCAAACTCAATGATCTGACAAAAAGGTATTATACCCAGAACAAACCAGTTACGTTTGATGCAATAGAAAAGGAATTGATGCTTCGTGGTGAACGGAATGTTTTTAATGACTATTTCAGCAACTACATCAAGCACCCACCAGAAACCGCCAATCTGGATGAAGTAACGTGGGAAAAATACAGAGCTTGTCTTCTTCATTTGAACAACTTTCAAAAGAGAATAACTTTTTCTCAAATTGATGAATCCCTGATCGCCCGTTTCAAAAACTATTTGGCAAATCTGAAGGGACGTAAAGGAAAGATGGAACCAGCTACTATCAAATCCTATTGGGATAAATTAAAAGTAGTACTTACACACGCAGCCAAAAAAGATCATTTTCTTGATCCAGTTCAAGTTGAAAACTACTTTGAAGAAATCACTGTCAGTGTTCCCAGAAAGAAAGAGGGACAGCATTTGGAAGTTGAAGAAGTGCAACGATTGAAGAACTTAACATTCGATGAAAAAGATAAAAGCCTTCAACGTGATAGAGATTTATTTCTGTTTCAAGTTTACACCGGGTTTTATTACAATGACCTTCAAATCTTGCGGAAAGATCAACTATTCAATGATATTGAACAAGGTCATTACATTATCGGAGAAAGAGATAAGAATGACAATCCTACCATCATTCCTTTGTTTAAGTTTCCATACGCTGCCAACATCATTGAGAAATACAGAGACAACAACCCTGAGAATCCTTTATTACTTAAGAAATCAGTCTTTATAGAAATACAAGCTTATAACCGTAATCTGAAACTGTTGGCAAAAAAAGCAGGCATTGTTCGGAAACTTAGTAATAAAACAGGCAGGCATACAAATGCTCAAATGTGGATACGCTTCGGAGCTGATAGGCCGGTTCTTTCAAAAATGATGGGACATGAAAAGGAACAAACAACTCAGAACTACTATAGGGTTGGCCTGCTGGAAGTTATTGAAGGAACAAAAAGTATTGATTTTGAAAAACTAGCAATTTAATATAATGATTATGGAAATTATTCAAAGTATTCAAAACAAAATTTATGAAATCAGGGGTGAAAGAGTAATGCTAGATTACGACTTGGCTTCTCTTTATGAGGTTCCCACAAAGGCGCTAAATCAGGCTGTCAAACGGCATATTAAGAGATTTCCGTAAGATTTTATGTTTCAACTTACGGAAAGCGAATGGAACCCCATGAGGTCACAAATTGTGACCTCATCCCAACACAAACGTAAGCTCAGTACCTTACCCTACGCTTTTACAGAGCAAGGTATCGCTATGCTCAGCGGCATACTTAATAGCGAAAAAGCGATTAATATGAATATTGCGATTATGAGAGCATTTGTTGAGATAAGGCGGGTGTTTGTTTACGAAAATGATTTAAGAGAGCAATTTAAACAAATTAAGGAGCGATTAAGTGAACATGACGTTCAATTAAACCAGATCTATGACGCAATGGAAAATTTGTTGAACGAAAAAGCGGCGCAAAGAAAATGGGAGGATCGGCAAAGGATTGGCTTTCAGAAATAATTTAGTGTTCTCAAACAAGCCATTACTTCGCAATACTGGCTTTAGTAGGAGCTAGCAAAACTCCCTTTGGTAAGGAAACAATAAAAGTTCTGCGATAAAATCGTGGATCCATTAATTTATAATCAAGAGTTGTATTAAGCAGGACACAATAATCAGAATAAAATGGAGATTATTTCATCGTATTCAATGTCTTCAGGGCTTAACATTATCATTAATCTTTCTAAATCAATTCCTAAAAGCTTGCCCCCCTCGATTTTCAAACTTGACTGATGCTTCGTGAAAACATAATTTGCCGTATGCCGTGAAAGTCCATAATTCTGCAATGCAATTACAATGGGGTTCCTGGTACCGTACTCTAAAAAAGCGGCCCAGTTCTGACCTGCTTTTTCCTCACCTAATACTTCCACTAGGATAGTATAATAATTATTGAAGTACTTTTCAAAAACAAATCTGAGAACATGTTCTATATCCTCTATAATGTCTCCAATTAAAATATTGACATGTTGTTTATCGTTCTTATTAAATACTTCTTTATTTGCAAAGTCCCATCCAATTACAATTTCGCGTTTGGTATCATGATAATAGTCAATAGATCTTGAAATAATGAGATTCAAAGGCGTTCCATTTATCCATTGGTTCATGAGCGTTGCATAATAATCTAGTTGCGCCCTGTTCTTGAAATCCCGACTCTCGTAAGTTCCCCATTGAAATAAGTCGTACAGTTTATTTAGCCAAAGATGGCAAGTAGAAAAATTAATTTCCAACGGAGGTTTTATTGACGGGTCTTTTGCATTCGCTTTTGCATACAGATAAACAGAATTTTGAATTGCAACTTTTACCGATTGATTTGCATTTAAGACAGATGTTGGAATTTCAATATCCTTATTTTTTTTCTGAGCTAATTCTATTATACTCTCTTTATTATCGGCAATTAGCTTCCTTATTATTTCACTTTGATAATTTGACCGGGTTATCTCCAAGGTATCAATGGAAATAATGTTTGCGATATACTCCAAAATTTCCTGTAGCGCCTTAGTATTAAAACTGATGTTCGAAGCCTCACTTAATATCTGTTCAATTTTCTTGAGCTTCTTGTCAATATGATTTTCAATCGAAGGCTTCAATGTTATTTCTTGATTTTTCTCCAATACTTCCGTTTTCTTCCAATCCTTCAGATCTTCTCTTACGCAGAAAATATTTCCTGCCAATTCATACTTCAATCTACCAGCACGCCCAGCCAGGTTCCAAAAATCAATTGGTTTAAATTCGCTTTGCCCGTTTTTGTTATTTAGAATGAAAATATTCTTTGCTGGCAAATTCACCCCTTCTAATAGGGTAGATGTACAGAAAACGTGGTGAATTTCAGAGGCCTTAAATAAAGCTTCCACCTTGTTCCTAATTAACTGTGGCAGATTTCCAAAATGATATGCGATTCCTTTTTCCAAAAATGTAGCCAGATAATAATCCTTGTGTATATAAGACCTGATTTGCCGAATAGCCTTTTTCACATTCCCCGACACCTCAATTTGATCATACTTCGAAGCTTCATAAAACTCCAATGATTTTTCAACAGCCTTCCTTCTTGAACTACAATAAATAATGTTATTCTCAGAACCACCGATACTATTAATAACACCAGGAAGGGAATTTACTTTTTTTAGCATTGACGGCAGAAACTCATAGGTTTCAGTATCGGTATAATGAATTACCTTTTTGTTAATTAAGTCTAGAAAAAACAGATTTTGGCCCACTGGCGACTCCAACGTCCTGAATGACTTGCTCCAATCTTTTTTAAAGAGTTTAAGGAATATTTCTGGATTGGATATATTGGGGGCAGCGAAGTATAAGTTCAGTGACGGGTTAATCCTTATTGCTTTGGAAATTGAATTATATGATGTTATAGACCTAGAATCGTTCTCTGATGCAAGCTTGTGTGCTTCATCTACAAATAGATACCCAATTAGCGGATTCTGTTTATTGGACAAATAACTTATAAATCTCTCCGGAGTTAAAACAAAAAGATATCTTAACTGCTTATCAGATGGAGAATCACCAATGCTTGAATTTGTAACAATTTTGTAATGATAGTGATCCAATAATATTCTCAATTCCTTATTCAAGTCAATTGAAAACTGACTTATTAAAGCCCTGGTAGGAACCAGTATGACAATATTCTCAGGTGGAGAGTTACTGATTGCCTTTCGAATAAAGGACTTAATAATAAATGATTTCCCCATTGAAGTTGGTCCTGAAAAACTAAAAAACTTCGAGCCGCTTATTTTCTGATACAATTCATATTGAGAGTCTGTAAATACCTGGTCTGTGTCCGGAACCGCTTGAATAAATTCCTTTACTGTTTTTTCAACTTCCCTATCAAATGGGAGAACAGATGCATTGTTATTTTTGTTCTTTAAATATTCTATTCCAGGAAAATTGCCAAGCTTCGCTAATACCGAATGAGAAAATGTTCTATAGTATGGATTTTCAGCATAAGCTCCATTCAATAAAGTAATGATGGTGTACGCCTTGTTTCGTGAAAGCGAATTTTTAGAGTTGGATAGAATATCTGAGAACCTTAGTAGATCATTTAATTCTTTATTTGTAAGATATGGAGTGTTTCCATTCTCGTGAAATACAATACCTGCTAAAAGCTTGTTCGCTTTTAAATACAACTGATTAAAATATGAATCAGTCATTACTTCCTGGGATAGCCGTTCAATCATTTAACTGGATGGGTAAGGTCTTGAATTATCTTTTTACGGGTTTCTGCAATCTTCATAAATGGAAAAACATATAAATAGAAAGTATAATTATAAAGATTATACTCTTTAATCTTTTTCTGGATATGAGCTAATTTTCCCTGAACTTCTTCTTTTATTCTTTGCCTGACCATAGTTCTATATTCATCGTTTTTCATTTTTAACTCTTCCGGAGTTGACCCGATTTCAAAGCCGGCAAAGATTCCAAAAGCATTATCCTTTTCTTTACTTCCATTTCCATCTGCTGTCGGAAAAACAATAGACTTGATAAATTGGTACATTTCTTCATCTAAAGCTTCCTTGCATAATTGGGAGTCTAGGAGGGACATTTCGTGATAGATATTATCCTTATCCCTAGTAATAAAATCGTGAATTGACTTAAAAGCCTCGGAAATTGAAGTCGTCAATGAGGCGTCAAGCTTGGATTCGCCAAATATTATTTGAAACTGTTTAGGTCCCATCTGTAACATGTGAATACCATCCGACCCTTTGACATAGTCATTTCTTGCTGTCTTGATTTCAAGTTTGGTCAGGATCTTTGGAGCCTTCAAATGTGATTCCAAAAAACAGTACAATAATAATTCCCCCGCTTCGCCATCATTGATGCTATAATCTCTGAATTTGTTTAAAGCAAGTGCATTCAATTCGCCGTATCGTTTATCTTTTTCAAAATCGGAGAATTGTTTTTTTGAAATTGAATAATGGATTACAGCATTAGATAACTTCTTGACTAAAGGATCATATACAAACTGATTATTCTCAATCCGCAAAATCTGCAAATTTAGTTTAGAGTTGGTACCCTCTATTTCGCATTCTAAATCGTTGTAAAAAAGATCCAGAAAACCTTCTTCTATACTAGGAGTCAATTTCATTTTCTCAATAAGCTGATCTGAAAAATCAACTCCCAAATTACCGATTTTTTCTTGCCGAAAAAAAAAGGTTAAACACCAAATAGTTAGAAGAAATATTCGTGAGGTAAGATTTATCATAAACTCCTATTTACTAATAAATTTAGATATTTTATACTACAATTATTAGATTAAGTGGGAATTACACTTTTGAGTAATTTCTACCAATATGTCAAGAGGGCTCACATGATAAATAATCCGGTAGCCCCGGACTGGCTGACTGCCAATCGGGCCGGAATTAGACCGGTTGCTGAAGTGAACGTCAGGGTTACTTAAGGAGTTTGAAACACTTCACGAAAGTAAATGTCGGATCGAGGCTCTTTAACTCCTAGTTCTTTTCAAGCAATGAGAATTCGTCATCTTTCTTTTTACCTCTTGAAAGAGCTCACTTTTTATTTGCTTCGGTTAATAGTCTGCTGGATAAAACCTATCCTGTTCTTTTCCTAGTTTCTACACTGGGTATGGTTATCCCGCGGGTTGGACTTAATTTGTATGGAAAGCTTATCTTCCTCTTTATCAGTTTAATTTAAATCGTTATGAAGTTAGCGCCCGCTTCGATACAATGGTCAATTAACCACCTTTTCAAAGAAAGTGACAACGATCTTTTCCCAAGACCCTTCGAGCTTTCGATTGTTAAATCCTTCGAAGCAGACGTTATTGACCTCTGTAAAGAAATTGATATAACCAATTATAAGTGGAAATCATCCAGACGTTTCCTGGTACCGAAAGACAATGTATCATTCCGTAATGCAACACAACTAGACCTGATAGATAGCATCTTAATGGGTGCGATTTTTTTCGAGTACGGGAATTTTATTGAACAAAAGCGAATTCAGGAAAACCAGGATATTGTTTTTAGCTATCGCTTTAAGCCTAAGGCCGACGGTACATTATATAGTAACACGAATGCTTGGGAAGCCTTTTGGGAAGCTTGTAAGCATAAAGCAAAAGATTTCTCCCATATCGTCGTTTGTGATATTTCTGACTTTTACAATCAGATCTCGTTACATACTGTCGAGAACCAGCTGGAAACATGCGGAATTCCGGCACCCATTTGCAGAAGAATAAAAGAATTAATTGTTTCAATCACTCAGAGGAGCTCGAAAGGTATTCCCATAGGCCCGCACATTTCACACCTTATAGCTGAACTTTCCTTAATTCCATTTGATAACCAATTACAATTCAGAGATATCGAGTTCAAAAGATACGTAGATGATATTGTTGTGTTTTGCAATAGCGAGAAGGAAGCTAGGATTCGACTTAATCAAATTGCTGAGATTCTGGACAAAGAACAGAGGTTGGTACTTCAAAAATCAAAAACGCAAATACTAGAACAAGATGGGTTTGTCGATTTGTGTAAGACAAATTTACTGGATGACATCGAGTACAATGATGAAGAGGAAATCATCAGCATCATTCGGAAACACTCTGGAGGCAATGCTTACAGTAAGATAAACTTATCTGATATCAGCGACGAGGATATGGCAAAACTAACTCCTGAGAATATCATCGCACTTTTTGAAGAATATTTATTGGGATCGACGCCGAATTATGAAAAACTCAGGTGGTTGTACAGGCGCATGGCTCAAATAGGAATTCCACATGCAGTTGATTTTTCCTTAGAGCATTTTGACAAATTAATTCCAGCGTTAAATGATGTTTGTCTGTATATCAATTCATGCGCAGAAAATTATAAAAGCGATTGGAAGGACGTTGGGGAATGGGCTTTGAACATTCTTGAAGATGAGATGATAGACTCTAACGAGTTTTATAAAATAACATTATACAATCTCTTTGTATACAATAAACATCTTAATCATATTGCTACGCTAACAGACGACTTTCAAAAGGTGTCAGAAAATATTAAGCGCAAAATTCTATTGGCGAGTATGCATTACAACTCTGAAGGATGGTTACGGAGTTTAAAAGAGAATTATCCCAAATTTGAGAGTTGGACAAAAAGAGCCTATTTGATTGCCGCTTCCAAATTACCACGTGAGGAACGCGAATATTTTTATAAAGGTATAAAACCCTCTTTATCTCAGTCGGATATCCTAGAACACACCATTATCAAGTGGGGAAATTCCCAGTAGTTTTTCTGATCTTTAATATTCTTGAAAAAACTTGAATAGCTCGTTGTTCTGGTGCCTTGACTTTTGGCTGTGCAGTTGGCGCACTTTTTTTATTGAAGCACAGGATCGGCACTGAAACCCGCCTATTATTGAAGTTTAAAAAGTTCGGCCGAAAAATTGATCTGCCGGAACTTTAAAGCTCACTCCAACATTAGTCATCAAAGTAACTACAAACTTTCGGTATGTTTCGTAAACCAAATTAACGGTATTCAGGTCATCGGTTGTCACACTAATACTGGTTCGACCTTTTGGATGCATAAATTCATCGCGCTTCTCTTTAAGGGCATAAAACATTCCATAAAACCTGCTTTGATAGGCTTTCTGCACATCTTCCTTTTTGAATGTCCTTGCATGGTGACGATACGTCTTTTTGAATTTCCTTCCAAGATCATCACGCTCCTTATAATTAGGATAAGGATTGAACTGGTTGATAAGAAAAATATCTGCTTCCACTAGACTGAAAAATTCCTTTATACACGCCCTGATTAATGGTTGAATGCGTTCATTATCGCTAGCTTGCTCTTTTGCAATGGCAACAAGTGTTTCCATATCTTTTGCAAGCGTGTTATGCGTGCGCTGCATTTCACTCATCTTTTGCATATACAGCATTTGTTCTTCAAAGCCGCTTACTTCAACACATTCCATTTCAGGGGTTTCCTCTTTCATAATTTCCAATTTTTGAATGTATAGGATCAAAATTACCGAATCATTCTCTTTAAATCATTTGTAATTGCCTATAAAACATCCCTTCTTGTCATGCATCACGAGAAACAACTAATGCATTTTACTCCCTTAAATTAAAATTGGATTTATGATTTGATGCCTTTATTTCATCCAAAAGTTTAGAGTCCTATAATTGTTTTCAGACTGGCTGCATTAAATTGTCGAAACAATATTTAAATAAGTATGTTGATTTCATTGTGAAAAATTTCGACCAATTCTTCCGGGCTAACCTTATTAAATCCAAATTGCCGATTTAACTCTTTATAGATTGTTTGACCCAGCGTAGAATTAGGTCTGGCATTCTTACCTTCATCATTAGTACAAAAATAATCAAGCCCATAAGCAATATGCAAGGCCGCATAGTCGCCATCGCTCCATTCGGCAATCGCAGCACTCAGATGCTTAATATTTCCTTTAAACGACCTCAGTTTATCGTTGCTGTTAAGATGTTTATTTTCCAATGTTGTTATCAGATTCATATATTGAGTATAACCGCCGCCCATTTCTTCAATAACATCAGAAATTTCTCCAAACCGTTCAGATGTTTCAAAATAATCTTCGTCGAGATAATAATACCATTCAGTCTTGATAAGAGGATTGATTAGTTTACCAAATCTCTTACCGGGCAATATTTTAAATCCTAAATCAATTGCTCCATTTAGATAAATATCATCCTTAATGTGGTTACCAGGAAAAATATCAGGATTAGACCCTACAGTTACATACGTGCCTTCTGATTTTACTAATATTGGTCGTGCATGTGCCAGCACTACAAGGCGTTCTTTTTTCGTTACGGCTTCATAAGTAAGGCATGTTTCGGATATAAACGGAAGGATAGTTCCCTTTAATATGTGTTTGTGTATGAATCGTAAAGCAGCTCTCTGATTGTCCGGTATAGCTATTTCCTTATCGGGATCAACTACAAATTCATAAACATTTTTATCAAATGTAACTTTCAACGGATCTGTCATTATTTAGCTTTTACCTTTTAGTAAAATACTTCTTGGTTCTTATTTGAGTTGATAATTCTTTTTCTTTTTAAAATATTAAGAGTCTGACACAAATGAGCTCTTGATATATTTCTTAGACTCTTTAAAAATTGAATCTCTATGGGCATTAAAGCTCATATTTAACCTACGTCTTGTCCCATGGTATCAAAAAGGTTTTATAGGTTGCTAAATGACGAACCGATACTTTTCAAATAAATGCATCCAAAGAACTTCTTATCTGTTCTATCTGCTATATTCGATAAACAACTCACTAATCCGTGGTTGATGATTTTTAGCCAACCATTTTTTCAGATAAGCTCGGACCTTAGGAGAGGTAAATATTTTTTCATTGTAATACATCGTGCCATATTCGAGAACCCACTGAGGTTTAAATTGCCGATAATTAAACTTTTCAATATTCAACAGCCAGTCATAATAAGGTGTTAGTCCCTTATATTGTTGAAACAGCTGATCGGTCAAATCCAATTTGTATTTAAAAGCCAAGTTTAACAGTTGACTAAGCCCTGTTAGCACAACTTCACCTTGATCAAAAAATGTTCGTTGCCTATCTAATAAACGGTCAGGAGGTTTCTGAAAAGCCTGGCAGTAGATATCCCAAAATTCCCTGAAATCGATCAATTCGTAAATCGCGAAATAATAATAATTATCTTGACTGAATTCTTTCTTGAGGAGTTCCGTTATTTTTCCCTGAAGATCTTTTTTAAAAGTAGGATTAAGGAGCCTGTAGATATACAGCAATAAATCGCTGTGATGTGTTTGTTTACACTTTGGACATTGATTAACAAAATTAGTTACAATAGCTTCATATTGCTTCCGACTTTTAATAATCAACTCGGGAAAATATTTGTTCACCAGGTGTTGCAGAGGCCTTGCGATTTCGCCCTCGTGAAACTGTTCATCGTGTATGATAAGATTTATCAACTCTTTAATAGTACCGGATGATAGATATTTTCCTTTTCTCGACAGAAATTCAGAGAGGTATTTATGTTCGGTTTTGCGGAAGAGTTTTTCATGGCGGCATATACCAAGAATTGCATCCGCAATCTTTTGTACTGTGACAACATCGATTTCAGTAACTGCGACTACGACAAGAAGATTTTGAAATGTCCGTAATTTTTTTTGATGAAAGTAAAAAGCATCACCCGGTATTTTTTCCTTCGCCTTTTCATTCATCTCCCGATAATCCCTAAAAAATTGCAAGGCCAACTGACCTATACCTGTTTTCTTATTCTTATTGGCTTTATAACGGAGATAGGGGATATGCAATTGCCTGAAATATTTAAACACAGTTTCAGGTCCCGCATAACGGACAATCCTAGTCAGTAAATAGTCATCGAAATATTGCAAACGACTGGATTGTTTTTCATTAAACAACCCGGACATAAATAATCCCTCGAGCACTTCCTCAAAGAGGCTGTTAATATCATTTGGATGGTAAAAGATGAAGTTCTTTTCAAGGTATTCCTCGAACTGAGCAAACCTGCATATGAGTATTCGAAGATTTGAATTGCTGCTCCATCCAGTCCCTTGCTGGAGATGATAATGATCGCGTATTTTTCTTAATGTTTCTGTAATATCAAGATGTGCTTGGGTGTAAAAAGATTCCTGCACAAGCCATTGGATATTCTCAATCTCAAACCGTGAACGGTAATGATGCAACAACATCTCCTGCTGTACAGAAGTATTTTCGATCTCCCCTATTCGTGTAGAAAGGTCTGCATCTACAGGTATGGAATATCCGCGCATATAATTTTTTATCCGCTTCAGATTAGTCAGGCAAATAAAGTGCAGGATATACTTCTCTTTTTCCAATGCTGTTTTATACACCGAATAAAACAAACTGAAAGCTTGTGAATAATTACCACAAAGTGCGTGTGAATATGCTTCCCGCATAGTGTCGTGAAAGCTTTCGGATGGTTCTAATTTTAACTGTTGAAAACCTCCAACAAAATCAAAGCGTTGCATCCTGCACCGACTGCAATCACAAAGAGTATTGTAAGAGAACTGAATGGATATTTCGTTTCCCCTGTTGCTGTTCTGTAACGACCCAACAAGGTTTTGATTCAAATAATTATAAATGCCGCCTATTTTTTTTACGTACTGCCGAACTCCTTTAAAATGCGATTTATTCTTAAACCGTAGTTGGTTATTTTTCCCAACTTCAACGGAAGCGAGCAAGTCGATCAGCTCCTTATTATTACTGATAAGGGTATAGCAAGAATAATCTGTATAAGAATCTTTTACCTGAATCACTTTAAAGGGATAAATCCGGTGTAAGAAGTGCAGGGGAACAAATGGCATTTGATCATGATAAGCCTGTAAGGCTTTATCCAGTTCATCAATAAGATGGGCGTTGGGCTGTCTCTCGGCCAGAATAAACTGTTTAGTATAGTCTTTATCTGTACCGCCTTCAGGCTTTCTCGGGGAAGGCAAATCTTCTTGAAATTTGTGACCAGCCAGATGAAAGTTGATAAAATAGTTTATCGTAAATCCGCTTACTAGTAGTCCCGGATGTAACCGTTGCTTGTCTGACGGATCAGAAAAATCCTTAATGTTAGCAGTTATGAAGGCGAATTCGCTGATTCCTTTTTTCGCCAGATATTCGATCGTTGAAAAATAGATCAGGGCATCTGCATTGCTAGTTGCCTTATTGTGAAACGGAGGTAGTTTTTTTCGCTCTTTTTCTACGATATCGGCCATCACCTTTCGACTATACTTATAGTAGATTCCGCCAGTAACCAAAGCTTCAACCCGTTTTAACTTGTCGAGCACATCACTATCTGTCACTCTTTGTAAGAGTGCGGGTAAGACTTCGTCTCCTCCCCTCACAGCACGGGCAGTAGTTTGTTGAGCTTTACGTACCTCCTCAATATATAGCTCTTTTTTGGATGGCCATTCCTGGTCCATGATCACCTGAGGAACCATAAAGCTGACCAAGTTCTCATTCTTCCAATACTCAAGCAATTCCAGCAACTTGCCTCTTTCGTCTGAACGCAACAATTCAATCCAGCAGTTGGTATCTATCAGCAGATATTTCATTTAGATCATAGTCTGATTAATATGGTGAAATAAATAAGGATAAACCTGTTGAAAAGATATTCAGAAAAAATTAAAGCCGATCCTAATGAGAAAAGTTTTTGACCGCGCCTGTTTTGTAATAAATAATTTTATGGGCATTTGACTACCTCAAAATGGTTTCAACAATTCGAATTCAAACTCGATAGGATGGCCTGCGTCATTGTAGGCGTCACGAAAACAAATATATTCTTTTACTGCAGCTTCCTCTTTTTTCAGTTCAACAACCTTATTGAACTCTTCATCAGACCCATAAATTACTTTGTGCCAACCTCCAATATTAAATCCTCCAGATGGTCCGTTTCTAAAAATGTTCCAATTTAAGTAAATCACAAAATCTGAATCAATTAACGTCTTAAGCTTTTCAGTCATTTCAACACCTTTGCCTTCGGGCACAATAACAGATCCATTAACATCTGATTTTTGGAACAACCGTATCGCCTGGTTATAAAATCGCATAATATCATGTGTCAGCCCAGAGGGTTCAAAAAGAGAAGCCAGAAAACTATCTTTAATTAACTCTTTTAATTCTTCATGACTGACTATAAAATCATCGTCATAATCTTTGATAAGTCGAACTGCAAACTCATGAACAAAACCCCATTTCCCTATTTTGGAGTTAAAAAAATAAAGACTTTTAAACAACTCTTTGAACTTTTCTTTATCGCCTCCGTATGTTTCCTTTACTACTTTATTTTTATCATCACATTTGCCACCTAATTTTTCATAAAAGTCTTCAACATTATATGAATGTTCATGATCCGGATTTTGAGGGATAGGTAAAGTGGTAAGGTAGACTATTGCTTTTATGAGCTTTTCGAAAAATTCCTTGTCGCACGGGATTATTACATTTTCCAACTTAACAATCAAATCAGTTGAAATCGCACGGCTGGTATTCCATTCCTCTATTTTTTTCTTCAATGATTCAAAAGGTAATTTTAAAGCAGTTTCGAACTCAACTTGATCCAACCTTCCTTCTAAAGAAAAATCAAAATATCTTTCAAAAGATGATGCCTGAGTTATTGTTAAATGATGATTATAAAGTGTCCTTTTGCCATTAGCTATACCTCTTTGATAGGGAGATGCGAATATTGAATTAACTAATACCAATACATTTTTTATTTCGTCATCGCTAATAGCAAAATCTGCATAGTGAATTTGCAAGTGTTTGTAAAGCTCCGTCTTTTCCAGGTCGCTATTTCCTTTTTCCTCTAATCGAATAAAGAGTTCACCTACAAAATGGTCAAACATGTCATAATCCGTAGCCGTAGTCAGAAATTTACTTCTTGTGTAATATAAAGACTGATATACTGCTGGATATTTTAAGCGTAAAAGACAAATAGAAATATAGTCGGGTAGATAGATATTGTGCTTGATACGATCATAGTTCAGTAAAAAAACATTCATAAATCGATTCACATCTCTGAACGTGGTAATATAGTCTGAAATTTTGGGAAGAATCTCGAAACTTCCAAACAAAGTTGATGAAGGGTTTTCTATATAATCTAAAACTTGCAAATATGATTGCGGTACGTATTTCCTTAAATGGCCCAAGAGTTCGTTTCTATAAACCAATCGATTGGGCTGCAAAGGCAAATAGTATTCTAACTGAAATATCTTCTCCAAATATTTTTCACTTTTATTAATCAGGGCTTCATTTACACTCGCTGTGACATAAGCCTTGTCAAAAGCAACCACAAAAAAAACGCTTCCGAAATTAGCTGTATTTCGAACTATTCTGAGAACTTCAATTACTTCTTTCTTATCCAGCCGATCAACATCATCAATATAAACCACAATCTTCTTCTTTAAACTTTGGATACTTTGGTTTATGATTTCGTATTGCTCGTGAAATTCTTTTTTTTCTGTCGAGAATTCAAAAAGCTGCTTTATGACTCCGAGACTGTTACTGTCTGTAGATTGAAGCAGTTTCTTACTATAATCATTAATATTTGTTTTTAAGGACTCGTCAAATTCAGATAAACGTGCTGCCAAATCTGAAAAGAAAATTGCAGAAATATTTTCACTATTTCTAGTTGCCCAAGGATTAAATCTGAGTTGCACAACCTGTTGTTCTTTTTCGAAAATGTTTTCTAAAGTTGAAAGAAAAGTGGTTTTCCCTGCCCCCCATTCACCGATGATGCCAATTGCAAAAGAATGATTAGGAGAATTTGTCGCAAATATCTTATGTGCTAAGTCCTTGACGTAGCCAAACCTTCCAAGAATATCAGATGATTCCTCCAGAATCAATGGCGTGTCCGTAAAAAATCCTTCGTGTAGAGGTGGCTGATGCTTATACTGCTTAACAAATTTAATTGCATAGAACAAGTAATAACATGCAACTCCAATGATGAAAGATAAAAGGATATCCGCCAAAGAAAGAAAGCTAACTAAATTTGAACGAAACGGAACAAAATCATATCTGGAGGTATCAAAAAAACGAAAGTATAAAAAAATGAACGTGAAAGAAAAAATGTACAGTTCAAGCATTACAGATAAGCGAACAAGTCTTATCCCTTTAATAACAAAAAACAATATAACAGACAGGCTACCAAGTATGCAGATTAGGTCAATGATTATAGACGATTGGCTCAATGTTGAAAACAAAGGTTTCACCAACGCTGCTGAAATAATTTCAGAAAACTTATCCGTAAATACGAGTAGAAATAAAACAAGGAACCCAGGAACTATAATACTTTTACTTTTCCCTTTGTATCTGCTGAGTATATTGCTATAGAATGATTTGGGAGCTCCGGATGGCTTATTGTTGATTGCTTGCGTATGGTATTTACTCATTTTATGACTTACTTTCCTTTCTTATTATTCAATTTCTAATATCACTTTTAACTTATCGAGAGCCTCCGCATGCTTCTTTGCACCTAGTTTATTAAGATTTATAATTTTCCATCGTACTGATGGCAATAGTGATACTGCTTCTGGGTTTTCCAATCCAAGTAAATTCCATTCTGGTTTCATCGATTTAAATCCCAAAAGGAATTGTTTTTCGTCATCGGTTATCGTATCATGGATAAGCTTTACTAACTGCTTTCTTGTTTCCAGTAATTCTTCTAATGTAATTTCCTGCGTGGTCATTCGCACAAATTCGTTTTCATAAATTTCTTTAAGCTCTTTGAAGTTAGGTCTCAGTAATTCTGACATTGGTCGCTGGTGACTTATTAGATATACCAGAAATGTTTTGCGAAAATCATCTGTAAATCCTTCATTTTCCAATAGAAACTTGACATCATATAAATCTCTGGGATGTTGCCGGTCTAGAGCTGCTGCAATTTTACCTGCATACAAATCCGGTAATGAAACTACAGGGAATTCTGCGTACCCAAAATGCTCTGTAGCTATTTTGGAGATAGATAATATCTTTTCACCAAATACTGTTCCTCGGATGACTGGTGATAGCTCAATTTTAATTCTAATCCCATTCTGCTCAACAAGCAATCGGAGAGCTTCACTCTGTTCATGCGCATTTTGTACACGAGACTGTGGAATAGTTTTTTCGATGAGTCGGCTGATACGGGAGAGGGCTGCCCTGATTTTCTCCAGAGCAGTCTTACGATCATCCATCGGCAAATACACAAGGTCAATATCAACAGAAAGTCGAGGTACATCACGAACAAATAAGTTGATTGCTGTACCTCCTTTTAGTGCAAAACAATCCTCTGTCGCAATCAGTGGAAGGACACGAACTAATAGCTGAACTTGTTTATAATAATCAGTATCTACATTCATAACTGCTCAGGAACTGTGATGTTATATTGTTTATTAAATTTCCCGCCTTTTACGATAACACGATTACCCGATCCAAGATTAATTTTTGTTCGATCAATTTTTTTCAGCCAGGCGTAAGTAAAATGGTCAGCCAGCCAGAAAAATAGTCGTCTCATTTTGATTGAATGGCAATTTTCTAAAAGTTCCTGCATTTTATCTGGTGACAAGGTGGTAAGGCCTTGCATAAGTTGATAAGCATGTTCCACTGATATGTATTTTGGCACCCCCGAAATTACCTCCAACAAAGCTCTTTCTGGTCCTGATATTAAAAGCGGAAGGCCGTTATCTCGCCAACTATAGGAAACAGTAAATTGAGTAAGCGAAAAATTAGATGCATTCCCGTCGCCTCTGCCCAACAATTCTTTATTAGAATGTTCGATAATTTCGACTTCATTAGGCGCCTCATGAATCCATTTAGGCAGTTTTGTATAAGAATATAAATGTATCCTCACTCCTCTTTTTAAATTGGCATAATGCCCATACCCCATCAATTCAAGTGCTGTTAATCCTCCGGCGACTACGTCAATCTCAAAGTATTTTTGTAATGAATATAATACTGTTTCCCATGTAGGAGTTGTTCCTGATTTTGCATAAACTCCTTTGGTTATTATGTACAATTCATTGCTTTTAACCAAGTTATCTATTGCATGTCTGTTAAGTTTAAGCTCAGGCAATTTTTGCTGACTAAACCACTTGCGGGGAAGAATCATTCCGTCTCCTATAACATTTGAAATCAAAACACGTCTTTGCTTGTTTAGTGGCATTTTATACTATTTTTATTTTGCGGCGATGAACGCCGCAGTAATACAAATATACAAAGTATTTTTGTTTATAAAATGAGCTTTCCCCGGCGATGAACGCCGCAAAAGATCGCCTATGTAAAGACTTTGATTTAGCTATACCCGATTGGGTATAAGAGTTAAAAAAGCAAACATACTATACCCAAAAGGGTATAGTATAAGGTTGTATTGAAATTATAATTTATTGCTGTGCAAAAATTATAAAATAACGCTTTTAGTTTTTCTTCGAGACTATCCCTGTCATTGCAGGGTCGGTCATTATTTTTTCCATTTCAGCGTTAACTAAATCCTCAACTTCCTGCCGGATTTGAAGATAATTCTGCTGGATCATGGCCGAGGTTACCTCTCGGACAACCGGAATCGGTTTATAGCTATCCTGTTCTCGTTTCAGAGCTTCATGGTCGTTCAGAATTGCCGCATGGAAAGCTTTAAGTTCGATTTTCTGGCCGGGATCATCAGCAACCATTCCTACGAACTCCCCGGAACTTAAGCCGGCTATTTTGGAGGCAGGAATGGCCGAGTCGAGTTGCTTGGAGTGACTGACAGATGTATCGCTCCGGTTAATAGACAAGCTGGTTCGGTCCTGCATGATCTTTCCAAATCTATCGGAGAGCTGCTTGGCAGTTTCTCCCGTCACCTGTCCGGCAATAACATTACCGGTGATGTTCATGATCACGTCGGCTTGGTCTTTTCCATAATCTTTCTTGAGCTGGCTGAAATCCTGCACACCCAAAGTGGTCGCCACTTTATTACTCCGGGCGGTAGCTATCAGGCTGTCCATATTATTCAGATAAATCGTAGGGAACTCATCAAACACCAGACTTGATTTTTGCTTTCCTTTTTTATTGACTGTTTTGATCAGTCTTGACACATACAATGATAGCACAGCGCCATACACTTGTATCTTCTGAGGGTTGTTGCCCATACAGACAATTTTCGGAGCGTCAGGGTTATTTATATCCAGTGTAAAATCATTACCGGAAAGGACATAATAAAGTTGCGGCGAAACGAGTCTTGCCATTGAAATTTTAGCCGAAGCAATCTGTCCTTCCAACTGTTCCATTACATCATTCATGTAAGCCGACACGAAAGGATTTATCAATGCTTCTATTTCTTTTTCTGCTTTCAGGATAGTAAACAGTTTATCGTAATCAACCTGCATCAGCTCAATCACATGAGGAAGTGTACAAAATTCACCATCGTTGTATCGACGCAAGAACCAGATAATAGCTGTGAGAAAATTGATCGGTGATTCCACAAAAAAATCTCCTTGCCGTTTGATCCATTCCCTGTTTAATCCCATGAGAATTGTCCTGGCTGATTCAGAAGCATCTGTGATGTCAAGCATGTTTTCTTTATCGAGAGGATTGCAACGATGCGTGCGTGACAAATCCTCAAAGTTGATTACATAAAAATTTGGTGGGACTGGGTAACGGTGTTTGTATTTCAGATAATGGTTATAAGCAATGACGGAGAGATCATCAAACTTAAAATCATAAACAAACATGGAGAATCCTTTTTGTATATGCTGTGTGATGACATGTCGGATGACAAAGTAAGATTTACCTGACCCTGGCGAACCTAATACTAATAATGAACGAAAGGGATTGATAATATTGATCCAGCTTTTCCGAACCTTCCCTTTCAAATGATATTGTGCAGGTAAGTTGATTGAGTATTCATTTTCAAGTAACCGTTCTTCCTGCGGGAATGTTTCATTTTCTTTATTGAAAATGTCGTTACTGTTTAATTTCTGATGAATGATCCGGGATAGCAACCCACAACCCGTGAGCACCATAAGAAACCCAGTTATAGTCAGCAGCATATAAACCAATGCCACGGTAGTAACAGCATACTGAATAAACAAACTGAAATAGCTTCCGAAATAAATCAGTGAACCGGGAATGACATAAGCAAAAGCTGTATTGTAATTCAGCTTTTCATCTTTCTTTCCCCTTGCTCCCATCAGTGAAATAATCAATAGTCCTAAGGCGATCAACTTGCCAGTATTAAACTGATTGAACAATCCTGTATTACCAATATTGAGCAGCAAGCGATCAGAAAGATCCGCTGTCAGTTTCCATTCCTCGAATGCTTTATAACAATAGAAATAAAAATGCAATCCTATTACTACAATACTCATGAGCCGGGTCATGTCTAAAATTTTTCTCAGCCCCTGTTCATTCTCTCCTGTATGCATGACTTATAGGTTTAATCGTTTTTTCTTTTTACCACGTTTCTTTTTCTTCAACTGCCAGGGAACATAATCAACCATTCCTGCAGAGGATCGATCTTCCTTTGACAATGATAAATCCAGTTGCTGCGAACGGGAAACTGCTGCATTATGCGAAACCTCTTCAACCTGCCGGGTGTTTTTCTTTTCACCAGCAACAACTACAGCATCCGGCGAATTACCTACAGCAGCAACCCGTTCGAGAATGGCTTTGGCACTATATGTCTTTCCTATATCGCTTCCATTAAATACACATTTGGTTTTATGATCCACGTAAGTAATTCCGTAAATCATCCCTTCTTTATTCTGCCGCAATACAACTGAAATATTTTCCTTTGCTAGGGCATTCACTAATTGCTGCAAACCACCTGCTGATTTTTTCAGTAAAGTAAAATCTATTGTCGATTTGATTCTTCTGGCAAAGGGCTGCTTTAACTTCTCATTTTCAACAAACCGCTGTTCCAGATTTTTAAACGTAGGCTTCATATAAAATGAACTTGCTTTCAGTGGTGGGCTAATTGGTTTTCCGTTATCATCAAGTACCCGATAAACCAGTCCCCCTTTCTCATACATCACCGAATCTTTTTCACCACAATCAGCCTGCACATTATATAGTTTCAGGATGGCGTTCAGTTCAGGCAGTGAACTATACTTGTACTGGTTAATCACCAATCCTAATACATTACTGATAGCTCTCTTCGTAGATGACCTACCGTAAGCCACTTTCTGTGCGGATACCGGGATCAATTTTATTTTATCATCCAGTTTTTTTTCCTCTGCTTTCACTAACCCAAATTCAAGTTCGATTTCCTTTCTTGCTTTCTCCGATTGATTTCGTCCAATATTGTGCATGGAAATCCGGCTGCCATCACATTGAATGTTCGTGCTGACAATATGAATATGAGGATGACCGGCATCATGGTGTCTGTATACCAGGTAGGGTTGTTGACCAAACCCGATTTTATCCATGTATGATTTTGCTATATCGACCAACTGTTCATTTGATAATTGTTCAGAAGAATCAAAATTGAGCGATGCATGCAGCACGTTGGTGACAGCTCTTTCATTCAATGAAGTGAATCGTTCAAAGTACCGTGTCTTATCCGAAAAACTCAACAGTGCGGCCTCCTTTAAAAAGTTCTGCGCCAACAAAATTTCAGCTTCCTTTTCACGGACTTTGTGCTCGTTATAATTAAGCACTTTCGACAGACTTTTACTGGTATTTATTCTTGCAACCATTTGTCCGACAATTGAGCAATTTGAAAATTGATTTCAGCTACTTTATTCATAAATAATTCCTGCTGCCTTTCACTCGTCTCAGTCCATGATTTTATCTCTGGAATTCGGTCCATTGTATGGAGTTTTTTCACAGATTGATTGTAGTTATTTCCGATTGCAGAAAGCTCATTTTTGAGAGAGATAAACAATGCCAGCATGTCATCGAGAGATTGATCACGGGTGTAAACTGTTACCGGTTTTTCCAGCAACACATAACGGATATATTCACTCAGTTTTTGCTTCGTAGTTGTCCTGAAAGACCGTATGATCTTATCAAATTCCGTTTCTGAAAAACGGACAGTTACTTTCCTTGTACGGTTTATCTTTTCATTTCTCTTCATATTCATTCACACATTTAAACCATCTACCCGAAGCGATCCCGGAGCGAAAGGGCCACCGTTTGCCCGACAAACGTACATCTTTGCCATGCCCACAGACGGGCATTAAACTCCATTGAAAAAGATCTTCAAAACATTTGTCCGACAATTGCATTCGCAGTTCTTTATATTTCTTCTTTAACACATTACATAGATTTTCCAAGCCCATTCTTCATGGACTTGCCAATATGCTGTACCCATTCATTGAGATCTTTGTAGCCTTTATACAGACTACTTTCATCTTTGTATTTTACGCTCCACGACAATGCCTGTTCTATACAATTTTGTCCGGTTTTATCGCTATCCAGGAATAAGTAAATGCGGTCATGTTGTTCCATATACTCCCGGCTTTTTTCAAAAAAAGAAGTTGAGTTCAGGATCAAAAAATTGAACGCTGAAGGGTGTTGATTAAGGTTAATCGTCTGGTAAGAAAGGAAGTCAAAAAACCCTTCAAAAACAACCAGTTCTTTATTACTGTTTCGAATACTTGTAACAGCCTTGGGTGCAATACTTCCTTTGTACCATTGATTGCGCAGCTCAAACCCGCCATGATCGTTCTTAAAACCGATGGCGGTATAGACTTTTCCATTCGTTGAAAAAGTTATTTCACAACAATATTTTTTTGCAATAGATTCTGCTATCCGGCGCTGCTTGAAATACCGCAACAGTGACAGTGAAATAATCGTTCTTTCTGATAAAAGTTGAATGGAAGATTCTGCAGGTTCTGAAACTGATTCAACTTGCTTTGGCGGGTGAAAAGAAAACGTTTCATTCAGTTTGGATAATAATTCTGTAATTGAACATTTATGATACAGCAACCCGAAATCGACGAGGTTACCTCCATCCCCACGTCCGTGGTCATACCAAACATTTTTTTTACGGTTGATTTTAAACGATGCTGTGCGCTCGTTTCTTAGCGGAGAATGATACCAGTAATCATCCTTCTTTATTTTTTTGGGCGTATACCCCAGCAAAGCAAGATAATCGACCATATCAATTTGCTTTGCCTGATCAAACGTAAGACCATTTGTTCTGACACTCATACTTCACAATTTTCAATTATACAATCAGGTAATACTGCAAATTAAACATTGATCACCTGGCTTGCGATCCCCTGTAAATTTGATAGAGGAAGAAACAGAATGTGCTATCTATTTTTGAATCGTGGAAATGGTTTGTGAACAAGAAAAAGTAAAGTTATGATTGCAAAAAATGATGTAGCAAAATTATATGATACTATTCTCAGTATCCCCGGCATGAATGATGACATAAAAGTAAGTTTGAAAATCTCACGTAAGAATTTGCTGCTGCTGAATAAAGTAATTGAGAGAGGGTTGAATGGAAAAGATAGTGATGATAAGTCAGCAAGTGTTTTAGATACCGTTTCAAAAGAAACATTCCAGGAACTATCTGAAATTGCAGTAGAATTGCTTAGCAAAGCAGGCTTGACAGAAATGAATGAGAAGTTAAAATCGTTTTGATAACACTTATATGTCATCCTTTTGAAAGATCTATCCGACTGATTCAGTTCCTTTGACAGCCCATGATGACCACTCGCTGTGCGTTCGGACACTTAGCTTATAACATTTCTATTGCATAGTGGGCTTTGGCGCAAGGCCCGCAATAAGGATTACATACTTTGACTATTTTATTTCTTGCTAAGGGATTTCCCTCAGGACAATTCCTGTCCTTTAGGCTCACGTTGCAGCTTTCTTTCATGTTATTACGGACCTTTAAAAACCTTCGATCATACTTTAGTCGAACGTATCATGTGCTGTACGAATTTCAAATATTGAGTAAAAGTTCATTCCATTTATGACATCCTTTTCTTTGGATGTTTAATGTTGTCAGCAATAACTCCCCATTGCCGCTCACTAAAACAGGTGGTGAGATGTAAATCAATTTTTCCAACTTTGCATTAACAGAAAATGAATAGCTTCTTTTTAAGCCCAATTCTTCGAAATTCAGGATAAGTGACAATTGACGTATTTGAGATTCTGGAGAATTGATAGAGGGATATAACTGTAATAGGCAATCCAGGTAAGAAACACTCTTTGCTTGCCAGGGTTGACACTTATGAATAATTCCTGCTAAATAATAGCTATAAGCTAACGTTTGCAACTGAATTACTTTTTGGTCAGATAGAAGCGCTTTTTTTTCAATACTAGTTAATAAAACCTGGTCGGCAATTTTTACTAATTCATAAAGAGTATCTTCAATAGTTGTTGTATTTAATCGAATAGGCAAGATTTTACTTAGTAAGATTAGGGCGTGGCATACATTGACTATATCACCGTCTAAACGTTTATTCTTTATAAAAGAATCAAATTCCAATAGGGGGCTATCATTTTCTACAATTTTTGTCCTCAACTCGTCTGTAAGAATAACAAGACATTCCTGATGGCAAATGGTCTTAAACCTGTGAGTTCCTCGATTGATATTTTGATATCTTTTTAGAAAATAGGCAATTTTTCCTAACGTTCCATTTTGCAATGAAAAATTATTGTCCGGAGCATAGACGACAGCCTTATATAATGTATCGTCAACATCTTCCAATATTTCATCTGTATTTCCCTCAATAAATCCTTCCTGTACCAGCCATTCTATAGCAACCCCTATCCCGGCCAGCCCCTTGCCATAACCTAATTCCTGCACATTCATAATATTGTCACCAATATTATCCAGTAACGATTGAGCGCTCTCCTTATATTTTTCATCTCCGGTAAACCGGAACAATATAAAATAAAGTATTGCCCATCCAGCTTTTCCATCATTTAATCCATACGATTCAATTTTATGGTGATTTTCTTCCAGCGCCTTACCAATCATTTTATCAATTAAAAAATCCATATCGTGTTTTTATTTAAGATTTCTTGATCCAACTCCAAGTACTAATGTAACCTAACAGTTCTTCCTTTCGCATAGAAGAAACTTTGATATACTCTTCCATCAATTGCATCCGAAGGTTTAAGTCACAATATCCCGAATTTGTACTACGCGTATGAGGGAGATGAAACAACGGGCCGCTAATTTTTTTCGTTACGTGTCCTAGAATTTTCATACGTTTCAATCGTTCAACATCTTCCGGCCCCCAGCTACCGATTTTTTCATTTTCCATACCTGCAGCAACAAATGCTTTTTTATTTAAGAAAACTGCTCCGCCGCAAGATCGTTTACAAGCAGCTGAAAATTTTCCTTGGTTGTAAACCAAAACCTCGGGGTCCAGTATCTTACCGAAGATGGCCTTGAATATTCTGTCAACGCCCACGACAGTGCCATCATAGGGTGTTACAAAGTCTGCGTCACCGGATCGCAGAACGGAGACAGCTTTTTGAATCTGATCGATTTCAAATACAGCATCAGAATCATAAAGAACGATGTATGGAGTTTTGGCAATGTGAACCATTTGATTGTTATACATCGTACGCCGGAAAAGTGTCTGGTTATCTGCAACAAAGTGATGAGCGCACGTCGATGGAAGTTTCCCTATATTTACATGAGATTCGATGTCGGCTTCCAGGATGATGATATTGGTATCAAAAAACTTATCCAAATAATTAACAACTATTTGCAAATTTTCAAGTCGATCTCGTGAATCAATTCGTACCGGAATTAAAAAACTAACATCTCTAAGATCTACTCTTTCCTTTTTCTTTTCAAGAACTAATTGGCCAATTTGCTGAATAAGAGGAAGACTGCATGAGGTGTGATCGATAGTAGCAAAGTCAATATAATATGGGGGGTAGTGAACATAATTCCCCTTAAAAAAATATTTCTTCCAATCCATTTTATACACTCCTGCATAGTGAAGTATCTTCTTCTTAAACCAATCATCAATTTTATTTTTTGGCCAGCAGAAATCAAGTTCCGGATGAATTTCTACTTCATACCCAAAATGCCATGCATTCCATAGGACGGCCCACATGTCCGCACACCAAGATTGAATACCTTTATAGGTAGATTTCTTTTGTAAGGTTTTTAAGTAGTGCGCATCGCTTTCTACGTTGTTGTGAGTTTCCAATAAGCTATACAACGATATACAATCCCTTTCCACCTTATCCCAAAAATCATAAGTAGTATTTTTTAACAAGTATTGTGCACCACCACAATTTGCGTCATTTGTTTCAACCAAATTTGTTGATACTCCGACGGTTTTGCACATCGTTTCAAACAAATGATTGTTGGCGGTTTTCTTAATGTAGAAACTGTCAAGATAATTCCTGGTATCTGAAACATACCAAGTAGCCCCTCTCAACATAGAAGAGAAATCAGGCAGCATTCTAAACAAAATATCTGAATCGTGATAAAATACAGGAGTTTTTTGTAAATCTGGGTAGGTTAATATATGTTGTTTGATTAGATGCGGACGAACAGATGAAGGATAGTCCCTTATATCTCTTTCAATTGGATAAGTAAAGAAAGTTGCTCCCGTGTTTTCTGCAATTAAATTTCGAAATTCATCTGCCAATCCTTTTACAGGATTATATCCAATTAAAATATGAATACTCTCCTTAGAAATACCTACCTGGCGAAAGTTTAAGATTTGCAACTCCAGTTGCCAATAAAAATAATAATGATCAGGCTGGGCCGAAAGGAATATCATTGTAATTCAAAAAAATTATAGCTCACAAAGTTTGTTGGTATTGCTGAAGTGAATAGTTTCTTATTGGGCTTTGTATTTAATAATTATTTCAGCTCGCCTGTTTAGCTCCTCTTCATTATACTTGGTGGATATCCCCATACCTTTTGCAAATATTAAACTCGAATCTTGAACAAATTTTGAAAGGATGTAATTTTTAACAGCTTCTGCTCTGGCATGAGATAATTTCTTATTGTATTCTAACGAACCTGATTTGTCGGTGAACCCTGATATGTGAATTACCTGAATAGAAGCTATGTCGATTGCCTTAAAAATCGAATCGATCTTTGTACTATCAGTTAAAATTGACCGATCAAGATCGAAATTTTCAATACCTAGAGAAAATGTATCAGCGCTCACTCTAATTTTTTCAGGCACTTTCACTGTATTGGTTGGTGCAGACGCGGGCTTTTTTTTGATGTGTCTGGTTATATCCGAATAAAGTGAATCTTTGATTGATTTGAGGTCGCATTGGATTTTATGTTGCGATGTCAGACTAATCTGGTCAATGTAATATTCCTCAATTCTGATTTTGCCAGTATTTGCTCTGCATGTTGTTGAGGTGTCAAAATTTCCCAGTATTAAATAATTCCCATTTAAAGGGACAACGCATGAAATTTCAACCTCATACCATCCATTTTTATTTTGTTTTATCATTGCCTGAGACAAATCTGTGTGGTTACTGATAGAAAGCAATGTATCGTTCTCAGATCTTATCAGGTTATCAATAAAGGCAAAACCAAAACTGGTTCGGTTAAATGAATTATGTGGAGAATATAAATAAAATTTTAGTGACAAGGATTCGCTTTCAGAAGGTTTGCATAATACTTTTGTCTGCCAATATTTTCTTGCTTTTCCTTGACTACTTGCAATCACAAATCCAAGACTCTGTTCGCCTTTGAACGGTTTAACTATGTTCTTAAAATAACCAGAGGGCCAATTACTCACTGAAAACCAACCTGAGGGACTGCAAGGGATTTTGCCTTCACAATAATTTTCATCTTCAAATGAAGAATTGGCAATAAGGTTTTGCGCTGTTATTTTCAATGCAGGTATAAGTAGCAAAATAAAAACTGTGATGGCCTTCCGGTACGTCATTATATTTTATTAAAAGATGAACATTAAAGGAAAGAATACCACAAGTTGTGGCATTCTTTCCTGATTTCTAATTAAACACACCCTGACGCAGTGTCGCAGGTTGCAGTACACGAAGCCGCATGGCCATTAGCAACTACTTGCGCACAGTAAAAATCGGCTTCTCCTTGGGGGTCCAGGCTAGAAACTTGAACGTTGTAAAGATAAGTTGTACCTGTGGAGCTAGACTCCAATATCGGACAATCGAAATAACATGGACCACTTGTCGTTGTCTCATTACCGCCGAGGATGTTCTTCAACTGTTCCCTGGTCAGTACTTCATCCGATCTGAGATCTGAATAGCTCAATTTCAGTTTCTTCATTTTTTTGTTTTTTAAATTTTAAAATTATTGCTCTCGATTCAGCCCGTGAAGCAGTAGCGGCTAGACTTTCCATGTAGAGGCGCCTTCCACATGTACTTGACTCTCGGTACCAAGCATTTTCATTTCAAGTTGATAACAAATATTTGAGATCTTGAATCGTGTATACTTGCGGCAATTGATAACCATTTACAAAGTATGTTGGTGTAAAAGCTATTTCAGTTTGCCTGCACCATTCACTCATGTCTTCTATTTTTTTCTCTTGATTATCGATTTGATCAATACCACTAAATCTTGAGGCGAATTCCTTATAATCTTTTTTAGGGCTATTGTACCAGCCATCAAGGGCCTGATGAAGAAGGTCTTCATCTTTCTTTTCCGCTATTGCCAATAAGTGTTTTGTCGGATAGGATCTGGCATCCGCATCATTGTTTGAAGCAGTAAAAATAATCCTGACCTGTGCGTTCGGACACTTAGCTAATAACATTTCTATTGCATAGTGGGCTTTTGCACAAGGCCCGCAATAAGGATTACATACTTTGATTAATTTATTTTTTGCTAAGGGATTCCCCAGGACTATTCCCAGTCCCTCAGGCTCTCGCTGCAGCTTTCTTTCATGTAATAACAGACCTTCAAAAACCTTGCGATCATATTTTAGTCGAACGTAATCACGTTGTGCTTCTTCATTAAGTTTCGCTGCCTTTAAGAAAGATCTAGTCATAAACCATCCAATTGCCGGAAGAAGTAATGAGAAAACAATTACAACGACTTCCAATATTAAAGATGGCAATGGTACTTCTCTGAGGTAATCAGAAAAAATAAATGTTAAGAACTCCAAAATTAACAACAATTGCACTAGTAAGCATAAGACACACCACTGCCTCGCTACCTTCCATTGGTAGTAAATTGAAAAAAAAGTGTAAGGCAATGCAACCACACTCAACCATGTTAACAGATAAGGGGAAACGGATAAAAGGTTCATAATTAGCATACCAATAAATCCAGCGGAGAAATATATAAATCCTACCTCACTCCAGCTAATACCTGGTATTAATTGCGAAGCCTTGGAATTCAAAATACTTTTACAATTTGTCTTCTTTCCCGCCTGACATACTTTCGCAAGATTAGAATTAGTATTCCCCAACTGGTATGATAAGAGGAACCCGGAAATAAGTACTCCTAAAAGTTTAAGTGAGAGTAAAAACATTTCCGGCAATCCCTTTACTCCTGTTTGTAAAAATATGTTAGTCGTTGCAAAGCCCCATAACAGTATTAGCAATAAAAAGGCTGCAAACTTGGACACTGCTCCAATGAATTCTGTCTGTCGTATTTTTTCAAAATCAAATTCTCCTGCATTTATTTCTGGCTCTGCTAACATTACTATTCCCGTCCATTGTTCAACAAAATCCTTTTCATCAACTGTCCGCCATTTTGGTACTGTTAAATCAGAAACAATTATTTTTCGTTCACTTATTTTTTTTACGGTAACAAAGAAACAAGTCCCTCCATTATCTATCTGTGCGATAAATGGTAAGGGGAGTTCGTGCAACTTATTTTTCGAAGTCACATTTATTGAAAAGTTACTAATCTTCCATGTGTCTAAAACATCTCCAATACTCAATAGACTTGGATAATCAGGGTGTTCTTTTAATTGCTTGCGGATTGTGGATTTCGTTACATCTACTTTCAGTTCTTTAACCAGTCGTTCAACTGCGTTTACGCAATTCTCTTCTGGAGAATTAAAGATTAAGGGAAACAATATCATATTAGGTCAGACTGAGAATTTAAGAATACAAATTTCAATACTGTCAGTCTGAAATATCAAGACTAAGCCTAAACTTTCCAAACGATGAAACTTTATACTGAAATTCGATTCTCATTGAATTCGCTTATAAGAATTAAAGTACTAACGAAGCCTCCTTTAATTCTTAGGAGATCTTCATTTTTTAGCTTTGAGTCAAATAGCTTTTCAACCATCTGGCCTTCTTCTTGGTAATAATAAGTTTGCCGCTGCCGGCAATAACAAATAGGAAATCCGAGTTCTCGCATTTCCCTTAAATATTCATTCAATACGCTTCGACTAAGGGAAACTTTCCTGGCAAATGACTCTTGATTGCCTGTAGCTTTTCGTCTAATTAAATTATCCATCACTTGTATCCTCTTCAGATATCTAATAATTGACATAATTTTAATAATTTATATTCTGATATTGAAATCTCATTCGTTAAATTTCAACAGCATTAGTTGCTGACTTTACTTTTTTCGTCTTGGGTCGATTTAAAATTTTCCGAAATGATGATAAAAATTTATTGATCAATCTTGTTTTTCCAATGATAATTTCAGCTGTGCCGGTTAAACCGTTCCGTGACAAAATGGTTTGATTCATATCCGTGTGTAAGCCATTTTCAAATTTAATTCCGATATAGTATTGATTTTCTTTATTTGGAAAATTGGAAATAAAAGTTATCCGTCCCTTCAATTTCCCGAACTCCTGATATGGAAAACCGGTCAGACTTACCAACACAATTTGATCGAGTCGAACTTTACCGAAGTTTTCCTGCGGTACTAGTATTTCCCCATAAAAATTTTCTGTCGTGGGTATAATATAAAACAACTCACGCCCAATTGTAACTTCTTGTTTTTCCTGCAATAAAACGGGAAATGAAACTCTTCCAGCAATAGGTGAGATCAACAGGTATTTTCTTTTCCACTCATCCACCTGACTAATCAAAGTGTTTAATGCCTGTAAAAAATGACTCTTCTGGGAAGTATACTGTTCTTCCAATTCAATAATCTCATGTTGCTTTTTTGAAATTAAGGTGTTGTTATTGCTAATAGAAGAACGTATATTTTCAATTGGCAGCCGCTTACTCAACAATTTACTTTCTTCCTGTTTGTATTCCAGCAGGGGTATCACTTTATCCTCAAACAACTTTTTTCTGGCGGTAAAATCAGCTTGAGCAATTTCTAGTTCTTTTAGATTTATCGCTTCGGTTTTAAGTAAACTTTCTTTTAAAATGGAAAGGCTGCCCAGTTCGCCCAAGAGAAGATTTTTTTTCTTTGCATAAATACCTTGACTTAGATACGCATGTAATTGGAGATATGATGCAATAAATACTTGGTAAGCGGATTGTAATTCTCCCAGTTTCCTATATTTCTCTGGCTTTTCTGTGATTAATTCATCCCATTTGTCATCTTGGATTGCTTTCCAAAATTGCTGTAGCTTGTTTGTTAGTCCGATGATCTCCAAATGATCCGCATTACTTTCCAGATAACCTAATATGCTGCCTTCACTTACCCAATCATTTTCTTTTGAAAAGATTTTCACCAGTCTACCGTCAACTCGCGCAACTACAGATTTTGGAGAACTTGTTGCCGTTAATGTAAAATCGCCGACAATTACGTTGGTGTGCATTACAACAAAACTTGTTGAGATTATCAAGGTAAGGGTCAGAAGAAATACAGATGTCCCCCATCTGGTAATTCTCCTAGGTGCCTGCCCGACGATTTCTTCTACTTCTTCGCTATAGATGTTAGGCAATTGATTTTGCTGAAAGTCCGCAGGCATAATTAATTAATCTTTTTTTGAAATGAATGAAATATTCTACTTTCTGTTAAACTCCCAATTCTAATTGATTGGCGACCAATTGATAATAGTTTCCTTTTTGTTCTGTTAGTTCATCATGTGTTCCCATCTCAACGACTCTACCTTTATCAAGTACAATAATCTGGTCTGCATTCATAACGGTACTTAGTCTGTGTGCAACTACCACAACTGTTCTGCCCTCAAAAAAAGTTTCAAGATTTTCCATAATGACACTTTCATTATTAGCATCTAAGGCGTTTGTAGCCTCATCAAAAAATATGTATTGTGGATTTTTATATACCGCCCTAGCGATCAATATTCTTTGCTTTTGACCCTGACTTATACCATTACCTTCTGCTCCAATTTTTGTGTTTAGTCCCATTGGAAGAGAGTCGATAAATTCTTGAATGTTTGCTATCTGAACAGCCTCAGTCAATCTAGTCCAATCAGGATATTCATCTCCGACGGCAATATTATTTGCGATCGTGTCTGAGAAAATAAACCCTTCTTGCATTACGACACCACATTGCTTACGCCAATATGCAGGGCCTATATTTTCCAATTTTCTCCCGCCAATCTTTATTTGTCCGTCAATGGGGTTATAGAATTGTAACAGCAATTTTAATAAAGTGGTTTTACCGCTACCGCTTACGCCCACAATCGCTGTTGTTTTTCCTTGGGGAATCTTGAAATTAATATCCTGTAACACTAAATTGTTTCCGTGCCCTGGATATCCGTAACTAAGACGTTTTAATTCAATACTCTTTTCAGACGGTAAATTTTGTAGCAGATGATTATCCGCAGGTTCCTCGTCTTTCATTTCATGTATTTCGTTAACTCGCTCCATACTAATTTTTGCATCCTGTAATGATTGCATAAATTGAATGAATTGCTGCACAGGGAGATTTAGTTGCCCTATAATATATTGTATTGCCAGCATTGCTCCGAGTGAAATATTACCGTCAATCACAGCTTTTGCTGAAAAAAAACTTACAAGAATGTTTTTTGTTTGATTTATAAAGAATGCCCCACCTTGTTGTGCCTGACTGAATGTTAATGACCTCACACTTAACTTAAATAACTTTGCCTGAATGCGTTCCCATTCCCAACGTTTTATTCGCTCACAACTATTTAGCTTTATTTCCTGCATTCCATGCACCAATTGAATTGTTACATTTTGATTGCGGGCGGAAATGTCAAACCGTTCAAAGTCCAGTTCACGCCTGGTTTTCATAAAAAGCAAGACCCATAAAAAATAGAATGCACTTCCCCCTAAGAAGATTAAAAATATCCTTATATCATACAGGACGATTACAAAAGTGTATACAATGAAGTTGATGATTGAAAAAGCAATGTTTATTGTCGAACCAGTTAAAAAAGTTTCAATTCGTTTATGATCGCCGAGTCGCTGCAGTATATCGCCGGTCATTTTTGTATCAAAGTAAGATAGCGGCAGCTTCATCAATTTCATCCAGTAGTCGGACAGAAGTGACAGGTTGATGCGGGTACTGATATGAAGTAATATCCAACTACGAACAAACTCTACTACAGTAGATCCGATTGACAACATTAGTTGGCCAAGCAAAATAAGATATATAAACTGGATGTCTTTTGCAGCAATGCCTTCATCGACAACAGCCTGTGTAAAAAAAGGAAAGACAAGTTGCAGTATAGTTCCGGCAGCCAACCCAATGAGTAACTGCGCAAATAATTTTTTTTGCCGAAAGAAGTAATGAAAAATTCTACGAAAATTTACTGTTTCAACTTTTCCATCTGCCTCAGAAAGGCTAATTGTCGGTTCCAGAATTAGCACCACTCCCAATTTTTCTTCATTATTTTGGGACACTACCCATGACCGAAGAAAATCACGAACGTCATATGTAAGCAATCCCTTTGCAGGGTCTGAGACGTATACTCTCCCTCTCCTTATTTTGTAAACTACGATAAAATGATTTTGTTTCCAATGTATAATGCATGGTAGAGTTGCTTCTTTTGCAAGTTTTTCAAAATTAATTTTAACTGCGAGAGTTTTGAATCCTATTTGCTCAGCTGCTTCTGAGATGCCAAGCATAGAAACACCATCCCGGTTGATCAGGCATTTTTCTCGCAAATATTGCAGGGCAAAATTTTTGCCGTAGAATTTAGAAATGATTCTTAAACAACTCGGACCACAATCCATTGCATCCAGTTGCTTGTAAAAAGGAAACTTCATTAATAGTGTAAATTGAGTAGTGCAGTGAAAAATCTAAAGTGATAAATTGCTACTTGGATAAAAAATCGGCGTAAAACACGAACGCATAAACCATAACTGCAAAAAGTAAATTTCCAAAATACATACCATAGGTTTTATAAAGCCGAATTTACATCTAATTTAATCTCACACGAAACATACTCAGAATGAGCACAATCGTTTGCGCAATAAAAAAACTACTGACATTCTCCAATGTGTTTATCGACAAATAATCACTTATAAACTTTTAAGACACGGTTATATTTACAATCGGCTCGTCTATATAATTAAAGCAGGAGTTGCGATAATTCTTAAGAAAAACACAAAATAAAATGCTGATATTTTCAAATTCACAATAGGCAACACTGCAAATTAAAATTTGACAACCTAGCTAACAATCCACTTGTAATTTGATAGAGGATCATATAGGAAGGGCTATTCATTTTTGAAAAGTGAAAATGATCTGTAAACCAGAAAAACAAAAATCAGATTGCAAAAAATGATGTAGCGAAAGTGTACGATACTATCCTCAGTATTCCAGACTTGAACGATTAGTGAAAATGAAATTTGAAAATCTCACGTAAAAATCTATTGCTGCTCAATAAAATAATTGAAAGAGGGCTCAACGGAAAAGAAACCGATGATAAATCAGTAAGTTTATTGGACACAGTCCCGAAAGAAACATTGCAGGAACTTTCTGAGATTGCGGTACAATTGCTTAGTAAGGCAGGCTTGACAGAAATGAATGAAAAGCTGAAGGCGTTCTGACTACCAAAGTAATTGCGTGAAGAAGGATAGTTATCTTTATACTGTGGAAACCCTATCCAATACAATTGTGCTTAAACGTTTCGAAGTAAAGTTTAACGGGCAATTACTTCCCGTTGATCTCCTTCGATTGCAATCTTCATTAGCCCCGGAATATTTTTTCTACGTCACAATTGGAGAGAAGAAAATGCTGTTAAAACGAAGCTATCTGAATGGTAAGCCCATCTGGATCGGAGGAGGTGCATTAAGTCACGAAGAGACACAGTTATTGGGGCCGGAAATTGAAAAGCAACTGGGCTATCCATTACCTCCGGCGGAAAGCAATAATCCATTTGAATACAAAGGAGATATTCAGATCACGAAAAGAAAATTCCTTTTGGGAAACATACCAGCTGAAAAAGCAAAAGCTCCTTATTCAACGAACATTGTCTACAGGATATATACCTCTACCGTCATGGTTGAACTGGAGAAATCATATTACTTTTCAAAAGAGGGGCAATGGCTGTTAAACTCACCTAATCTTCAACCGGAACATTTTAAAGCACTCGCTGATTTAATCGATCTGTATGAGGGAGCACAGGACAATCAATAAATTTCAATGCAAATATTTTAATGACGTATACTCACCAATAAAATATTGAAAAAAAAAGGGGCTATAAAAGCCCCTCATCTGCGAAACTGAAATAACCTTCGCTGGAAACAATCACATGATCCAGCAAAGAGATATCAAGAAACTTTCCAGCATTCTTTATTTTCTGTGTCAGTTCCTCATCCGCTCTACTCGGTTTCAGATTGGAAGATGGATGATTGTGTGAAATAATAATTCCGACAGCATTGGCTTTTAAAGCAGCAACAAAAATCAGTCGTGGGTCTGCCACTGTTCCCGTAACGCCACCTGAAGAAATATCAACGATTCCCAGAACCCGGTTGGCACGATTCAATAGCAATACTTTGAACTGTTCAACGAAATCGATTTTGTTTTCGTTCCAAAGATGCATCAGTAAGTCCGCAGCATCTTTCGATGACTTGATCGCCGGCCTTTCTGATGCCTTTACTTTCGATCTGTAAACCAGTTCGACTTCTGCTACTTTTTGCCATGCTGTGTTTGCCATTTCCTTTTCCATAATTCAATGTTTTTAAGATTTGAAAATTGATTATGGAACCATCACCGGCTATGGGATGCATTAGCGCAAGGAGGAAGCGGAATAAATGAAGGCCTAGTGTGCAGGAAATGTGTTTATGCCGAACTCCTTGTTAGCGTATTGCAGAACAGAGCCGAACTTTGGGGATTATGATCAATACATTCTCCTCAAAGATATCTTTCTGTTTAACTGTGAATACAGTCTTCGCTGTACTCTGTCCTGTTTAGTCCTGCGAGGTATATGAAAAATTCAGTTTGTGATAACCAGCAGCATCTTTTACAATGAGATAACCGTCTGCTTTTGTTTTTATCCAATCTTCGATGAATCACAAATAGCAAAACCTGCAAAAGAGTAGATCACAACATTGTCAAACACGATTGTTTGAACATTCCAATCGTTGTAATCACTGATTACACAATTGAGAAAGCCAATTGTCAATTACGGCGGATTCACACCGGGGCCACTAATGTTCACCACTTACCCTTGCTGTTGTGGTGTAATCGGAAGTTGCAGCTTAATCTTAGCTGGGCAATTACTGTAAAATAAGTTAGCTGCTCCGGTTCAGAATCAACGGGCTTTGTAACTTCAATGTTTACGATGGTTAAACCATTATCAATTTTAGTAATCATGAAGCCACCAGGGCAGGTTGACTGTCGTTGGCATACAATTTATTTGAGCAACAAGTCATCCATGTCAACAATAATATCATTTTCGGTGATCGGAAGATTTGAATGTAGAAACAATTCCTTACTTGCAAATTGAACTACTTCAACGAGGTCAGCTTTTTTTCGATCGTTTGTTATTTCATAAACTGTCTGCTTTATCAGGTGCTCAGGAACCCACTCTCTGGAAGTAGAGGGCCTTCCTATTTCATCATTCGCACTTCGTATCCTGAATTTTTTCTGAAAAACTTTCTGATCTGCACGTACAAAGAAAACACGGGTCATTCCCGGTTTGTAAACTTGCCTGAAGTAAGATTTAAAAACAGCATATTCTTTTTGTAAAGGTTTGCGAAACTGGAAGTTGAAATTATAAAATCCGAGACCAACAACTAACAGGCATAAAAACACATAAGTAATCTCCTTGTATTTATATTTCTGTAGATAGAATTCGAGTTGGATGATCGCCATGCCAAACACGGTCAATTGAAAAGCGAACAACGTACGATAGGCCGGAAAGTTTTCTTTGGCAATTAACGAAGGGAGATAACTGCAAGCCAGCGTTACAAGCACGACAAACAGGATCTGGATGCTCTTTGCAATTCCTCTTTCTTTATTTTCATGAAACACTGAAACAACCCAACTGATCAACAAAAGAGGACCTAGTACCTGCGGAAAAATTGTTTGCGTTTCATAAACATAGTTGAATGTAAACGCCATCGGCAGAGGGCCCGAAAAAAAGAAGGATATTTTATCCAATACGTTAAATGATATTTGTGTACGATCACTGGCCTGAATATAGCCAGCAGATATGGAATATTTAAACAGCGCAAAATAGACGACATAGATCGCAACGTAAAATGCCAGGGGAATGATTTGTTTCTTGCCGATTCCTTTTTCAGGATTAGCAAAAAAATGAATAAGAAAAGGCAATAAAAAAATACCAAAGGTACTTTGATAGGTAAAAAGAGAAGCTACACCCGAACCGACGATCAGAATTGACAGCCCTGTTGGAATAGAAATATAGTCCTGTGTTTGCTTTTGAAGAAAGGTAAATAATAAATGACTGCTTAGTACAGCAAAAAATACACCGATGAACATTTCCATACAAGAGGCCCATCCTATGTAGACGGCTACCGGAATACAGCAAATGCTATACACCGTCATCAGTTTGGCAAATACTTTTGGCCAGCCTCCAATCGTTTGCCATATCTGAAAAAAATAATACAGGGCAAACGACAAAAGTATCCACCCTGCTAATGAAAATATACGCAGGAATTTCAGATCGGCAATCGAATCAATCGACTTAAAAAGTGATTCAAACAAAATACCTGTTAACCAACGTCCCTGTGTGGCAAATAACAGAAAGTTATCCTTTCCTTCTTTTAACCATAACTGATTTATCTCGTCAAGGTATGCGTACTCGCTGCTAAAAACACTGTAGAAGATAAAAATATTCAGCAGCGCAATTGCTATATAGTCAAGATACTTTCGATTGTTCATTTTCAATGTAATTAAAAGGCAAGTATAAAAAATACTTGCCTTTTAAAATTTACAATTTTACAATTTTACTGATTCGTCGTTCATTATGAAACACTAATTCAACAAAGTACACTCCTTTTTGGAATGAAGAAATATCCAGTTTCTGAGACCCGTTTAAATTTCCAAATGATTCACTTATCGTTTTCGAGTAAAGCACCCTGGAATCCTGATCAAGAATTCTAACAGATTTCAGCTTTGATTGTTGCGGAAAGGTTACATAAAAGATACCATTTGTAGGATTGGGATATACCGCATGTTTATTCTCTGTTACAATCGTACTTCTCATACGGTTTTCGATGTTTGCTTTTGAAGCATCCACCGGCATTACAGCACCTTCAACCTTTTCTTCCGGACAATCAACATTTGGCGGACATTCTATTGGAGGGTCATCTACCGGAGGAGGCGTATACTTGTAAAGATGAAGTTTATTAACATGATCAATGGGACCATGCTCTGTACCAATCACATAAAAATCGTCCTCATCAACATCTGTATTTGACCAGCCGTACTTATCCAGAAAAATCGGATAGTTTAGTTGTGAGGTTTCCCATGAGCTGCTTTGATACACAATGTATCTATCACTCCAATTCAACAAGTCATACGAAAAACGAATCGCAAGCTTATAGTTCGGATCACCCCACACATGATACTGTTCGAGTCCCATGAAGTAGTTTTTTCCTTTCACTTTTGCAACAGAGAACCGAACAATGTCTGCAGTAGCCATATCGTCATTTAAAATATCCGACGACATAGGTCCCGGCGTAGCTACATAACTCAGCATGTTGTCCTTAGTAAGTCCTGCTGGCAATGAAGGATTCCAAGACTCAATGCCACCGGGATCCTTATAATAAATTTTATAGTTTGCGGAATTCAGAGCTTCATCTTTGTGTACCCGCAGAACTTTTACACCTCCTTTCCTCCCTTCTGTTTCCACAATATTTCCTTTGTAAGAACTGCCCTGAACAACAAAAATATATAGATAGTCTCCATACTGAATGGAAGAAGGATGCCTGAAACCAGCTGTGCATTTTACACCGCTTGCAGTTATATACCCATTATTTGGCCAACAGATGGGGCCGAGTGAATTTGAAAAGTATTGTTGTCCCCAGTTAGTACTTGCATTATTATGAACCCATGACGCACTGATAATACCATTGTATGCATCCCAACCTTCTCTGCCAGGTACGGTGTAAGTTTCCGTATTGTTACAATCAATATTCACATTTGACTGAATTGTATTTTTATATTGAGTGCCCCCACTTCCACAGCCTCCACCTATTACTTCATTTTTATTTTCTCCGTGAATGAACCCTAGTGTCAATGTTCCTTCCGTAGCATGCGAAAAATACTGAGCAGCATATATACCGCTATAGTTGCGTTTCCAGTTATTAGAAAGCGGGTATGTAGAATACTGATAGTCATTTATATGAGGATACATTGCCCGGAAAGGCCCCACGGCGTCATTCTTTAAATCAATAACAGAATTATCAATCAACGATTTTGGACTTGACCAGATATGTGATTCCCTGCCATCTACAAAAAAATAAGAACGCCAGCCTCCCCCTACAATCCATGGTGGTACTTCAGTTACTCTTTTTTGTCTTTTTGATTCGCAGCTGGAGTTAAGAAAACAATCATACTTGAACGTCGTTGTGGCAATGCCACTTATAGTGTATTGCGAAAGATCAGGATATTGTGCCATCACTGACAGAAAAACGATCGCAGAGAAACAAGTGAGAACAAATTTTTTCATTGTGGTTAAACAAGTTTAATAAAGTATAAAATAAATTGAAGTATAGCCGTAAGATTAGCTGATGGCTACAGCAGGGTGTATGTAGCCATTAGCTTTTATAAAATCGATTTTAGTTTATGAACGATTTTTGAAAATGGAAATAGTAAATAATAGCGGAATATCATTTTCGTTTGAAAAATAGAATGAACATTTAAACATCAGTACTTCACAATCAGTTCTGCACTTAACGGGCTCTTGGCGCCGCCTTTAAAGATTGCCTGTACTTTATAGATATATGTATTATTGATAAAAAGTTCCTTATCCTCATATTGCTGAGGATTCCCATTTAGTGTTTCATGGATTACAAGCGGCTCTCCCTGTTTACTGCGGTATATGATCATCTTTGAAACACCGTGTTCACTGTATTTCCAGTTTAGAATAATTTTCCTGTTTTCTCTATCAGCTTTAGCTTTTATATCGACGATAGATTTACGTATACCGGTTTCAAAAAAAACTTCGCCAGAAACGACTGAGGATTTGTTGGCAGCACTATCGTAAGCCTCAAGATGATAATAATAAGTACTTCCATAAGAGAGGCCATTTCGATCAATAAATTGATTTTGCGTCTGCGTTGCCGGCCATTCAAAAAGTTTTTCTTTTTTATTGCTGGCTTTATCAATTCGATATAAAATATGTTTTCTTAAATCCTGGCTATTACTTGCTACCCAAGAAATTTTTATAGTCGTATCAACCCGGCGTATTTGAGAAAAAACTGGAGGCTTCGGAGCAATTGTATCAGGTCTCCTAAGTTCGAAAGCTGCAGAATAGTCAGATGCATTAAAGCTTTTATCAATAGCAATTACTTTATAAAATACTTTTGATGTCAGCGTATTTATCGTGACGGTGTCTCTAAAAAATGGTTTCGCCAAAACTGCCGGCGTTATCTCCACGAACTCCTCACCCAAATCATTCGACCGGAAAACCCGGTAACCATATAAATCTTCTTCTTTGCTTTGACTCCATTTTAGTTTAACCACTCCCAAAGAATCAATACTACCGGTTATACCGATCGGAGATGCGGGCGGCATACTATCCACTAATAGTGCCAGGTAGGGGTAAGAAATTGAGATGTCTTCGCCTTCAAGAATTGTTTTAATACGGTAATAATTACTCCTCTGCGGCGAAACGTCTGTAAATGTTAAGACACTGTTTGCTATCAATTTTTCATTAAGATCGTTATATGGTCCTTCTTCTTTAGATGACCGCATAACATAATAACCTTTTACTTTTTTGTTTTGCGGATTATCCAAATGCCAGGAAATGCCGACTTTTTTGTTGTTTATCACTTTCGAACTATCAATAATTGTAAGTACCGGAATCTCTTCTTTCCCCTGACCGGAAACTACATTAGAAGCTGGCCCAAGTTCACCAAATGGCGAAAGACCACGCACACGATAAAAATATTTGTTTGTATTATCCTTTAATGAATCTACGTAATAAGCATACTCTGGACTAGTCTTCTCTGATGTGTTAACTAATGGTTGATCCGAAACTTTTTGAAACGATTGACCATCTTCTGATTTTTCAATTTGGTATGCAGAATAAACGCCATTGTTTAAAAAAACGGGCCATTTCAATAGAACATTACGGTCAGAAAACTTTGCAGATAAATCGTTAATAAGATTGAGTTGAAAATTGTCACCTGCGTCCAACAGAAGTATGCCCTGCCCATATGTAAAATTGGGAACAGTCGAACCGAGTTTAATTTTATATATGTACCTGTAATTTGGTTTAACATCCCGATCTACAAAATATAAACCTGCAGCCTTAGCAGATTTGGGAGAGAGATCGCACATTAGTAATGCAAAACCAAATCGGTTATCCATTTCCATGCTTTTATTCAGAATTCCAGCCGTACCTCCAGGGCCTGCTTCCAGTTTAAATTCATCTCCATAAATGGCTTCTTTTACAATTACAGCACGTTCATCTTCAATACCCAACGAATCAAAAAGTTCTTTTGATACCGGTTTTAAAGGTAATACCGTAAGCATCTTTCCTTTCTTATTACCATCCGCAACCAATTTGCCTTCCATTTTTATTGTAAATCTCTCAATCGTATATCCATACTTATTTCCCATCTGCCACAAAAAAGGGGTGGAAGGAGCCCACCTGAGTATAATTGAATCCTTTTTCCCATCTGCAATTACCCTTATCTCCTGTTTCGATTTTTGGGCATTTGATAAACCCGTAAAAAAAAGAACCAAAACAAACACTAACACACATTTTTTCATACCTGAATAATCATTTAAAAAGAAAAAGAATTCCAATTGAGAACTAATTTATTAAATATGTTTTCTTGATTTTTTTGGTAACCGTATCTTTCGAAGCCTGACTTTTTCGCTGGTCAATATGACTGCGATATTTTATAAACTGTTCATTGGTTAATATTGATTTTATATCAGTTTCCCTTTCGAGGAAAATGGCACGCATTTTTTGCGTCCTTACAACTCCTGTCTCACCAGTAGTACGAATTTGATTCATAGTAGCATAAAATTTTTCAAGCACTACAAGCAACTTGTCATATTGAGGATTGGACATGGTTAAATCTTTTTTCATCGCTGCTGCTTCGTTCGCAGCCATTTTTTTTGCATCTGGTGAAGAAGTTTGACCGTAACCAATCGTTTGACCTAAGAACCAAAACCCGGTTATTAAAAACAGATATTTCATATTATTTTTCATCGCATAATTTTTTAGAGTTACTAACCCCTTTTTTCTAATAGTAAATTATTTCATAACCACTTCCACCTGTTAGATAATACCTGTACCTGGTGGCATAATTATAATAATAACGGCCGTCCATATAAATTGACTCACTGTAACTAATCATATTATAGTCGCTGTAACAGTTTATCGCACTGTTATACCAATTCATTGTACTGCCATAATTGTCTACATCTTCCCTGGTGTAATATACATTCAAAGGCTGGGTGGGGTAATAAGGCGTCATGGCATTTGCATCGCTGTATAGTTTCACAACTACGTCCGCATATGTATAATCATACGTGTCGTAGATATTTTCATAAACAAGTTGCGCATAAATAGTTGTCTGCGGCGGAGGGCAATTACCTGTTACTCCAATTGATACCCAACGTACCTGATTATAGGTTGAACTGTTTGAGTTCATATCCTTTTCTTCTTTCTCTTCTTCTCCGGTATTTTGACTTTGATAATCCAGCACACAACGTGTAACATTTGTTGCCTGCCAATTAGGTACCGTGCTTGGACAAACACTTGTATTTTGACCGTTGGATACCCAACGTAACTGGCCGTAAGTACTGCTGCAACCTTCCATATCTTTTTCCTCACGTTCCTGGTAACCTGTCTGATAGCCAGATCCATCTTTTGCACAACGAAGATTTCCTGTAGCCTGCCATGTTGCAAGTTTAGGACAGGCCGCACAGCTTTGCCATACATTGATCCAGCGTATTTGATTATATGAAGGACTGCTGGGATCAATATTTCTCTCTTCTCTTTCCTGATAACCGGTGTTGCTGCCGTTAACATTTTTCGCACAACGCCATGTGCCTGTAGCCTGCCAACTGCTGGTTTGACCCAGACTAAATGGAATGGTGAAATTATTTGAAGAATTAGCTGTGCTGCTACCAGGCAAGATGTAATTCAGTTTAATCTGGTACTCCCCAGATGTTAAATCTGTATATCCCGCTTCATTTATTAACCGTATGGCTCCTTCGGGCATTGGAGACGCACTTTCACTTAAATAGAGAGCAGCCGCTTCGTTTCTCAATTCCTGAAAATCTTTTGAACAGTAATAAGAGAGATAGTATGCAAACACAATATCCTCTTCTTTAGCTCGGGCCTGGCCATTATTGACAAGTTCATCCGTTAATGAATATCCATCGCCATTCATATTATTATGCACTTTGACTCCTTTCATTGGAGCCGCATTGCTGATAGAAGGTTCTCTCAAATCGCTGATGTTTCTCCAATCAATATTTACAGCACTGTTAAATCCATATAATTCGTACATCAACGGGTTCATTTTATCATTATACCAGCTATTTGTTGGTGAGGCATTTAGCTGAATCAATGGCTTGTCATTACTACCCCTGCCAAACAACTCAACTTCATCAAAACTTTCCGTAGTGAAGTATTTTTTCCCAATGGCTGTCACATTACCTGATACTGTATTCAGCACTTCTTGTTCATTGGTGAGTGCCTGCATTTTTTCGGCAACAGTACTAAACTTACTTGTACGGAAACTGATGCGGTAAACCACTATTTCCTGAGCCATATTAACCTGAGTGGTAATGTGATTGCTGTTAGTGGCTACGCTTGTTTCCGTTGCATCTACCGGATTCCATTGATTACTCGCATTTATTGAATCCATTTCCGATTGATTAGTCATGGAAAATCCGGCATTCATTTCACTTAACAATGTGGTGGTTTCATCGACATACTGCACCCTTTCTGATTGAATCGTAATGGTATCATACGCCGCCATTCTGCCAGCAACATTTTGCTGTGTAACGATGGGTTTTCGTACAATGGAAAATGTATAGGCAGTATTGTTCTGAAGCGTGGGTAATTGGAAACTTGCCCTGTTGGAATTGTATGTAACCGGTGTTTCCAGAATTGATCCGTTCGGTGCTTTAAATCGGGCTGCTATGGTCCAGTCACCATAGGTATCATGCGTTGCAAACACATCTGACTGTCCTGTTTTTAACTGAATATATCCAGTAGTCGTTTCATTTTTATAAAAATTATATTGCCTTGCAACAGGATAACTGTAATCAACGTTTTCCAGCGGAATAGTATTTGGCGCATCACCTGTAGTGAAAGTATATTCTTTAGTTTCCGTTTCACCGCTAAGGTCAGTCCACGTACCTGAAATTTTTTCCTGCCATTTAACTACTACTGTAAATTTAAAAGTAGTTTTCCCGGCAAGACTGTTTGTCGTTTTATATATGACCGCATCATTGTTAGTATTATACTCCAATTGATAGGGAGTAACAAAAGCATTTGTTTGAGTATTGATTAATGTAATGGATACCGGCACCACCTGGTAGGTATGCACAGTTCCGTTATCATCAATAATCGGCAATTCAGTATTTAGTGCGGCATTGAAACTAGCAGCAGGCTTGGCAAATACACTCACCTGGGTAGCCGAGTTATCAGGTTTCAAATTTTCAATAACCTTAATATTATCTAATTCACTGCCGCTATTGACAGGGCTGCAATCCTGACCAATGGTGAATTTAAACCTTACCGATCCTTTTACTAATCCGCCTAAAATACTGTAACGTCCCCCCACAGCTCCTTTCATGTATGTAGGGTTGGGCAGGCGTGCCTGCAAAATTGCTGCTGCTGCAACATCGATAATCTTAAACTGTTTTTTCATTACATTTATTCCTATCGCCCCTTGTAAATAAGCATACACCTGGCCTGCCGCATACCATCCTTTAATACCAGGTGTTATAACATTACCTCCACAATTCACCTGGCCATTGAATTGGGTCATCATCACATCCGCTCCCGCTCCAATTGCAAACTTTGCAAAAAACGGCCCCATTTTGAAAGTCTTGTTGGGATCATTTGGATCATAAGGGAAGCCCCCTCTGAAATGGACACCAAACCCAAATCCCTTACCCGTCGCCATCATACCAGAATAAGTGGCAGGAGCTGTCCAGTTGCCTCCAAGAATATCTGATACATAAGATGGCGGCGGTGGCATTGGTTCTACTTTGCTACCTAACATAAAATAAGCCTTCGCCTCAAAAATATTTACAAAGTTTAATCCCATCATTTGGGAGGGCCTGCCTATATATACATACCAGTCTTTAGGATCAACATGTATCACAGCTTCACCAATAAGACCATTTTGATTAGATCCGGTTACGATATTGGCAACATTTACGTACGTTTTAATGCTTGCGTGAAAGACATTGTTAGGATTATCATATAACATATCCATATAAGCATAAACAGGGGCTTTAGCATCTGCAGACAAAGCTGCCTCGTTCGGAACATATTTTCTAATACGATCAAGACCCGCAAAGAAATACGCACCGCCTTTAAAGTATGCTCTATTAATACCCCCGTAACGGTTAAATTCAACCCCGAGAGTAGCATCTCCGTTAAATGCTTCCTCCCTTGCGCAAAGAATTGTAACACCAGCCATTATTCCCAATCCTACGTCTTTATTTGGAACAAACACAAATTCCTGTGCGCTTTCCCTGTTATTTAAACCTATGCTGTCTGCGGTGGGGTAAAAAGTAGGGTTGGTTGTATTCAGTGCTGTAAACGTTGGAACAAAGGTTTGGGAAACCCTGCTCATACGATAGGAAGCGCCACCTAAAATACCATTGATATAGATAGGTGGTGCCACAGGTATTTTTACAAAAGGCAAATAAAGATTTGCCTGCCAATAGCGATAGTCTCCATCTCCATCGTCTTTACTTCCAAAATAGACATTGGCCTGCATATGCTCTTTCATCGGGGCAAACTTGAGTTTAATATTCCCTCTGAAGCCTTTGCCATAAACCGGATCAGGTGTTTCGGTACCAAAGAATTGTAATGATCCCTGCAAATCCAATGAACCTATATTTACACTTAAAGTAACAGTTGAAACAGAGATTCCGTCGTACACCCATTTATGTTTCTTATAATCAGCATTAACGTTTGTTTCTTCCATTTTGGCTTTCACCATAATGGATGTACTCGCACTAAATCCCTTATCCTCTTTATTCATGAGGTTTAGGGCGATGGTTGTTTTCAGGCAAGCCCGTCCCTCATAGATGGCAACTTCAATATTGCTTAAACTAATCGGGAATTTAGCCAATCGTGATTGTTTAGAAGCAGTGCTGCTGCTAGACAGCGCAAATGTTCCCTTGTGTATGTAGGGACTTCGGGTACTAATTTCGAGGTTTTGAAAACTCAACGAATCAATATTTGCGATATCCTGATTGACGGTCAACGATCCATGCAATAATGCACTGGCTGTCAGTTTGCCGTCGTATTTCTGAACAGAAACCATAGAACCTGCACCCAGTTTCAGTTTACCGCCCCAGGCCATGTTATATTCATGATCGTTGTTTGTTTGTACCAGGAATTTATAGTTCAGTTCCCCATTGCGCTGCTCCATTTCCGCAGCATAACCCAGCGTATCATCGGCCATGAAAGGAACGTTGATAGTACCTCCAAAACTGCCACCAACCAGCCGGTTTTGTAATATCTGTACCCCGATTGTATCGATAGAAAATGCCCAGCCATCCACTGCGCCGATTGAAATATCAAAGAGGTTTCGCACTCCCATGAATCCTGATACCCCCATTTCATCAATCACAACATTATGTGCGGTAAAAGATGCTCTTCCATTGCTTGTTGAAATCCCCTTTGGCAGTTTTACGGTAAGTGCTTTCAGATAGAAGCCCCGCCATAGACTGGCATCTCCCCCGAAATAAGAAGGATAGTCAACCGGGTAATAAAAGTCTGTGGGATTTGCAACATCGCTGAGATCAACCCAGGCTTCCTGAACAGCGAAAGACATATCAGCCAATCCTGCCACTTTGAAAGGAGAAATAGATGTAGATACTAAGAAATTAAACCCTTTTGCAGCCTGCACTTTAAATGTCGCTGCGACCTTTGATTTGGTGGGATCCATTTCCAGATCAGGCTTAATCATCGCTGTGTCAAAGATGAACTCGCCTTCAAGGCTTATACTCTGAAATCCATTACAATCCCATTGAATATAGTTTTGGCCATTTGCCGGAAGACGAAGTTTTACTTTTTCATTTATAGTGATGATTTTTTCAGAAACCAGCATCAATCTCGAATCGCTGGAAAACCCGCCTAAACCGTTTGGACGTAATGAAACATTCTTTGCAGCAAAAGCAATAACATCATCGGTATTTGGCAGTTTAACCGCAGCATAAGCACTAAAAAAACCACCCTGCGGGGTAACCCTTGCGCTATCCACGGCAATAATAAAATACTTTCCATCCACCTCTTTTACAAGGCCTACAGGCAGCGTTTGAATATCTCCTGGAATAAGGTTGCTCGTCAGACGTCCCTTATCTTTTACATAATTGACTTTCGATACAACTTCAGCTTCTTTCTCATCGCCGGGATTGGCAAACACAGAGAAAGCAGACAGCAAAAAAGCCAGTAAAATCAGGCTATGTCTTTTCATAAATACAGTTGTAATGGTTTTCTTTTTCATGAAGTGGCTTATAGCTTTGGTAATTTTCAGAACGTTGTCGATTGGGTTATATCTTAAAATTTATCTTGGAAAAAACTCCCAGAAGTCTCTATAAATAATGGTGGTGACTTGGTTCCCATTTGCAGAGTTGGAATACCCACTACCCAAATATGCTTTCCCATTTATTGGAAAGGCAACAAGGTTGTCTCTTGCACCACCAGGTAAATCTCCTTTTTCAACCCATTTATCTTCAAGCGGTCGGTATTCCCACAGATCTGCTTTGTAATTTGTATCATTAACCTTCCCCATGCCTAGATATCCATAGTTGTTCAGGGAAAAACCGATACCGTAATACCGGCCTGTTCCAGGGAAATCGGTCTTTTTGTTCCATTTATCCAACACTGGATCATATTCCCAAACTTCTTTGTTGTATTGGCTTACATTTCCACCACCGGTTACATAGCCTTTGCCGCTCACAGTAAAACTAATTGCACCCTCATCTGCTGATCGTGAAAAACTTTGTTTCTGCGTCCAACTATCGGCTAAAGGATCGTATTGCCACCAGTCGCTAAGACCTGGCCCTAATCCAAAATAACCTTTGTCGCTGATGCTGAATCCACAACCTATCCGGGCATTTCCTGGGAAGTCTGCTTTTTTCTGCCAACTGTTTTGTGAAGGATCATATTCCCATACTTCTTTGGAATAACCATTGCCACCGCCATTGAGTCCTCCAACCACGTAGGCTTTATTATTTATAACAAAACAGGCCGATCCCGCCTTACCTAATGTAGATGGCATATCTGCTTTCTGTGTCCACTTATCCGTAGCCGGATCATACTCCCAGAGATCTTTAAAAAAAAGAGCCGAATTCCTCCCGAGACCAAAATAACCTTTGCCATTAATGGAAAAACTCACTGAAGCAAAACTGCCACCCTGCATATCTGATTTCTTAGTCCATTTCCAGTTGCCAACTGTAAAATCGCTTGCAGAGTTCCAGGCATATGGCCCCACAGTGACAGAGATTTTTCCTGTAGAAGTTCCCGCCGGGACTGTTGCTTTTATTATGGAGGTAGAATATAAAGGATGTTCGATTTGGGTAGCGGCAACTCCATTGAATTTTATGGAAAACGGCACCGCATAATTTCCATAAAGGTCTTGCCATAAATCGTTACCGTTAACTGTAATGATTGAACCTTCTCCGCCCAAAGATGGAGTAACGGAAGTAATTACTGGTGGATAGATAACACAAAAGTGCTGAGCAGTTTCTGCAGTCCTGTTATTTGCTACTACAAATACTGTATAGCTCTTTGCCAGAGCAGGAACTTTTACCACTAATTGCGACTCAGACGCAGAAATTATTTCTGCCTGAAGGCTAACAGAAGCGTCATAGGAGTTGCTGGAAGCTGAGAAAAAAACTTTATTGTCGGCAATGTTTTTTCCAAAATTCTTTCCCTTGATCGTAACTAAGGCTCCCACTGTATCAGCCATGGGAGAGAAAGAAGTAATTGACGGAATGTATAAAACAGTAAACTCTGTCGGGCTTTGCAATGACTGCCCCCAGGTCTTTAATGTTATCTTGCCCGTTGATGCTCCTTGAGGAACTTTTACTAAAATAGAATCTGATGAAGCGGATAGTACGGTAGCAGCTATTCCATTAAACTTAACTTCGTTTTCACTTGCGATTGTATTAAAGTCGGCCCCCTTAATAACAACTGTTGCTCCAACAGTGTCCATGGCAGGATAAAATCTTGAAAAAGAAGGATGATGTTCAGGAGTTGCTTTATCAACTTTCTTACATGACCAATTACTCACTATCAGTAACCACACGGTAAAAGTTTTCAAAAAAATAGTTTTCATATTGTAACTGTTAAAAGAATCATATTGGTTTTTTTCAAAATAAATATGGTTTAATATTCACCCATTAATTGTGCATGCACTTGGGTTAAAAGCTCCCCTAATAACTTCCCTTCAGAATCACCATCACTCACATGGGTTGGCCGACCATTTAATCAATTCTCTATGGATACTGTTTTACCAATTCGCCTTCTTGATTGTACATTTTGTACCATACTCTTAGTCCCATATTATACTCAGCTTCAAATCGCAAAACACCATTTTCGAACCATTCTAAACTTTTCCCATGTGTTAGATTGTCCTTTTTATAGCATTCAACTTGCAATTGACCGTTCGGGAACCATATTTTTTGAATTCCTTCTTCATACCCATTAACAAGGTTGTATTCGTATGACATATTCCCATTTGGGAAAAGAGCATAGGCATAACCTGTATAAGGCTTTCTATTAAGTGCATAATACCACGCTCCAACTTCATCCTGAAGCAGTTCTAAATCTTTTACATTATATCCGTTAGTCATTTCCAATTACTTTTATTTCGTCACTCAAATACCAACAATGTGCGCAGCGTGGAGGGCAGCCTATAGGAATCCCCATGTTGTCTAACTGCCCACCCAATGCCCTATTGTGAATAATAAAGTCTTTTATATCCGCTTCTGTTGCTGTTGCTCCTCGTGCTTTAAGCGCTTTATCAATTGCAACTATTTCAGAATGAGAAGCGGGAATACCTGCCCGCTGAATATCACTTCCGACAGCATGCAATGTATTATCTGCAATATGTGTGTGATGGATTTTCAGACGTTCTTTAAGAATGGGATGCATGTCTTCTAAAAACTGCTCTATCTCTAAATCAGTTTTTAAATTTCTTCCATAAAAAACTTGCCCTGTTTTATTATCAATTAAACCCGTAAGAACAGGGTCTCCTTTAATATTTCCTCCGGTCTGAGCAATAATTTCCTTAGCGGTTGTTTCTGTTTCTGTTACAATCTGCCGTCCATTTTTACCAAATATTTGCCCGACCTCGTCAAGTGTCATTTGTAGTCCAAAAGGCTTGGATGTTGAAGAAACATATATTTTGGTGTACCGTTGTTCTGCTTTTATAAGGTCTATTATTTCTCCTCCTCCTTTATTGAGATTGATTATTTTGTTCCAAGTTCCTTTTGCCATAGCAGAAAGCCGACTGGTATTAGCTCTACAAAGATTTGTAAATCTGTTCCAGCTATTTAGAGCATTGAATGAAGCTATTTTTGGATATAAAGAAACTGCGACATTCGCACCTGCAATTCCCAAATTTGCAAAATCAACCGACAGTTTAAACTCATCCCACGCCTTATAAAAGTCACCGTTGCCCGCAATTTGTTGTTGTGTTAGCGTTGTTTTTTCTGTTTGAATAGCTGCGTCAAGAGCCGATGTAACTGCTCCTACCTTTGTGACAAAATTGGTTGCTTTTGCCATAAGTTGGGTTACTGTTGCTAATGAACCTCCGCCGGTTTCCGGAGCTAAGAAAACAGCTGCTGCAATCATAATTCCATCTCCAACCATCCTTAATTTATAATCCCTATCATTTCTTTTAATGCTCTTGTCGTATACCATAGCCATATATGCCGGCACTGTAAAAGCATCCCCCTGCTGAAAATCTAACTCGCCATAGTTATCGGCTATTATGATGCTAACAGGTTCAAATGGATCAAATGTTTCATCATAATCCACGAATTTTGAAGCATTGGGTGACGGTGTACCGGGTGCAGTAAAATAGGTCCTGGCGTCTTTTATATGATAGTTTTGGCGAAAACTGATTTTCCCTTCGGTCTTAAACGTTATATCGCTGGTTTCACTGTAATTACCTGTGCTTAATGAAAAATTTCCTACAGGATAATTCTCGTTGTTTTTCATTCCCAGGTAATACTCATTCATGCCTGCCGGGTACTCAATAAACTGTAAAGAACCCAAATCACTAACAAGTTCCTTTTTAGTGGTAACCGACACCTTTAGATCCTTGTAATGGTTCTTTACCCAAACATTTATGTTATTGAACACATCGATCACATCTGCATATTTAACCCCGTTGTCAAACCATGCATTCGCCTGTCCCCACATATTACGCAACCAGAGATAATTGTTCGCCATGAATCCTTCTGTCAATATCTTCGGCTGATCAAAAAGCGGTGTGGAAACAATCAGGGATTTTAAAATAAAGTTTCCATCATCTCCAATTATACTCGGATCAGTATACCAATGATTATTATCAAACCCGCTCCCTAAAAGTTTATTTAGAACATATTTACGTGTAGCAAAGTCAATACCTCCGAATGCGCACGGTTTATAATTATTCTTTATAATGTTGTAAATCTCACTGGCAGATTTTTGGTTGTTTACTGCTGTTCTTAATAACCCTACTACAGTTGTATCAACACTCACAAGGCCCACTAATTCCTGCAGAGTCAGTGTTTTGATACTATTCAACATTGAACTGGCTTCGTTTAATCTACCTGATTGACCAAATTGAGCTTTTGCTAAAGCTGCGTATACTGCTTGTGAAGTTTTTGCAATATCCAGTTTGAACTCAGAAGCTAAGCAGGTAGCAAATGATTGTATTTCGTTTTTCTTCAAATTAGCTAGGGTGAAATAACCCAGATAGTCCTTTAATTTACTGTTTTCAGAAAGTACATCACATAAAAACTGTTGCAAGCTTTTTTCACTAAAAAGATAATTAAACACCACATCCTGGTTACTCAGATAAATCGATACATCGCTAATAGAGTTCAGATTTGTATGTACTTTTTTGGCAGTTAAAACTTCTAAGAGAGTTTTATCCATATCCTCCAGAACCAAGTTGATAATTGCGAGGTTAGGAATTAATTGTCCAGATCCAAGCCCTTCAGCATCTTGCTTTGTTTCAAGAGCAATGCTTGCAAACCTTGAAACATAATGGACAAACTTTCCAGTTTTAACACCAGCAAACAATACGATGCCACTATTCGGAGCAGAACTATAGTATTGTGTATACTTATCCTTATAGAAGAAGTCTTTTGTATCTTTCTTCAAGTACCCTTTAAATGTAGCTCCTTCTACATAGGAGCCATAATAGTTACCGTCTTTATCCGTAAAGCCAATTAAACTGCCAATCGGTAACAAATCGTTTGTTGGCTCGTTATTCTTGACATAAACAAGCCTATCGAGGGTTGAAAAATTTACTGATTGTATATCCTTCGGAAGTGTTATATATTTTCCTGCCGGAGTGATGAATGTATAATTATCATCAGAAAGATTTTTAAAATCTGTTAAATAATCGGTAGTGAGTGTTACACTTAATGCTTCTCCATCACTAGCAAAAACTTTATCTACAATTCCAGGATCATGAATCTGATCCCATTGATATTTATATAATTCAGGAATTGGATTATGATCATTGGTATAATCCATTAGGTTCCTTGTACTCTCTTTAGGTAAACCTATTGCCTCATCAAACGTGTGCTTTAAATTGAATACTCCGTGGCCAAGTTCATGAGCAATTGTGCGGGAGATCTTTTTCTTGTCAGTTCCCAATGCTTCGGTAAAGAGATAGCCGAACTGACTGCCTCTTGGCATATCGCCACCAATACCGTTGCTCTCAGTGGATTTTTTCATCACAAAGAGATAGAGCTTATTTTTATCAACATATCTGCGTCCTTTAAATGCCCTGTTCAGCGCTTTCATTTCAGCCGTATATTGACTTAGTAAACTACTTCCGATAACATCTAATGTCCCATCCTTGTTAATATCCCAGCCATTGTCGTCAAACTTCCCTTCTTGCCGAATAACTACGTCTACATTAATTTTACTGTATATCTCTTTTAAATATTCCTGTATGTAGCTTATATCCGTGATACTGTCTTGCACTGGAACCAACACTATTTGCTTCAGTATTTTTTCATATGCTGATACTTTCAGTTTGCCTAGCGTTATTACCGTACTGTCAGCTTTTTTATATACAGCAAATAATTCCTGCGCATCACCACCGGGCCCTCCTACCAACTGCACTTCAAATTCGTTAGCAGTTGAAGTCTTATTAGATTCAAACTGTGTACCCTTCGCTGTTACAAACTTGATGCTGTCAGCGATAATACTGTTGTCGGTAATTTCAATCTTCGCTATTACCTTATCCGTTTTCGAAGCACCTATGGCTTTGTTTGGCACATAGTAAACTGTGTTGGTAGCGCTATCCGTCAGCTTTTCGTATTCATCAGCTATGATCGGTTTACCGGCAAACGCAGTTTGCCATGCATCAAATGCATATTGCTGGGATGGATGTGCCTTGAAGGTGACTTTGGCTTTATCCAGTTGTACTTTATTTAGTGTCGCAGGATTCAAGCCTGGCATAGCTCCGCTCTTACCAACTTTCGTTACTTTGCCATCTTTGCCAATGCTGTATATATCTCCGTCCTTATCCTTAATGGTATAAGGAAGCGTTACTGCTTTCAGCGTATCTGTTGTCCCATCAGGTTTGGTAATGATCAGGTCGGCAACACCATTGGTAACGGGTTGTTGTACCCCGTTTATAACAGGACCAAGAACTTTAATTTTACTCGGGTCTGTAATATCGTAGTCCACGCTCTTGTCAGTCTTATCATCACCGGTTATCACATCACCCACATCATCGCCGCCGTTCTCTGCTTTTATTTTTTTGTTTATCCAGTCCTGCAGGTCATTACTTACAAACCGCACCTCTCCCTCTGATACCACGCCGGCATCATCAATCTTAATATTATCAAACTCCACAGCAAAATTCAGCCCCAGCAAAAAGGGGATGCTCACTGTGCCGCTGCCTTTGTAAAATCCGTTACCGTTATTGATAAAATCCGTTACCGTTATTGCAAAATCCCGGTAGGTGACTGTTGTGCCTTTTAAAAGATTCAGCATGGGCCTGCCGCTGGTAGCGATAGCAGTTGATGAATCATTATCACAATCTTTCGGGATAATCTTTTTTGTACGGAAGTAGCGTACTTCAGAGTAAATGCCATAGCTGCCATTCTTCCGACCCTGTATCCGGCATTCATATTCCGTGTCAGGTTCCAGGTCAAAGACTCTCAGCGTATCAAATTCTGTTTCAGAAGTAAACCAGTTATATCCACTTCCACTTTTCTTATAATGTACTTTGTAACTGTCGTACTTTGTTAAATCCTTTGTCCACCACATCTTTCCTTTCCGTTCCGTTTCTCCGATAGCATTCAGGTTGAGTACACTGTCAATTGCTCCAAATGGATTAGCGCCGGGGCCTCCCCAGGTAAAGGTGCACACCTGACTGTAACCATTATTGCGGAACAGATCGGAGCCATTTATATCCACCGCTTGAACCCGCCAGACATATTCCATACTGTCACGGAATAAAGTAGTGGTGGGCAGCAAATCATAATAAGTCTGGTTGACATTGGTACTGTCAACATAAATAGGTGGAAGGCTGTTTACAATATCGTTGGGATTGGTGCCTCTTGGATTTACTTCATAAATAAAGAGTCTGTATATCGTACTGTTATTCGAGTTTATCGAAGCTGTGTTCCGTGGTAACCAGGAAAAGCGTATTGGTGTTGAATATTGTGGTTGTATTTTATTACCACATGCCGGGCCGTTTATCAGCGGTGGCTCATTTTTCGCAAGAAAGTAAAATCCGCAGCCGTCATTACTTACCTGCACATCCTGACGAAAATAGTCAAACGCAGCAAAACAAATTTCGTAAAAGCCTTCCGGTAAAGCACGGTTCTGTTCATACAACTCCTGGCTATACCCAACAAATTCCAGGTTTTCGGATTTGAGGTATGGTTCCAGCGTAGAACCTGCAAAAAGCTGGAGTGAATTGGGAGTAAGGGCGATTGGAGCTGGATTAAAGCTCGGGCTTGTCTGCATAATTACCCTTCCGTTCAGCTTAACAGTAAGCCGCAACCTTACCTGGTAAGTAGTGGCAGTAGCATCACGGTTTACCAACAGGCATTGTAATTTATCGTTGCCATTTACTGCATAATCTGCCAGGTATACAGAATAGGGAGGAATGATACGTGTAGTAGACTGTACCGGATAAATGGTTTGGGCCTGTGTACTCATAAAGGCAAAAACAAATCCTAATAAAAACAGGAGTCCTTTGTTCCGGTTTCTTTTCCATAAGGTTACCGTAGTGGATAGGGGTAATGATTGCTGCATAATTAGTTTTCTGTTACTTCTGGATATTATCTTCGTTTCGTTTACTGACTTCACACACAATTCCTCGCTACTGTTTATTATATTTTCTTGTTTTGTTATTTAAAGCTGAATACATAACCAATGTTTATCGTGGCTTCCCGGAAACCATTCGGTTGAACACTGTTTTTAAACCGTTGCGTATAGCCCATACTGAACGATATGCTGTGGCTCTCGGCAAATTTTTTGTCATCTTTTTTAATCGTGCCTTGTGTTGGCGAATTGCCAACCATCTCTGAACTATTTTTTTTGTCAGCAGTTTTTTTCGATGCTTCTTTCTTATTAGCAGAAGAATAACTCAGATTCCAACGCACATTCAAAACATCATTACCGACAATACCATTGCTCAGTGACTTGTTGTAAGTAAACGATGCCGAACTACGAAGGAGCTTTTTAAATAAACTGTTACCTATATTACAGGTTGGTCCCATGAATACAGCGTTACGATCTGCCGAAATATTTTTATTGTAATTAAAGCCGGTAGCCAGATTAATATTTTTTTCAGTCAGCGCCAGCGAGTAAGAAAGATTCATGGAATAAAAATCTGAAAGACTTCCTTTACCGGTTTCAGTACTTTGGTCACTTGCCCGTTGATAAGAGGCATTTGCCATAATACCATGACGGTAAAACTTATTTCCAAAGTTATACCCTGCCATTCCGTTGAAGGTTTGGTTCACCTGATAAAAATCCAATGTGTCAAGTGTATTTTGATAGAACGGGTCCGTTTGTGGACGCATATTGGTATAGGAGGAAAAATTGGAGTAGGTTCCTGCTATATTCCATTTTTCATTCAGTATAAGATTCGCATTCATATTACCAACAAAGCGTTTAGTGCTCGTGGTTTTCAGTTTATCCAGGTTATCCTTTTGCACACCTACATTGCCGGAAAAATTGAGCTTTCCCTTAAACAAACGAAAGCTGGGCATGATCGTATAATTTTCCAGATCGCTATTAAAATAATATGCACCCAGTGTCTGGTATTCCGGTGAAACACGTTCATACTTTAATTGAATCGCATAGTTATCTCCTGTGTAGCCTATTCCTATATTAGCAGCATCATAAAAACGGGTAGTATTCCTTGTCTTGATGTATCGGGATAAGAGACTAAAATTCTTTGTTTCCCTTTTAGCAGTATCCGACCGAAGATCGCCAGTCAAGCCGGAAACTGCATATTCAGCATCCATGAAAATTCTTTTTCCGATCTTCTTTTTACCGGAAAGACCCATTACAATATTCTCCTGTGGGGTAACCAACCCTCCGACTGGAATAAACGGAATGGAGTTTTTATCATCCTTGGCTTTAAAGAATATCGCCTCTATAGATTCTCCCTTTGTCTCATACCCTACTTTTAAACCATAACCTACTCTTTTAAAAGAAGCCTTTGTATTTACCGGATTTCTTACATCGGTATAGGGTATTGCCTCTCTCAGTTTGCCATACATCGCCATTACTCTCCAGTTGCGTGGAGTCAGTTCAAAACCAAATCCTTTAAACGTGTGACCAGCCAGCGTATAATTAGAAAACGTCATACTGGTTGTTCCTGTATACGTTTTTATCCATTTATATTTAGGCGCAAACCGGATCCTGTTAAATGGTTGCGAATAACGGAGCTGAGCATTTGTATAAGAAAAGGAAAAGGGAACATCGAGACCGAAAAGGTTAATGTTGATATTCCCGCCCGCAAACCAGTTGAACGGATCACGGCGTTTCAGCGAATCACTGGAAAAATAATTAATGGTGTTTATGTTTAAAGATCCGCTCATTTTTATTCCTTTCTTAAAACTGAATGCCCTGACTTTATTTTCAATAGCATCAATATCCTGAGCCAGGGTCTGTTTCCCTGCTAAGAAACCCAGGATAATTAAGAGTGCTATTTTTTTCATACGTTCATTCCTGCCCGTCCACAGTGATAATTAAAAATTTGTTTATTAAAAAAATTACTGCTTAATAATTTGCCTGTCACGTGCATCATTATCAGTTAACACTTTCAGGAAATAAGAGCCAGCCGGTAAAAACCCATTGGCATTGAGGTTGATCGTTTCCATTATTTCCTTCACGGAATTCCACCTTCGGTAATAGATCAGCATTCCGGAAACATTCCTGATATAGACTTCCAGTTTTTGATATCTGAATAATTTCACCTGCAATGAGAACTGGCCATTGTTGGGGTTTGGCAATACCAGTACTGTGTCAATTCCAGCGTAAGTGCTGTTAGTAAATACTATCGTCGAATCAAACGGTTTGATTACTACATCTTTTTCAATCGGCAAATCGCAGGCACCGAAATAGGGTATCATTTTTATTTTGTACGTACCGGGGCTATTAAATTTGAGACGTGGAGAATACTGATTATAGTCCACAACTATTGCGGCTGGATCAAATACCCATTTCACTGAATCCGGTTTTGGATTGCATACTTCCTTCACAACCACCGTGTCGTAAGCATTTTGTTTGCTTGATACGAGGAAATTGGTGTAGGTTGTTCCTAAATTTATTGGAATAATTTGTGAGGTCAGTGTATCGATACAGTTATTGTTATCCTTTACAACTACGTGATAGGACCCAGCGGCCAACCCATTGAATTCATTACTGCTTTGGAAAGATGTTCCGTTATTGACGGAGTACATATACGGAGATGTGCCACCGCTTGTGTTCAATATAATACGTCCATCTGAACTCCCAATACAAATTGGTCTGGCTGACGCGGTCGTCAGGATTTTAGATGGTTGCTTAATAATCACCGAAGAATCTGTTTTGCAACCCAAAGAATCTGTAACCCTTATTGAATATGATCCAGCTAATAAAGAATTAATTGATGCTGTCGAAGCTGAAACACCAGTCCATGAATAACTGTAAGGAGTGACATTATTGATGCCACTTGAAACGCCGATAGATATACTCCCTGTATTTGCATTAAAGCAATTGACATCTTGCTTCGTGATTATTAATGCAGGGCCTGTTGTTTTATAAGTCAGGGAACAGGTTGTTACACTTGTGCAACCATTTGCATCTCTAACCGTGACGGTATATTGTCCCCATAACAAATTATTAAAGACATTTGAACTTTGCCAATTTTCCCACCAGGCGCCAATTGAACCAGTTCTTACCAATTTGTATTGATAAGGTGCAACACCACCCGATGCAGTAATTGTTATATTTCCCGTACTATCATAAGAACAGGTTGTTCCTGTATAGGTAGTAGTTGCCGTGATAGTAGAAGCAGGTTCAGTGAGCGTTATTGTTTTACTCACAATGCAACCCCTTCCATCTTTTACATAAACAGTTTTATCCCCGGCAGTTAAACTATCAAATACATTACTGCTTCTGTAAGGCCCATTAATATTTCCAAGCGCATATTGATAACCGTTATAATTCCCGCCATTACCGCCGTTTGCGGTAATGGCTATTTTCCCATTTGTATTTCCATAACAGGAAATGCTGTATCCATTATAAATGGAAGTTGAATAAGTAAAATCCAAAGCCGTTGATGGACTTGTAATTATCACCTGTTCAGGATGGTTAATCTCACATCCCAGAGAGTCCCGCACTTTAATCGTATAGGTTCCCGGAGCAAAAGAAAATGTCTGAGGATTATATTGTGTAAGTGAGCCACCAGATGGAGTGTAGAAGTAAGTATAACTACCATATCCACCCGCCGCTATGGGGACGATCTTCGCTGTAGTTCCAATACATTTAATATCTGTTACTTCAACATTAGTTAGTATTAATTCATATACTGGCTCTGTTACATTTAAGTCTTCAGAATATTTTACACAGCCTTCCGTGTCCGTTATCTTCAGACGGAAAGTTCCAGGATACAGGTTTGTTAAAGAGGCCCCGTTACCCTGACCATTCAATGTATAATCATACCAGGATGTACCAGAAAGTTTTTGCCACTGATAAGAATAAGTTCCGCTGCCACCAGTTACGGCCGTTGCAGTCACCGAACCGTTGTTCTGGCCTTTGCATACGACATGCTGAATACTGAATTGCATAGCAATACTGCTTGGTTGAGATACGGTAATCGTGTTCTGATAGGCGATACTATCTGAACATTCACTGTTCTTATTCTTCACATAAGCTGCATATGTTCCAGCAGCCATATTTGCAAACTCACCAGTCTCAGATAAGATTTTTAAACCTGTAGAAGTATTAGCAAGATAATATTGGTAGGTGCCGGAACCACCAGTTGCAGTTAATTTGATAAAACCATTATCTGCACCATAACACTTTGAAGGATCATTGCTCACCAGTGATAATGCGAGCGGAGCAGCGTTGGCGATTGTGAAACTAGCATCATATCCAGCACAATTTGGTCGTTCGCCATCTCTTATTGACAACTGATAATTACCTGCTGCCAGACCTGTAACATTCCAAACGGTGTCTGAGGAATTATTTAGTGAGTCAATAATAGAACCACTTCTTGTAAGTAAATAATTATATGAACCGCTTCCGGCTCTTGCCAAAAGTGATATTTTTCCATTAACAGGCGAACCGCAGGTCGGCTGCGTGATCACACTTGTAACCTGGATTATTGTTGGTTGTCCAATAACCAAAATATCTTCCCTCAATTCATTACAGCCATCAACTACTTTTACTGAATAATTTCCTGCTTTCAGATTCGTAAAGTTTCCGGTGGAATTCGAAAAGGTTTCTGCTGTTGTTTCATTCTTTGCAACATAGACAATACTTGCCCGGTTGCCTCCAGTGCTTGAAAGATTAATAGAACCATCCTGTGCACCAAAGCATGTTACAGACTTACTGTAATTAGTAATCTGCAATTTCAACAAGGGGAAAGAATCTACCTGCACATTATGCCAGGCAAAGCATGTTCCATAAATGTCTCCTGGATTTGCAATCCGCAACGTATATTTTCCTGCCGGAACATTTGGAATAGTCAAGGTATTGCCGGTGAAAGAACCCGAAGCAATACTGAAGCCAACACAATTCTGTACTGTTGGATCGCAGTTAATGGAAGTGTTATCAAAACCGGCGTTAAGAATATATAAATAACTACCAACACCACTTATACCTTGTAACGAAATCGTACCAGTAGGGCTGCCAGGACATGAAGGGGTACTAAATGGTACCTCGCCCAAAGATGGCGCCGGAGGAGATACGCTTATTGATCCGGCTTCCGACCACTTCGATTCAAGATCGTTATATGCTCTTACTCTGAAATAAACAGATTTTGTCCGGTCAAGGTAGTTCCCGAAAATATCCGATAGCGGGTTAAATACAATAGAGTCAGCTGTTGGAGAATTGTATGGCAGCGTATTAGTCAATGTACGCCATGTTCTGTTTGGAATCGTGGGTGGTTCGTCACAACAATAATCAGTTACCCAATATGAATACTGCTGCCAGCCGTAATATTCATCGTAATAATCATAGTATTCCCAGTGACCACATCCATAGGTAGGGTCAGCAGGGCCACAATAAGCAGGATTTGGTACCATTACGTTATCAGTGGATACACTATATTCCCACTTGTATTTAATACCATCCTTTTTAAAATTGGGGCTATTGGTTTTTAATGTCAATAATTGGTTTACACAAATATTTGGCCCGAGCGAGTCAGTGTACTTCAATACCGGTTTATCAGGAGTCAATAAAGTATATCGTATTTCTAATTCACACCAGGCGTCTGTTCCGCCATTATAGTTGTGAACCTTCGTTCTTCTTGTAAATACACCTGCCGTTAAATCAGCAATCGTTGTAATATTCGAGGGAATATTTTGCTGCTGTTCATATAGATCAGGTTTGTTAAACGTTATTCCCGATACACCTTGAACTGTACAATCGTCACTGCCCTCTTTTCTTTCATGGTGGGTGGTAAATTGTATTGTGAATTCCCTTGCAGCGTTAGCGTTAAGATAAATAGGCTTTAATGTGAGATTTGGATAAATAGTTGTTCCTTTTGCTCCGTTTATACAACCATTGCCCGGATGCAAATTTTCCCATTGAGAACCTCTTGTATATCCCCAAAAACGATATCTCGCTCCTCTGCTGCCGTCATCCCAGTAATTATTTCCAAGGGAAACTACCCTGACATCAATCCGGTATTCGCCAACTGTTTGGGCAGTTGCTTGTTGATTAAGAAAAAGAGAAGAAAGAAAGAAGTATGAAATGAATACGACAATACATTTCAGGTAGGGCAACCTGCAATTTTTTCTCATAAGCTGGTTAAAAATGGTGGATTCAAAAAGTAAACTAGATTAAAACTGATTAATCTAACAATGCAGTAAATATAATCTCTAAACTTTAACACAAAAAATTATGTGTCTGTTTTTTCTAACTGTGCATTTAGGTCGTCAGCCGTGTAATTATAACTTATTACTGCAATACCTCTATTTAAAGCATGAAAATTTTCATATTCATAAAACTATTAGTTTAACTAAGCAATTACTCGTAATACTTAGTTAGAAGCAAATTTTTTTTGCATATAAACCTAATAACGAATGCAAGAGAAGCATCAAAAAAGTTCTTTATAGAATTTCTGTCATCTTAAAATGGTAATGTATCCAGTCTTACGGGTTTGTCCATCTTTCGGATCGATGACATAGTAGTATGTACCGGCTGGCAACGGTTTGCCATTATAAACTCCATCCCAAGCTTTAGTGTAGCCTCTTGAATAAAATAATAGTTGACCCTGCGGGTTGTATATCTCCACAATACAGTTAGGATACTTAATAAGGTTTTTTATTTCCCAAACATCATTGATTCCATCTCCATTGGGTGTAAATGTATTGGGTGCTTGAATAAGTTTCAGGACCTTGATAAATACTTCATCCGTTGCGACACATCCTCCATTTCCCGTTACAATCAATTTGTAAGAAATATTATCGGTAGCATTTGTTTTGGGATTCAGTACAGTATCATTATTCAGAAAAAGAGACGGTTCCCATTTGTATGTAAGCTGATCGCCGGAAGCGGTAGCCTTAATTGTCTGCCATACGCCTTCTGTAACAGTCAGGTCCGGGCCGGCATCAATAGCAGGCGGTGAATAAACTTTAATGTATTTTTTGACAGTATCAGAAATACATCCTTCACTATTGACGACGGAAAGTGAAGCATTATAATCACCTGATTTGTTATAAACATGCGCAGGATGTTGATCCGAAGCTTTTCTTCCATCACCAAAATTCCAGTTCCATTTGGTAATTGTTATTCCTTGACCCTCGCTCTTGTCAATAAATTCAAGCGTATTCCCAGGACAAGTTTCATACGTTGCATCAAAGTCTGCCTTTGGTCGATCAAACACATCAACCAGCATAGCACTGTCGATGGCAGCACAACCATTTACGGATGTCACTTGGAGTACCACGTTAAAAGGACCATGACCTTTATAATAATGTACCGGATTCTTATTCATAGAGAAATTTTCCGTTCCGGAATTAACATCTCCAAAATTCCAGAGATAGGTAAACCCGTCTTCGGTGCCATCAGGTATAGTTGATGCATCTTTAAATAATCCCCTCCCTTCCGGTAAACACACTTTAGGTAATTCGAACACAACCTTTGGTAATGGATTTACTTTTATTGGCAATGATTGGGGCAAACTTCTGCAGCCCTTATCAGAAGTTACCTGTAGTTGCACATTATACACACCACTTTTTGTAAACCGGTGAACGATGTTGCTGCCAGTAGTACTATCGACAGGACTGTTATCCTGAAAATTCCAATCCCACCTGTTAATGATTCCTTCATTTGTTATTGATACATCCTTAAAGAGAACAGGCTGATCTGTACACCTTACATCTGCTACTTTATAATTCGCTTCCGGTAAAGACCATACTGACTTTGTTTGTTCTGTTTCTGAGCTACACCCTTTATCCGATGTAAAAGTATATTTCAGCGTATGATTCCCTATTCCTGCAATTACGGGTGAGAAAACTCCATCAGCATTCACTCCCTTGCCGGAAAAAATACCACTTCCTGTTAGTCCGTTGATCACGTGAGCTTCAGTTACTTTTTCGGAAAGGGCATTTAAACATGCTCCGGGCATTGGCAGAAACTCTAATTGAGGGACTGCATTTATAGTTATCGTTTTTATCATTTCGCTGGTGCAGGTTTGACCAGAGAATACTTTAAATTTTATCTGCTTTCTCTCATTTGCTTTATTCTGGATAGAAGGGTACAAGTATTTATACTGTTTGTTTATGAATGGCTCTTCGTCAACTTCAAATTCTGCAGGCTTATTCTCATAATCCCAATATATTTCAACTCTGGTAATGCTGCCAAAATCAATCGTGGAACTATTTTTTATTTGAATGATCTCGTTATTACAAGTTTCGTTTCCGTTATTAATAATAAAATCTGCTTTCGGTACTGCACCATTTACGGTTAATGTTTTTGTAACGGTCCCGTTGCAACCATTCTTTGAGGTAACAGAAAGAAAGAGCGGGTAGTCTGCAGCCACATTGTACTTATGTAAACCATTTTTAGCAGTGGATGTATTAGGATTTGTATCAGTGGCGTTAGGGTCTCCAAAATTCCATAGATAGGTAAAATCATTTTCTGTATTATCAGAGATGGAGCTCAGATCAGAAAACTGCACAACAGCATCATTCAAACAAACTTCAGGCAACAGAAAATCGGGTTTTGGAACTGGATATATTTCTATTGGTTTAGTAATGATATTGCTCTTACAACCTTTATCACTTTCCACTTCAAGGGTAACATTGTAACCTCCGATCTTCGCATATATATGTTGAATTTTGTTGCTATCAATATTTAACGTTGTACCATCACCCAGATTCCATTTCCATCCGGTAATTAGCCCGCTATTTAAGATTGAAGCATCAGTAAAGATGGTCCCTTTTAATTCACACCCGGCACCCACCATATTGAAATTTGCTCTAGGTTCCGGATGAACAATGATTGTTTTTCTTATTGTATCACTAAAACATCCTTCTGCTGTAGTTACATAATGTTTCACAATGAATGTGTCAGCCACAGTGTAGTGATGAGTTGCCTCCAACCCTAGTTCTTTGGCACCATCTCCAAAATCCCAAAAAGATTCAGATAGCAACCTCCCCTTTAAATCACTTTTATCTGAAAAAACAATGTTGTTGCCCTGACATATTTCAGCTGCCGAAATATTAAAATCAGCCTTCACCGCTTCTAACACATTCATTAAATTTTTTGTGGTATCGGCAGTACAGCCATCTTTAGATGTTACAATTAATTTTATTGGATATACTTGAGCCTTGGAAAAGAAATGTGCCGGATTTTTAAGTATTGATGAATCCGGATTACTGCCGTTTGCGTTTGAATCATTAAAGTACCATTTATATGAAAACTGATTTTCTGAGTTATCGGCGATCGTTGATAAGTCTGAAAATTGAACAAGTCCATCTGGTAAACATACCTGAGAAGGAAGCGAAAAGTCTACTTTTGGCAGATCTTTGACAATTACCTCTTTCTCAAAAACTACACTTTGACATCCCTGTGCTGTCTTGACTGTTAATTTAGCCATATAGATACCGGAATTCTGATACAAATGATAAAAAGTAACTGGTGGTCTGTTTGTAATCCAGGAAGCGGATCCGTCACCAAAGTCCCATTTCCATTCAGTTATCCGCACTTGATTATAAAGCGACGAGGAATCGGAGAAAAACACTTTCCCTTTGGCACAGAAATTACCCGACACACCAAAACGAGCAACTGGAACCGGATTTATAAGTACTGCTTTTGTAATCGTATCTGAAACACACCCTGCATCGGTCATTATAGCCAGCTTCACATTGAACGAACCAGGAATGCTGTAACTGTGTGTCGGCTGGGATAATCCTGAGCTACTGTTATCACCAAAATCCCATAACCATTTTACAGATGACCGGTCTTCGATTTTTGAAGTGTCGTAAAAAGTAACTGGTGCGGGAAAACAAGAAACAGAAGTATAAAAATCAGCTGAAGGTCTCGGATAGACTCTCAGGTTAAAGATTATTTCCTGCAACCCGGAACAACCTTCCGCAGTCGGGTTATTTACTGTCACTTTCAATAAATAATTACCTTCCTGATCATACTTATAAGAATCCGGCAGTTCGTATACATATAATTGTTTGCCATTTTTTATAAAAGTTCTGGTATAAGCCGGCGCATTATCTGTTACGGACGTATGCAATGGTATATCCCAAACTAATTTAAGAGGCTGGTAAGGTAAGGTTATGGCAATTGAAAAAGGAAGGTCATCGCATGCGGAAGGAGTGTTGGTTGAAGCATTTTTATTGGTAATAGTAATATATTGGTAGAGATCAATTACATTGGCTCCGGCATTGTATCCATACGATTCTACATTCCCATAGCCGTAAGCTATAGCGTTAAACCCACTGTCTGCTTTTAAATTATGAGGACCAGGACTGACAGTAAATTTTGCGTAGGAAAATGATGGATCGACAGGATGAGGCCTAAACGCTGTAGTGTTAAGTTGTCCGTCAATTAGAAAACTACCAACAGCATCTGTTTTTAAGATGACATTGATGTAATGAGATGTTATTTGATAATTGGAAGTCGAATTCAAAGTTATATTATCGATTGTTTGTTCAATCGGACTTAAATAAATCATTTCAGGATCTCCGTTCGACCCTATCGCTGTATTACCACATTCGTTTTGAGTTGTGATATATTGCGCCACCATGATAGGTTTGTCCGATTCTATGATTTGCGGTGTGTTTGCCTTAAATTCATAAAAAAAGCCGTTAATTAGTCCCGAAAGAGGTTGGCCATTTACAACAACAGTCGTCGAAGGATCATTAACAGCTACGCGGAAAAAATTATTAGGCATCCCTTCTGTCGGGGTGGTTATATATTTCTTACCCCATGAACCTGCAGGAAAAGACTGTTGCATAATATTGTCAGATGTATTTTGGCCAGAATTACAGGAGATGTATATTTTCCCTGTACCGGCAAAAGCTGCAATTTTTTTACAGCTGGAAATTCCGTCACTTATCGATTTGATTTTTGAACCTGTCAGATCTGCCAATGACATCACATTATAAATTTCTCCTCTCTTCAAGCTTATTTGAAAAGGAACTCCTGCAGGTTTCCCGGCTTTGGTGTTTGCAGCGGGAGTTATTTCCACAAGGGTGTTATCCTCAGTCGCCACAACAAAAAAATATGAATACGAATCAGGTTCGTTTGATTTTTGCGTGTAGTTTATTGAATAATAATCTATGCCTAAAGTATTGGTAGGGAATAATACGGTTGCTCCTGAAACATTTTGATTGTAAATATGTGCATATGCAACAATTGGGTAATCACTGGTGATGTGAATCCCCCTGTTATATTTTCCTTCATCTATGAGCCTCGCATCCTGCCCGCCCGTTTTGGGTAAAGGTGGGGTAGTCACAACAGCATTTGCATTTACTACTCCGGAGTAAGACCAGCCGGTGCCCGGAATTTCTATTTTAAAATTTGAGGTTTGAGTTGAAGTGATGTAAAGCACCATTTCCTGCGCATTTGTTTGATTATTGGAAAGCATTTTTACATGATTTCCATAACCCACCCAAAAATCGGTTCCTTTATTGGAAAGATCCTGTGAAAAGACTATGTAAGGAAGTACAGTTATAAAAAAAAATACAGAAAAAAATTTAAACATAGGTCAATAGCCTATCGTTGGCTTTAACATTGAAAATAATAATAAAAATAGTCCATCTGAAATTAAAATATTGCATTGGAAATTTGTCCTCAATCGATCCAACAGATTAACCTGTTACCGGATAACCTCATTTTAACACAGTTAAAGTCTGAAATGCACAGCTATTAAAAAAAATTACGCAGGTGCTGCTTAAATATTATTAGGACATAGTTTTAAAGTTATAAATGATTATAGTTTTAGGATGTGGATTTTACGGTCTTCTTTCAGAAGAACCAAAAAAGCCGTACTTTTTGTGTACAACGCTGTTTTACGTTCTAGCAAATAATGAAAACATTCCTCCAATTAACAAAAGAAGAATGCCTGGATGTGTATTCTGAAGTTCAATCAAATGCGGAGACACTTTTCAGTTCTGCACGGATTCTTGCCAATCATGGACATTATGGAAATGCCATCGGTTTACTTGTTTTGGGTTCGGAAGAATACATCAAATCGTTTCTTCTCTTTCTGGAAGGTTATGGATTTGATCTTTTCCAACTAAAAGAAATACAAGCTGTTTTTTCAAAACATGGAACACGGCCCCAAATCCTGCGTAACTCTTATTCGATCTGGATGGTGCTGAAACATGTTCTTGATCGTCTCCTTCCTTCAAATGGCGGAAGTACTGAAACTATTCCCTCCGATGTCCGCTTAATTACTTCGGGCAATAATTTTGCCTGGTGGGAAAAAGCAGATCATCTGAAAACGAAAGGACTTTATTCCGACTACCTGGGCAGGTTGATCTGTCCCTCCAACCTGATACAAAATGACTATCAAAATGCAGCAGCAAAAACACAAAATATCCCTTTTGATGTATCAAGGTATACAAAACAGATAAGGGCGTTAAATCGACACGAATTAAATGATTTAGTTTACGAAATCGAAACCTCTAAACTGGCCGACATGATTGAACAGTCAATAAAACGAAAAACAAGAAAACCCAACACTCAACAATAACTTGCCATGAAAATCACCACTTGCACCTGGCTATTATTACTTATTGTCCTTGCTTGTACAAATACCTCAAAAAGACATCATGACGGCGTTTATGTTTATACTGATACATTGCAACAATCGCCGAATGTGCAGAAAATTAAAGTCGACGGAAAGTGGATGTATCACACTATTCAATCAACAATAGGTAATAGGAAAACAGAGGAATATAAATTCGTTTGTATTCAATATCCAGATAAGATCAGTATACCATTACCAAAGGGACATTCTGTTACAGTTGAAATTGACAAGGAAGGCAACTTGATGTATGATGGTATGTTATTTAAAAGAGAATTCATTCGCATTATTGATCCGGCTCCTATACCCGAAGCGCTTAAAGAAGCGATTAAATAAAAATTATAGGGATAGCGAACCATGTTGTTGTGCCATCCATATAAGGGGCATTTACGCCAACACTACTCCATTCTATATTTTGTAAACACTTTTACATTCTGTGGCATTCCTGTTTTTCACTCTTGATTGATTTGTAATTTTTGCGTAGCAGGCCTTACAGGTTGCCTCGAAGAAATTGTTCGTGTCGCTTTGAGAAAAAGATGTCCTCCATGTGTTCTTGTAGCTCCTAAACTTGCGATTGACGTTTCTACAGCAATATAGCCTCTTATTGTATTGGCGTCTTTCATCCCCAACGAATAAAATGTCAGCACCGGATAGTTGTTAGATGGTCTCTTAACGGTAACCAGTTCCCTTCCATTGTACAGTAATCTTAAAGTTTGACCGGTTGTATTGTTATGGTTCACATTATTGCCAGAAAGTAATTCAATATTGTAGTTGATAGTACTTCCAATTAAAGAGACTTCGAAAGGCAAATAAAAAACATTGATCTGCGGATTTTTTAACCAAGGCAGGTTGGGGCATTCATTCGAATTGTAATAATATTCCTTTCTTCCAAACCTGTCCTGGTTGTCGTGCATTGAATAAAGGTAAAATGCCGTGGTATTTGGTGTGATCTCTTCCTTATGCCACATTTGCTCAACCGGATGTATTTCAGGGTTATTCCCTTCATGGCTATTATCGTATACATATGGGCCATATACTCCAATGCCTTTGAACTCCATTTTTTGCCGCATACCATTTTGAAAATAAGTGGCCCCATCATTTGCTACAGTGTTTCCTGGCTCCATAAATGCTATCTCACAACAAATGGCGTTGTTTTCATAGTAATGACCTGTTGGTTTTTTTGAATTAAATAACAATGGCCGGAATACAGGATCGGGTATTATATAAAAGTCTATATCACCGTCACTATTTTCATCAAAGTTGGAATGCATTTTAAGATAGCCGCATAATGTTTGTTTATACCCTGTTATTGGTATCCAACCTCCTCCATCATTGTGTTTTGCTGCACAGTTCCCTATAAATTCATTCATTCCAATAAAGCCAGTTCCCGCAACTCCATACTGCAAAAGATTGATGCTATCCCAAATAAGTAAATCTTTTTTGCTGTAGGTATATCTTAATGGCCCATTAAGGTTCATGTCTTGACAATAGACATCTCTATTTGTCAAAATCAGAACAACAAAAATGAAGAATAGATACTTCGGTTTAAATGGAAGTAATACAGGTTTCATATTCGTTAAATTTTAAGTGACTCTGAACAACGTATCTCATACGATTTTCCAAAATCAATAGTGTCCGTTATTAATGTTGCTTCGTTGTTGTATCAAGATCTGACTGAACATCACTCATGACATCGGCCAGCTCATGAAGTTGTTTGGTTGGTGCTTCAAATAAAACTGAGTAACTACCAAGCATCACTGCCGCCTGAGGAACATTGTAAGGATTCATTGTTCCCGGTGGACCAAGAACTTCATTAACATCTTTGATAGCATTTGCAGCCAGATCTAAAGTTTGAGTAAAGAACTCGATCATTCTCTGGTCATCTGCATAAAAATTACTGATCGTACTATGCAGTTCGATGGTACGTTGTTGTGCCTTTGCTCCAAGCAACCCAAAGAGTGAACCCCAGGATTTATCCTTGGTGCTTGTATCAAGCTTATCCCGAAGTTCACGCACTTTTTTGCAATCTGCCCTAAGCTGGCGAATATCATTTCTGAGAGCGTTAATATCCTCCTGCTGCTTCATGACATAGTCATTAAACCGGGCAAGTTCACTATCTGCTGTCATACGATCAACAGCAGCTCTGCCGTCAGTGACAAACCGGAAACTGCTCATTAAACCAGATACTCTGGACATACCTATGATAGCCCTGTGCATTTGAGCAATAAGGTCGCTGAAATCCTTTTGTGCTTCGGGGTGTTTCAATGCAAGAAACTTTTTTCCGTCATTTACAGCATCAATAACTTCTCTTGTGCTTTTAACAACATCTCCAATTGTTATTATTATGGTTGCAACATCTTTAACTGAAGTCATAAAGAATATGTTAGAGATTAATTGAAAAAATGCAAACCGTTAAAAACGAAGAGTACTGAACCTTGTAGTAGATTCTTAAGGTAGGAGTCAATATTAACCCAAGTAACAAGTTTTTACTGAAAGATACAATACCACAAAGCGGGCATAACGGGTATTCGTATTGATGAATGCAACGATGCTCAGCATAATCACCTACATCAGATTAACTACTTTATTAACCCAATTGCTTTGGATTCAGTACCTGGTCATTTTTCATGCCAGATAGTTTGAATCTTATTATCTCCCAGAACAAAAGTAAACCTTTGGTATTGTAAACTATTGTCTTTTGTACCATCACCGAGCTTAGGGAAAAATTTTACTCCAATCGATATATTATCTAATCTAAAAATCCATTGAGATCTGATTATGAAATTTTGGGCACATAAATCCTGACTTGTGGATTTTATATGATTTACAAATTCCTTTTTCCCTTCTATTCTTAACTCTTTTTGCCAATCCAATTTATTTATGTACACTACTTTCTTGGCAAGATTTTTAATCATTCCATCAATGTCAGAACTGTTGCAGGATTTAATAAATTCCCTGATAATTTTCCTGGGAATTCTCTGTTCCTCTGCTATCTTTTTGGTTTGCTGCTTCTGATAGTTCTTAAAATCATTATTTACTATGTTCTGAAGTTTTGAAAATCCAGAATGAAAAGCGTCTATTGGTGATTTATGTAATCTATCTTTCAAGATTTCTGCGCTAACGCCATCCTCAGCTTTTTGTTTGAAATAATCTAAAAGAAGGAAACCCTTTTCGCCAGAGATTGTATTTATTCCATTCACTATATTGATATAGTAATCTTGAATACTATTTCCAAACAGCACTTTAATCCTGGGACTGAACCTTTCCTTCGTTTTGGTTCGCCTTTTTATTAAATACTTCACTTCATCTAAAGGGTTTTCAATTGGCCTTCCCCATTTATCAGTTGAACATTCAGATTGATACCTTGATATTTGCACTCTGATTTCCTCTCCGCCGTTTCCTAAGTCGGTAGTAAATTCATATTCCGGGAAACATTCTTTTATGGCAGCGTCTAACTCCCATTCTTCATAATCGCTTGAAATTTTTATCTTATAATGATTTTCATATTCAAGTATGAATACCGGCAATTGCATCTTTCTTTCACAAACTTTTTGTGTTACTATATCTATATCAGATTTTCTATAAGTTATTATGGTTATCTCGGTTTCTATCATTCAGGTAGTTTCCGGAATATAGCACACAATGCAAATATCTGCAACATTTAAAATTCAAATGTTTCTGAAATACACTTTGCCTACTGTTTGATTCTTATTAATCATCATTTTTCATTAGCTCATACAAATGGTCAGGTAAAACCGGAAATGCTAAAGATTTTGTTTTCAAATCGTCTTTAAAAATTTTAACCATGTCTTTTGCATTCTCTAAATCGCTACGTTCCGGCCGGTCAAGAGATTGTTCAAGCATCTTATAGTTGTTTAACACTTCTTCCATTAGTACATGCATCCCGTCTCCTTTGCCTTCCTTGTAGATATACTTCCAGATTGAAAGTCCAAATTCGGCAATTTTAAAATTATTGATCTTTATAAAAGCATCATATATCAAGTTAAACCCGATATTAATGCATTGTTTACCATTTGCAATTCGGGCTTTAATGTCAGTGTCATACGAGGATGGAAAAAAAGTCAAAACCAAAGAATGTAAGGAACTCGAAATCTTAGAAGGCATATTTGCTCTTCCTCTTTCAGAAATTAAATCTAAGAAGGAAAATATTGTTGTTGCAATTTTCTCATTTGAATGGTCAGAGAATCGATAAAGCTTATTGAGAGAATCATCTATATTATCCCAATCATTGTAACTAAGCTCGCTCTTTATTTTTTCAATTTCTATGAGAATAATTGCTGTTTTAGCAATGCGTAAGATGTCTTCTTCGTTAAAGAATTCTGACAACTTTTTCTTAGTGTCATCATGATTTATTCTTTCCAGATTTCCTTGCTTCCTATACTTCTCATAAGAAAGTGGAAAGTAACTCTTGAGTAATCTATCTCTTTGATTACAATTGAAAAGTTCCTTTTCAATTCTTGTGCCGTCGTAGATGGTGTATTCAAATTTATCTTTCAATGCATCCAGCCTATTGGACATAGATGATGCTGCAATTGTGGAATAAAAACCCATAAATGCCTGGCAATTATGTTGTGCTATCCTATCTTGAATACTAGGCTCGTCTTTAACATAAACCGAAGCCCCTGAATGAGCCTTGTGTTTACAACTAACCAACCACTTTATATTTGTCTCTCCACCAACACCTTTTCTCGTTTCAATTATTATCAGATCCTTTTCACCATCTGACCCACGATCAGGTCGTCTTACTATTGTAAAACCGATTGTTTCTAAAAAATCACACGCAAACTGTTCAAATCGATCCTTGTCTCCATCCCCTTTATTCGCTTTTGGAATTTCCTTGAAGTCAATAATCATTGTTGGATTTAAATTTATAGTAGCACTTGCTACATTTTAGTACATGGTTCCTGAAGCACTTTGACTTGAATTGTCCGTCCATGAAAAGCTATGTTTCCCATCATCAACATCCTTGATGTATTTTTCAAATTCCTCGTGATAATGCATTCTAAGTTCCGACAAAATAAAGCTTGTATACTCAATTACAAATTGCAATTCAATATTCCCCACATCTGTTTCGATGTAGAGTTGGCCATCCAATTGTAGAACCTGGTAAAGCCTCAATCTTTTCCTACAATATCGTAGAATAGCTTTAATCCTTTGAGCGAAATAACTATTATTGGTATACCACGTAACAAATGGTGAGTGATATTCAATATCTCTTAATCTTTCCTCAATCTTGTCTTTAAGGATATTGAATGGTAAGGGTCCTTTTTGTTCAGCATCAACAATAAAATTTTTAACCAGCACGCCATCGTATTGTTCTTTTGAATTGTAGTGGCTGAACATAGCCAGATTTGTTTTAAAAGCACCGCTTAACCACCCTGTGGTTGAACTTATCTGTTTCTGACTATATTTTGTTGACGGATAAATAATGCCATCATATTTATGCAGACGGATTGCTTCCGTTAATAATTGAGACAAGACATATTCTTCATAAAAACTGTTCAATGTTTTACCTTCCGGGGATTGAAATTTATCGGTAACAAAAGTACAAACCTGGCTCAAAGCAAATTTTCTAATCGTTATCCTTACGCTGTCCCGATTCATGAATGTATAGGTATCGATAATGTTTTCCCGAACCAAATCATCTTTTTCCAGTATAACATCCATAATAACATCGTTCAGCATATCATAGGCTAAATTGGAAATATCAAAAATATTGATGCGTTCAGGTGTTTTGAAATCAGCACCTGGATACCGACGATATGCAGGATTAAATCCCCAAAAACTGAAAGAAAGGTTTGACTTTGCAGGCTCATCTAATGTCGTTAAGCCCATTTCAAAACACGCAGTGGATAAGCTTGAACCTAAATATAATAGCGGAATACCTGAAACACTAAAACGCTGATTCCCTACTAAATATCTTTTAGAAAATGGTATATGATTATAGTAATTGCTCTGTGTTATTTCATCTTTTGTCTCATTGCCAAACCACCTGCATCGAAAAAATCCACCTAACAGTTCCCAATCTACCTTGTCCAATAAACTGTGTCTATCTAATAAGTCATGTAACCTCAGAACTGCATTGTGCTGTTTCCCACGGATGAAAACATGATAGATTTCTAATGCTTCCTCCAGAATATTTTTTATAACAGGTACTTCTTGCAGAAATAATTTTCGATATTCTTCAAGCCATTTTACAACCTCAGATCTAGTAGAAAGATGTGCATGCAAATATGTTGACTCCCCTTCACTCACTAACTTATCTGGAGTAAGCTCTTCTAAAAAAAGATCAATATAGTTCTTTAGAGCCATTTCAAGCGGAAGCCTATTAGGTCTTTGTCTTGACCTCTCCTTCAGTTCATATTGAAACTCGTCAGTAATAAAATCATAAATATGCATAGGTGGTTTTTTTATATTTCTTATACCAGGATTTCAAATCTCATTCTTATTCAACAACATGAACAATTTTGCCCGTTGTTGCAAGCAAAGTAATCATAACCTCTATTCGTGGTGGTCGCCTTTCTCCAACCTTAGGACTGTGATTGGTAATTTTTCCATCCCAGTAATTCCGGAAATTATCCAAATTGGTAGGACTGCTTTTAAAATCCAACCAATTTGAATCTAAACTCCAAAATCTCTCAGCAAATATTTCTATAATTGGAATAGGGTGAGTTGGCTTAGGAACAATTGAGTTAGCAAACATTATTGCTTCCAAGATTGAATTCGCTGCAAATATGGATTGGAATCTGGAAGCATACAATGAGTAGTGGTGTTCTCTTTTTATCATCTCCAGGCAAAATTCACTTTGCTGAGCCAAATCCATTTCATCAAACGGTTTCGTTTGAAACGCTGACCAATAAGCACTCCCAAAGTATGACAACCCATTTTTGTCTAACTCAATTATCTGGTTTTCCTTCAATGAAGCGGCTCTATCCGCATGATAAAATATGTGCTTTCGAATCATTTTTCTTCAACTATCAGATGCTAGATTGAATTTATTGTTTTTATAATTTCGTCAAGTATGTCGTAAGGGAGGCTGCACATATAAAATCCATTTATAAGCTCTGCCGACTCATTATTTCCCCCAATCAAAAGCCTAATTTCAAAATCTCTTGGATAAGCATAGAACGTACGCCCTACAACCGTTGGGAGAAGTTCATATGAAATATCAGGGAAAAACTGAATTGTTATCTTTTTTCGTGAACCACCCTCCAGTGTCCTCAAATAATCCTCAAGTTGTCCTTTAAAAATAATTTCAACATTGTACCTCAAAAAAGTAGTGGGAAAGTAATGTTGGATAGCACTAATAATATTTTCATCGATGATGTCACCTGCTTTATAGTCATATTCCGTGGGATTGAAAATTCGAGTATAAGGCAAATAACCTCTAAACTTATTCCATTCAGGCCCATCAATTTGTATCACTTTCAGAACTTTCCGACCATCTATTGGTAAAAACTCTATCGATTTCATCTTTTAAGTATTTTTTCATGAATCTTTTCCTTAAAGGCTTCATCATCTTGGCATTGGGGTCTGCAAAACTGTTATGTTAATACTTAAAACATCATCACCATTAAAATGCCATCTTTTTTTATCACTAAACCTCACAAAATTCCATTCATTAGCATCTCGATTGGCAGGATGTTCTTCATCAAAATCAAAATAGCCAAACCACGATTCGTTATTCTTAAATTTAATAATTGTTACATTATTGTCATAGGTCACTGTGTTAGCAAATACCGCTATTTCTTCTTTTGTCATATATTTTGAAATTCTTTAAAATGCTTTTGTGGTTAACACCTTATTGTTCATCACGAACCGTGATTTTAGCCAATGCCTTTGAAATCAATCTCATTCAAATACTTCTTCATTGCTTGCGCATTAGTGCTTGCAAAGCTTTTAAAAGCCCAGCGCACATCGTATTCTGTATGCCACACTTCTTCCACATAAAAAGAATGTATTTGGTAAAGTTTGTAACGGTGCACTTCATCTTCCCGTTCGGCTACAACCGCACCATATTTCCATATGGCCTTCAACTGTTCAAGCTCATCGCTGGTATTAAATTCGTAAAGCGTCATAAATGAAGGTGCGTTTGGGTAATTGCTCAAAATAAAAAGTAATTTTTGTTTATACAAGTTGTAATCAAATAAAAATTTACTTCTTTAAATCTCTCCATTCTATTTTCTTACATTTACCTTGATGAAAACATCACTATCTCATTTGCCGGAAAAGAAGCAATTCGAAATAAAACACATTGCAGAAATCATTCAGGAAGTAATTAATCCCGAAATGATCATTCTTTTTGGTAGTTACGCAAAGGGCAGACAAGTTGAGCATCGTTATACTGGAAGAGATGGTTCACTAAATGAGTATATTAGCGACTATGACTTCCTGGTGGTTACTAAAAAAGTTACTGAAGAAACGTCGGAACAGGAATGGACAATAGAGGAACGAGCGGAGATTTATGATGTGCCTGTTAATCTTGAAATTCATGAAACGGAATATATTAATGAGGGCTTAGAAAAGGGTCAATACTTTTTTTCTGATATTTTGAAAGAAGGTATTGTTCTATATAGCAACAACGATATAATATTTGCTGAGCCTAAGATTCTTACTGTCCAAGAACAGAAAGCAATTGCTTTGGAACATTATAATACGTGGTTTACCAAAGGAGCCAGAGCCCTTCGTTTAGCAAAAGAAGCTTTAAAAGATTCTCTAGTAAAGGGAGAAGATTTTAACGATGTAGTTTTTCTTTTACATCAAGCGGCAGAACGGTTGTATTATTCTACGCTTTTAGTTGAAACAGGATACAAGCCTAAGACTCACAATCTAAGAAAACTTAGGCAAAAGTCAAAACACATCTCGGAAGATTTATTTTTAATATTTAAAGCAGAAACCGATAAATCTGATAAACATTTATTTGAGTTGTTGAAAAAAGGCTACGTCGATGCACGTTACAAGAGAAACTATTCAATCAAATTGGAAGAAGTAGAAATCTTAATCCAAAGACTTGAGGTTATGTGTAGTCTTGTTGAAGAAATTTGTAGTTCAAAAATTAAATCTCTGACAAATACCAATTAAGAACTATTTTTTCTTAGTTGCTGTTTTCTTTCTAATGTCTTTGCCTTTTGGTGATGAAGTTGCCTTTTTACTTGGCTTTTTTGAAGTCTTTATATTATTAACCTTTTCTACTTTTTTATTTATCGGAAATGGTTTTGCAGGAAGAAAATCACCCGGCTTCATATCATAATAATCTGCCAATACATTAATGTGATTTAGATTATACTTTGCTCGATGATTCAAACTTTCTACATTGCTAACGAAGGACTTCCCAACTCTCAATATACTTGCTAGTCCATCTTGAGTTAACCCTTTAGCATTCCTCAGATCTCTTATAAAGTCAATTACGTATTGCTCGATAGATGTTATATTCTCTTGATCTTTCATCAAGGTTCAAGTAATGAAAGAGTAAAAAATATTTGAACACACATGTGTGTCTTTGTTGTTTTTTATTTATATTTGAATTCATAACTCATTACCGGAAGCGTGAGAAACTCCGCAATGAGTTTAAAACAAACACCATACTACCGCATTAAGTGCGGGGCATCATTTTCTCCATTCTCCTGGGGCATCATCTCACGCTTCGGTAAAATGGAAATGAGCCCTGCCTTAAGTAATTACAACGGGCGTTTGCTAACAATGCCTGCTACAACAAACCCACTTTTTTTAGGCTACCGTATTTTGTATGCTTGCAAGCCAAAGAACCCTGTGTAAATAGTACTGGTACAGCAAACTCGCAAAACGCTTTGCCGGCGGCATGCATTTTTCTCGTGTTTAGTTTCAGCCACTGCCGTCGGTGTTTTATTCACCAGTCAACCGTATAAGGCCATGAAACTCTATTCATGCTTACTGGCCTTCTTATGGCCGGTAGGCTACTCAATTGCCCAAACCCAAGCTACAACTATTCGCCCGCTTACTATAGGCGATACCATGCCCAATGTTGAGTTCGCTAGCGTTATCAATTACCCCGTTTCTAAAATCCAATTATCCAGTCTTAAAGGCAAACTAATCATTCTTGATTTTTGGGGGAGGTTCTGCTCCTCCTGCATCGTTCCGCTATCAAGGCTCGACAGTTTCCAGAATGCATATAAAGACAAAGTGCAGGTTATTACTGTTTCTGATTTCACGAAAGAAGAAGATGTTTATAAACTGCTCAAACGCTTCCCGCTAACAAGAAACTTAAAACTGCCCATTTTATTGGGAAGTGAAATACTATCATCCTACTTCCCCCACCAAATAGTTTCACATCTTGTATGGATTGGCAGCGATGGTATAGTTAAGGCTATTACCGGTTCTGATTATGTTACCAATGAAAACCTGCTCACATTACTCAAGGGTAAACCGGTTAACTGGCCGGTTAAAAATGATGCCATTGATTTTGATTACAAAAAGCCATTGCTGGATTTTGCGCAACCTGGCTTGAACAAACCCGGCCTGTTGTATTATTCTACACTTACAGGTTATATCGATGGTATAGCTCCACCCAGTGGCACATTCATCGACAGTGCAAATAATGTAGCTGTTACAGGTTTCTACAATTGTTCGCTGTTACAATTATGCGGGCTGGCAATGGATTACATAATGACCTCAAAACGTCAGCAATTTATTTTACAGGTACGTGATTCATCAAGGTATGTAAAAGAAAATTCAACCTATTATAAGGAGTGGGCAATCAACAATACTTATTGTTATTACCTGCGTTCACCAATCAATCTTCCAGCAAAGGAACGAACGGCCTTTATTCAGGCAGATATTCTGCGTTGGCTCTCGATGCTGGGTATAGAAGTAAAAAAGCAAACAGCTAACCACAACGGTAAGCAGCAACCTGTTTATATCATTACTGAAAAACAGGGCAGGTTGTAAACCACATTACTAAACTTACAATTAACTGAAATGAGAAAAATATTCATATTGCTTTGTTTGCTGTTGCCACTAACAGTGCTGAAAGCGCAAAACAATGCAATTGTTCTAAAAGGGCAGGTATTATCACAGGAAGATAAGCTACCTCTCGAAGGCGTTTCGATAGAAGTGCAAAATAAAAAAATAAGTGCCACAACAAATAACAAAGGAAACTTTATCCTTGCTGCTGTAACGGTTACGGATACGTTAATTATTACGCATGTGGGTTATGATCGTCAAATAATCAGCGTTTCAGCATTACAAACACCCATCATTATACTGCTTGTAAAGTCGGCCAGGCAACTGGAGGAAGTAATTGTGAACACCGGTTATCAAAAACTTCCAAAAGAACGGGCCACCGGATCGTTTACACAAATAGGAAACAAATTGTATAATGAACAGGTGAGCACCAATGTGCTTGATAGATTAAAATACATTTCTAACGGTGTAACTGTTTTTCCTCAGAATGTGGGCGGACTGGCAAAAGATCAACTGATCATCAGGGGTATCAGCACGCTTACGATGGCAATTCAAAAACCTTTGATCATTCTTGACAATTTTGAATACCAGGGCGATTTATCGAACATCAATCCAAACGATATTGAGAACGTTACGTTCCTGAAAGATGCTGCTGCAGGTTCTATCTGGGGAGCAAAAGCTGCTAATGGAGTGATCGTGCTCACCACAAAGAAAGGAAGGTATGATCAAAAAACAACTGTTGAGGTTAGCAGTAATTTTTCCATTACTGATAAACCCGATTTGTTTTATCAGCCATCAGTTTCATCGGCTGAGTTGATCGATGTTGAAACCTTTTTATTCAGCAAGCAATTTCGTTTTGCAGATACATTGAGCAATCAGCGCCTGCCCTTTTCACCTGTGTATGAAATTCTGTTTAAACGCAGAAGCGGGTTGATCTCTGCTGCTGATTCTGCCCTACAAATCAATGCCCTGAAAAATCATGACACCCGTAATGACTTTTTAAAATATCTGTATCGCAAAGCCATCAGCCAGCAATATGCTGCAAGTGTGCGGGGAGGTTCAGGAAATATCAGTTGGCTTTTTTCAGCAGGGTTCGATAAAAACATCAGCGAGCTGGATGCAACTTACAACCGCACCAACCTGCGGTTTGATAATACTTACAAGGTATCGAGCAAAATAGAAATCAGTTCTTCGGTTTTTTATACCAACAGTAAAACGGTAAGTGGTAAACCCGCCTATGGGTCTATTGGCACAGCGCCGGTTTACACAAAGTTGGCCGATGAAAACGGCTATGCCCTGCCGCTATATACTTATTACCGCCAGGGTTATATCGATACGATCGGTGGGGGTAAGTTGCTTGATTGGCGCTACTACCCGCTTGATAATTACAGGCACGAAAGAAGCAATGGAAACATCGAGAATATCAATGGGGCCTTTGGCATCAGCTACAAGCCCTTTGCAGTGCTCAGCGTTGATGTAAGATACCGTTATGAAAAACAACATTCCGGTCTGCAAACGCTTTATGATATACAGAGTTACTATACAAGAAATATGATCAACAGGTTTTCGCAATTAAACCGCAGCACAGGTGAGGTTACCTATAAAGTTCCACGGGGAGATATTTTTGATGAAACAAACGCTGTTACCACTGCACAAAATTTGCGTGCACAGGTTGGCTATAATGATAAATGGGAACAACAGGAAGTAAGTATTATAGCAGGTACGGAAATAAGCGAAGCGATCAGGGAATTCACAGTGCGACGCACATACGGTTATAATGCAGACATACTCACCTATTCCAATGTTGATTACACTTCGTTTTACCCATTATTCATAACAGGAAGCGATTTTATTGGTAACCCTGCACGGTTTGGCAAAACCAATAACCGCTTTGTTTCGTTCTTTGGTAATGCTGCCTACACGTACAATAATAAATACACTGTATCCGGTAGTATGCGCAGGGATGCTTCCAATATTTTTGGTGTTGCCACCAATGATAAATGGAAGCCACTATGGTCAACCGGTTTCAGCTGGAATATTGACCGTGAATCTTTTTATAACATTCAATGGCTTCCCAACCTGAAGCTTCGGGTAACCTATGGACACCAGGGAAACCTTGATCCTTCTAAAGTAAGTGCCACTACCATCAGTTACGGCGGTACAACGTTTTTTAATGCGCCCTATAGTTCCATTTCCAATTATGTAAATCCTGAATTACGTTGGGAACAGGTAGCTATGTTAAACACCGGAATTGATTTTGCATTACGCAACAAACGGATCAGCGGGAGTATTGAATGGTATTACAAACAAGTAACAGATCTGTACGGTCCATCACTCATTGATGCAACCACCGGGCTTAACGCATCGACCATAACGAAAAATATCGGCTCATTAAGAGGCAACGGAATAGATGTGCAGATCAATACCGTAAATATTGACAGGGCTGTTCGGTGGACAACTGATTTCATCTTTAACACTTACAACGATAAAATAACCAGGTACTACGATCCTTCTGCACTCAAGCCAAGTGGCCTTGTTGGAAATGGTGGTGGTATTGAAGGCTATCCTTCTTTTTACCTGTCCGTTTACCGGTGGGCCGGTCTTGATCCATCCAATGGTGACCCGATGGGTTACCTCAACGGGCAGGTAAGTAAAAACTGGGCGGCAATTACCGGCACTAGCAGTACCATGGAAGATGTGAAATTTGTTGGCCCAAGGCTCCCAACTATCTTCGGCTCCATTGGTAATTCCATCGGTTGGAAAAACATAGCAGTATCAGCAAGAATTTCTTATCGTTTGCATTACTATTTTTTACGGCCTTCCATTGATTATAACACGCTCATCAACTCGCTGCGGGGGCATAATGATTATAGTAAACGTTGGCAAAAACCGGGAGATGAACGTTTCACTAATGTTCCTTCATTTACTTATCCTGCAAATTCAGCCCGTAATACGTTTTATCAATATTCCGAAGCATTGGTCACAAAGGGAGATCATCTACGGTTTCAATATATCAATGTGAGTTATTCCGTTGACCGGAATACGGTTAAACGATTACCATTTGCCGGCATACAGTTATTCTTTGTTGTAAACAATCCGGGCATCATCTGGAAAGCAAACAAATACGGTATTGATCCGGACTATATTACCATGCCACCTGCCAAAACCTATTCATTTGGTTTTAGAGCAAATTTCTAACCTCAAAACTTTAAACTTTATGTTGAATAATAGTAACAAGGCCCGTTTTACCTTACTTGCATTTTTTTGCTTCAGTATATTGATCGGTTGCAAAAAATATCTTGATGCCAAACAGGATCAAAGTCTTGTAATACCCCAAACCGTTCGTGATCTCCAGTCAATACTCGACGATTATTTTGTAATTAACACAAACTGGCCCGCTGCCGGTGAAGTAAGTGCAGATGATTATTACCTGCTGTACAGTTCATGGCAAAGCAGAAATGAGTATATACAAAGAACTTATCTATGGGCTGCTGAAAGGTTGTTTGCACCCGGTGGAAATAATGAATGGTCAACATGCTATAAGCAGGCATATAAGGCAAATATTGTATTGTCAGAAATTGATCGCATTAAAAGGCAGCCTGGTGACGAAACTGCATGGCAAAATGCCAAAGGTTCTGCACTGTTTTTACGGGGCATCAGCTTTGCACAGGTTGCCTGGATCTGGTCGCTGGCTTATGATAAAAATACAGCCATTGTTGATAAAGGGATTCCTTTGCGTCTTGACCCTGATTTTAATATGCCTTCATCAAGAGCAAGTGTTGCTCAAACCTATGAGCAGATTATAAGCGATTTAAAACAGGCAGCCGAACTGCTGCCAGTTACTCCTGTGCATGTTTTGCGGCCATCACGCACCGCTGCATACGGATGGCTTGCCCGAGTATATCTTTCAATGGGGCAATACGATAGTGCATTCGTGTATGCCGATAAATATTTACAGCTACGCAATTCTCTCATGGATTTTAATCAACTGAATGCTTCCTCTACAAGTCCTATTGCTACTTACAACGAAGAAGTAATTTATCACAGCACTATTTTCCGTACGGTTACAATTGCCACTTCCCTGATCGATTCAGTATTGTATCAATCCTATAATGACAACGATCTCAGAAAAACAGTTTATTTCCGGAGCAATGGCAATGGCACGTACAGGTTTAAAGGAAGTTATAATGGAACCGGCAGCCCCGGCGAGTGGTTCAATGGAATTGCTACAGATGAAATGTATTTAATAAGAGCTGAATGTTATGCAAGAAAAGGGAATAAAGATGCAGCACTTGACGATCTGAACATCCTGATGATAAAGCGATGGAAAAACAACGGCACATGGACAGCCTTTACTGCTACTGATGCTGCTGATGCACTTACAAAAATTATAAATGAACGCAGAAAAGAACTAACGCAAAGAGGACTACGCTGGATGGATATTAAAAGATTGAATAAAGAAGGAGCAGGTATTGTTTTAAAACGGATAATGAATGGCGAAACCTACACGCTACAACCAAATGATCCGAAATATGCTTTACCAATTCCGGAAGATGTGATTGCCATTACAGGTATGCAACAAAACTAATGAACGGATATACAAGAAGGGGATGCACTACTATCCCCTTCTTATTAACATCAACTTTTAAAACCCAAATAAAACTTCTTATGGTGCAGGTTCTGGCTTACGATGTTTGATGTTTGCTGCATCCCTGCAATAAGTCTCTGCACCTGTTGTTGAAGGACTCAACGATGAGAGATAATTGGCAAGGTCTGTCTCTGTTGGAGTGGAACCAAAAGCAGCTTCCAACACACAAACCATTTCGTTCGCACCATCGCAAGGATCTGTTCCGGGATTTCCTGTTGAAAGAAATAACCAGTTGCTTGGGTCTTCATAACCTGCTTCGGTATCCGGTGCATCAGCCTTATACTGGAAATAATAATTGGTTAACGGTTTAGCCGGTTGCTTGGCATGGGTTTTTGTTGAATCCCTGAATGCACTTAAACCAAACGCTATTGTTATTACTGCGATAACTGCCAGCATCGGCAATACGATTTTGTTTTTCATCGTGTTTCGTTTTAGACTTTGAAAAATTGTTTGAGTAATTCTGTCAACAATGCATTATTGACAAAACAGTTATACCAATAATCTAAGAATTGTAAAACATCATCCTTTGCGTCTATGCTCCTTTTTATAGAAAGGAGGCAGTTGGGCAATTCTTTGCCAGGGATAGATTCCACAACTCGTCAGCCGGTATACACTGAATTAATAACCTTGTTATAACCGCCTTTCGGGTTGCGGTTAAAGCAGTTTTCACCCGAAATGAAAACCACATGTGTTGCAACAGTGTTTTTAAAAATGAATTATGTGTCTTTTATTTCAACTAAGAAAGCGTCCGTAATCCTGTATCAAATCTAATCATCATGTAACAGGTTGTTGTTATCAATTCGGCCTCTTTTTTAAGATTTACTTTCACGTAAATCGGAGGGAGATATACCAAAACGGTTTTTAAATGCTTTGGAGAAATTGGAAACACTGGGAAAACCGAGATCATCGGAAATTTTTGAAATAGAATCTTTTGAAGACAGGATGCGTGACCTTGCAACTTCCATTCGTTTAACGGCCCAGAAGTGATAAGGAGATTCTCCTACTTCCAGTTTAAAAAGACTTTTGAAGATCGTTTTACTCATGTGTGCTTCTTTCGCCAGCGCTGCCAGGTTTGGAATGCTGGTGAAATCTTTTTCTAACTGTAACCTGATCGCATGTATGCGGCCGATCTGTTCCAACGAAAACCGCTTTGTTTTTGGGTTTAGTTCATACTTGCATGTTAAGGCGTACGAAAGAAGTGATTGTACATTCAGCTCAAGCAAAAATACGTTGAGCGTTTTTGAGCGCAGGAGGTGAATGATATTACCTGCCAATTGCAACATAAAACCGGTGGCATATATAGGGACAGGAAAAACCAACGTGGGTTCTTTTCCTGCAACCTTACTTAAGAATGGGATGATTATATCAGGAAAATATTTTGATAAGGTATGCAGGTAATCAAAGCTGCAATGAATGTCTAGTGTGGTGGTTAACTGGCCCGCATCAAAACTCGCCCTGCTTTCCATGTACGGCAGGAAGAAGAGATTGAACTGGCTGTTCTTGATTGTTTGATGACCTAATTGTTTTGTGTTGAATGTTCCGGGTTGATCTAACTGGAGAGAGAATTCAAGCAGTGGAGTATCAGCCAATGCTTTAAATGTATTCCGTGTTCGAATATGATAACGACTATACCAAATACTAAAGCCAACAGATTCGTAAAACTGGAATATCATATTTCCCCACCCTCCATGAGCAACAAATCCGTTACACGATGGAAGACAGATGCCTTTGTTCAACTGTTCAAAATCATCACTCCAATGTACGAGATCGCCTTTCAACGATGTTATTTCAAAAGGACTATTCACAGGCTAAAAAGTTAGTGTCTGAATGGATAAATAAAATGGCTGAATTGAGAACGGGAAGGCTTCTGCCTGGTAGTAGTTTGCAACCGGGTTTTAAGAAGTATCCACTGTTCTAAATCTAATAAATTTTTAAAACATGCCTCAAACACTGTTTAAAGAGCCACATCACTTCTTCTTCAGCACACATGTTGGCAATGCATTATTCAACATCCGGCCAATGCAGCCAGGTGACCTTGCAACTATCCATTTATGGGTCAATCAACCTTATGCCCACCGGTTCTGGAATATGCAGGGAACTTTTGAAGAATTAGAAAAAGCCTACCGGAAACAAAAGGAGGAAAATATCTCCAGCAGCTTTCTGGTCTGCCATGAGATAAAACCTATCGCCTTGTTTGAAGTGTACCAGGTGATCAGCACGGAACTGGCACTTACTTATGAAGCAGGTCTCAATGATTTTGGTATCCACCTGTTGATGGCGCCTCATCCTGACCTGCTGCCTTTGAAAAAAGAAATCGATAAAATATCGGAACGAACATTACTAACGGTACTGGATATGCTCTTTACGTACAATTCTGTAAACAGGGTTATCGCTGAACCAGATGCACAAAACCATTTTGCCTGCCGTTTAGCGGTAAAAACGGGTTTTCATTTTCTTAAAGCAATTGAGCTAACCGAAAAGAAAGCCAATCTCTATTTGATCACGAAAGAACAGCATCTTCAACATCGCAGTGATCGCTGCTGATATTCTCCACTTTAATTAAAATTTATGCTCACAACAACTGAAAGCAAGGGTCTTGCCCTCGCAAGGGGATTTATTGTCCTGATCATGCCCGCTGTACATACAACATTGTTGTACAGTACACCTGAAGTAAAACAAGGGCCGCTAGGTATTTTTCTTGGATTTCTTGCCGAACAACCAGGTGCTCAATTATTCATGTTCCTGATGGGTGTATTTATTGCGTATGGCAGGAAGAAATCATTTACACAGACAATACAACGAACGATGTATTTGCTCGTCGCTGGCTACCTGTTGAATTTTATACGCCTGGTACTGCCTTATTGGTGGGGATGGTTGCCTGCAGAATTTTTAGCAGGCAATAATGTTATTATTGTTGATTCCACGAGTATTCGTCTTTTGCTGACGGGTGATATTCTGCAACTGGCGGCGATTGCTTACTTGATTTGCCAACTCCTTATGCGGGTGAAACAAAAAATAATTATTCTATCGATTGGCATTCTGTTCATCGCATTTTTGTCACCATTGCTATGGAAAGTTGAAACAAAACACTTGCTGTTACAATTACCACTTAATCTTTTTAATGGATTGCCACCTGCCACTTTCTTTCCTGTATTTCCATGGCTATGTTATCCGTTGGCAGGTGTGCTGGCAGGTCTTATTTGGCAGAAATATTGGCAAACAGCAAAGAATAAAATATGGATGATCAGTTCTATCGCCGTCATCGTAGTTGGTGTGGTATTAAGTTTATTTGAGCCAGCCGAATGGAATCATAATTTCTACCGCTTAGGCCCCGGCGGTACACTCTTTCATCTTGGGGCTGTGCTGTTGTGGATTGCATTGTTCGTATGGTTGGCCACAAAACTTGCAGACAATATCTTTTTCCGTTTCCTGCACTGGATCAGCGTGAACATCACCAGTATCTATTTTATACAATGGATTTTGATCATGTGGTTAGTGCCGGTATTTGGTTATGAGCAGTTATTGCTGACTGAAACACTATGCACCTTACTCTTAACAAGTCTTATCAGTTTTTCCATACCTGTCTTATATAATGAATTCATTCGCTCACGAAAACTACCTTCAAATGCATAACACTGTCTATGATCTCCTTGCAATCGGCATTGGACCTTTTAACCTTGGCCTTGCTGCTCTCACTCATCCCATAAAAGAACTGAAAACTGTTTTTCTTGAAAAGAATTTTTCATTTAACTGGCATCCGGGTATGCTGATCGAAGGCACGACTTTGCAAGTACCTTATCTCGCCGATCTTGTAACACTTGTTGATCCGGCTAGTCCCTTCAGCTATTTGAATTACCTGCGAAAACAAAATCGTCTATTACAATTCGGTATAAGACAAGCGCAACATATTACCAGAACGGAATACAACAGGTATTGTCAATGGGTCTGTAATCAACTTGATAATTTACGCTTTGATGTGTGTGTGGAAACGATCACATATGATCCGTCCAAAAAATATTATATAGTTCATTGCAAATATGAAGGAGGGTTGTTATGTTCTTTTCTTGCGAAGAAAATCGTGATTGGCACAGGAACCGTACCTTCGTTGCCTGCCTGTGTCGAGCCGGATCAACTTTCATCTTGTATGTTTCATTCTTCCCGATATCTCTTTCATCAAAAAGACATCGAAGATGCAGATGTGATCACTATTGTAGGCTCAGGTCAAAGTGCCGCAGAAATTTATTTTGATCTGTTGTGCAAGCGACCAGATAAACAAGTTTGCTGGTTTACACGCTCTGACAGATTGTATGCGATGGAGACAAACAAACTGATTTATGAAATGAATACACCTGACTATATTGATTACTTCTATGCACTTGAAGAAGAACATAAGAAGACATTACACCGGATGCAGCATACACTTTACAAAGGTGTAAATGAAGATTTATTAAACAGTATCTATGACCACCTATATGAACAACGAACAGAGTATGGCAACGGGTCTTCTATGATTAAGACGGATGTAAATCTCGATTGTGTAGAAAAGATAAACGATGAAATGTATCGACTTCGCTTTCATCATAATCGGATACTACAAAGCTTCTCGCATGAAACAAACTGTGTTATCCTGGCTACCGGTTATCAATACAGATTGCCTGCATTTATCGATTCCATTAGAAATCATATTGCCTGGCTTGCCAACGGACAATACAAGGTGAGCCGTGATTATTCTATTGATCAAAGTAATTCTCTCTTTGTTCAAAATGCAGAAACACACTCACATGGTTTTAACGCTGCGGATCTGAGTTTAGGCCCTTACCGGAATGCTGTTATCATCAATTCCATTATAGGCAACAACCATTATCCTACCGATCACCGTACTACATTCCAGCAATTTGGAGTGACTCATTAACCTTGGATGTCTTGTTAATTTCATTTATCGTGCGTCGACTTCTGCATGTTTTCTACATGCATGGATGATCTTTTACATAAGATCAACTATTGTATTACCCACCTCCTGAAGATGTAAAGCCTTCAATTGCTGCTTGCAAAGGCAACCCTATTCGGCAACCTTCAAAAACACGTATATGAAAATCATCATTGAGAAATGGAATGCCACTATCAATTTGCTAGAAGCCATTCAAACCGGTATTTCGGATTTGAACAAAGGTTTCCGAAATCCCCTGACTACAGCTTCTACCTTTGATCTTATACAGGTGCCATTCAGGGGATCTGAAATTTATCTTTTGCACAAGGCATTCATTGATGCAGGTGGTGCGTCCAATGAAAATTATAAAACACTTCTCGAAAAAACTGCGTCGTCCATTTCAAACAAAAATCAAAAAGGTTTCAGTGCACAAAGTCTTATCAAGTACAGCGACAAAGTTGATTATGAAGCAAAGGAAAATGTTAAACGCTTTCTTCAAAAGATGATCCGCAATATCGATAGTTATGATTAATACTTCCACATCGATTCTACTGGATTCCACCAAAACAGCGTTCCGGCAAATTATGTTTGCATACACGATTGAACATTACAATATAACATCACTCATAAAGAAAATATTATGCTGCATTCAATTTCCTGGAACCAATACTTAATCGTGTTATGTATTGCGCTTGCTATCTATTACACGTTTGTGTGGCTTGTTTATTTCAAGGGCCGTATGCATCTTATGCTGAACAGCAAAAAATTTGTGTCCTTCTATGCTAATTCTGATGATGAGGAACTGAACAATATCCTGCCGGTAACAAATGAATTATCCGCTCATTTTTTACCCAAGCGAAATAAACAGGAATTGATTATGGCTTTACAAAAAGGCCTGCAACCCTATCAACAAGCAGATGAATATTTCAAAGCAGCTATTAACCGGTTTATTATTCATGAAAGTCTGGATAAATGCTCCATCCATCTCGGTGAGGAAGATCTACGTGAGCTATGGATGAGGTAGGATGGAGCTCCTTTTATTTGTCATCAACATAAACTATAAAACAAGTGTGTATGAACATGAAGAAGCTAAACTGTTTTTTGTCCGGCAAACGCTGTTTGCAGTTTTACCTGACTGTTATCCTGATAGCTATGTTTAACAAACTCATGGCACAGGATGGCGTGGCAGGTATACAGGAAGCCAATACGAAAGTGCGAAGCTATTTTGCTTCAGGCACTAACCTGATGTATGCGGTGGGTGCAATCGTCGGGCTGATCGGTGCAATCAAAGTGTATAATAAATGGAACAGCGGTGATCCTGATACAGGTAAAGTGGCCGCCGCCTGGTTTGGCAGTTGCGTATTCCTTGTTATTGTTGCAACAGTGCTTAAATCCTTCTTTGGTTTATAACAGGCACTTATTACGACGTGTCATTACCCCTACCGATCAATTAATAAAGCCATGGCAACAAGTGTCTATTCCATCAACAAAGGAATTAATAAACCCATTGAATTTAAAGGGCTGAGAGCACAATATATCTGGTATCTAGGTGCGGGCTTGCTGTTTCTCCTTATTGGATTTGCTGTTCTTTATATCGTTGGTGTAAACACGTTCGTCTGTCTTGCAATCATTATCATCTGTGGCACTGTTTTATTCGTGCACGTGTACAAACTGAGTAATAAATATGGTGAATATGGTATGATGAAAGCCATCGCCAAACGAAGTATTCCAACTGTTGTAAAAAGTTATTCAAGAAAAGTATTTACAGAATTATGCAAAAAGAATTGAACGATATTTTTCCTCTATTCGGTGTTGAACATGACAGCATCCTTTCCAAGCAAGGTGATATCACCATTGCTTATGAAGTGACATTACCGGAATTGTTTACACTGAGCGATCAGGAATATGAAGCGTTGCATCAAACTTTAATCAAAGCCATCAGGATACTGCCCAAACATACCATTTTTCATAAACAGGATTGGTTCACTGAAGCAAAGTATCGAATAGATTTTACAAAGGATGATCAAAGCTTTTTAAGCCGCAGCAGTGAACGGTTCTTTAACGAGCGGCCTTATCTCGATCATCAATGCTACATCATGCTTACCCGCAAACCGGTTAACCGGAAAGCAGGCAGTTCTTTATTCTCCAATCTTCTGCGAAGATCGATTGTCCCTGAAGAAACATTAAAACCTCAACTTCTGCAGGATTTTCTTGATAGCGCCGGACAGTTTGAACGTATCCTGAAAGACAGCGGCTTTATTCAACTGAGACGATTAACTGATGAAGAATTATCAGGCAGCGATCTGTATTGCGGATTAATTGAGCGGTATATGAACCTGCAACCAAATGAGCATTCTTTCCTGTTACATGATATCAGCTTTAACGAAGGGATCAAAGTAGGTAACAATCATTGCCAGTTGTTTACACTTGCCGATGCAGCCGACCTGCCAGCTTATTGCGGTTCAAGGATCAACTATGATAAGTATTCAACAGACAGAACAAAATTCAGTGTCGGTTTTGCTTCGCCGTTAGGGCAACTGCTTCCTTGTAATCACATTTACAACCAGTACATCTTCATTGATGATGCACAAAAGACTTTACAAAAGCTGGAAAGTAAACGCCTGCGCCTGCAAAGTCTTTCGGCTTATTCCCGTGAAAATGCAATAAGCAGGGATGCAACGAATGATTTTTTGAATGAAGCGATTTCACAACAGCGTTTGCCGGTTAAAGCGCATTTCAATGTACTTGTCTGGACAGATAATACTAAAGAATTGAAAGACGTACGTAACCTGGTATCATCAGCCCTGACCCAGATGGATGCGACCCCGAAGCAGGAGTTGTCGGGAGCGCCGCAGATCTTCTGGGCGGGCATACCAGGGAATGAAGCAGACTTTCCTATGAATGACAGCTTCGACAGCTTTGCTGAACAGGCCTGTTGTTTTCTTAACCTGGAAACCAATTACCGTTCTTCTTTGTCTCCCGTTGGTCTCCGGTTGGGCGACCGCCTTTCTGGTAAGCCGGTTCATGTGGACCTGTCCGATGAACCAATGAAAAAAGGCGTCTGCACCAACCGCAATAAGTTTATCCTCGGACCGTCGGGAAGTGGCAAAAGTTTTTTTACCAATCACATGGTGCGTTCTTATTATGAACAGGGAACTCATATTGTACTTGTTGATGTAGGACATAGCTATAAAGGTCTATGTCAAATGGTCAAGGGTTATTACTTCACCTATGATGAAAAAAATCCTATCCGCTTCAATCCATTCTTTATTGGCGAGGGTGATTCACTTGACACTGAAAAAAAAGAAAGTATCAAAACATTATTGCTTGCACTCTGGAAAAAGGATAACGAAACATTTAACCGTTCTGAGTATGTGGCACTTTCCAACGCCTTACAACTTTACTATGAGAAGCTGGATAAATATACAAACCTGTTCCCCTGCTTCAATACATTTTATGAATTCCTGCAGGAGGATTTTGTAGCCGTGTTACAAACGGATAAGGTGAAGGAGAAAGATTTTGATGTATCTAATTTTCTCTACGTGTTACGTCCCTATTACAAAGGCGGTGAGTTTGATTACCTGCTCAATGCTACTAACAACCTTGAATTACTCAAAAAACGCTTTATTGTTTTTGAACTAGACAATATCAAAGATCACCCGATCCTGTTCCCTGTCGTGACGATCATTATCATGGAGGTGTTCATTTCAAAAATGCGGAAACTGAAAGGTATCCGCAAGATGATCCTGATTGAAGAAGCCTGGAAAGCTATTGCCAAGGAAGGGATGGCGGAATACATTAAGTACCTGTTCAAAACAGTCCGCAAATTTTTTGGCGAAGCTATTGTTGTCACACAGGAAGTGGAAGATATTATTTCTTCGCCTGTTGTCAAACAGGCGATCATTAATAACAGCGATTGCAAAATTTTACTGGATCAAAGCAAATACCAAAACAAGTTTGACCAGATACAGGAACTACTGGGATTAACAGAGAAAGAAAAAGCATTGGTCTTATCCATCAACAAGGCCAATGACCCGTCTAAAAAATACAAAGAAGTGTTTATCTCACTCGGTGGCATTCTGTCAAAAGTGTACCGGACAGAAGTATCATTGGAAGAATATCTCTCTTATACTACTGAAGAAACCGAAAAAGTAAAGTTGATGCAATATGCTGAAAAATTTGGTGGCGATATCCAAAAGGGAATCACTGTGTTTGCTGAAGAACTGAGAAGAAAAGAATAAGTTTTTTAATGTAACAAATTTAAACTATGAAGAAAATAGTTGTGTTGTCGGGCTTGCTTTTTTGCTGCCTGCTCGTCCCGGTACAAAAAGCGAAGGCGCAAGACCCAATCCTGGAAATCATCAAAGCCGCTGTTACAAAGGTGATCGTTGCTGTTGATCTTCAGTTACAGCGATTGCAGAATAAAACCATCTGGCTGCAGAATGCGCAAAAGACATTGGAAAATACATTGTCCAAACTACACCTGGATGAAATCAAAGATTGGACAGAAAAACAACGGAAGTTGTACGCCGACTATTTTGAAGAGTTGCGTAAAGTGAAGATAGCTCTTACTTATTACCAGCGAGTCAGGGATATCCTTACACAACAATCACAGATCATCACGGAGTATAAAGCAGCATGGGCTTTGTTCCGGCAGGATAAGCACTTCACAAAAGAAGAACTGGATTACATGTTAAGTGTCTATACCGGCATGATGAAAGAAAGCGCCAAAAACGTCGATCAGCTTTTTTTAGTGATCAATGCGTTTGTTACGCAGATGAGTGATGCCAAGCGCCTGGAGATCATTGATACTGTTGCGGTCAGTGTAGAACAAACGTTGATGGACTTAAAGGCATTCAATGAAGAAAGTAAACTAATCTCCCTGCAACGAGCAATTGAGCAGGGTGAAATTGAGTATGTCAAAAAATTATATGGTCTATGAAACTGAAACCTATTTTTTGTGTTTTGCTCATCAACATTGTCCTGTCCGCTTCAGCACAAACGCTGGAAGAATGGACGCAGCAAAAACAAACAAAGATCAAACGGTTACTGGAACAGATCGCTGCCAATAAAGTGTACATCGAGTATGCGAAGAAAGGTTACAGAATTGTTTCAGGCGGTTTGCACACGATTCGTGATATCAAGAAGGGAGATTTCAAATTACATCTTGGTCATTTTGATTCATTGAAAATTGTCAATCCAGAAATCAAAGGCTGGATAAAGGTTGCTGATATTATTGTATACCAGGCACGCATTATCAAAACATGTAAACAGGCCATTGATGCCGTGCGGCAGTCGGGACAATTCAGCCATGAAGAACTGGAGTATTGTAGAAAAGTGTTTGATCAATTATTCGATGAATGCCTGAAGGCCATCGATGAATTATTAACCGTCATTACGAATGGGGCAATAGAGATGACAGATGATGAACGCATTCAACGTATCGATATCATTTATCTCGATATGCAGGATAAGTTTTCCTTCGCCCGTTCTTTTGGTAGTGATATGAAGTTGCTGGCGACCCAGAGGTTAAATGAACGAATAGAATTAAAGCATTCAAATTTATTAAACGGACACCGATGAAAAAGTTGCTGATCATTCTTTCCTTCTGTTGCGTCAGCCATGTTTCCTTTTCGCAGGAACAGGAAATACAGCAGTTGCTGTTGAACTGGGAAAAGCTCACACAGTTCAAGAAAATATTACAAAATATGTATGACGGGTGGAAGATCGTGGAAAAGGGCTATACAACCATCAAGGATATTTCATCTGGAAATTTCAACCTGCACAAAACTTTCCTGGATGAACTGATGGAAGTGAGCCCGGTTGTCAAAAAATATAAGCGAGTTACCGAGATTATCAATTACCAGGCATTAATCGTGAAACGATACAAAGAAGCGTTCAACCGTTTTAAAGAGGACAAGGTATTCACCGCAAAAGAAATCGACTATATCGGTAAAGTCTATTCCAACTTATTCAAAGAAAGTGTGAAAGGTATCGATGAACTATTTATGGTGATCACTGCAGGAGAGTTACGTATGACAGATGATGAGCGATTGCAGGCCATCGATCGTATCCACGCACGGATTGAAGATCAGTTTGCTTTTCTGACAAGCTTCAACAACAGCACTTCGTATCTGGCGTTGCAACGAAAGGCGGAACAAACAGAAATCAACTTTTCGAAAAGGATTTATGGTTATTGATTGTTGCCAGTGTAATGTAAGTTCTATATAAGATGCAGAAATTAAAGTTATCGTGATGAAAGGAAAATTGTGTGTAAGAGTAGTGAGTCTATTGCTCGCTGTATTTGCAACTCCGCATTTTGCCAAAGCGCAGATGGCAGGACGTATCCGCAGCCTGAATGAAGTGCTTGATACATTGTATGCAGACATGATCCCGTTATGCAGCCAACTAATTGGGGTAGGCAGAGGGATCGCAGGCTTTGCTGCAACCTGGTATATCGCTTCACGTGTATGGGGACAAATAGCCAGAGCGGAGCCTATAGATCTCTATCCTTTGTTCCGTCCTTTTGTATTGGGGTTTGCCGTATTGATCTTTCCTTCTGTGATCGCCATGATCAACGGCGTCATGAAGCCAACTGTTACGGGTACAGCAAAGATGGTGACGGATTCTGATAAAGCTATTGCGCAGTTATTGAAGATGAAAGAAGATGCCATTAAAACGACGGCCTATTGGCAAATGTATGTAGGACCTGGTGGCAGTGGTGATCGTGACAAATGGTATAAATATCATTACGGTGATAAAAGTGAAGGAATGATGAGCAGCATTGGTAATGACATCAAGTTTGCACTTGCGAAATTCTCGTACAGTTTCCGCAATTCAGTTAAGCAATGGATGTCTGAAATATTGAAAGTGTTATTTGAAGCGGCAGCGCTATGTATCAATACCATCCGGACTTTTTATATGATCGTACTAGCAATTCTTGGCCCATTGGTTTTTGGTATTGCCGTCTTTGATGGGTTCCAACATACACTAACGGTGTGGATCGCACGCTACCTGAATATTTTCTTATGGCTGCCGGTGGCAAATATTTTCGGAGGCATACTTGGAAAGATACAGGAGAATATGTTGAAGGAAGATTTGCACCAGATCGCTACCAATGGAGATACATTTTTTTCTACAACTGATACTGCTTACCTCATCTTTATGATTATCGGTATCATCGGCTATTTTACTGTTCCCTCTGTTGCCAATTACATTGTTCATGCCGGTGGTGGTAATGCACTATTACAAAAAGTAACGGACCGTTTCAGTATGGCATCGAGCCAGGCTAAAAGTATGACGATTGCCGGTGGAGGTATGGCGGTAGATGCACTCGGTAGCGCTGCTTCGAAAGTACAGCAAAGTATGGCCGGGCATGGTGCGAGTGACAGTTATTTCAAAGACAAGATCAGCGGCAAATAAGCTTATGCGTTGATCAACAAATTAAAGATATGTTCAAAAAAATGCAAAACATTGACACGGCGTTCCGGCAAATCAGGTTATTCTCTATTGTATTTGTGATCGCCTGTATTGCTGTAACCAGTTTCATTGTTTATAAAAGCTACCAGCTAACTGAGCAGGCGCAACAGCGGATTTTTATTCTCGCCAATGGAAAAGCATTGGAAGCTTATGCTGCTGATAGAAAGGATAATATACCAGTTGAGGCAAGGGATCATGTCAAGATGTTTCACCAGTACTTTTTCAACTTAGATCCGGATGATAAAGTTATTGAAACAAATATCGGCAAAGCATTGTACCTCGCCGATGGCACTGCCAGGCAACAATACCTGACCCTTAAAGAAAATGGTTATTACTCCAATCTTATCTCTGGTAATATCAGTCAGGAAATCGAAGTGGACAGCATTATCATTAATACAGAAATGTACCCGTTCTATTTCCGTTACAAAGGCGAACAAAAAATCATCCGTCCCACTACGATTGTCAGCCGTAGCTTAATTACAGAAGGTTACCTGCGAAATGTGTCCCGCAGTGATCACAACTCACACGGTTTTTTAATTGAACGGTGGCGGACGTTAGAAAATAAAGACATCACTATTCAAAACAGGAACTGATCATGTGGGGCAGAAAAAATCAAGAACGAAACGATCATCATTGGACGGATAAAGCTGCGGAAAAAATTGCCAATGCAGGTCTGACGTTGCAAAACAATATTTCAAAGCGGATGAATAAAGAAATTTCAATGTTGTCGAACAAAAATATAAAGATAGGATTGATCCTGTTTTGTCTTGCAAGCGGAGGGTTTAGCATGTATCTGGCAATGGATGCGATTTTCGGAGATGTCAAAAAGCAAACCGTGTTTGAAGTAAAGCGTATCAAGATTCTTAAACACTTTGATAAAACAGGAGCGGAAATCAAGGAACGAAACAACTATGTAACCGAGCAACTCTACCAGGAATTACAGATCTATAAACAGTACATGGATAGTACCGAGCAAACGATCCGGAAAGGATTATCCGACAGCATCGAAGTGTTGGAACAAATTTATCATTCACAAAAAATAAAATGAAGCGTATGAACAATGTGATGCAGACGCAGGCAGAACTGCGAAAAAGAAAAATGATGTTATTCTTGCCACTCATGGTGATTCCCTTTCTTACCCTAGCTTTCTGGTCATTAGGAGGAGGTAAGGGAAACAACGAGCAGACAACAAATGTTGCCCAGGGATTAAACCCTCAGTTGCCGGATGCAAAGGAAAAAGAAGAAGCACTTTTAGACAAACTGGGATTCTACAACAAAGCAGATAAGGACTCTGCAGAACTGGAGGAATGGATGCGTAGTGATCCTTATTACACGCAACAAATGGGAAAGGAGCAACAGCCTTCTTCATTTGAACTGGAAGAAATGACGGAGGCAACCGCTTCAAAGTATAATCAGCGATTGAATCTTTCACCTTACGCACAAACAAAACAACGACCTGAGGACGAACTCGTGCAGAAGTTAGCATTGTTACAAAGACAACTGGAGGCAACTACAACCGGACCTTCGAATGATGAAGAAGGGAATCAACTTTATTCATCTTCGCCCGCATTGAACGGTGATATTGGACGGCTTGAAAACATGATGCAGCAAATGAGCACAGGAAACCAGGAAGACCCGGAAATAAAACAGCTATCCAATGTCATGGATAAGATACTAGACATTAAGCATCCGGAGAGGGTGAAAGAAAGAATGAAAGAAAAAGAAAATTCTAACCCTGTAAATATTTTTCCCGTGTTATCTGTGTCGTCAGTTGATACAACGGTCTATGGTTTTTTCGACATAGAGAAGGACATCATTAGCGTTCATTCGAATTCAATTGAAGCTGTGGTCAATGAGAACCAGGTGTTGGTGACCGGAGCAGTGATCAAGCTAAGATTACTACAGGATATTTATGTCAGCGGATCTAAAATACCTATCGGTAATTTCATCTATGGTACAGTGACTTTGAATGGTGAACGATTGGACGTTGCCATTAGTTCTATTCGTTATGGAAATTCAATTTTTCCTGTAAAAATGGAACTGCATGATCTGGATGGATTAAGCGGCATTTATATACCAGGTGCGATCACCCGTGATGTGGTAAAACAATCGACCGATAACAGTTTACAATTAATGGAGCTTTCCCGTTTTGATCCTTCACTGAAAGCACAGGCCGCAGCTACAGGTATCAATACAGTCAAATCACTTCTCGGCCGTAAAGTAAAACAAGTAAAAGTGATGGTGAAGGCAGGTTACAAAGTTTTACTAAACAATAAAGTTTAATAATTATTTCATCATCTCTAAAACAAAAACAATGAAACGATTCGTGTGTTTGATTTGCGTGTACTGGTTTATCGTTTCAGTAATGGCGCAAACTTCTTCCCTACAGATCACAACCGACAAAACAATAAGCCTTGTGTTTCCCTTTGCTGTGAAGCATGTTGACCGGGGCACAAAAGATGTGCTGGTGCAGCAGTTAAAAGAAGCAGATCATATCCTCCTGGTCAAAGCGGCCTCGCAACGTTTTCCTGAAACGAATTTAAGCGTTGTCACAAAAGATGGTTCCGTCTATACTTTTCGTGTGAACTACATCGAGCAACCGGAAAACTTTATCTATCATTTACCTGAACTGAAAACATCTTCTATTGAAACCTATGCGAATGGTATTATTGATAATCAACCAACCATTCGGGGAATTCATACCGGCAAATGGAATATGGCAACTGCTGTGACAGGCATCTATATAAAAGATGATGTGATGTACTATCAGATCATGCTGCGTAACAACAGTCCCATCGATTACGATATTGGACTGTTGAAATTTTATATCCGTGATAAAAAGAAAGGTAAACGCACTGCCGTCCAGGAAAATGAGTTAAAACCCCTTCATATCGCCGGCAACACAAGGCAGGTAAAAGCTTATAGCTTTTCCACGATAACGGTGGCACTGGATAAATTCACGATACCCGATGCAAAGTTGTTCATCATTCAACTGATGGAAAACAACGGCGGACGTCATTTGCAGCTGAAACTAAAAAACCAGCACCTTATTAAAGCCATCCCTTTACCTGACCTGAGATGAGCCGTGATCATGTAATAGCGGATGAACTGTTTCAAAGGGCGCAGATTGCACTGTTAAGATATGAGTGCTGGATCGCTTATAATACGGTTCCATATTTCCTGGAAAAGGGTGATATGTATTTCTTCCAAAAAAGCGATGAAGCTTATGAATTTGCTGACAACAATGTAAGTGAATATGACAACTACAAAGTGATCCATGCATCTTCACCGGTTGAACTGCTGAAACAAATTGTTTATGGAGAAAGACTGGAACAGCAATTAAAGAACTCAAAAAATTTATCAATCATGAATGAAAAGAATTTTGATTACCTGAGTAATCAACTAAAGTATACGGGGTTTAGTGAAGACCTTCAACAACAGCTCAAAGAAAAAATACAAAAGCAAGAACCGCAGTTCACGTTGAGCTTTCAAAAAGATTACGGTAAAGATCAGACTGCTGCTATTCTTCATTTCCGGAAATCAGAAGACAGTGACATGTATTTTTTCAATCGTTATAGTTTAATGTTGAAAAACGAACAGCATACTGATCCGATCAAACAAACTTTTTTCATCAATGCGAAGGAAGAAAATATCACACTGAAGGAAGCTTACAACCTGATGAGTGGCCGGGCCGTTCATAAGGAATTAACCACGAAGGATGGTGAAAAGTATAATGGCTGGTTACAACTCGATTTTAAAGAATCAGATGCAAATGGTAACTATAAGATGAAACAGTACCACGAAAATTACGGGTACGACTTGCAGGCAACGCTCAACAAGCACCCGATCAGGGAAATGCAAAACGAAACAGATGCGCAGCGACTCACTGAATCATTACAACGTGGTAACCGTCAATCTGTAACTCTTGAAGTTAACGGTAAGGATCAGAAAGTATTTATTGAAGCCCTTCCGCAATTTAAATCGCTGAATTTTTATGACAGTTCCAATCAACGTCTTCGCTCTGATAAACTCTATGAAAATAATTCGCAGGAGCAATCTATTAAAGAAGATAAAAAGCAAAGCATGAAACAAACCGGCAGCGATGATGAAGGACCGGGTGACGATTCAAAAAAAAAGAAACGGCGACAGCAAAAGATTAGCTGATGGAACCTTTGCATAGTTTTTTAGCAGCTGTTGAAGATGATCCAAGGATCACAACCGCACATATCAGTGTGTATGTGTCTCTTTGGAAAAAATGGAAAGATAGTGGTGGTTGTGGGCCGCTATCTTTCTTTCGTACAGAACTTGCAGCGATGTGTAAGATCTCCAGTTATAATACGTTTCATAAAGCGATCCGACAATTACACGAATACGGCTATATCAAATACATTCCATCGTACAATCACTTCCTGGGAAGCCTGGTCTATTTTATTCAAAAGGAAAACGGAACGATATGAACAGTGAGAACATGACATTCGTGGTAATACCAAAAGAGGAATGGGAGTATTTTAAGTTGACAATAAGTGAAGTATTGGAAAGATTGCAACAACCGTCGGCTCCTCTTGTTACTTCACCTGCGGTCAATTATATTACTGCGAAAGAATTTATGGATGCGGTGAAGATCAAACGAACAAAATTTGATGAGTTGGTGGCGGAGAATAAAGTAAAGATTTTAAAGAAAGGGAGGAAGATATATTTAGCTGCTAAAGAAGTTGATAATTATTTTAAAACGTCGTGACAGTTTCGAAGGATTATAAAAACAAATCGGCAACCACTCAACCAATACGATTGAACTAAGATTTGAGATCAGCACTTTCGTCCTCATGAATTTTCCGCTTTATTAGAGGTTTTACATTTTCTGTTTCAAGAAATGATTCCCTGAGGTTGACTTTCCATTTATCGGTGTAACGAGCTTTATATATTTCGTCCTGACAAATACATAAAGAAGTTCCAGGTTTTTTAACTGAATCGTAAGTAAACGGCGATATTGGTCGCAACAGGTTGAGCTTTTGAATAATATATGGTTTGTCTTTGCGTAGCTGGGCAGAATCAATTATCAGTTCTGCACCCAACATTAGTCCGGACATTGCTGATTCAAACGCCGATGGCACTTCAGCAGCCTCCTTTTGCTCACCACCGGCCAACGTCATCATGACTCCACCACACACCACTTCGGCATAGAATACTTCCAGTCTTTTGCCGATATATGTCATTAATTGATTGGCCTCAATATTCTTTGCTTGTGCAATCATATTAACTATCTGCAGATCCACCGGTTTTTCCCGTGCCATATAATCCCTTATTAACTGCAGTTGCAACGGGTGGCTTAATCCAAGGCTTTCGGCAATTTTCATAGGCAGGCTTTTAGCTTCTTTATTGGCGGGATAAAGGCAACAAAGGCAAGGTTCGTCGATAAAATCATAATGTCTGGATAGACCGCACTGTTCCTGTTGTGTCCACGCATTAATTAGTTTCTTTGGTAAACTACCTTGCACCATTCTTCGATGATGAGCTGAATCTACACATACTGCCGCTCGAAGAATATTCCAATTTCCTCTTTTCTGTAAATATTGATCGAAATGAACGGAATGTGCATGAACATCGGACCGATGAAGGAATTTAATTGCTACAGAGGTTTTTGGCTGGTCAATATCATTTTGATTCGTAAGTATATAACGCTGCAAGTTGCTACGATCAATAAGTTCCCCGTCAACTAAATGCAGGTTGCCATTAATTTCGAGGCTGGTTAATGCCCAAATTACTGCATTGCCAATGGCGCCGAGACCAACCAAAACGGTATCGTCCATTATGACCCGATCAATTTCGGGACCTTGCATCGCTTCTTCATTAATTTTTCCATTGAAGAGCGAATAAATAAAATCATTATCCAACTCGCCGTCAGAAAGTTGGTCAGAAAAGATACAACGAAAGATGTTGGCGGCTGCAAAACACGCAGCAGCACCAGGACCGAACTTGTTTGAAGAGTTTCCACATGACTGTGGTTCTGTTCGTGAAAATTTGGATATCCATTTATCTGAACCAATGTAGATTTTTATGGATGCTTTTTCAATGTCAGTATCACCAATTAGTGCAGTTATTGCCTCTTCAGAATCTGTAAGGTTGATGTTTGGATTAATAGAAAGAGCAAGGTCGTTGAGCTGATGCAATTCCGGCGTAACACCATCAACGCAATGAACAGAAAGGTTTGGATATAACCTGGCCAATAACCTCACCAGCATGTCTGCCGTCGCAAAACCTTCAGAAGATTTAATAGACGCTTTATTAAAGCAGATGCGCACGTAACGCGATAACAATAGCGTCTGAAAATTATCGAAATCGAATTTCTTTAATACCTGCGAAGCGCTTAAAGCTGATTTTCCAAGAAAATTGGCCAATGCCATAAATAAAAGTTAAGTGATTTGAAATAATGTGTCAACTTGTTCATCCGTAAGCTCCTTCCAGCCGCCCTGCCCCAGTCGATAAACCTTCCAATATTTTTTCCCTATTGGATCGAATCCAAAATTTGGAATTACTATTGACAGTCCTCCCAAAGTAGCAACAATAGGATAGGCATCATCTGTATCGGAATGGTAAGCTCTTCCGGGATGACTGTGAAGCTGTACTAATAACAACAACTTATTTTCATATGCCCACCGGTTGATTCGATGAAGTTCTTCACCACCCACTTGGTACAGTAATCCTTCTTCCGTCCTATAGGCTTTCTGTGCAGGTATCATACTAGTATAAACAGTGAAAATATGTTCCTCTTGTTTCCCGAACCATAGACCCACCCCCTCCACACCATCTTGTCCGGCATTGCGTAAGTGATCATATATATTTTCTAAAAACCTGAAAGGCACAATGATTTTTGTTATTTGCTGGAAATCACTCATACCGGAATTTTTTTACCATCCAAGCCAATGGCGGCGTTTACAATATTGATCTGTACACTGAGATGTGAAATGGCACTGATACCAAATTGGTAAAGCTTATCAATAACATAACCGAGTGTACCTTCGCCTCCTTTACCCCGATGATCTAGCCAAGGATCATTGCCGTGATCAGAATGTTCATGGTACTCACGTATTCCTGGCAAACAAATAAAAGCTGTCTGATCCGCCAGACCCAATGCCAAGGGCTGGATCTCTACCTTACCCGGTTCAGTACTAATATTTCTTCCAAACGGATTTCCTAATTCCTGTATCGTAAGTGTTTTATACGTCAGGGGATGAATAAATTTCAGCGATAAAGGTTCCAAGTCGTAATTGCTAAAATTGATATTGACAGCAAACACGATAGGAATTGGCTTTAGTTGTGGTGCACAGAATGCAAGTTTGATGTTGGGAAACTGACATTCGAGAATAATGATTCCTCGACTTCGTTGTAACGTTGCGTTCTGTATCAATTCCGAAGTCTCCTGTTCAAACTTTTGCTTGGATACCTCGAGATCCACTACCTGCAGGTTTTTATTTTGTTCCACCGGTGCCTGCTTTTAGACTTAGAAACAATGTAGTCCCATCTTTCAGGTTGTAGTCTTTAACTTTTTTGTTCATGTCAAGAACCTGATCACCTAATTTCAATTCATAATCATTTAGCAGCCGGCCGGTGGTTTGCGACTGCACAAGCGCTTTTTCAGCAGCAGCCTTCAGCGGAGCATTCTCATTAATTGTTACTTCTGTCGGCTTCGTATTTACTACGGTGGTAAGCGTGATCAATTTCTCGTTTCCTCCATTTTGACCTGGATTACCTTTCTCTGCATTGTCTTTGTTTTGTTCCATAGTATTGCTTTTTATTCTTTAATTTTTATTGATACTTGCATACCACATAGACATTAAAATCCATCACGATCTTCACGATCAATTATAAGTATAGTACAGTCGTTAAATGATGGCAATTAGTAAGTCATTTCACAATGCTGACCCTCTGTACGTTTTTTTATTCCATGAAGTGGAGAGATCAATACCTTAGGATGCGATGCCAGTGAAAGTTTATTTACGACATTCAGCTCTTCGTGCGTACAATGCATAAAATCAATTCTTGTTTCTTGTGGCTCAACAGGGCTGTCGTTACCCGGAACCAGCCGTAGACAATATTGATCAGATAATGGAAAATAAATCAGACTGTTCATTGACACATCCGTCCAATATGGATCTGGCACAATCTGGTTCATTTCTGTGACAGCATTCATATCGATGCTGAAACCAGGATTATCTGTTGTATTCCAACTGCTGCCCTGCGGACTTTTTAATACTGTCCATTGCTTTTGCGTGAGATATTGGTAATATTTCTTGCTAACGGCAAAATCAGATTTACTTTCTTTATTGTCAGATCTGCCTTTACCTTCCTTCAAGGTTAATTGCTTAGTCCTGAACTCGGGGTTGTTGTATTTTGCAATCAACATAATCTTACTGAGCATAAGCCTCATCTGTTCATTTTCTATGGGCTGTTCTTTTTCTATGCAATCGTAAATCTGCCTGTAGAGTTGTTTCACTTTAATACGCTCTTTCCGAACTCTTTTTTTGACTGCCACTGAAAAAAATCCTTTCAGCTTTTTCAAAAAGGAAATAACCTTCGGATATAACTCTCTTTGCGGAGCGAAGGCTTTGTAATAATTTTCGAAATGAATATCGTCGGTATTGGGTAAAATCTGCAGACGATCCCCACAGCCGTACAGAATATTTACAGGCCTTAGAAATTTAGGCATGACGGTTATGTAATGATTTTCCAAGAAGTGAATGCGTGCCTGTTTACTTAATTCTTCATGTAACTTCTGAACCAGAAAATCATGTGTCATAAATTCTTCGTTAAATAATGGAAGACGGTTTCTTTCTTCCGTAATGATTGCATCTGACAATTTTACCTGGTTATCAAAATACCTCAATAAATCAGTCACACTGGTAAGGTTGTTGTCTTCAGCGAGATCCTTCAGAAAATCCAACGTTTCATATATCTCCGACTTGTCTTCCATTATGGGTTCTGATACTGGCCTGGTGCAAAAGATAAAGTCATGCATTCGCTCCAGTTCTTCATCATTAACATACATGAGATTGACAAATCGTCCGAGTAGGACTTTTAGCAAATCTGTCTGGTTTAAAATGTGCTCCATATATAAAAGTTAGTAGGTAATTAAGGTTTCCCTTTTAAAAATTTATTTTTCAATCTCTGTATCTGCATAGTTACCGCAGCAGGAGAACAATTATACATTGCTGCAATTTCGTTCACCTCAAAACCATCGAGACGTTTATTTAGGATGTCCGCTTGACGGGCATTTGACAGTGTCATCAATCTTTCGAGGGTTAAAGGCACATCCTTTTCTATTTCCGGATCATCTCCCTCTGCCCATGTAAACTCAATCGGATCAAGGTTTGATTCCGGAATGGAACGCTGTATTTTTCGCCAATCATCCGCCCACACGTTTCTTGCTTTCATCTTGATCAGATCAATACAGGGTAAATGATCATACATTGGATTCACACTGTTTCGAAATGCCTGAGCTATTGTATCGTGTGCCAGATCCTTGGCATACTCCGTTCTCGCCTTTTGCACCCCCGCCAGTTTCACATATTTATGAAACTTTTTAATCAGCACAGGGAGCATTAGGGCACGTGCCTCTAAAAATTCCTTTTCTCTTAGCCGCATAAGCGATTAATTTTAACTTTATAAAATTCCATTCACTACATCCGGTTAAGCGGGAAAAGAGTTTTAATAACATCTCCGGCTGGAACGATATGGTAGCGGGCAATCCAGTTTGCCCAAATGGGTTAATATTTATTTTAAAATCGGTCATCTATATATCTTATACGATGGTTTAATCAAAAATCTAACGCCATTTGAATTTTTTGTCGACGTTTCTGAGGTTTGGACTAACCCAAGTTAAATGGTCAAAGCCCCCTCTATATATCTTATACGCTGGTTGGAATCAAAATCTAACGTTTACAAAAAAATATTTTGTTGGGAATTGGCAGCCCACTGGGTTTTATGAATTGCGGCCCGCAGTTGAGCACTGGCATATGCGGAAACTACTCAAAAACTTAATAGTAAATTTACGTAAATCTAAATGCTAAAAACAGCCTGATTCTGCACAGCTGTGGATAATGTCATGGCAGAACAAATGAAGGTTCTGCATGAATAAATGCATGGCAAATTTTCTACTCCTATATAGAATAATACTATATTTGTTTTGGGAAAGGGTTTGACTTATATCAGTTTCATTACACTTTTCGATTTTATTTCATTAGCCCTATAATTAATTGATATTCAATAACATTTCAACCCCTGAAGGGGGAGCTAAAGCCCCGCAGAAATGCGGGGCTTTTTATTTGTATGTCTTTGAATCGAATGAGGCCGTATCGGGTATCATCTTTATTCATCTCTATATTCCAATATATCTCCCGGCTGGCAATCCAATACTCTGCAGATTGTTTCCAGCGTACTGAAACGAATGGCTTTTGCTTTGCCGGTTTTAAGGATCGATAAGTTGGCAAGCGTTAATCCCACTTTATCTGAAAGTTCATTCAAACTCATTTTCCGTTTGGCCATCATCACATCAAGGTTTACAATTATTGCCATGGGTTAAACAGTTAATTCGTTTTCGTTTTGCAGGTCAATTCCTTTTTTGAATATAAAGGCAATCACTAACAATACAATGCCCATAAACCACCAAACATCTGCGCCCGCCAATCGCATGAAACGCAGGTCAGGTATGCTTACTCTTTCTTTAACCAGCCCTTCAACAACTCCTGTTCCCCACGATGAAAACAAACCAATACCCAGCGACAGGTAGCCAAGGGTCAATACAAATCGCTTTGTTGTTTCGCTAAATGGCTTCGATAAATTAAATTTCTTCTTATAAAAGAATTGGATGATCATATAGAACATGGTAGCCTTTAAGATCGTTGTAATAATGATGAGTGCGGTAAGTGTAACAAAACGGCTTTCATTGAAGTTGTACACTGCGTTAAGGTCAACCTGTCTCCAGAATTTTGCAGCCTGGGGAGGTTCAAGCATTAGGGTTGCAATTGTGGAAACGATAAAAGTACTTGCATCAATACAAAGTCCTACAAATACGATCCACGACAGTACATGCAGCGCTTGCAAGATGTAATCAGTTTTAATTGACATAAAGTTTCGTTTAAGAAGATAGAGCAAAAATAAATAAATATTTATTGATAAACAATAAATATTTATAAAATATCGAAAATTATGTTTCTGTGGTGATTCTTGATCTTTTCCCAACCTTGTACTCTTTTTCGATTTGTTTTGGCTTCTCAAATACACTGCAAAGTGGCTTTGTTCTTTTACATTATTAAAGAACAGATTATGCAAAAGCTTTCTTATCCATTCAACAATAAATGTTACTTCAGTATTTGTGAAGGTCGCCAGCATTATTCCCCCATTGAAGCAGAAGAAGCAGTAACAGTTGCGGAAATTTATCAATCGCTCAATTATCGTAACCAGTTCCAGTTTCGCAAACCTTTGGTCCTACATTTTCCAAGCGTTGATCAGCAATCGGCGGTTTGGTTTGGTTATAGTTTTGATGTGGAAGTAATATTGGTTGACGCTACGGGTAACATCAGTAAAACATTCAACATGCCAAAACGAAAGGAAGGCGATGCACTATTTGTACAATTCTTTATTGACTGTGCTTACGCCATTATTGTACCTGTTGGCTTCTGTAAAAAATGGAACATCCGTGAACACGATCATACCGTAAAACTTACTTCGTTTGCTTTTCTGCAAAAACAAAAGATCAGTTAGCACGTTAAAGCACTGATGAAAAAATATATGTTTCGCATTACGCTACTTTCTTTTTTGTTGTTGCCGTTGCTGGCCTTTACACCTACTCGTCCTGTTTATACTCTTAAAGGAAAAGCTGTAAGGATTATTGATGGCGATACATTTGACTTGCTCGTTGGTACCACAACGCATCGTATTCGTCTTGCTGGAATTGATGCACCTGAAAAGAAACAGGATTTTGCAAACGCATCAAAAGAATTATTGGGAGCGTTATGCAATAATGAGCTTCTTACTGTTGTTGTTACTGATACCGATCGTAACAAACGAAAGATTGCTGATATCTACACTCAACATAAACTATGGATCAACAAAGAACTGGTGGCGAAAGGTATGGCGTGGCATTTTGTAAAATATTCCTCTAATAAAGAATTAGCAAAAGCCGAATTACTTGCACGAAAACAAAAAGCCGGATTGTGGAGTTTGAAGAACCCTGTTGCGCCATGGGATTGGCGAAAAAAATAATACACACAGAGATCGAAAAGGATCCGTAGAAAGAATGCTAGCTATCTTATTCAGCGAACCCTGTGCTCGCTGTGTGAAAAATTATCAATAATACCCCATCGCTTTTTCCAATTCTTCTTTCATCCGTTTCTTTAATGAAGCAGGCTTCAGCACTTTCATTTCATTGCAGATAGCAAGCAATTGATGGATAAATTCTTCCGTTACTGTCACTTCTAATTCCACAGTCAACTTATCGTTCGTTTCTTTTATGATGTGTTGGGTATGATGCATGGGACTAACCTGCAACATGCGTGAAGCAGGGCCATATACTTCCAGCAACACTTTCTCTTTTGGCTTTGGGCCTTCCATTATACCTGTTGAGTATTTAAAGAAATCATCGGCATTAAAATCACGCCGGTACTTAAATGCTTTTGTACCTTTTTCTAGGCCGGTGATTCGATCGAGGGCATAAGTTGTAAAATTGTTATGCTTATTTGTCCAGCCGATGAGATACCATTTATTGCGTACTTCTTTCAGTAAATAAGGATCAAGTTCATGGGCACGTGTTTCATTTTTATAAATATTGAAATACGTAAAACTGATCGGCAGACGGTTTACGATTGCTTCGTACAATGGTTTGATCCAGTCCTTACCATTCTGCGTTACAGGTTTTTCAAACTGCACATATTGATTAATGGAAGGATCTTCAAGATTTGCAGAAAGCGATAAACGTGTATTAATCTTTTCAATCGCTTCTTTCAGGTTTTCAAACAACGGCACATCTGCAAACAAACTCAAGGTATGTGCTGCACTTCGTAATGCTTCACTCTCTTCTTCATTCAACGACATGCCATCTATGCTGTAATCTTCATCGGTATAAAAATAACCTTTATGTAAACGATGGTATTTAATGGGAGCGAAATAACCAAGCCCGGCATCTTCCCGCATGGCCACCATATCTTTTTCTATGGTTGATACAGAAATATCATCGGCCATATCGCCATACAATTCTTCCATGCATCGCTGACGTATATATTCCTTGGTTGGATATTTATGCTGACGGTTACGCAAACAACGATCGATGATACGATAACGAATAGCGGCACTTTTATTTGCAGGCATTATTCCACTCTTGTTTCATCGAAAATAAGAAGCTTTTACTCATACCGCATCATCACAAAAAAATGGCCCGGCAGATTGGAATTCTATCGGGTCACAATTATTTACAGCTATATTTTATTAAAGCGCTCTTGCTAATGCATACTCAACACCTCTCAATTCAGCTAAGCCTTTTAATCGGCCAATTGCCGAATAACCGGGATAGGTTTTCTTTTTCAGATCATCGAGCATCTGGTGACCATGATCGGGGCGCATTGGAAGAGAAATATTTCTACGGCGTTGCAGCAATACAATTTCCTTGATCACATCAAACATTTCTGTATCGCCATCTAAATGATCGGCCTCATAAAAATTACCTTCCGCATCACGCTTGGTATTACGCAAATGAAGAAAGTGAATATGATCACCAAAGCGCTTCAACATTGCCGGAATATTATTGTCTTTTCTTGCACCGAAAGAACCTGTGCAAAAACACAAACCATTTGCCGGTGATGGAACTGCAGCTAACAAATCAGCGGCATCCTGTTCAGTGCTCATGATGCGGGGTAAACCTAATACGGAGTAAGGAGGATCATCAGGATGTATCGCCATCTTTAAACCGTACTCTTCAGCAACAGGAACCACCTGCTCTAAAAAATAAAACAAATGTTCTTTGAGTTTGGCAACATCAATGCCTTCATACTTTTTTAATTCAGTTAGTACTTGTTCAGGTGTAAATGCATCATCACTACCCGGTAAACCCAGCATCATATTGCTGAAGAGTTTTGTACGTTGTTCTTTCGTCATGCCACCAAACCGTTCATTGGCGATTGCCACTTCTTCCTGCGAATAACCAATGATAGCATCGGGGCGTTGCAATAGGAACAAATCAAAAATCACATAATCGAGGCGATTAAAATAAAGTGCTGTGCTGCCATCAGCCATTGGGTAAGCGATATCAGTACGCAACCAATCGAGCACCGGCATAAAATTGTAGGTTACTACTTTTAAACCACAGGCTGCTATATTGCGCAAACTCGCTTTGTAGTTTTCAATATGATACATGTAGTTGCCCGACTGACGTTTTATATCATCACTAACCGGTAAACTTTCGATCACTGTCCAGGTCATGCCTGCTTCTTCAATCATTTGTTTGCGGATGAGTATTTCATCTGACGTCCATATATCTCCTACAGGCACATGATGAAGTGCAGTAACAACACCTGCACATCCTGCCTGGCGTATATCAGCTAAACTTACCGGATCATTTGGCCCATACCAACGCATAGTTTGATGCATCAACATATTGTAATCGTTTGTGCAAATGTACTTGCTAACATAAAAAAGCCTGCAATAAAAAGTATAAACTTTTTATTGCAGGCAACTTACAACCATTGGTTATTAAATAAACCTGTTCACTAAATTCTCCAGGTATTCCTGTTTACCGCTACGAACAACAGGCTCGCCATTATCTAATGCGAAGGCACGCAGATCTTCGAGAGAAAGTTTACCTTCTACAAATTCTTTTCCTTTACCACTATCAAATGAAGCGTAACGCTCTGCCCTTATCTTTTTGTAGTCTGATTTCTGCAGAATGTTATCTGCGATAACGAGCGAACGTGCAAACGTATCCATACCACCAATATGCGCATGGAACAGATCTTCAGCATCAGTACTGTTTCTGCGGATCTTTGCATCGAAGTTGATACCACCACCTGCAAGGCCACCAGCTTCCACAACAACCAGCATTGCTTCCACTAATTCATTTACATTATTGGGGAACTGATCAGTATCCCAGCCATTCTGGTAATCGCCACGATTTGCATCCATTGATCCAAGCATACCTGCATCAGCAGCTACCTGTAATTCATGCTGGAAGGTATGACCAGCCAATGTTGCATGGTTTACTTCAATATTAATTTTGAAATCATTCAACAAATCATACTGACGAAGAAAGCCGATCACGGTTTCGCAATCATAATCGTATTGATGTTTACTTGGCTCGCAGGGTTTTGGTTCAATAAAGAACGTTCCTTTAAAACCATTTTTGCGTGCATAATCTTTTGCTGCATGCAGGAAGCCTGCAAGATGTTCTTTCTCACGCTTCATGTTTGTATTAAGCAAACTCATATAACCTTCACGACCACCCCAGAATACATAGTTCTCACCACCTAATGCAATGGTTGAATCAAGAGCTGCTTTTACCTGTGCTGCACCATGAGTGAGTACATGAAAATCAGGGTTGGTTGCTGCACCATTCATATACCTGCGATTAGAAAACAGATTCGCAGTTGCCCAAAGAAGTTTCACACCACTTGCTTTTTGCTTTTCGGCAAAGTATTCAGTGATGGCTTGCAAACGACGATCGTTCTCTTTTACATCATTGGTATAATCAATTGCATCCACATCATGGAAGCAATAATAAGGCAAGTTCAATTTAGTGATGAATTCAAACGCTGCATCTGCTTTATCTTTTGCACGCTCTACTGCATCACTCTTCGAGTCCCATGGAAATATATGTGTGGGTTCACCAAACGGATCGGCACCGCTGCCTACAAAGCTGTGCCAATAAGCACATGCAAATCGTAACCACTCCTTCATACTCTTTCCTGCTACGATCCGGTTCTCATCGTACCAACGAAAGGCCAATGGGTTATCGCTTTCTGTTCCTTCAAATTTTATTTGAGGAATGCCTTTAAAAAATTCGGTCTGTCCTGTTACTACTGTCATTGGTTGTTTTTTTATCTGCTGTTGTCAGCTCAGTTATGAATATAGCTCTGCTTATGGTTGCAGTTGTTTTTGCAACAACTCATTCCATTTTGTATACAGAGCATCGTATTGTTTTGTTGTTTCATCTGGTTCTACTACTGCCAATGGTTTTGCATTGGTGAACGCTTCTTTTGCATTGGCATAAATTCCTGCGCCAATTCCTGCACCAAGTGCTGCCCCTACACTTCCATCGCAATTATGTAATTCCACCGGTATATTCAAAGTGTTTACAAATGCTTTGGTAAACACATCACTTAAGAACATGTTCGCTCTTCCTGCACGTATCACTGAAGGATTCATTTTGTTTTCTCGCATAATATCCAAACCATAGCGGAATGCAAATGCAATTCCTTCCTGCGAAGCACGATAAAGATGTGCGTTGGTATGAATGTTCAGATCGAGTTGCTGCACATGAGCACCTGCAATTTTATTTTCAAGCATACGTTCTGCGCCATTGCCAAAAGGAAGCAGGAACAATCCATTGCTGCCAATTGAAACAGTTGCTGCCGCATCGTTCATTTGCTGGTAAGTTGGATTACCCGTAATATTTTTTACCCAACGATTTAAAATGCCTGTACCGTTAATGCAAAGCAATACACCAATACGTTTTTGTTCTTTAGTATAGTTTACATGTGCAAAGCTGTTGATGCGTGATTGCGTATCAAACGTCAGTTGATCACTTACTGCGTAAATCACCCCACTTGTACCTGCAGTAGCTGCAACTTCACCTGCTTCAAGTACATTTAATGATAAAGCATTGTTGGGTTGATCGCCTGCTTTGTAGGTAACAGGTATGCCAGCCTTCAATCCAAGTGTTGAAGCGTTAGCTGATGACAGTTTTCCATGTTCTGCAAATACATCTTTTATTTCAGGTATCACTGTTGTTGTAAACCCATAATAGTTAAACACATCTTCTGAAAGTTCATTCTTCACAAAATCCCAAAACACACCTTCAGAGAGAGCGGAGATGCTTGTTGTTGCATCGCCTGTTAATTGCAAAGCGATATAATCGCCCGGCAACATTATTTTACTGATCTTATTGTAAACATCAGGTTCATGCTGTTTTACCCAAGCCAGTTTACTCGCAGTGAAATTTCCGGGTGAATTCAATAAATGCTGTAATGATCTTGAAGGACCTATTTCATCGAATGCCTTGTTGCCAATTTCCACTGCACGACTATCGCACCAGATTATACTATCACGTAAAACTCTGTTTTCTCTATCAACCGCAACCAATCCATGCATCTGGTAAGAAATGCCAATAGCAGCGATTGCTGATGGATCATATTTCTTTGTTGCGTTTGCTTTGAGGATGGCTTGTTGTGTATGTTCCCACCAGCTGTCGGGATTTTGTTCAGCCCAACCCGGTTGTTTTGAAATAATTTCCGTTTCAATTTCGGGCCACGATACAGAAACAATGCGTTGCTGTGTTTGTGCATCAACCACTGAAACTTTTATAGATGAAGTACCAATATCAATTCCTAATAACAACATGTTCAAATGTACATTTTTTCGATTCTTAAAAGAGGGGGAATGACGACACACTCCCCCGATTGTTGATTATGACCCTAAACAAACTAACATGAAATAGTTTTTATAATTCCTTTATTGTTTTTTCATATTCCAAGCTATATTTCGCACAGAAGAATATCGTTGACAACTCCATTTTTTTTTAGACGATTATTGCAAACGCAACGAATGGAAGAGATGAGACCATCTCTCCCATTCGAGTACTTTTAAATGAACATTTTATTTAAACACTTCATCAGTTTACATTACCACTAATTAAAAATAACCTTGGTTTTGAGGAAATTTTGGTCCTTCAGTTACCAGGTCAATCTGGCTTTGTGGAATTGGTCTGAGCATATTGTAAGCTTGCACACCTGCAGATCCTTCGGGATTGTACTGCTGCACTCTTGCAACAAGTGTTTTTGTTCTTGAAAGATCCCACCAACGGCAGTCTTCAGCAAACAGTTCACGACTTCTTTCATCCAGAATGAAATTCAATGTTACCTGGGCCGCTGTAATTTGTTGTGCAGCAACAGCAGCAGTATACTCGGCAGGTGTTTGATTTAATTTCAATGCAGCTCTTGTTCTTAATACATTGATCATATCAGCTGCCTGTTGCAACGTACCGCCGCCTTTAAATGCAGCCTCTGCAGCAATTAAATACAAATCAGAAAAACGGAATAAAATAAACGGTCTGTCTGAATAATCATTCAGATCAGCTCTTGTAGAATCATTGAACTTTCTGAGATTAGGGAAAAAGCTTGCAGTGTATTTAACAGTTGCACCGGGTAAATGCTCAGGTTCAAAAATAATTCCTTTGAAGTTTGCTCTTTCAGCAGGAGTAACAACTCTGTCAGCAAACCAGATGGCAGTATCTACCGCATTTATTAATTGTCCCCTTGGTGTTACAACACCAGCTGTTCCTGCAGCCGCCATTTGCGTGCTGTTAGAAAGAAATACTGTTTGGAACGTGCCTTCATACCTTGCGTCCGTGGCTCTGTTTGCAAAAGCAACATCCATCACATATTGTGTGTTTGGTCTGATACGTTGAAAAGGACGTCCGTTTCTGATATCCCTAACACAAACAGGTGAACCGCCACCGGCAGGATAATTGGCCAGAACAGTTGGATAGTTAGGACGCCAGAAGAAATTAGATTTATTTTCTGCCGGGCCTGATGCAAAACTGCCTGGTGCTGAGTTCTGACCAAATTTCAAATCTTTGGTATGATCGATCACCATCAGAATTTCGGAACCGTATTCATTACCTTCTTTAAAAACATCACCGAAATAAGGAAGAAGGTTTAATCCGTATGTTCCTTTATTATCGATCACATTCTTCGCAGTAGTAAACGCATTGGTAAAATCATTGGGCTGAGCTGCTGTTGACCATCCTCTCCAGAGATAGGTTTTAGCAAGTAAATACAAGGCAGTTGCTTTCGTTGCCGGTTTACCAGTACCTGCTGCTGGTGTGTTTGGCAAATCATTAGCAGCTTCAGTTAAGTCTTTTATGATTTGTGCATATACATCAGCTATAGGGGCTCTTGTATCTGCTGCAGTTGCATTGGTATTAAATGTGGTATGCAAAGGAACATCGCCAAAAGTTGTCACCAAATAAAAATAGCAGAACGCTCTCAGGAACTTTGCCTGTGCAAGCACTTGTGTTTTTGTAGCTGCAGGCATATTGGCATTTGCTCCATATTCCAACACGCCATTTGCTGTATTGATATCAATAAACAAACCATTCCAAAAACCTAAGTAATCGTTTGTGTTACTTTTTATCGCCGGGTTATTATAGGTGAACCAATGTTGCACATCTGCTGCTGCACCTTTTAGTGATTCATCAGTTCCTGCACTGAATAACTGGGTAAAAATTTGTGTTCCCCAATGTCCACGGAAAGAAGAATAAATACCTGCAATTCCACCTTGAATACCTTCAGGCGTTTTAAAATACGAGGGATCTATGGAACTTCTCGGCTGCTCGTCCAAAATTTTCTTACACCCTGAGGCAGCAAACAGCAATGCCGTACAAAAAATCAGGAATATTTTATTTTTATTTTTCATAATAACAGTCTTTAAAAATTAAAATTTCAGGTTTACACCAAAAACAAACTGGCGGGTTGGTGGCACATTCATGTTAACTGTAATAGCACGTGTTTTAACAGGAGTAGTGCTGCCGATTGAACCAACGGAATTATTAGCACCCGTAAAGTTTCCTTCAGGATCTATACCCAGGCCATCTCTTACCATTGGAGCCCAAAGGATAAAAGGATTCTGAGCAGATACATATATTCTTAAAGATTGAATCTTCAACTTATTGAGCATACCTGCAGGAACGTTGTAACCCAAATCAATTGTTCTCACTTTAATAAAAGAACCATCCTGGTAAGTAAGTGTAGATGTGTAAAGCTGTCCATCACGACTTGCATCTGGTTGAGGGAAAGCATTTGTTGGATTTGTTGGTGTCCAGTAATCAACTTTATGTTGGTTTACACGACTGTTCATAAAGAATGGATAACCACCTGCACCACCATCAGCGGATAAATAAGTTGCTACAACTGTTTGTCCGAAACGACCGAACATCACCACATTCAAATCGAAATTTTTAAACTCAAAATGATTTGTCATACCAGCTACGAGGTCAGGTTGAAAATCTCCCACAAACTGGCGGTCATCTGCGTCAATTGCATTATTCTTATTTCTGTCTTCAAGCTTTATATCACCAGGGAACTGACCATACACTGCAGCCTGTGCTGCTTCACTTGTTTGCCAAATACCAATTTTCTTCAGATCATAGATCACAGTAATCGGTTTTCCAACAAACCATCCGTTACCTATATCCTGTTGTAAGCCTTGTTGCAAAGCCACAATTTTTTCTCTGGTAAAGAATGCAGATACGTCCGTACGCCACATGAATCCACCTTCTTTTTTACTTTGTATATTCATGCTGCTAACGGTAAACTCCATTCCTTTTGTGCTTGTTTTTCCTGCATTCACCAAAATAGAATTCGCTCCATTACTTACAGGTAAGCTTTTACTTAATAAGATATCGGTGGTTTGGTTATCAAAATATTCAATTGAACCGGTGATACGGCTGTTAAGTAAGCCAAAATCTACACCGATATTTAAACCTCTTGTTTTTTCCCAAGTAAGTTCGGGGTTAGGAAGGGTATTGATGGTGTAGCCATTTACATAGTTTACGAGAGGAGTGCTACCTTGTCCGTAGTTGTAGAAGTTTGAACTAAGGCTTCCTAAAGTTTGATAAGGGCTTATTCCAGCGTTTGAACTGATACCCCAACCTGCTCTTAATTTCAATGAAGAAATAAAATCTACGTTGTTAAAGAATTCTTCTCTGTCGATATTCCAACCAACAGAAAGCGCAGGATAGGTAACCCATTTATTTCCGGGTGCCAGTACAGATGCACCATCGGCTCTTACTGTAGCAGTAAGCAGATATTTATCATCGAATGAATACGTAGCACGACCCATATATCCAATTAGGCCAGACTCACTATATCCCGAATTTTGTGGAGTAACCGTATTTACTAACTGAAAATTATAATCCTGGATATAATCGGCTGGAACACCCTGGCCATTAAATTGCTGAGACTGGAATTTATTTTTCTGAATCTCCTGTAATGCCAGCACAGTTACTTTATGTCTTCCGCCAAAGTTTCTGTTATACTCCAAAGAGTTATTGATGGTGTACTGCCATCCTTCCGCATTAGCCTGGCTAAGGTTTGCGCCTGCTGTATTGGTATTATTGTTAAACACATTGTTTGGGCCGGTGTAATTACTGTTAAATGTTTGCGACCATCCAAAACCAAATGTGGTTTTGAACTTAAGGTCTCTCAAAATTTTCAATTCTCCGTAGAAATTGTGTTGGAATTGATATCGGCGTGTATTCGCCTTAATAATATCATTGTTACCGATGGAAGTAAGCGGATTGATTGTTGTATTATCAACACCCTGTAACACGGTGGGCTGGAAATTGATACTCCCATCATCGTTATAAGGCTTATACAAAGGCCCTAAACGCAAAGCTGTACCATAGGCATTGGTACCGAGTCTTTTCTGGTAACCCATGGTATTGAATGATGTAAATCCGATCTTGATACGGTCGGTCATTTTATGATCAATGTTTACATTGAACGTATAACGATCTAACGCCTGATCGGGTATGATGCCGGTTTCTCTGAAATATCCAAGCCCGAAATAATATTGTGTTCTGTCATTTCCACCGCTAACATTCAAATCATGTCCTGTTCTGATACCTGTTGTTAACAAAAGACTTTGCCAATCGGTATTAACGCCTGCTGCGAGGTTTGCCTGCTCTGTAGCATTAAGCGCATAAGGATTTGTAACGTTTGGATTGGTCGCAAAAGCAGGCTGACCCTGTCTTGCATCTTCCTTAAACTTAGCGTACTCCTGACCGTTAAACATATCCCATGTATCAATAGCATTCACCATTGCCACATATCCATTATAGCTTGTTGTTGGCTTTCCTGACCGGCCACGTTTTGTTGTAATAATAATTACACCATTTGCACCTCTTGAACCATAGATGGCTGTTGCAGAAGCGTCTTTCAAAATGTCAACACTGGAGATATTTTCAGGATTTATATCATTGATACTTCCTCCATAAGCCATACCATCAACAATGATCAACGGGTTGTTATTGCCGGTAATAGATCGGTTACCACGAATACGAATTTCACCGCTTGCTCCAATGTTTGAACTATTGTTCACAATATCAACACCAGCTACCCGTCCCTGTATTTGATTAAAAATATTAGGCGCTTTAATTTCATTAAGCGTTTCTCCTTTTACAGATATAGTAGATCCTGTAACGTCTTTTTTGCGTTGTGTGCCATACCCTACTACCACTACTTCACCCAAAGATTTTTCAATAGACTCCAGCTTTATCGTTAACTCTGATCCTGTAACAGTTACTTCCTTTTCAGTAAAATTGATAGCAGAGATCACAAGAACAGCATTTCGTTGTGCGGAAATAGTAAACCCACCACTATTATCCGTAGTGGTTCCGTTACCTGTTCCTTTTACGACAATGGATGCTCCTTCAATTGGCACATTTTGTTCGCTTGTTACCTTACCCTTTACAGTAATACTCTGAGCATGGGCAGTTGAAAAAAATAGTAGTTGAAGCAGCATTGCAATTGCCAGCGTTACTGCATTTGTCGCCTTTCGTTCAAGAAGGCACAAATTGTTTTTTTTGTTTGGCATAGTCAATTCTAGTTTTGAGTTTTGAAACAGTTTATGATAGTCAAAAGGGGATACACATTTATTAATAAGTATCAGTCATCAGGTTGGCGGATGATAGATCCAATAAAATCTCTGGAAAGAAGAAACAATAAATGGTGAAACAGGACGCTTGCAGCATATCCATGAAGATGGATCTACATCCAGATGAAGAGTATCATCTTTTAAAGGAGTCGACAAAGCAATCAACAATCTCATTTCAGCAGTTATCTTTTATATAGTCTGCATTGCTGCAGATGTAAGCAAAATCGTATTGCAATCGGTTGCATATTTAAACCAAAAAAATAGCATTTTCCCCTCGGATGCCCGGTTAAATAATGCTATGCTCATGCGTTACATCATCGCTACTTTGCTGAAAGCAACAATGGTTATAACGTCTGTAATCATTTGCTGTAAACAATTACAGCAACCGTACTCACTCAATTTTATTCAATTGATCCAATCTGAAAGCTAATGTAGGAAATATTTTTAAAAATGCAACCGATTGCATTATTTTTTTAAAATAATTTCTACCTTAGGTGCGATAAACGATGTTTGTCTCTCCTTTATGCAGAAAGATGTAACCATTTACGACCTGGCCAAAGAGCTTAATCTATCGCCTGCCACAATTAGCAGGGGGCTGAAGAAAAGCAGTGCTCTTAATAAGGACACCGTTGCACGTATTCTTGATAAGGCTGAAGAAATGGGCTATCGTCACAACAATTTCGCAAGCAATCTCCGGAATAAACGCACACAAACTATCGGCATTATTGTTCCTCGTTTGAACAGTTATTTTATGACATCGGTTCTTGCAGGTATTGAAGACATTGCCAGCAAGGAAGGTTATAATATCATCATAAGCCAATCGCTGGAAAAAAAGGAACTCGAGAAAAGCAATGCGCATACCATGTTTAATAAAAGAGTGGATGGCCTGCTGATATCATTGGCGTATGATACAGCTGATATCACACATCTTCAACCTTTCTTCGATAAACATATACCTGTGGTATTTTTTGATCGTGCCTTTCCAACTGATCAAAGTACCAGCGTTGTGATCAATAACCAGGAAGCAGCTTACAAAGCAGTTACTCATCTTATAGAACAAGGTTGCAGACGAATTATGCATGTTGGCGGTAACCTGTTAAGAGATATTTATACCGATCGTTTAAAAGGATATAGGCAAGCACTAGAAGATAATAACATCACTTACGATGAAAAATTAGTTTACATCTGCAAGCTCGGCGAGCAGGATGGCATTAACGCTGCTGATCATATTCTTTCATTAAGATCAGAAGAAAGGCCTGATGCAGTTTTTTGTGCCAACGATATGTCAGCCGTGTACTGTATGGGTCGATTGAAAGAGAATGGAATTAAAATTCCTGAAGACATGGCCTTTGTTGGTTTTAATAATGATGCAATCAGCAGGGTAATAGAGCCGAAGCTTACTACTGTTGAATACCCAGGTTACAATATAGGTGAGGCTGCTGCTTCAGGATTGATCAACATTCTGAAGGGTGATGTTACAACAAAGAAAACAACAAAGCTTGTTTTGCAAGCTCCATTGCTGATAAGGGAGTCTTCAAAACGATCAAACTGATAAAACAGGATTTAAGAACAAAGCAAAACTATGAAGGAGAAAAAAGAAGTTACCATTTACGACATTGCACAAGTACTTGAACTTTCTACGGCTACTGTCAGCCGTGGGCTTCAGGATCATCCTGCTATCAGCAAAAATACCCGCAAGAAGATCCAGGATGCAGCTAAGGAAATGGGTTATCGTCATAACAACTTTGCCAGTAATCTTCGAAAGCAAAAGACAAACACCATTGGCATTATTGTACATGAATTGAACAGTAACTTTATTACATCTGTATTAGCCGGTATTGAAAAGATCAGCACTGAATCTGGTTACGATCTTATTATCACCCACTCATCAGAAAGTTTTCAAAAAGAAGCAGCGAACGTTATCAACTTATTTCATAAACGTGTGGATGGCATCATTGCTTCGCTTTCATTCGATACAAAAGGATTAGATCATTTTCAACCTTTCTTCGATAAACATATACCGGTTATTTTCTTCGATCGTGTGGAAGAAAATTCAGATAACGCCAAAGTGGTGATCGATAACTACAAGAATGGTTACCAGGCAACACAACATTTAATTGAACAGGGAAGCAAGCGCATTGTGATTGTTACTGCTAACCTCAGCCGTAACGTATATGCTCAACGTTTTAAAGGATATAAAGACGCTTTATTTGATAACGGAATTGAGTTTGATGAAGATCTTGTACTCATAAAAGACCTTAGTGAAAAGTGCGGTCGTGAAGCTGCACTGCAGATCCTTGATATGAAACCAATGCCAGATGCTGCTTTTATCACAAATGATTTCTCTGCAGCAGTTTGCATGCAAACATTAAAGGAGCATGGCGTGCGCATTCCGGAAGATATTGCCATTGTTGGTTTTAACAACGATGCCATCAGCAAAATTGTGGAACCACAGTTGACCACTATCAACTATCCCGGTATTGATATTGGCGAGATTGCTGCAAGAAATTTAATTGCACACCTGAAAGGTGATAGCAAGATCACCCAGACAAACACCATTATTGTAAAATCAGAATTGATCATTCGAAAATCATCTTTACGTAAAGGATGATGCTGTAACGATTACTTACATGAAGAGAATAAACGTATTGCTGCTATTATTGATATTGTGTGTGTCTGTACAGGCAGAGAATGGCTATGACCTTTGGTTACGTTATGTACCCATCAAAAACAAAAGCCTTCTTTCTGACTATAAGAAACAAGTTGGTTCGCCCGTTGTACTCGGCTCCTCTTCTACCGCTGCTATTGCAAGAAAAGAATTATCAACTGCGCTGTTAGGTTTAACAGGGAGCAGTTATTTGATCAACAGCTCGATCAATACATCGAGTCTGTTCATGGCCGGCACGGCACAATCATCAAACGTTATTTCTGCTCTTGTGACAAAAGATGAATTAAGGCAAATAGGCGAAGAAGGTTTTATCATTAAAGCAAAGCCCGGCAAAACATTCATCACCGGAAATACAGATGTGGCGGTTCTCTACGGCATCTTTCATTACTTGCGTTTGCTGCAAACAAATCAACAGGTAACAAATCTCAACATTGTTTCTACTCCTAAGTTAAAGTTGCGCATGCTCAACCATTGGGATAATCTTGACCGTACTGTTGAGCGTGGTTATGCAGGTGAATCTATTTGGGATTGGCATCGCCTGCCAGGTTATATCGATCAACGTTATATTGATTATGCAAGGGCAAATGCATCATTGGGCATTAATGCTGTTGTGTTGACGAATGTAAATGCCAATGCACTCATCCTCACACCTGCTTATTTAGAAAAAGTAAAAGCTTTGGCAGATGTGTTTCGTCCCTATGGCATCAAAATATTTCTTACAGCACGTTTCAGTGCGCCTATCGAAATCGGCAAATTAAAAACTGCTGATCCGTTAGAGAATACCGTACAACAATGGTGGAATGAAAAAGCAAAAGAGATCTACTCTTACGTTTCAGATTTTGGAGGTTTCTTAGTAAAAGCAAACAGTGAAGGACAACCCGGTCCACAGGATTATAAACGAACACATGCTGATGGTGCCAACATGATGGCCAAAGCATTGGCTCCGCATAAGGGGATTGTTATCTGGCGTGCATTTGTATACGCAGCAGAAAATCCGATCGATCGGCATAAACAAGCTTATGATGATTTTGTTCCTCTCGATGGAAAATTTGAAAACAATGTAATGGTGCAGGTGAAAAATGGTGCCATCGATTTTATGCCACGTGAACCGTTTCATCCTTTGTTTGGTGCAATGCCAAAAACACCGTTGATGATGGAGTTCCAGGTAACACAGGAATATTTAGGACAGGCAACGAATTGGGTTTTTCTTGCTCCTCTTTTTAAAGAAGTATTAGATAGCGACACTTATGCAAAGGGCAAAGGCTCTACTGTTGCAAAAGTGATCGATGGAAGTTTGGATAATCATTCACTGAATGGAATGACTGGTGTTGCCAATATTGGCAGCGATATCAATTGGTGTGGTCATCCAATGGCGCAGGCAAATTGGTATGCATTAGGAAGACTTGCATGGAATTATGATTTAAGTAGCGATGCCATTGCTGATGAATGGTTACGTATGACATTCAACAATGATGATGCATTTGTAAGATCAACAAAGCAACTCATGCTCAACAGCAGGGAGATCATGGTGAGTTATATGAATCCTGTTGGTCTGCATCATATCATGGGTACAGGCCATCATTATGGTCCTGCCCCTTGGGTAAGTAATCTTGGTAGGCCCGAATGGAATCCAGTTTACTATCACAAAGCAGATAGTGCAGGCATTGGTTTCAACCGTACATCAACTGGAAGTAAAGCCATTGAACAATATTTCCCGGAAGCAAGAAAACAATGGGAAAATCTTTCAACAGTTGACGAAAAATATTTATTGTGGTTTCATCATGTACCATGGACATATAAAATGAAAAACGGTCGAACGTTATGGAATGAATTAGCTTATAAATACAATGCCGGTGTTGACAGTGTGAAATGGATGCAGCGTGAATGGCAGAAACAACAAACGAAAGTAGATGCACAACGTTTCAAAGAAGTTAGCATGTTACTGAATGTACAATTAGAAGAAGCAAAGTGGTGGCGTGATGCATGTTTGCTCTATTTTCAGACATTTTCAAAACAACCAATTCCTTCGAATTACGAACAACCAGCTAAAACATTAGACTATTATAAAAGTTTACGTTTCCCGTTTGCACCGGGCAACTAACTTGCGGTCTAAACTAATATTTGAATTATGAGCAACGAACAAAAGTTAGCAATTGTAACAGGTGGAGGTTCCGGTCTTGGCCTTGCAATTGCAAAAGCATTTGCTGCAAACAACATCAAGACCATTATTGTTGGCCGTGATGAAGAGAAATTAAAAACAGCAAAAGCAGAGTTAGGTGAAAATGGTTTCTATAAAGTTTGCGACCTGAGTGACCTTTCAACCATCCCTGCTTTGATTGAAAATATTCTGGCAGAGTTTGGCAAGATCGATATCCTGGTAAACAATGCAGGTATCAATCAAAAGAAATTATTTGAAGAAGTAACAGATGAAGAATTTCAACGCATACTCACTACAAATGTAACGGCCGTGTTCAGCATCAGTCGTGAAGTGGTGAAAGATATGTTGAAACATAAAAGTGGTTGCATCATTAACATCAGTTCAATGGCTGCACAATATGGTTTACCAAAAGTAATTGCCTACAGTGCAAGCAAAACAGCAATTGATGGCATGACAAGAGCAATGGCAGTTGAACTTTCACCAAACGGTATTCGTGTAAACGCCATTGCACCGGGATTCATTTATAGTGCTATGACAGAGAAAGCATTGAACAGCGATCCAGAACGTAAAGCAAAAGTATTCAACCGCACACCAATGGGACATATGGGACAACCTGAAGATATTGGTGCCGCAGCGTTGTACTTAGCAAGCGATGCTGCGAAATATGTTACCGGTGTTGTGCTGCCTGTTGATGGTGGCAACAGTATTGGTTTCTAAGCTGTAAACAAATTGAAATAAAACAACCGTTGCAGTTGCAAGCTGCTACGGTCACGAACGATACATATGAAGAAAACGATCTTGCTTGCTGTATTTTTATGTGCGTACATTTTTACAAATGCACAGTTACTGGCACCGAAAGCCGGTTCAGGAATCTATGCATTGAACGAGGCATCCATTCTTGTTGATGCAAATGATTTTACTGTTGTAAATAAGGCCGCACTTTTTTTTGCTTCCGATATGCAATCGGTTACATTGAAAACAAGCACTGTTCAAAACAGCATCAGTAAGTCGGACAAAACAGCCATTATCATTGGCTCGATTGACAAATCAAGCTTTATCAAACAACTTATTCAACAAAAGAAATTATCCGTTAACGATATAAAAGGTAAATGGGAAGCATATAAAATTCTCACAATCAAAAATCCGTTCAAAGGAATTGATCAGGCACTTGTGATTGTCGGTAGTGATCGCAGAGGCACTGCATTCGGTGTATTTGAAGTGAGCAAACAAATGGGCGTATCGCCGTGGTATTGGTGGGCCGATGTACCAGTGCAGACAAAAAATGAAATACTCATCAATGCAAACACAACCATCACCGATGCACCGAAAGTAAAATACCGTGGCATTTTTATTAATGATGAAGCGCCTGCACTCAGCAACTGGAGCAAAGAAAAATTCGGCGGCTTTAATTCAAAGTTTTATGCCAAGGTGTTTGAGTTAATGCTTCGTTTAAAATCCAACTATATCTGGCCTGCCATGTGGGGCAATGCGTTTTATGATGATGATTCGCTCAACATTAAAGTAGCCGATGAATATGCGATTGTGATCGGCACATCGCATCATGAACCATTGATGCGTGCACATGATGAATGGCGTCGATATGGTAAAAAACAAAAATGGAATTACGACAGCACAGAAGCAGGGTTAAAAGAATTCTGGCGTGGCGGTATGCAGCGTGCATGGAACGAAAAAATTGTAAGTGTAGGTATGCGTGGCGATGGTGATGAACCTATGAGCAGGGAAACTGCAACATCTTTACTTGAACGCATTGTAAAAGATCAACGTGAAATTATTAAGAATGTAACGGGCAAACCTGCAGAAGAAACGCCACAACTTTGGGCATTGTACAAAGAAGTACAAGATTACTATGATAAAGGTATGCGTGTGCCCGATGATGTTACCTTGTTGTTATGCGATGATAACTGGGGCAATATCCGTAAGCTGCCAAAACCAAATGAAAAGCCACGCAAAGGTGGTTATGGTATTTACTATCATTTCGATTATGTGGGTGGTCCACGCAATTACAAATGGCTCAATACAAATCCGCTGCCACGCATTTGGGAACAGATGCACTTGGCATACGAGCATAATGTAAAAGATATCTGGATCGTAAATGTGGGTGATATCAAACCAATGGAATTGCCTATCTCCTTCTTCATCGATTATGCATGGGATCCAACAAAAATTGATGCCGCAGATATTCAATCATACACTGAAAAATGGGCGGCACAACAATTCGGAAAAAAGCATGCAACAACCATTGCTGAGTTGCTTGCTAAATATGCAAAGTATAACAGCAGAAGAAAACCTGAACTGCTTGATGACCGAACATACAGTTTTTTTTATGGAGAATGGGAACAAGTGGTGAATGACTACAATGAGTTGCTAGTAAAAGCAGAAGAGATCAACAGCGAATTGCCGGCCGAACAAAAAGATGCATTCTTTCAACTCGTGCTGCATCCAATAAAAGCATGCGCCAACTTTAACGAGATGTATTACAACGTGGCGTTGAACAAAGTTGCTTTCAAAGAAAAATATGAATCAACCGTTGAATATGCAGATCGAGTAAAACAACTTTACCTAAAAGATTCACTCATCACAATTGAATATCATCAACTCAACAAGGGCAAGTGGAATCATATGATGAGCCAGACGCATATTGGTTACACATACTGGCAGCAACCTCCGTTTAACAAAATGCCCGCTGTGCAATATTTACCCGAAGGCACAACATTTAAAGACGAGATTGTTTCGATTGGCAGAGCACCGCAAGCCGAATATCCAAAAGATGCAAAGCCCAATAGTTTCTTTGAACGCTTTGAAACAGTTTCAATTGAAGCCGCTCATTTCACCAAAGCCAACAACAGCAAAACAATATCATGGAAAGTGTTACCCGATCATGGTCGCACAGGCGATGCAGTAACTACAATTCCTGTAACTGCGCCTGAACAACAACCATCGGCAACAACGCCATATCTTGAATACGAAATTTATACCTATAGCAAAGACAGTTTCCGCATTCATACATACTTCTCTCCTACGCTCAACTTTTTCACTACAGAAAATGGTTTGCAGTATGCGGTTTCGGTTGATGATCAAGCGCCACAGATCATCAGCCTTAACAAAGAAGACAAGAACAGCATCAGTGGCATCTGGAACAAATGGGTGAGTGAAAATATTATCATCAAAACAAGCAAACACAACATTGATAAGCCCGGCAAACATGTAATTAAATACTGGATGGTGAATAGTGGCGTGGTGCTGCAAAAAATTGTAGCAGATTTTGGAGGCATGAAGCAGAGCTATCTCGGTCCGCCTGAAACAAGGATCAATAATTAATTATTCAACTACTGATTAAAACGAAGAGTATGAAAAAATTCATTTTAAAAATTACTGCGGCGGGAGCAATACTTGCCTGCTTCGCTTATTGCACAAGCACAAAAAATGCAACATCGTTTGCTGCATCATTAAAAGATGCTTACAAAAATGATTTCCTGATTGGCACTGCATTAAACACGCCGCAAATTGAAGAACGAGATCCAAAAGCTGCTGCATTAATTCCTGTGCAGTTCAACGCTATTACACCGGAGAATTGTATGAAGGCTGAAAACATTCATCCGCAATGGGATCAGTACAATTTTGATCTTTCCGATAAACTTGTTGCTTATGCTGCAAAGCATAACATCAAAGTAAACGGCCATACACTCATTTGGCATAGCCAGTTACCGCAGTTTGCAAGAAGAATAAAAGATGTTGATTCGTTTAAAACATTCTTCAGCAATCACATCAACACCGTTGCTGGTCGTTACAGTGGTAAACTGTTTTCATGGGATGTAGTAAATGAAGCATTGAATGAAGATGGCACTATGCGTAAGTCGATCTTTCTTGACAAAATGGGCGATGGATTTGTTACGGAAGCTTTTCGTTTAGCAGAAAAAGCATCACCCAACACTGAGCTTTATTACAACGATTACAATAACGAACAACCGAAAAAACGTGAAGGCTGTATTGCCTTGGTGAAAAAAGTGCAGGCTGCGGGTGTTCGAATTGATGGTGTGGGTATACAGGGTCACTGGCATTTAGGTCGTGTGCCATTCAAGGATATTGAAGAAAGTATTCTTGCCTATCATGCACTTGGTTTAAAAGTGATGATCACCGAACTGGATATTGAAATGCTCCCACGCAATTTTCAAGGTGCTGATGTAGGCCAACGCCAGGCATCGAACCCAGCATTGAATCCTTATGCAAATGGTATTCCTGATAGTTTGCTGCAACAACAGGCTAACGATTATGCCAACCTCTTCAAACTGTTTTTAAAACACAAGGATAAAATTACACGGGTTACTTTCTGGGGTGTGAACGATGGACAAAGCTGGTTGAATGGCTGGCCTGTTCCCGGTCGTACAAATTATCCATTACTCTTCGATCGTGCATTTAATCCGAAGCCTGCATACCATGCAGTAATGGCGTTAAAGAAATAAACAAACTACTTGCTCATTAAAAAACAAACATGGAAACCTCACAAAAATTATCTGTTGTTGAGAAGATCGGTTACAGCTTAGGCGATCTTGCTGCCAATTTAGTGTTTCAAACACTTGTTACCTGGATCGCATACTACTATCTGAATATTTACGGATTGAAAGCTGAGCATGCTTCCATGTTAACGCTTATTGTTGGTCTTGTTGCTGCATTTGCATTTAACCCGATCATGGGAGCCATTGCAGACAGAACTAATTCTAAGTGGGGAAAATTCCGTCCATGGATTTTATGGACAGCCATACCTCTTGGCGTTGTTTCATTGCTGGCTTTCAAAACACCGGACTTTGCTTACCAGGGAAAAGTTATTTACGCAGTCATTACCTACGCTTTATTGTTATTACTGTATGCGGCTAATAATTTGCCTTATGGTGCATTGAGCGGCGTAATAACCGGCGACATGAAAGAACGCAACAGCTTGAGCTCTTATCGTTTTGTTGCAGTGATGTTTGCCCAGTTTTTTGTGCAGGTGTTCATGTATAATTTTATTATCAAAGCAGGTGGAGGAACAGATGCAGAAGCAATGAAGATCGGTATATCAAAAGTAATGACCGTACTAGCTGTTATTGGAACGTTGATGCTCATCATCTGTTTTCTTACAACAAAAGAAAGGATCATTCCCAAGCCGGAGCAAAAATCTTCTTTAAAAGAAGACCTTGGCGATTTGTTTAAAAACAAACCGTGGGTGATCATACTAACTGTAACCACATTGATCTTTATTACACTTGCTTTAAAAGGCGGTTCTTATGTTTATTATTTTGAAAACTATGTTGACAAAGCAGAACTCACTGCTTTCTTAGAGCCATTTAAAAAATTCTTACCAACATTTGAAAATGATACATCGTTAGGCTTGGGTGTTTTTAATGGTGGAGGTATTTTGGTTGGGCTCATCGGCATTATGATATCGCCATGGTTTACGAACCGATGGGGCAAACGCAATGTGTTTATTGCATCATTACTAATCGCCACGGTGTTCATCATTCTCTTCTATTTCTTTCCGCCAAAATCAATTGCTATCATTTTTGCGGCACAAATATTACACGGATTCTTTTACGGAATTAATACGCCTATTCTCTGGACAATGATTGCTGATGTGGCTGATTACAGTGAATGGAAAAATAACCGAAGAGCAACTGCTATCATTTTTTCTGCAATGATGGTTGGATTAAAAGCCGGACTGAGCATCGGCAGTTCACTCGTATCATGGATATTAGGAAGATATGGATACATGCCACAAAGCACTACGGGGCAAACAGAAACAGCTATTAATGGAACAAAAATGCTGGTGAGTATTTATCCTGCGATCCCGTTTCTGCTAGCAGCAGCACTCCTGTTCTTCTATGAAATAAATAAAAAAATGGAAGTGCAGATTGAAGCAGACCTGAAACAAAGACGTTCTTAATTTTTTAAATACGTCAGACGTTGGCGTCAGACGATAAAACTTTTTTATGCCTGAAGACAGTATTGCACATATCGACTTCGCTGAACTGAACAGCAAAGCTATTTCACAACCATTGGTGAAACATATTTACACAGCCGATCCATCGGCACATGTGTTCAATGGAAAAGTTTATATCTATCCATCGCATGACGTGGATGCAGGTGATGCATTTGATGATCTCGGTAGCCATTTTGCCATGGAAGATTATCATATTCTTTCAATGGATTCACCAACAGGTGAAGCCATTGACAATGGATTAGCGTTGCATGTAAATGATGTGCCCTGGGCAGCGAAACAAATGTGGGCACCTGATGCAAACGAGAAGGATGGTAAATATTATTTGTTCTTTCCCGCAAAAGATGACGAAGGTATTTTCAGAATTGGTGTAGCTATAAGTGATTCGCCTGTTGGCCCTTTTACGCCAGAGCCTGAAGCCATCAAAAACAGTTTCTCTATTGATCCTGCAGTATATAAAGATGAAGATGGAAGTTATTACATGTACTTCGGTGGTATCTGGGGCGGACAGTTACAACGCTGGCGCAGCGGAACCTTCAATGCAGAGCAAGCAGAAAGTCCGTTTGCATTTTTACCACAAGAAAATGAACCTGCACTATGTCCAAAAATTGGAAAGCTCACAGATGATCTGTTAGAGTTTGCTGAAGCGCCAAAAGATGTGTTGATCACCGATGAAAACGGCGAACCTCTTTTGCAAGGCGATACCGACAGACGATTTTTTGAAGCAAGCTGGTTACACAAATACAACGGCAAATACTATTTCTCTTATTCAACAGGTGATACACACTACTTGTGTTATGCTATTGGCGATAATCCTTATGGTCCGTTCAAATATGCAGGAAGGATTTTAGAACCGGTTGTTGGATGGACATCGCATCATTCCATTTGCGCATTTGGAGATAAATGGTATTTGTTTTACCATGACAGCAGTTTAAGCAAAGGTGTAACGCATTTACGCAGTGTAAAAGTAACGGAGCTTGTACACGATGAGAATGGTTTCATCAAAACAATAAAACCTTACAACGATTAAATCATACAATCAGATGAAGAAAGTTTTTTTATCGACCACCTTTGCAATGCTGTTGTTTTTTGTAAACGCACAAACCTTCAAAAATCCGATATTGGCGGGCTTCTACCCCGATCCCAGTATTTGCAGAGTAGGGAATGATTATTATGTGACCACTTCCACATTCGCCTACTTTCCCGGTCTTCCAATCTTTCACAGTACTGATTTGGTGAACTGGAAACAGATCGGCAACGCCATGGATCGTGAAGAGCAATTGGATCAAACCAATGCAGGTGTATCGAGAGGTTTGTTTGCTCCCACCATACGCTATCACAAAGGAACATTTTACATTCTTTGTACGCTTATTGATAAGAAAGGAAATTTCATCATCACGGCAAAAGATCCGAAAGGGCCTTGGAGTAATCCGATCTGGTTACCGCAGGTACGTGGTATTGATCCATCAATTGATTTTGTTGACGATAAAGCTTATGTTGTTTACAACAATGATGCACCTGATAATAAACCATTGTACAACGGTCATCGTACCATTCGTATGTATGAGTTTGATATTGATGCGATGAAAGTAGTGGGTGAAGAAATTTTACTGGTGAATGGCGGCACTGATCTTTCAAAAAAACCGATCTGGATTGAAGCTCCGCATATTTTCAGAAAAGATGACTGGTATTATTTGATCTGTGCTGAAGGTGGTACTGGCTACAATCATACAGAAGTTGTATTCAGAAGTAAATCTGTGAAAGGTCCTTATGTTTCGTATGAGAAGAATCCGATTCTTACACAAAAACATTTGGATAAAAAACGACCCAATCCTATCACCACAACCGGTCATGCTGATTTTGTAGAAACACCTGATGGAAAATGGTGGGCTGTGTTTCTTGCCTGCCGCCCTTACGATGATGATTTTTATACAACCGGTCGTGAAACTTTTTTATTGCCTGTGGAATGGAAAGATGGTTGGCCACATATACTCGAAGGCAATGCAACAGTTCCTTATACGTTGCCTGTTCCGCTTCCGGCCATCACCAAAAAAGTAAACAATCCTTTTGGTGGTAACGTTAGCTTCAAAGATGATTTCAAGACAGATAAATTTGATTTTCGTTATCTCTTCTTGCGCAATCCGGAAAAAGATGCGTACAGCTTAACAGCCAAAAAAGGATTTCTTCAATTGGCATTACGTCCGCAAACGGCTACAGAACGTAAAAGTCCATCCTTCCTTGGTTACCGTCAGAATAACCTGAAAGGATATGCGGCAACGAGCATCAACTTTATACCTGCATCAGAAAAAGAAAAAGCAGGCATGCTTATTTTCCAGAGCGAAAACTTTTATTACTTTTTATGCAAGTCGGTTGAAAACGGAGGACCTGTTGTGCAGTTATTCAAATCACCTGCAAGAGGAAAAACAGAACCGGAATTATTAGCATCGCAAAAATTAAGTTCAACAAAAGAACTGTTCTTAAAAATTGAAGCAAGAGCCAACACTTATGCGTTCTTTTTTGCAGAGAAAAAGAACAAATGGCAACTGCTAAAAGAAGGCGTTGATGGCTCGTTCCTTACAACAAAAGTTGCAGGTGGATTTGTCGGAAGCCTGTTTGCATTATACGGTACTTCTAATGGTGCGCCAACATCAACAGTGGCTTTGTACGATTGGTTTGAGTACAAAGGAAACGATGATGCGTTTAAAAAATAAACAAACTCACTTTCAGTTAAACCCCGATCAAAACAATCAATAATGAAAATCGTTCTTGCAATCTTCAGTATAGTGCTCGCTGTAACAACATCGGCACAGGATTATAAATCATTCCCGATGTGGAATACAAAACTTTCCATTGAACAACGTGTGAATGATGTGGTCAGCCGTTTAACGCTCGAAGAAAAAGTTGCGCAGATGCTTAATGCAACACCTGCTATTCCTCGCCTGGGTATTCCTGCTTATGATTGGTGGAACGAAGTATTGCATGGTGTTGCAAGAACCCCGTTCAAAACAACAGTGTTCCCGCAGGCCATTGGTATGGCAGCAACATGGGATACAACTTCACTCCTCCGTATGGCTGATTATTCTGCATTGGAAGGAAGAGCTATTTACAACAAAGCTGTTGAACAGGGACGAACTGCAGAACGCTATCTCGGGCTTACCTATTGGACACCCAACATCAACATCTTTCGTGATCCACGTTGGGGACGAGGACAGGAAACATACGGCGAAGATCCTTTTCTAACGGCTATGCTTGGACGAGCCTTTGTTCGTGGCCTGCAAGGTGAAGATCCAAAATATTTAAAAGCTGCTGCCTGCGCCAAGCATTATGCCGTTCACAGCGGCCCTGAACCAAGCCGTCACTCCGATAATTTTAATCCTGCTGTTTACGATCTGTGGGATACGTATTTACCTGCGTTTAAAGAACTGATCGTTGATGCAAACGTTGCGGGTGTAATGTGTGCATATAATGCAGTGGATAAACAACCTTGCTGTGGCAATGATCAGTTGATGAATGATATCCTCCGCAAGCAATGGAAATTCAATGGTTATGTAACAAGCGATTGCTGGGCGGTTGATGATTTTTATAAATATCACAAAACACATAAAGATGCTACTGTATCAGCTGTTGATGCGGTAATGCATGGCACCGATATTGAATGCGGACAAACAGTTTATAAAACCTTAGTTGATGCGGTGAAGAATGGATTGATCAAAGAATCGCAACTTGATATTTCATTGAAGCGTTTGTTTACCATCCGTTATCGTTTGGGTATGTTCGATCCTGTATCGATGGTGAAGTATGCACAAACCCCTTCGTCTGTTTTGGAAAGTGCACCGCACAAAGCACATGCGTTAAAGATGGCACAGCAAAGTATTGTGTTGCTGAAAAATGAAAAGAACACGTTGCCGCTTTCAAAGTCAATTAAAAAAATTGTTGTTGTTGGCCCCAATGCCGATAATAATATTTCAGTATTAGGCAACTATAACGGTACTCCGTCTGAAATTATAACTGTATTAAAAGGCATTCAAAACAAACTTGGCAGCAAAGCTGAGGTTGTATATGAAAAGGCCATCAACTTCACCAACGATACTGTGCTGGTGTATACTGATATGCGCAACCAATATTCAGTCGACGGAAAGGCTGGTTTCAAAGCAGAATATTTCAACAACAAAGAATTACAAGGCCAGCCTGCTGTAGCACGAACAGAAGAAACAGTTGATCATTTCTGGCAGGAAGGTTCGCAGGTAGTTGGAAATATGAATGCATATAATTTCTCTGCACGCTATACAACCAACTATTCAGCAGATAAAGATGGTTTCATCACGTTTGAAATAGAAGCCGATGATGGCTACAAATTCAGCATTGATGACAAGTCTGTTCTCGATGCATGGTCAAGGAACCGTTGGGGCGCTAGAACCTACCGTTTAAAAACAGAAAAAGGAAAAACGTATAAGCTCACCCTTGAATACTGGCAAGGCGAAGGAAAGGCGAATGTAAAATTAAGAGCTGGTAATTTCGAACAAATCAACTATGCAGCATTGCTCAATAAAGTAAGCGATGCAGATGCAATTGTTTATGTAGGTGGTATTTCGCCGCAACTGGAAGGTGAAGAAATGCGTGTTGATTATCCCGGCTTTAATGGTGGCGACAGAACAACCATTCTTTTGCCAACAGTTCAAACCGAACTGATGAAGAAACTAAACAGCACAGGCAAGCCTGTTGTATTTGTAATGATGACTGGCAGTGCTATTGCAACGCCTTGGGAAAGTGAAAATATTCCGGCTATTATGAATGCATGGTACGGCGGACAAAGTGCAGGTACTGCTGTTGCTGATGTATTGTTTGGTGATTATAATCCTGCGGGACGTTTACCTGTTACATTTTATAAAAATGATAGTGATCTTCCCGGCTTTCTTGACTATAGTATGGAAGGAAGAACTTATCGTTATTTTAAAGGCGAAGCATTGTATCCATTCGGCCATGGGTTGAGCTATTCAACATTTGCATATAGTGGCTTGCAATTACCGAAGACCATTGCAGCAAACAAACCAGTTACTGTAACGGTAACAGTAAAGAACAGCAGCAAACTTGATGGTGATGAAGTGGTGCAGTTGTATGTATCACATCAAACAAAAAGCAAAGCACCTGTTCGTGCATTGAAAGGATTTAAACGTATTAGTTTAAAAGCAGGCGAAAGCAAAACCATCAGCTTTAAACTTACGCCTGAAGAGTTATCATTAGTAAATGAAGCAACAGGTAAGTATTATCAACCTAAAGGAAAGGTACAGATAAGTGTTGGTGGTGGTCAGCCGGGTGTTAAGAATAAAACAACAAGTAATGTGTTGAGCAGTTCTGTGCAGATTCTCTAAACGAATTATTGTTTCAACGATTGCCTAAATAATAAGCCATGCAAAAAAGAAAACAATCACGCAGGGAGTTTCTTTCCACTTCGCTCAAAGCATCTGCAATGCTTGCAATACCAAGCATTGTTCCTGCTAGTGTATTTGGAAAACATGCACCGAGCAACCGCATCAACATTGCGGCAATTGGCACAGGACGTATTTCCCGTGGACATGATATGCCCGGTGTTTGGAAATATGATTACGCACAGATCATGGCTGTGTGTGATGTAGATCTGCAGCGTGCAAATGAAGGCAAGCAATTAGTAAATGAATTTTATACTAAGCGGGAAAACAAACCATTCGATGGAGTAAAAGTATACACCGACTTCAGAGAGGTATTACAGAATAAAGATGTGGATGCAGTATTGATCAGCACACCTGATCATACACATGCAATGATCGGTGTGGCGGCGGCACGTGCAGGCAAACACATTTATATGCAAAAGCCTGCATCCTTAACCATTGCTGAAGGAAGGGTGATCAGCAATGTAGTGCAGAAGAGTGGCGTAAAATTTCAGATCGGTAGTCAGCAACGTAGTAGTGAACAATTTCGCTATGGAGCTGAACTCGTTCGTAACGGTCGCATTGGTGATTTAAAAACTGTTTACGTTGGTTTGCCCGGCGATCCTCCCGGTGGTAAGAAAGAAGAAATGCCATTACCAAAGGATTTCAATTACGACATGTGGCTTGCATCAACACCTGAAGTGTATTACACGGAAGATCGTGTGCATCCGCAGGTTGGTTATGGTCGGCCTGGTTGGTTGCGTTGCGAACAATTTGGTGCAGGTATGATCACGGGTTGGGGTGCGCATCATATCGACAGTGCACATTGGGGCATGGGTATGGAAGCAAGCGGCCCTGTTGAAATATGGACAGAGAATGTTGACTTTGCAACAAACGGCTTGTGGGATGTGCATGGCATTTTTAAAACGGGTGCCAAATATGCAAATGGAGTTACAATGATCGTAAGCAATGAATTTCCTAACGGGATAAAATTTGAAGGAAGCAAAGGATGGGTATTTGTGTCGAGAGGCGATTACCAGGCAACATCAAGTGATCCTAACGCAGGCACAGTACAGGCGAAGAAGATCGATGCAAGTGATCCAACTATTCTCACTTCTGTAATTGGTGAAAAAGAATTTCATTTTACGGTAAGCAAAGATCATCACGGCAACTGGCTGGAAGCAATCCGTGATAACAAAAAAACAATTGCGCCTGTAGAAGAAGCACACCGTGCCTGCTCTGCCTGTTTGCTGCATCACATTTCCATGAAGCTGAAACGAAAATTATACTGGGATCCTTCAAAAGAAAAATTCAAAAACGATGCAGAAGCAAACAGCATGCTTTCAAGACCACAACGAAAAGGATATGAAGTGAAGTAATAAACAATCAACATTATTTTATGAAACGCTTGCTTGCATCTTTATTCTTTATTCCATACCTGGCATTTGCACAAAAAGATTCTGTTATTTCAGGCGCATATAACTGGAAAGAACCATCTGCCATTAAGAATAACATCAACTCCGTTGTTCTTCTCGAAGGCAAAGTGCATGATTTCGAATGGATGCAATTATCAGCAAACAGCCTTGCAGGCAGAACAGCAATAAAACAAATAGTAACAGATGTGCAGGAACAATTGCTGATCGTTAAATCGGGAAATGTAATTATTCGTTTAGCCGACTCAAGTTTTACATTAACACCCAACAGCATTGCAGTTTTAATGCCGGGTGAACATTACTCTTTAACCAATGCCTCAGAAACACCTGCGCATTTCTATAGCATGAAATACAAAAGCAGGAACGTTTCTAATAAACAAAGTGGCAGACATTCTTTTGTAAAAGTTTGGGAAACAATCCCGTTTAAACCCAATAATAATGGTGGCGGCCGTCGTGATTTTTTTGAGCAACCAACCGCCATGCAAAAACGGTTTGAAATGCATGTGACTACTTTAAAGGAAGGATTGAAAAGTCATGAACCACATACGCACCGTGCAGAAGAGATCGTACTAATCATTAATGGTGAAACAGAAATGCAGCTGGGAAATGAAGTAGTAAAAACAAATGCAGGAGGGCTTTATTATCTCGGCAGTAACGTATCACACGCTATTAAAAATATAGGGACAAAACCTGCTACCTACTTTGCTATTCAATTTGAATAATCATTTAATTCCTTGCACTTAATAACAGTAAATGAAAAAGCTAAACATATTCATTAGTTCGTTTTTGCTGATCACCGCAACTATTCATGCACAGGTAAAACTGCCGCAGATCGTTCGTGACAGTATGATTCTTCAACGTGATGCTAAAGTAAATATCTGGGGATGGGCTGCAGTAAATGAAAAAGTAAATGTGAAATTCAACGGCAGGGTTTACAAAACAAAAGCTGATGCAAGTGGCAACTGGAAAGTTCAACTTCCCTCTACCAAAGCCGGCGGTCCTTACAGCATTGATATAACTGCAAGCAATAAGATCAGCATTAAAGAAATATTATTTGGAGATGTTTGGTTTTGCAGCGGGCAAAGTAATATGGTGCATCAACTCAACATTCACGATGTAACCTATGCAAAAGAAATTGCTGAAGCAAATGATCCGCAGATACGCCAGTTCTGGATTCCAACGCTTACGAGTTTGCAAGGGCCGCAACAGAATTTACCAGGCGGTTATTGGAAATCTGCAGTGGGTGAAGACATTCGCCCCTTCTCAGCTGTTGCCTATTTCTTTGCCAAACATTTATACGAAAAATACAAAGTACCCATCGGCATCATTAATGCAAGTGTAGGCGGCACACCCATTGAAGCATGGACAAGTGAAGAAGGGTTGAAAGATTTTGCAGTATTACAAACTACGATTACTAAAAATAAAGACACTGCTTACATCAACAGTCTCAACCGTAGACCATCAAATACGCCACGCATTGCTCCTCCTGTTGATGCAGGTTTAAGTGGAACAACAAAATGGTTTGATGTTAACTATGTTCCTAAAGGTTGGCGTAACATCAACATTCCCGGTTATTGGGAAGACCAGGGTATTAAAGATCTGAATGGCGTTGTGTGGTACCGGAAAGAAATTGAAATACCTGCATCTATGGTGGGTAAGCCGGCAAAAGTATTTTTAGGAAGAATTGTTGATGCCGATGAATTATACATCAACGGTGTGCGTGTAGGCAATACAACTTATCAATATCCGCAACGCAGATACGCTGTGCCGGCAAATGTTTTAAAAGCTGGCAAAAACATATTTGTTATTCGTGTTACAAACAATGCAGGCAAGGGTGGATTTGTTACAGACAAACCTTACTGCATTTTTTCAGGAACAGATACAGTTGATCTGAAAGGCACATGGCAGTATAAAGTTGGCTTAGTAAATCGCCCGTTTGCAGGTGGAGGTTTTGGTGGCGGCCTCAGTGCACAAAATCAACCAACAGCATTATATAATGCAATGGTGGCTCCTGAAATTAATTATACCATCAAAGGATTTTGTTGGTACCAGGGTGAAAGTAATGCAGGCAAGCCACAGGAATATGGTGCATTGCAAACTGCATTGATTAACGATTGGCGTACTAAATGGAATCAAGGTTCGTTGCCATTCTTATACGTACAGCTTCCCGGCTTTATGGATTACAATTACCTGCCTTCAGAAAGTGGTTGGGCAACTCTACGACATGAACAATTAAAAACACTTGCTATGCCAAATACAGCCATGGCCGTGACAATTGATCTTGGTGAGTGGAACGACATACATCCCGACAACAAAAAAGATGTTGGTATTCGTTTAGCATTGGCAGCACGCAAACTTGCCTACAATGAAAATATTGTTTATTCAGGTCCGCTTTATCAATCGGCACAAGTAGATGGAAACAAGATCATCATTTCATTTCAGCATATAGGAAGCGGCCTGATCAGTAACGACGGTGAAGAACTAAGTGAGTTTGCCATTGCAGGGGCAGATAAAAAATTTGTGTGGGCCAAAGCAAAAATTGAAGGCGACAAGGTAGTTGTGTGGAGTGACGAAGTGAAAGAACCCATGTTTGTACGCTTTGCATGGGCCGACAATCCTGTTAATCCAAATTTATACAACAAGGATGGATTGCCTGCATCACCTTTTACCACAGAAAAATAATTAGTCAAACAACACAGCAATAAATGCACCGCATGAAAAAGAATTTTAATTATAGCAAAATATCCTTGGTCGTTTTTGCTGTCATTCAACTGTTTGTTGCTTCCTGTAAAAAAAAGCCTGGTGAAGAAAAGGAACAAGTAATCAGTTCCTCCATACTCATCAATGCCAATGAAAGCTTTCAAACTATCCAGGGTTTTGGCGCCGCTACTGTTTTTCGGCCTTCTACTGGTTCATTAACGAATGATGAATTAGATCGTTTGTTCGGAAAGGGAAACGGGCAACTTGGTTTAAATATTTTACGCATCCGCATTGCAGCTGATGATAACTGGCGTGCACTTGAACTTGCAAATGCAAAAGGTGCTGTTCAACGTGGTGCAAAAATACTTGCATCGCCGTGGAGCCCACCTGCACGATTTAAAACAAATAATAATCTTATTGGAGGATCATTGAAAGTAGACAGCAGCGAAGCTTATGCGAAATACCTTAATGATTTTGCGAATTACATGGCAGCGAACGGTGCGGCCGTGCACGCAGTATCGGTACAAAACGAACCAGATTGGGATCCAAACTATGAAAGCTGTGTATGGACTGCAATACAAATGCGTGACTTCTTAAAAAATTACGGCCATCTAATTACCAGTACACAATTGATGGCGCCAGAACTGGTCAATTACAATCAGGCCTACATGAACACACTGTTAAGTGATAATGCCGCTACCGCAAACATTGATATCATCGGCACCCATATTTACGGTGGTGGTATTGCAGAAAATTCAATGGCAAAAGCGATGAATAAAGAAGTGTGGATGACAGAACATCTGGACACTGTTTTTAATTACACAGCGAGTTTAGCAACTGCTGTTGAAATACACAACTGTCTTACTGTGGCCAACTTCAGTGCATATATCTGGTGGTATGCCAAACGTTTTTATGGTCCTATTGGTGAAGAAGGATTTGTTACAAAGCGTGGATTCATGATGTCGCAATTTGCTAAATATATTTCGCCGGGTTCGGTACGCATTGGCACAGGACCCAACACTGCTTCTAATGTTCGCATATCTGCTTATAAAACCAATGCCGGTAAGAAAGTTGTTGTTGCTATAAACAATTACAATACTGCAGCAGAACAGACCTTTACTTTTCAAAACAGCACGGTGGGTGACTTTATTCCTTACACAACCACTGAAACTAAGAATGCAGAGCCGGGTACAAAAACAACGGCCACCAATAACAGCTTTACATACAAACTGCCTCCATATAGTGTTACCACATTTGTAGAGCAGTAAAACGAAACCAAAGTAACAGATGAAACAACAACTCTTATAAAGAACGAAATGAAAAAAGAATTGGTCTTACTCGTGTTGGTCGTTTGTATTGTTCTTCCCTCTTATGGACAGAACAGTTTGCCGCATTTACGAAAAGTTGGCACTGTTACACAACTCATCGTAAAGGATCAACCTTTTTTAATACTTGGTGGTGAACTTGGTAACTCCACTGCCACGACCATGCAGAACATGGTGCAAGTTTGGCCACGACTAAAGGCCATGCATTTAAATACAGTGCTGGTGCCTGTTTATTGGGAACTGATCGAAGCAGAAGAAGGTCGTTTCGATTTTTCGCTCTACGAATCCCTCATTACCGAAGCAAGAAAGAATGATCTCAAAATTGTGTTCCTCTGGTTTGGTGTATGGAAAAATAGTATGAGTAGTCATGCGCCTTCATGGGTGAAACGCAATCAACAAAAATATCCCCGTGTAAAAGATGAAAATGGAAAGAGCCTGGAGATACTTAGTTCGTTCAGTAAAGACGTGCTTGATGCAGACATCCATGCATTTGAACAACTGATGACATTCATTAAAAACTTCGACAGCGTTCACCAGACAGTGATCATGATACAGCCGGAAAATGAGATCGGCATGTTATCATCAGCAAGAGATTATCATCCATTGGCCGAAGAGGCATTCAAAAAAAATGTTCCTGCAGAAGTGGTCATCTATCTGCAAAAGAAAAAAGATCAGCTTGTGCCCGAATTACAACAGGCATGGAAACAAGGCGGTAATAAAACAAGAGGAAACTGGCAGGAATTGTTTGGCAAAAAATTGTATACAGATGAAATTTTCATGGCGTACTACTATTCTGCATTCATGAACAAGTTGATCGCTGCAGGTAAAAAAATATATCCACTTCCTATGTTTGTTAATGCTGCACTCAACCGTCCCGGTAAACTGCCCGGTGAGTATCCAAGTGCCGGGCCGCTTCCGCATGTAATGGATATCTGGAAAGCCGGTGGAACTGCGATTGATTTTATGAGTCCTGATTTTTACAATCCCGATTTTAAATACTGGAACGATCTGTACACAAGACAAGGTGATCCTTTGTTTATTCCTGAACATGCTTTTGATGCTACCGTTACAGCAAAAGCATTGTTCGCATTTGGGAATTATGAAGGCATTGGCTTTTCACCATTTTCTATTGAATCGAATCATAGTGAATCGCTGGCAAACATGTATGCAATGCTGCGTTCATTAACGCCACTCATTACAAGTAACCAAGGGAAAAATAAGATCAAAGCGGTGTTGCTTACAAAAGCAAACAAGGATACAAGTTTTACGTTGGGTAATTATGTGTTTAACTGCAAGCATGATTATACACTCAGCTGGACAGCTGGCAGCAAAACGGAAGACTGGCCATATGCAAGTGCCATGATCATTCAAACAGGTGAAGATGAATTTTATGTTGTTGGAACAGGAGTGGTCATTACATTTTCAAACAGCAAAAACAAAAACCAGCATGTGGGTTTATTAAAAGTAGATGAAGGCGTGTTTGAAAATAACAGTTGGAAAGTGACCCGTCATTTAAACGGTGATCAAACACACCAGGGCCGGCATGTAAATATTCCCACCAATCAAACAGCAATACAAAAAGTAACACTTTATAATTACGATTAATTGTTTCATTGCTCCCACCAATAAAAAACGAACATGAAAAAGATCATACTCTTTCTGCTCACTGCCATAACCAGTAATGCTATTGCTACTGCACAGATGAAGTTTATTGACAGCAGCAAATATCCAAAGCTCACGATGTTTACAGTGCAGCAAGACCAGGCAAACATGATGCAGCAAATGGGCATTAAAAAATTGCGCCCGGGTAAAAGTGGAAATGAGAACGATCCAAATCATGCAAACTATGATGAAGCATTGGCAAATCCTTGTTCGCAATTACCCGATGTGCTGACATTGAAAAATGGAAAGAAAATAACCACTGCTGATGAATGGTGGAAACAACGTCGTCCGGAATTAGTTGAAGAATTTGAACGTGAAGTGTATGGACGTATTCCCAACAATGTTCCAAAAGTAACATGGACAGTTAAGATACTCGATAGGGAAGTGGTGAACCGCATTCCTGTTATTGCAAAAGAGATTGTAGGACATGTAGATAACAGTGCGTATCCGTTGATCAATGTAGACATTAAGATGGTATTGGTTCTTCCCACAAATGTAAAAGGGCCAGTTCCGGTGTTGATCATGTTTGGCCGCCCGGTTTTACCTGCGCCCGCACAACCATCGCCTGATGATCTTGAAAAAATAAATGAAGCCTACAAAGAAATGATGATCAAGTCTGATCCATCAATGAAAGAAATGTTTGAAAAGTACCCGGCTTATCAACCTATCACTCGCCTTCCCGCTCCTAACTTTTTTGCGCCTGCAAAACCCGATGATGAATTAACACCGCAGGAAAGATTATTAGCAGCAGGATGGGGTTATGTTACTATCGATCCCGGTACTATACAACCGGATAATGGTGCAGGCTTAACAAGAGGCATTATTGGTTTAACAAACATGGGTCAGCCACGCAAGCCAGATCAATGGGGTGCATTGCGTGCATGGGGTTGGGGTGCAAGTCGTGCATTGGATTATTTAGAAACCGAACCTTTAGTTAATGCAAAACAAGTTGGCATTGAAGGTGTCTCACGCTATGGCAAAGCTGCATTGGTAACTATGGCATTTGATCAACGCTTTGCAATCGGATTAATTGGATCATCAGGTAAAGGTGGGGCAACATTACATCGTCGTGTTTATGGTGAAGCGGTTGAAAATTTAACTGGTGGCGGAGGTTATCATTGGATGGCAGGTAACTATTTAAAATATGGAACAGAGGAATCTTCATTCGGCAGAAAAACAGGCTGTGATCTTCCAGTTGATTCGCATGAGTTGATTGCATTATGTGCACCTCGTCTTACATTCATCAGTTATGGTATTCCGGAGAAAGGTGATGCCAACTGGCTCGATCAGAAAGGAAGTTACCAGGCGACTATTGCAGCTGGAACAGTTTTTAAATTATTAGGCGTAAAAGATCTTGGAGTGAGCAATGATTACATGAATGAAAAAATGCCACCGATGTTAACGGATATGCTCAATGGACATTTGGCATGGCGGCAACACGATGGAGGTCACACCGATGCACCGAACTATAAATATTTTATTCCCTGGGCAAGTAAATGGATGAACTATGAAAAGAAAATACAGTAACAATTGATTGACTAAAAGATAAGGGCCGCATTTAAAAATGCGGCCCTTATCTTTTAATGAAAGTGTGCTTTTACTGTATTTTTATTTTCTTTCCGGTTGCCATCGCTTCATAAACCGATGTGATCAATTTCACATCTCTTTTGCCCATTTCACCCGGTACAATTGATGGTTGATTTTTAGTCATTGAAAGCGCAATGCCATCCATTTGTTTTGCTTGTTGATTAATATTTTCAAAACTCATAGCAGCTTCAGATGTTTTGCCTCTCAAGCCACCATAGTTGAAAGCAGGCGATAATTCAAACGTTCCTTTCTCTGCTTCTGCACGTAAAAAATTCATGGGGGCGCCATAGTTTGCTTCACCTTCCGCAATTAAACCATTTGGCATTTCAAATTGCCATTTCAACGATTGTTCCACTTCTTTAAATTTATCAGCAATTGTTTTAGGCCCCTCCTGTGCAGTAACAGAAACAGGAACCATTCCACTTGTGTAACAAATACCCTGCACACAATAAATACCTAAGTCCTGCATAGGGCCACCACCAGCCAGATCTTTTTTCAATCGCCATTGGTTAGGATCGCCAATCACAAACCCAAAGCCTGCTGCTAATTTTTTAATATCGCCATATACTTTGTTTGTTCCTAATCTTGCCATTTCTCTATTGAAAGGTTCAAAGTGTAAGCGATAACCAATTGACAATTGTTTACCTGCTTTCTTTGCGGCAGCGATCATTTTATCACAATCAGCAACTGTAAGCGCCATCGGTTTTTCGCAGATCACATGTTTGCCAGCTGCAAACCCACGTATGGTATATTCTGCATGCATACTGTTAGGCAATACAACATAGATGATATCAATGTCAGGATTGTCTTTGATGGAATCGAAATTCTCGTAGTTGTAAATATTCTTATCAGGGATATTATATTTTTCTTTCCACACAGGAATTTTTGAGGGCGTTCCTGTAACAATACCTGCGAGGTAGCAATGTTCCGTTTTTTGAAGCGCCGGTGCTAATTGTCCACCTGCATAACCTCCAAGACCAACTAAGGCAATGCCGAGTTTTCCTTCTTTGTTCTGTTGCATGGTGCGTTGTTTAGATTGTTGTTCATTACAGGAATTGTTGGCTGAAATAAGTGGGATGCTTAACCCTGCAAGGCCAAGCTGCTGTAAAAACCTTCTTCGTGAATGTTGCTGACTCATACGAATTTGATTTTAGATTGTTTCGTGATTGTATCGATGTTTAAAGCTGATTTGTTTTTTTCCATTGGTTGATATGTTCTGCTACCTCCACCATCGGTGCCACATAAATTTCTTTTTCCTTTTGTTTGATGTAACGAAGGATCTCACGATGATTTTCAATGGATACATCAAGACTGTTGCCTCCGCCCACGCCATGAAACAAGATCACCAGCAGGGAATTTGTCTGGATAGCTTTATCCACCCACACTTTCATTTCTTCAAAGCTGTTATTGTTGACCATATAGCAATCCACATTGTAGAGATCCACTTCGTTAATCTTGTGCATTTCATTTCGCACAGCTCTTGCTGCAACAAAATCATTTTTCATGCCATTGATGAAAGATGAGTCTGCTATTTTCATATCGCCGCAGGTAAAAGCAAATGTGCGTTTTGTTTTACCATCAAGTGATTGCAGGAACAGATTCGTCATACGCATTTCGTTCTCCATGCGTTGAACGCTGTAATTGTTCAGGTCATTTGTTTTACTCACCCATTCACGGCCGGGCATATTGCCAACACAGGGATGAAACAAGGTATGATTGCCCAGTTCATGACCTTTTAATGGAAGCTTCTTCCAATCCTTCAATCTTGCTTGCATCGATTGTGAAAATGCTGTTACATAAAAGGTAGCTTTAAATTTCAATGAATCCAGAACAGGTGTAGCATTATCCAAATGCTGATCAATGGCATCATCGTAGGTAAGAACAACGGCGCATTTCTTTCCTTTCCATTCATTATTTTTTTGTGCAAATGCAGAAGCAATTAAACTAAACATGAAAGTGGCTGTAACAATAATTTTCTTCATTACTTAAAGATACTTTGTTGTTATTCAAAGAAAGGCACACCGGGCACTGCATATTTCTTCATTGCTGTTTCGTTAATATCCACTCCTATTCCCGGCTTTTCCGATAATGTGATATAACTATCTTTCACCCACTCTCCCTCATACGTTACAATTTCCTTGAACATGGGATTGGTATGGAAATAAGATTGCCATTCGAGAATTAAAAAGTTTGGAACAGAAGCACAAACATGCGCCGATGCCATTGCACCAAGAAACGATGCCACCATATGCGGCGCAAATGGCGTGTAATATAAATTAGCAAGGTTTGCAATACGCTGACCTTCACCAAGTCCTCCTGCTTTTTGCAGGTCGGGCATTACAATATCAACAGCACCAATTTCAAGTAAACGTCTGAACCCATATGCCAGGTAATGATTCTCGCCAGCACAAATGGGTGTGCTCGTGCTTTCAGTAATTAATTTGTAGGCTTCAACATTTTCTGCAGGAATGGGTTCTTCCAGCCACATCAGGTTCAACGGTTCTAATCGTTTAGCTACAGCCTGTGCAGTAACTGCATCATAACGGCCATGCATATCTACACAAATGTCAATATTTGGTCCAACCGCTTCTCTTGCTGCAGCTATCTGATCGTACATGCGTTGCAACTCCATCGGGCTTGCCGTCCAATTGTAAGCATCATACTTGTTAGGATCGTTCGCTTGATCAAGATCAAACTTAATGGCATTGAAGCCCATCTTTTTTGAATTCAATGCCGCTTCAGCAAAATCTTTTGCTGTTGGTAGATTGCGTTGGTATAAAGCAGTATCGCAATACACTCGTATTTTATCACGAAACTTTCCTCCGAGTAATTGATACACCGGAACGTTCAATGCTTTACCCGCAAGATCCCACAACGCTGTTTCAATTGCAGACAACACTGCAATGTACATACCTGCCTGAGCACCCTGGAAAAAACCACCTTTGCGTATATCTTCAAACAAACGGTGCACATTTAACGGACTTTTCCCTTTCAACCTCAGGCCAAAGTTTTTCACCAGGTGATAAGTTCCGGGCACAGCATCCACTCCTTCACCAACGCCATAAATATCCTGGTTGGTATAAATTTTTACAAACAAACTTCCACGTATATAACCACATTTGATATCTGTTATTTTCAAATCAGATGGAGCAGAAGTTTTAGGTGTACGATCAACCGCATTCTTGTATCCTTCACCAAAAGCTTCTATTGATGCAAGTGGCATAAGCGCCGATGCAATGGCTGCTTTTGATAAAAATGATCGGCGTGAATTATTATTTTTCATGCACAAGTAGTTTAAGTAATGACTGAATCGATTGTTGAATAATAGTTCTTACCAGGTTCTGTCTTTTAAATACTGCTGAATAAATTCTTTTGCCACGGGCAATTCATTGATATGATCATTCAGCCATTTTGAAAAATCTTTTTCAATTTCATCGCTCCATCTTGCATCAATTTGTCCTGCTGTATATTTTCCTTCACGCAAACGTTGATGCCCAAACATATCTCTTAACCGAACGATCTCCGATGTTGTAACAACACGTTCTGCAAGATGCGGTGGAATAAAAACAACAACGCCAAGCTTACCGAGTACCACATCACCCGGCATAACGGTTACCTTGCGAATACGTGTTGGCTGATTAATACCAACGATCATTGTAGTTAAATCACCTGGAGGATTATGAAACGACGGATCGTAACTGGTATAAAAAGAAGTGAAGCCAGGAATATCTTTCAATCCCTCCACATCACGCAATGCGCCATCATAAACAATTCCGTTTCCTGTTTTTGCATAGATGGCATTCCCTACATTATCGCCAATGGTTGGTCCGTTTTTATGTGCACCAAACTGGTCGGCAACATACACATCGCCTTTTACAAGAATATCAACAGGCCATGTGTTTTGCCCACGCTTGCCTTGCTTTTTTCCAAGTGAATCAATGGCTTTCCAAACATCAGGACGGCCAGGCATAAACGTTGCAGTAACTGCACGACCAACCAACACACTGTCAGGATGTATCAACTCCCATCCTTCGGCAATCTGGTAAGCATAGCCCGCATTTTTCATGACAGCCCATGCTTCCTCCACACTAACCTTTTTCATTCGTTGTATCAACTGGTCAGGAACTTTTGGTCTTCCGTCGGGGAAACGCTCTCCAGTCCATAATGGAGTTAAAGCAATCAGTTGCTCTTTGCTTATTTGTACCTGCTGTGCTTTTGCCGATTGTAGCGCTGTAAGAAACAGCAACACAAGCAATGCGTTTTTAATTTTTATCATGGCGATTATTTTATTGAGTGATGGGATGAAATTCCTTCTCATTTGTTTTTTCAACAGGTGCACGGTTGTGCCACCAGCTGGCTAAAGCAGAACCGGTGATGTTCATCAGTGGCCCAAACACAGCAGCCGCTAATCCAATGGTTGCAATCTTTCCAAGTTCTTTTGCAATGCCCGATGCAAGTCCGGCATTTTGCATTCCTACTTCTATGGCTATTGTTCTGCAATCTTTTTCACTCATGTTAAATAACCGTCCGCTCCAATAGCCAAGCAGGTATCCAAAAATGTTATGTGTTAATGCAACAACAGTTAACAGCAATCCTACTTTCAGAAGATTATCTCTGCCTGATGCAACAATAATTGTAACAATACAAGTGATAGCAAACATTGAAATGAACGGCATTGCCGCATCCAGCCATTTTAATTTGCCTTTTAATAGTTTGTTGAATAGTAAACCTGCACCAATAGGAATGATGATCATTTTAAAAATATCCCACATCATTTTCAACACATCAATTTCAATTAATGCGCCAGCAAATAATTTCATCAGCAACGGTGTAACAAAGGGAGCCAGTAATGTAGTGAGAGACGTAATGGTGATAGATAACGCCAGGTTTGCCTTCGATAAATAAGCCATTACATTTGAAGCCAATCCGCTTGGTGAACAACCGATGAGCACTATACCTGCTGCTATTTCAGGAGGAAAATTTGTAATAGTTGATAAAGTAAATCCAAGCAATGGCATGATCACAAACTGGCTGGCAACGCCTACCATTACTCCTTTGGGTGATTTTACAACAGCTGCAAAATCGTTTAAGCTCATGGAAGATCCCATGCCAAACATGAGCAATTGAATAAAGGGAATGATAGTGCTGCTCAACGAAAAATTACCCCAGGTAGTAAAATATTCCGGGTGCCACATCGCCAACGTAACAGAAGCAAATATGATAGCAGTAAACGAAAGACCTTTTAGCAACAGAATACCTCTGAATGCAAATGCAAGACACAAAAAAAACAATGCAAGCGACCAACCCGATAAATTTGTTTGACCTACAAACCACAATAATATGGTTGCTACAGCAAAAATTGCTGAAACAGAAAAAAACAGAATTGATTTTTTTGGCATTGCTGTTAGTGATTGGTTCGTTAACAAAAAATGAAAAATGAATTTGCTTGCGTCAGATGTGGCTATTCATTTTGCAATGCTGCAATGTCAGCAAACTCGCTCGCCAGCTTTGTGCTCAGACGTTCAAATATTTTGAAATATTTTAAATACACTTTGTTGTTTTGTTTGTCGGGTGTGGCGAGATCGGGCAACGCAACGGATTTTGCAGCTTCGTCAAGCGATTTATAAATACCCATTTCCGTTGCACTTAATAAGTAAGCACCATAACTCACACTATGGTATTGTTGCCTTAACCTTACAGGCTTGTTATAAATATCAGCCACCATTTGTGTAAAGAATGGCAACGTGCCAAAGCTTCCGTTGATAGAAAGACTATTGATGGCCCTGTGTTCTTCCAAAGTTTTTCCAATGCTGTAGAGCTCATATAAAATACCTTCAATGGTTGCTCTTACAAAATGTGATTTTTCATGTTTGATATTTAAACCGAAGTACACACCACGTGCATTAGCGTTCCAGATTGGCGCACGTTCGCCTAACAGGTATGGAAGGAACAACAAACCATCAGACCCTGCAGGCACTTTTGATGCTTCATTGATAAGCTCCAGCATTGTATGCTCGATATCGAATGGATTTTTAAAATCGCCGAACTGTCGTGTAAACCATTCAAAAATGACACCACCATTATTCGTGGGACCACCGGATACATATTTATTTTCAGTGAGCAGGTAATTGAAGAAACGTTGCTTATCGTCCTGCATTACTTTATCACTTACTACTCTCACTGCGCCACTATCTTCAACAGTAATAGTAGCCACACCTTCACCAGTGACGCCATCGCCAAGTACTGCCATGCAGCCATCACTTGAACCAGCCAATATGATTGTATCGGCCGACAGCCCCAATGATGCCTGGTAAGCTTTATTTAATTTTCCAACCTTTGTATCTACAGGTACTAATTCAGGTAACATTGCCGGAGTAATTCCTGCAAACTTCAGCGACTCTGCCTCCCATTTTATTTTATGAATATTCAACAATCCGGTTGCAGAAGCAATACTGTAATCAATTACATATTCGCCTGTGAGCTGTTGAAGTATATATGCTTTCAGCGATAAAAATTTACTTACCTGTTTGAATTTTTCTTTCTCATTGTTTTTGAGCCACGCAATTTTTGTTAGCGGCGACATTGGATGAAGCGGGGTACCTGTTGCGTTGTATATACTTTTTCCAAGCGTTGAGCTTTTCAGTTCAGCTGCTTCTTTGTTAGCCCTGTTATCGGCCCAGATAATTGCATGACCCATTGGATTACCACGCTTATCCACAGCCAACACACTGTGCATCGATGAACTGAAACAAATACATCTCACTTTAATTTTCTTCGGATGCAATACATCGTTCAGCAGGTTTTTTAATACATATAGCATCGTAATAAAAATCTGGTCGGCATCCTGTTCGCTGTAATCCGGTTCGCTATGAAACGTAGGACAATATCCTTTTAATGAGCCAATAATATTTCCGTTAAGATCAAATGCATAAACCCTTACTGCATTTGTGCCGAGTTCTATGGTGATGATACATTCCATGATAAATATTAGTTTGTTCCCAAATGATTTTTTCTGAATTGACTGGGTGTATAGCCGGTTAGCTTTTTAAATGTTGTTGAAAAGTGCTGCGATGAATAAAAGCCTGTGTCCAAAGCAATATCGGTTAAACTTATATCGGGCATCTTCAACAATTTGATCGCCTCTGAAATACGAATATTGATGAGATAGTTCAACGGAGAAAAGCCCGAGTAGCTTTTTACTTTTTCATTGAACAGTGTTGTGCCTAATCCAACTAATGCAGCCATTTCTTCCACCGTCCATTGATGCGACAGATTTTGACGCAGCTCCTGTTCCAGTTTCATAAATGTTTTAGGGAAATCACGACCAGGGTTTAGCATTCTTGTAAACTGCCTGCACAGTTGTATTAAAATTTCGTCGATCAAATGATTCACTCTTGTCTGAAATCCCAGTTCCTGTTTAAATAACTCGGTTTGTATTGCTTTTAAAATAGTACCTGCCTCTGTAAACTTCTGAAGCACGGGCGATTGATCTGCCTGCAGTATTTTATTTATTGCATAGCTTTCTGCCTGTGTTAAACTACTCCATGAGCCTGTTTCAAGTTCACCTCTTTCATTTTTGCTTACCTGTAAACTTATCCATGAAAAACTACCTATCTCTAGTACGCCATTTTCATTTCCAAATTCAACACCGGGCAATACCAATGCAACATCTCCCGGAAAAAGTGTGAAGCGTCGTTCATTGATATTCCATTCAAATTTTCCCTCTTGTATATAATATAGTTTTAAAGACCTATCGGTAGAACATGGAAATCCATTGAGGCGTATGGCCGTATTTTTTATTGCGCCGGTTTCTATGATATGCGGAAATAAGCGCAACTCCGAAGCAGTGGTATGGCTAAGCACAAATTGATTCATGTGTAATACTGAACAAAGCTGTACAATCTTTTCAATGCAATCGTACCTGCTACGGCAGTGTGTTATAAAGAAAATGAATTTATCTCAGCTGCATTTATAAAAATCAACGAAGTTTTTTAATGGAAGTTTTTGCCTGACACTGTAAATACTTTAGCGTACGATTATACGACCCTGTAAGTTATTTTAATTTACCAGGTTACTCATCACTTAACCAAAACGATTGCATTATGAAGGAAAATCTCCAACCCGTATTTAAGACGGGGTTGATCAGACTACTGTTTTCATTCTTCTTACTGACTCTTTTTACGGCTGCAAATGCGCAAACAGTTACAGGTACTGTGCTCGACGAGGAAAATAAACCCGTTAACGGAGCAACGGTGGCAGTAAAAGGTACAAACAAAGCAACTGTTACAAATGCTTCAGGCAATTTTAGTATTGCTGCTGCAGGAACAGATGTGCTGGTATTCAGTTCTATTGGATTTTCAAAACTGGAAGTTCCTGTAGAGGGAAGATCTACTGTTTCTGTTACGCTGGCCAAGAGCGAAACAAATATGGAAGAAGTAGTAGTGATCGCATTGGGCGAAAGAAGAGCTGCAAAAAAACTGGGCTATTCCACAACATCTGTCAATACAGATGAAATGGTTAGGCAACGCACGACCAATCTTGGCGAATCACTCGTGGGTAAAGTTGCAGGGTTAAATATTACTCCTCCTGCTGCTGGTGCAGGCGCCAGTAACCAAATCCGTTTGCGTGGACAGGTTGGGTTTGCAGGAGCCAACAACGCACCTCTTTTAGTTGTAAACGGTCTTCCTTTAGACCAGGAAGCAAGGAACAACGAAGGAAACAATCCATCACGTGACCGTGGTGATAATTTAGCGAACATCAACCCTGATGATATTGAAAGCATGACCGTGTTAAAAGGCGCTGCGGCTGCGGCAATTTATGGTTCAAGAGCCGCTGCTGGTGCCATTATAATCACAACAAAGTCCGGTTCAAAAAATCAAGGTATTGGTGTTGATTTTACGTCAAGTTATACCAGTTCCCAGGCTTTGAATTTCATGGATGAGATCGTACAGACTCAATATGGCCAGGGACAAGGTGGTGCTAAGTTTACCACCGCTGCACAAATTCAAGGTAATGGTCAGTGGGGGTGGGGTGCTAAGTTAGATGGACAGCCAACTATCAATTTTGATGGCAAAATGCGCCCCTATTCTGCTCATCCTTTCCAGTTGTTTGATTATCTAAGAACAGGAACAAATCTTACCAATACACTTGGCTTATCGGGTGGCGGACCTAATGGAAGTTTCAGAACATCGCTCTCTACAACAGGTGCAAAAGGTATTGTTCCGGGTAATGAATATAAAAGAAGGATTTTTAACATAGGCGTTAATCAAACCATTGCAAAAAAACTTCGGTTACAGGTAAACGTTAACTATGCTGATGAAGATTATATTAACCCTCCTCAAATAGGTACACAGGGTGATGGTGCTGTCAATTTCTTTAACAGGATGCCCATTTCAGTTCCTATTGAAGCCTATCGTGATAATGCAAAAGATCCTGCTACCAATGCAGAATGGAGAACAAGCGGATTCCAGGGAACAGTAAACAATCCTTACTTCGCTTTGCAATACGGGCAAAAATATAAGGAAGACAGGAACCGTCTTCTCGGAACAACTACGTTACGTTATGAAATAACTGATTGGTTGTATGCGCAGGGAAGATTTAACTACGATCGTGGTGATAACTTCATGGAATCATACACATTGAATGGTCAAGGTGCTAACACAACTATCGCCACTACTACTCCTACTGTTACATATAGAGGTGCGTATAATCTCAGCCAAACAACTACAACAAATATCAATGCCGATTTCCTGATTGGTACAAGCAACCAAATTGGAAAGTTTTCAGTTGATGCAAGCTTTGGCGGTAATACATTACGTTCTGAGTGGAAGAATATGGTGCAGAGTGCTACTAATTTTACTGTTCCTGATCTTTATTCATACAGGAATGGTACAGTGAAAGGTGCGGGTGATGGTTTTAACTACAGCCAGCAACGTGTCAATTCCCTTTACGGTGTACTCGAGTTAGGATACAACGGTTTGTTATATATCAATGGTACAGCAAGAAACGATTGGTTTTCGATCCTGAACCCTGAGAACAACAGTAAGTTCTATTCATCTGTGTCAGGAAGTTTTGTTTTCTCTCAACTGTTAAAGAATGTGAACTGGTTATCATTTGGTAAACTAAGAGCTTCGTGGGCGCAGGTGGGTAGTGTAGCTTCAGTAAATCCTTATGATGGTGTGCTCACTTACGGACTTGGTGCAAACCTGTTCAATGGACAAACTACCGCAAGCATTAACGGAACCGGCGCTCCAAATCCATTATTGCAGCCCTTCACTGTAACAGAAAAAGAAATAGGCCTTGAATTAAGATTATTTCAAAACAGGTTGAACTTAGATGTTGCAGCATTTGATAAAGTAACTACCGAACAAATCATTGATGTTAATCTTTCTACTGCATCGGGCTATAATACTTCAAAACAAAATGCAGCGTCATTAAAAAACAGCGGCCTTGAAACATTGATTGAATACAAAGCTGTACAAAGCAAAAATTTCAACTGGACAACATCATGGAATAATTCATTTCTTAAAACCAAAGTACTGAATGTGGGCAACCCAAGCGGCACAATTCTCCTGCTTTATTTTAATGGAACAGGAAATGAGTTTCTTGGAGAGATAAGATATACTGAAGGCTTAGGCATGAACCAATTGTATACAAGAACATACAGGAGAAATGCCAATGGCGATATTCTTGTTGGTAATAACGGTTTCCCTTTAGCATCAAACACAAATCCAAAAGGTATTACAGGTGGTTTTAACCCGGTAGGAAGTGCCATTCCAAAATTCACTGGTGGCTGGAATAATACATTCAGTTATAAAAACCTGAGCCTTGGCGTGCATTTCGATTACAAATTCGGCGGCACTGTGTTATCATCAACATTGTTGAACATGACAAGACAAGGACATAGCAAATTGTCTTTAACAGGTCGTGAAGGCGGATATGTATTCCCTGGTGTTAATGCAACTTCAGGCCAACCTAACACCGTTGTAGTTACAGTTGCAGGTAATGGCTTGCAAAATTTATGGACTGGTTACAGAAACGATCAGATTGGTGATCCGTTTACATTCAAATCTGATTTTGTAAAACTCAGGAACATCTCTTTAGCATATAATTTCACAAGTCTTATTGGTAAAGTAGCAGTGTTGAAATTTGTAAAAGGATTATCTCTGTCTGCTTCATGCCGCAACGTTGCAATACTGTACAAAGATCTTCCAGGTCTTGATCCCGAAGCGATCCAGTCATCTGGAGATATCAGGGCGGGTTATGAGAATTCATCATTACCTACAACACGCAATTACAATCTTACTTTAAATGTTAAATTCTAACGATATGCTGAAGATATTTAAACAACTCATTCTTATTATTTGCAGTGGCTGTTTGCTAACGGCCTGTGATAAGGATTTTGAAAAAATAAACACCAACCCTTATGCTGTAACGAACATTGATCCTGCGCTATTACTTGCAGGCGCTCAACGTACTCATATCGGCACATGGAATGCAGAGCACATCATTGTTCAACAGTTTGTAGTTCCTTACAACACCGGGGCAAACCAGGGTTTCAGTTTCAATTCTGATATTGATGGAAACAGCAATCCAAAATGGGATCAATCTTATTCCGGCGGTTCTAACGGCAATGCGCCTCCCGTAAAAAACCTTACACAAGCGTTAGAGCTTTTGGGAGCCAATACCACCCGTATCAACTTAAAAAGCATGATCCGCATCTGGAAAGCGCAGGTATTTATGGGTTTGGTTGATAACTATGGAGACGTTCCTTATTCAGAAGCCGGCAAAGCAGTGATTGATGCAAAATTCTTCCCTAAGTATGATGATGATGCTGCTATTTATGAAGACTTGTACAAGGAAATAAAAGAATCGGTTGCAGCATTAAGCACAACAGGTGAATATATTTCTGCTGATCTTTTTTATGGCGCAAATGCACAGCCTTCAACTAAAACTTCTAATGTAACAGATCAGGTAACTAAATGGAAAAAATTAGGCAATTCATTGTTGTTACGTTTAGGCATGCGTTACTCTAAACTTGATCCTGCAAAAGCTGCAACCATCGTTGCAGAAGCGTTTGCTGGTGGAGTGATGACATCGAATGCAGACAATGCATTTGTAAAAAATGATGGAACAGCCTTTTCACAAGCCGACAATGCAGTATTACGCAACTTCTCTCAGTTTAATTATGCTGCAGAGCCTTTTGTAAACCAATTAAAGTTAACCAACGATCCACGTGGTAAATTCCTGATTGCACAATATCCCGACCCGGGAGCAATTGCGAACAATCTTAGTCCTGATATGGTACTGGCAAATCAATATGGTGCACCTATCGGCGTTACAAGTGATCAGATATTGGCTGCCGGAAGTCCTTACAGAGGTGGCAGAGGATCGGGACTTAACTACTCACAGTTTAATGTAAATATTGTTGCTGCTCCTGGTGTACCTGAGTTTTGGGTAACATATGCGCAAACATCTTTATTACTTGCCGAAGCAGCAAAGAGAGGTTGGATACCTGGTGCTGATGCACAAGCCAAAATTTATTATGACAATGCAATTGCGGCTGATATGGCATCGTACGCTCTTTACACCGGCACCACGCCTATTTCAGGAGCAGATATTACTGCTTACACGAATGATCCGAACGTGGTATATGCTCCTGCTGATGCACTGAAGCTCATCAACACACAGTACTGGATCGTTAATATCAGGAATGGCACAGAAGCGTTTGCCAACTTCAGAAGAAGCGGCTTCCCTGCATTAACGCCCAATCCTGTTGCTGGTGCACTTGGCAGTGTAGGTTTTGCCAGACGACTTTCTTACCCTGACCTGGAAGCATCTTCAAATACAGCAAACTATAACGCTGCTGCTACTGCCATTGGTGGCGACAAATTATCGTCGAGGGTATTTTGGGATAAGCTGTAAGATCTTTTAAACGAATTGAAGAAAGGATAAAATTAAAGAGTGGAATAGTTTGTTGCATCTACATAAAGTAATCTCAAACTTGCATAGCAATCTATCGTTAAAGACAGACCTTTTGTATCTACAAAGGGTCTTTTCCATACTGTATAATTATAAGGAATGAAATTTTTAATATGATAAAAGAGAAACAGATCATCGGGTATCAGTTATCTGAACAGGGAAATGAAACATTCTTTTCATACAATCCTGCAACGGCTGCAAATAATGAATTCACTTTTTCTAAAGCAACAGCTGCTGAAGTTGATCTGGCTGCAGAAAAAGCAGCAAGTGCTTTTCAACTTTACTATAAAAAAACCGGTGTAGAAAAAGCAGTTTTTTTAGAAGCAATTGCTGAAGAGATCCTGAACACGGGTGATCAATTGATAACAGTTTGTGTCAGCGAAACTGGTTTACCCGCAGCACGCATTGAAGGTGAAAGAGGAAGAACAGTGAATCAATTAAAAATGTTTGCGGCGTTGTTGCGTGAAGGATCATGGGTTGATGCAAGAATTGAAACAGCCATCCCCGATCGTGTTCCCATACCAAAACCCGACATCCGTTTTATTCATATCGCTATAGGACCAGTAGTTGTATTTGGTGCAAGCAACTTTCCGCTTGCATTTTCTGTTGCCGGTGGTGATACGGCTTCTGCATTAGCAGCAGGTTGCCCGGTTATTGTAAAAGCTCATAGTGCACATCCTGCAACTTCATCCATTATTGGTAAAGCAATTCAAACTGCTGCCAGCAGAACAAATATGCCTGATGGAGTTTTTTCACTGCTGTTTGGTGATGGCCCAACAACAGGGATGCAATTAGTAAAACATCCGAACATAAAAGCAGTTGGCTTCACCGGTTCGTATAAAGGTGGAAAAGCATTGTATGATGCAGCAGTGAGCCGGCCCGAACCAATACCTGTTTATGCAGAGATGGGCAGCAGTAATCCCGTTTTTATTTTACCTAAAATCATGAAAGAAAATGCTGCCGGCATTGCTACAGCTTATGCAGGATCGGTAACACTAGGTGTCGGTCAATTTTGCACCAATCCCGGTATGTTGTTTTATAAAGACAATGAAGTTGAATTTAAAAACTTATTAAAACAGGAATTTGAAAAAACAAATGGCGGCGTAATGCTGGCTACTGCTATTTATCATTCTTACACAAAAGCTGTAGAACAACATTTGCATGTGCAAGGCGTAACACAGTTAGCAACGGGTATTCCTTCAAAAGCTGATGTCAACAATTTTGCTACGCCTGTTCTGTTTGCAACAAGCAGCGAAGCGTTTGATAAAAGCGCTGAGTTAAGTGAAGAAATATTCGGACCTGCAAGTATTGCGGTTACTACCACCGGCAAAGAAGAAATGATCAACATTGCAAAAAAACTCTCAGGTCATCTTACTGCAACAGTGCACGGAACAGAAGCTGAGTTAACAGAATACAAAGAGCTCATCGATATACTCGAGCAAAAAGTTGGACGGGTTGTCATTAATGGATTTCCTACGGGAGTTGAGGTATGCAGTGCTATGGTTCACGGTGGGCCATTTCCCGCAACTACCGATAGTAAGTCTACGTCAGTTGGAACCGCAGCCATCAATCGTTTTACAAGACCGGTTTGTTATCAAAATATGCCAGATGCTTTATTGCCGGCAGAATTAAAAAATAAAAATACGTTGAGTATTTGGCGCTTAATTAATGGCGAGAGGACAAATAAAGATTTAAATTAGCCAACAAGGCTACCCATGAAATTTATAAACAGAAAAAGATGAGTACACATTTAAGAAGCCACGATTGGTTTGGTAAGAAAAATAAAGATGGAATTATCTATCGTAGCTGGATGAAGAACCAGGGCATGCCAACAGATATGTTTGATGGTCGTCCGGTAATCGGTATTTGCAATACATTTAGTGAACTCACTCCATGCAATGCACATTTCCGTGATCATGCAGAAGCAGTTAAACGTGGTGTATTGGAAGCGGGTGGTTTCCCTGTGGAATTTCCTATTATGAGTTTGGGCGAAACATTGCTGAAACCAACAGCGATGTTATTTCGCAACCTTGCAAGCATGGATGCCGAAGAAAGTATTCGTGGTAATCCGATAGATGGCGTGGTATTATTAACTGGTTGCGATAAAACAACACCATCAACGGTAATGGGTGCAGCGAGTGTTGGTCTTCCCACAATTGTTGTTCCTGGTGGACCCATGTTGAACGGACGATATAAAGGTCAAACAATTGGTAGTGGTACGCATGTATGGAAGTTTGATGAAGACATGAAGACAGGGAAAATGACACAGGAAGACTGTGAGTATGCAGAAAGTTGCATGAGCAGAAGTATCGGTCATTGTATGACGATGGGCACGGCAAGCACAATGGCGGTAATGGTTGAATCATTAGGCTTAACATTGAGTGGTGCTGCAGCAATACCTGCTGCTGATAGTCGCAAGAAAGTTATGGCACAACTCAGCGGACGACGCATTGTTGAAATGGTGAAAGAAAATTTAACCATCGATAAAATTCTTACACGTGAAGCATTTGAAAATGCTATTAAAGTAAATGCAGCTGTTGGTGGTTCATCAAACTTCATCATTCACCTAACAGCCATTGCAGGAAGAATTGGTGTTGATCTGGATCTTGATGATTTCGATTCACTCGGCAGTAAGATTCCTCTCCTACTCAACCTTATGCCATCAGGAAAATATTTGATGGAAGATTTTTATTATGCAGGAGGCTTGCCCGTCATATTGAATGAAATGAAAGAGCACCTGCATAAAAATGTAATTACTGTAACAGGAAAAAATCATCACGAAAATATCGTTGGAACTACCGACAATTATAATGAAGATGTAATTGCTGCCTACGAAAAACCATTTATTCCGGAAGCAGGCTGTGTGGTAGTAAAAGGAAATTTAGCAACCAATGGTGCGGTTATTAAACCATCGGCTGCAACACCTGCACTCATGAAACATACAGGTCGTGCCGTGGTCTTTGAAAGCATTGAAGATTATAATGCACGCATTGATGATCCTGCATTGGATATTGATGAAACCTGCGTGATGGTGTTGAAATATGTTGGGCCTGTTGGTTACCCCGGTATGCCTGAGGTTGGTAATATGGCGTTACCGAAAAAAATATTAGAAAAAGGAATTAAAGATATGGTACGCATCAGCGATGGACGGATGAGCGGTACTGCTTATGGTACAGCTGTATTGCATGTATCGCCAGAAAGTGCCATTGGTGGTACATTAGCATTGGTGCGAAATGGCGACATGATTGAATTGAATGTAGAAAAACGTTTGTTGCATTTGCATGTAAGCGATGAAGAGTTGGCAAAGCGTAAAGAAGAATGGCTTTCGCCAAAACCGGCTGCCACACGTGGTTACGTAAGTATGTATATTAAACATGTGATGGGTGCCGATAAAGGGGCTGATCTTGACTTCTTACAAGGAAGTTCCGGAAGTGAAGTGACGAGAGATTCGCATTAGATAGAAACGCTTATGACGCTGATGCAAAAGATTTAAACGGATTTTGAAAAATAAATGATGAAACAATTTATACAGACCTTGCTTATCGCAAGCCTCTTTTCCTGTAACAACGTGCAATCACAACAACAAACCACGTACAAAACAACAGGCAGCGTTGAACGAATTGATCCTGCTTTAGATGCAATCATCAAAAAAGATGCTGCCATTGAAATTATTGCAGAAGGTTTTGAATGGTGTGAAGGACCTGTATGGATAGAAAAACATAAAATGCTTTTGTTCTCCGATGTACCAGGAGATACCATCTTTAAATGGACAGAAGCAAAAGGAAAAGAAGTTTATTTAACTCCATCCGGTTATACGGGCACAGAACCCAGAGGTGGTGAAAAAGGTTCGAATGGATTGTTGCTTGATAAAGATGGCAACCTTGTATTGTGCCAATGTGGCAACAGGCAAATGGCACGAATGAATGCAGCATTAGATAAACCATCGCCTAACTATATCTCTATTGCCGCACAATACAAGGGCAAACGTTTCAGCAGTCCTAACGATGCAGCGTATAACAAAGCAGGCGAATTATTTTTTACTGATCCGCCTTATGGATTAGAAACGCAAAGCGACAACGATCCAAAAAAAGAAATCGCTTTTAACGGCGTGTATAAAGTAAAGACAAATGGAGAAGCTGTATTGTTAGTAGATAGCATCCCCCGCCCCAACGGTATTGCATTTTTTCCAGACGAAAAACAAGTGATCATCGCTTGTTCCGATCCACGCAAACCCAACTGGTATATTTATGATGTAAACGGTGATGCACTTACCAATGGACGCATCTTTTACAGCACAGCCAATGAACGCAAAGGCTTGAAAGGATTACCCGATGGTTTAAAGATCAGCAGCAACAGAATTGTATTTGCAAGTGGCCCCGGCGGTATCTGGATTTTCAACAGCGAAGCGAAACTGCTTGGCAAAATTCGTGTTGATGAACATGCTTCGAATGTCGCATTGTCGGCCGATGAAAAAACAATGTATATCACCAACGATATGCAGGTGTTACGTGTAAAAATGAGAGATTAAATTATCTGCCTTCATGAAGAAAATACTATTCCTTGTTTTCTTAATTGTAACAGTTGCGTGTGCAGCACAGGATTCCCTATATAAACTGGGGCCGGACTCACAACGCAAAGATGGCGTACCAAGAGGAATGGTTACAAAACATGAATGGCAAAGTAAGATCTACAATAACAATTTTCGTGAGTACTACGTGTATGTACCGGCACAATATGACGCAAGCAAGCCAGCAGCATTAATGGTTTTCCAGGATGGTCATGCCTATGTGAATGATTCAGGTGATTTTCGTGTGCCGGTTGTGTATGATAATTTAATTCAGCAAAAGAAATTACCTATTACAGTCTGTTTGTTTGTGAACCCTGGTCATAATTCAAAAACTTATCCGCAAAGCAGGTTTGCAGCAAGCAACCGTGCCGATGAATACGATGTATTGGATGATCGCTATGCAACTATGCTGATGGATGAAATTATTCCTGAATTAAAAAAGAAATACAATATCAGCAATGATCCGAGCATGCATGGTATTGGTGGATTGTCGAGCGGCGCTATCTGTGCATTTACAGCCGCTTGGGAACATCCGGAGTATTTCAGCAAAGTGCTCAGTCAAATTGGAAGCTATACAAATATCCGTGGCGGAAATAATTACCCTTCTATCATTCGCAAACATAAAAGGAAGGATATTAAAATTTTTATGCAGGATGGCACAAATGATCTCAACAACGAGCACGGCAACTGGTGGCTTGCTAATTTAGAAATGGAATCAGCACTACAGTTCAAAGGCTACGAGTTGAAATTTGAAAAAGGAACGGGCACGCATAGTGGCAAACACGGGGGCAGTATATTGCCTGAATCATTGATCTGGCTATGGAGTGATATTACAAATAAATAAATCGACAATCATATAACATGAAATTATTTAAAACGAAAGCTGGTGTAGTTATAGAACATGAAGAACAATTTTTCTTAGCTGAAGGTGAACACTGGGATACATTTATAAACGATGATAATGTATTTGAGAAAACAAAAAATCTTATTGCGCAACTTACTGCAGCAGATAAAACTTTAATCAATGAAGTATTAGCTCCCATGGGCAGCAACCAGGAATTGTGGGCTTGCGGTGTTACGTATTATCGCAGCATGGTTGGCCGCCAGGAAGAAAGTAAAGCAGCAGGTGGTGCTGATTTTTATAGCAAGGTATACGAAGCAGAAAGACCTGAATGTTTTTTCAAAAGTTCTTTTCATCGTGTTGTAGGTACTAACGATTTTGTGCGCATCCGCAAAGACAGTACATGGGATGTACCAGAGCCTGAACTTACTCTGGTAGTAACATCATCAGCAAAAATTATTGGCTATACAGTTGGTAACGATATGAGCAGTCGCAGTATTGAAGGAGAAAATCCATTATATCTGCCACAAGCAAAAACATATGATGGTTGCGCAGCTGTTGGTCCTTGCGTCTATCTTACAAACGAACCACTCGATCCGAATACAACTATTCAACTGGCTATAAAACGAAATAACGCTGTTGTGTTTGAAGGAAACATTGCCATCAGCCAAATGAAACGTACACCGCAAGAACTGGTTTCATTTATTTACCGTGAAAGCAGTTTTCCGCATGGCTGTTTAATTATGACGGGTACAGGCATTGTGCCGGGCAGTGATTTCACTTTACAAAGCAATGATGAAATAAAAATATCTATTGAAGGTATTGGTGAATTAGTGAATACGGTAAAGTAAATAGTTTAGCATCATTTAAAACAATTCATTTGAAACATCTAAAATATTTTTTGTTTGCCTTACCTGTTGTACTCATCAGTTTCGCCTATATGAAAAAAGTCAATCGTATTCATGTGGCCGATAAAACATTTAAAGATGTTTATAAAGATGCATTCCTGATTGGCACTGCTGTTACCCCTGGAATTACTTCAGGTACGGACAAAGCTTCGCATGACATTGTGGTAAAACATTTCAATACTATTACGGTTGAAAACGTAATGAAGGCTGCATTGATTAATCCGCAACCAGGTGTTTTCAATTTCAAACCTGCGGATGATTTTGTGGCCTTTGGTGAAAAACATAAGATGTTTATTGTTGGTCATACATTGGTATGGCATAATCAATGCCCTGCATGGTTCTTCACAAATGCGCAGGGAAAACCAAATACAAAAGAAGAACAAATAGAACGGTTGAGAAGTCATATCGAAACCGTTGCAGGACGATATGCAGGTCGAGTACATGCATGGGATGTAGTAAATGAAGTGATTGCTGAAGATGGGAGCTACCGGCCAACAACATGGGTTAATGCTTTTGGAAATGGTGATACATTGGTGAAGTATGCGTTTAAATTCGCAGCACAATATGCACCCAGCACAGAATTGTATTACAACGATTTTAATGCATGGCGTCCTTCAAAACGTGATGGCATTGTTCGCCTGGTAAAGATGTTGCAAAAGGAAGGCATTCGTATTGATGGTGTGGGTATCCAAGGCCATTGGGGTTTGAATTATCCTAAAACAAAATACATTGAACAGGCCATTGATGCCTACGCCGCATGCAATGTAAAAGTGATGATCACAGAACTTGATGTGGATGTTCTTCCGTTAACAAAAGAAGGACAGATCATTGGACAAGGAATGGCCGACAAACAATTTCAGTTAGAAGAATTCAAAGCATATTTAGATCCTTATCAAAAAGGATTGCCCGACAGTGTGCAGAATTTATTGACGAAGCGATATAAAGAATTGTTTGGCATTTTTTACAACCGGAAAGATAAAATAGAAAGGGTAACACTTTGGGGTGTGCATGATGGTATGAACTGGAAAAACGATTATCCCATACCAGGCAGAACAAATTATCCTTTATTATGGGACAGGGAGCGAAAAGCTAAACCAGCTTTAGAAGCAGTGATGTCCGTTCCAGTTAAATAAAAATTCTGTTGCATTATTCGCAGCAGCTCAACGATTTGTTTGCATGCAGTTACTCATTATATTATTCGCCATCATTTTACAGGTATTTCTTACGGTAAAAAAAATAAATCCTTTTTTATCGTTGCTGATTGTTGCAATAACAGCAGGATTGCTATTAGGCATGCCTCCCGCACAATTAGTAAAATCAATTGAGAAAGGTGTAGGTAGTACGTTAGGTGGGCTGGCCCTCATCCTTTGCCTCGGCGCAGTACTTGGTAAAATTTTAGAAGCTTGTGGTGCAGCAGAAAAAATTGCTGTCACCCTCATCAAAAAATTCGGAGAAAAAAATATTCAGTGGGCTGTTTTGCTTACTGGTTTTTTAATTGGCATTCCACTTTACTACAATGCAGGTTTTGTCATTCTGGTTCCGTTGGTATTTATGCTGGCAAGGAAAACGGGATTACCATTATTGTATATCGCCATTCCAATGGCTGCTGCATTGAGTACTACGCATTGTTTTTTACCGCCACATCCCGGGCCGGTTGTTTTAGTAAATGCATTCAAAGCTGATATGGGAAAAGTATTGATGTATGGAATTGTAATCGCTATACCTGCGGTAATTATTGCCGGACCGTTTTTAGGCAAACTGGTGAAGGGAATTACATCTTCTAAAACCAACTCTTTTTCTACTACCGATTCAGAACTGAAGGAATTACCTGCTGCATTGCCGAGTTTTTTAATTGCGTTGCTGCCGGTGTTATTAATCTCCTTAGCAGTAGTTGCGCAAAATTTTTTACCTGAAGGATTTTTAAAGGCTACGTTCTTATTTATTGGCGACTCCACTATCGCATTATTTATTGCTGTGCTTTTAGCATTGTATGTCTTTGGCATACGCAAGAATATTCCAATGGAAAAAACGATGAAGTGGTTGAATGATGGTATTTCAGGTATTGCCATGATTTTGCTCATTATTACTGCGGGCGGTGTATTCAAACAAGTGTTGCAGGATAGTGGCACCGGTGATTACATTGCATCGTTCAGCAGCAAATGGCAAATGCCGCCATTGATCTTTGCATGGGTCATCACTGCATTACTTCGTGTAACTATTGGCTCTGCAACAGTTGCAGGTATAACCGCTGCAGGTATTGTTGCCCCGCTAGTAACAACTGGTGTTGCTTCGCCTGAATTGATGGTGCTGGCTGTAGGAAGTGGCAGTGTGTTTGGTTCACACATCAATGATTCAGGTTTCTGGATGTACAAAGAGTTTTTTCAGTTGTCACTGAAACAAACATTTTTATCCTGGACAGTAATGGAAACGCTGATTTCAATTTTAGGGTTGATGGGCGTGTTGCTACTGAACTCTTTCATTTAATCATTGAGCATTCAAATCGATTGCAGGTCTTTCACAACCTGCCTGATATTTGCTAAGCCTTCAATGATTTCTTCGTCAGTTGTAAAGCGTCCTAAACTAAAACGTATTGAACCGATGGCAAGTTCATCTTTCAAACCCATCGCTTTTAATACATGTGAAGGTTCTGCCGATGCCGATGTGCATGCTGAGCCCGATGACACAGCCATGTATTTACTAAGCTGACCGATCAGTTGTGCAGCAGCAGGAATATCAAAGGAAACATTTGCAACATGTGGAAGTAAATGAGTTTTGTCACCGTTGAGATTTGTGTGGTCAAGTTCTAACAGGCCGTCCAGCAACAGATCTCTCAGTTGCTTAATACGTATGCTGTCAGCCTTCATTTCTATTGCAGCTATTTCACAAGCTTTACCTAAACCCACAATCCCCGGCACATTCAGCGTACCACTTCGCAAACCTCTTTCATGACCACCACCATATAAAAGCGGACTAAGTTTCACACGTGGATTTTTTCTTCGTACATACAATGCGCCCACGCCTTTGGGACCATACATTTTATGTGCAGATAACGCTAACAGATCGATATCATCATTCAGCACATTAACCGGAATTTTTCCCGCTGCCTGGGTTGCATCACTGAAAAGCAGAATGCCTTTTTTCTTGGTGATCGCTGTCATTTCTTTTATTGGAAATACAACTCCCGTTTCGTTGTTCGCATACATGGCAGCAATCAAAATCGTATCATTCTTAATGCTTTCTTCAAGTACTGATAGATCGGGCATGCCATTAGAATTTACAGGAAGGTAGGTAACTGATGCACCCTGTTTTTCTAAATAAGCGCAAGTATCAAGTACAGCTTTATGCTCTGTTTGATAAGTAATAATATGTCGCCCTTTCAATTTGTAAGTGTCGTAAACACCCTGTAAAGCCAGATTTACACTTTCCGTTGCTCCCGATGTAAAGATGATTTCCATTGGGTCGGCAGCAATGAGCCTGGCGACCCTTTCCCGGCCAATAGCAACGGCCTCTTCTGCCAGCCATCCATAAGCGTGGGTTCGGCTGGCGGCATTCCCAAAATGCCGGGTAAAATAAGGGAGCATTTCATCAACTATTCTTGAATCACAAGGAGTTGTAGCATTAAAGTCAAAGTAGATGATCGGCCGCATATTTTTCATTATCCCCTGCAAATTAGAACTTTCCAGCCTTTAAATCACCGACTCATGCAGGCATATTCTGGCCTTCTGCAAAGCCTATTTTAACATCGTTACAGCAGTACATGAGCGTAACTTTGCACAGCGTTTACCAACCGACCGGCTATAATACTAAACACCTATTTTCCAAAACAACTCTGCTGCGTGAGATACTATTTTTCACCTTAAATCGTTACCGGCTATGAGTTTGGTTAAAGCGAAACTTTTATTATTTTTAAAAATCCAACATCCGTTAAACCTATTAACTATGAAATTATTCCGTACCAACCTGTTGTATGTGGCTGTTACAGCACTCATCACATTACAAATTCCTATTGCCATTGCAGGTAATAGTCCCGATGCAGGAACGCTCACACACTATTTAAATGAAACACATGAAGCGGCCAAAGTAGAAGTAAATTCTAAAGAATTTATTGCTGCCAAAGCTGATAGTATTTACGAGTCTCTTCACCTTTTACAGGCGGGATTGCAGGAAGAAGCATTTGACCTTGCATATGAGGGGTATTACAAACTTTTGGAGCAGGGTAAAATTTCGAAAAAAGAAATTCTAACTGTTGCCGACTTTTCAAAAGCCTCTACTGAAAAGCGTTTATTTGTTATTAACATGGATGAAGGAAAAATTCTTTTCCAAACATTGGTTGCACATGGCCGTAACAGCGGATTAAATTATGCAACTGAATTTTCGAATAAACCTGAATCAAATAAAAGCAGCCTTGGTTTTTACATTACAATGCAAACCTATTATGGAGGAAAAGGTTATGCGTTAAAGTTGCAAGGTTTGGAAAAAGGAATTAATGACAATGCCTACGAGCGTGCTATTGTAGTACATGGCTCCGATTATGTTACAAGCCAGTTTGCCAGCAATAATGGTCATTTAGGTCGCAGCCTCGGTTGCCCGGCTTTACCAACCAAGCAAACGAAAGCCATTATTAACAGTATAAAAAATGGAAGCTTGTTGTTTATCTACCATCCAACAAACGAATACAAAACAAAATCAACAATACTCAACAGCTAATAACTGTTCAAACATACTAACCAATTGAGATTCGAGATTCCTGATGATGAAAAATCCCTGGCATTCCTGCCGGGGTTTTTAATGAACGATCATCCAGGCAACAAGCTGAATGATGATGCCGGTAACGAGGCCAGTGTAAATTTCAAGAGGCTTATGGTCACTAACAATTAACCGGCTGCTGCAAGTAATTCCAGTGATAAGCACTGCAGCTAATAATGAGGATACATCATCAAGTTTATTGACAAAAAGTAATAACATAAAAAACGCCAGCATACCGCCTACTCCAAGCGCATGCATACTCACCTTTATATAATTGTTGATGATGAGAGAAGCACAGGCCGTAACAAATACGCTCAACAAAAATGCACGCAATTCCAAAGGATCCCCTAACTGTTTTGAAACATAGTAAGACCAAAAGAAGAATGTAATGCAGGCAACATATGGTATGATACGATCTTTCTGCGTGGGCAATTGAATGGATTTAATAAATCCAAGACCTTTCAGCAGCAACACCGTTATCGTGGGTAAAAAGATGCTGGTACCAAACACTCGCAGGAAATAAATAAACCTGTCCTCCTTATCAACGCCAACAAACACAAAGTTGTTTCTGTATAAAAGATATAACACAACCCAACCGATAATAAAAAGCGGGTGAAATAAATACGAAAAGATCAATGCTGGAATTCTCAAACCGGCCGGATGTTTTTGTGGATCTACATCGAGACTGCCTTGTTCATTTATCACCAAATGTTCCGTCATACTTATAATTGTTTACGCAAACGTGCAACAGGAATATTCAACTGCTCCCTGTATTTAGCCACCGTTCTGCGTGCAATATTATAGCCTTTTTCCTGAAGGAGTTCGGTTAAACGTTCGTCGCTGAGGGGTTTTCTCTTTTCTTCAGCATCAACCATATCAAAAAGAATTTTTTTCACTTCTCGTGTTGATACTTCTTCACCACTTTCTGTACTCAATGATTCGCTAAAGAAGAATTTCAAACGATATGTACCAAATTCAGTTTGCACAAATTTGCTGTTAGCCACACGACTAACTGTTGAAATATCCAAACCTGTTTTTTCAGCAATGTCTTTTAAGATCATTGGCTTAAGATTGGTTTCATCACCTGTGAGGAAGAAATCTTCCTGGTGACGCATGATTGCCGTCATTGTATGCAGCAATGTATTTTGCCGTTGTTTAATCGCATCTATAAACCATCTTGCTGCATCAATTTTTTGTTTGATAAAGAGTACAGCTTCTTTTTGACGCTTATCTCTTTTGCTACCTTTATCATATTCCTTCAGCATATCACGGTAGCCTTCGCTAATACGCAAATCAGGTGCGTTGCGGGAGTTTAGTGTAAGCTCCAGTTTGCCCCCGTTATTCAAGATAAAAAAGTCAGGAACAATATAGGTTTCCGCTTTATTTACTTCGCCAACGTTGCCGCCTGGCTTGGGATTTAGTTTGATGATCTGCTGAATGATGGCTCTCAATTGCTCATCATCTAACGACAGACTTCTTTGAATTTTCTCGTAGTGTTTCTTTGTAAACTCATCAAAATACTTTTCAAGGATAGTGATGGCCTGTTCAATATCAAGTGACAAATTTGTTCTTTGCTTATGCCTAAGTTGAATCAATAAACATTCCTGCAAATCCCGGGCACAAATACCAGGCGGATCAAAATGCTGGATAATTTCAATTACTTCTTCCACTTCTGCTTCCGTAGCATCTACATTTTGCCTGAACGCCAGATCATTGACGATGGCGCTGTTTTCACGGCGCAGGTAACCATCATCATCAATGCTTCCAACAACCTGTTCTGCTATGGCTTTACGTTTCTCATCCAGCTTTAGCATGCCTAACTGTTGCAGCAATACTTCGTAAAAACTTGTTTCAAGCTTTACGGGCGTGGTCTTATGTTCTTCCTGCTCGCCATAGCTATCATCACGCATCCGATAATCGGCAATATCATCATCGCCCTCATTCACATAATCATGAATGTCGATATTATCATATTCTTCCTCGCTGCCATCCATATCATAATCATCGTCATCAGCTGAATCAAATTCATCCTTCACCTCATCGGTAGGCTGATCGTCATTCTCCTCGTTCGATTGTTCTAATGCGGGGTTTTCTTCCAGCTCCTCTTTAATCCGTTCTTCCAGGTTAGCCGTAGGTACCTGTAACAACTTCATTAGCTGAATTTGCTGGGGCGATAACTTTTGCAGTAATTTTTGATGTAGTCCCTGACTCAGTGCCATTTTCTCAATACATTTAGAGGTTACAATGCAAGTACGAGCCGCTAAAATATTAAAAAATCAGACAGAAAAGAAAAATTGGAACAATTTTTGCGGATTGATGACAATACTCCTCGTAATTTCTTCCACTTCTGCAGCTCAACAAATTGATTCTGTGCAGGTTAAAAAAGAACCGGCTAAAATTAAAATTTCCACGTTTTTTAACATGTTTTCCCCGTTTGAACCACAATCAGCAAATTTTTCAAAAAAAATTTCTACAAATCTTGGAAACCGTTTCAGTCATTGGGGCATCATCTGTATTGGCGAATACAAATGGGAACAGAAGACGGGTATTCCTTTAAAAGTGCGTCTTGGGTCATTGGAATATGTAAATAAGCTAGAGGGCAAAAGATAACCCGATCACTGTGTAACACTTTCTTTGGTAAACAACAAGTGATTTTGCACAGCACGTACATCTGCAAAACTATATTGATCGCCCAACGCTATTTTGTGTGCAGTATTTGATTCGTTGGGAAACAGTTCAATCCTGTTTAAAACAGCCTGTAATTTTTCAGCAGCTAACAACTGATCTACTTTTACTGCACCTGTTTTAATGAGATCGACCAAATGACCTTCAACGGTGCCTTCAGTTAAATTTCGTAAAGCAGCAATTTCTTTTATGGTTTTGCCAGTAGTAAAATAACTGAGCGTTATTGATTTTGTATCTTCTTTTACCTCTGTTGACTTCTCCTTTCGTTCACGCTTGGGGCTATCCTTTTTTGATTCAATATTAGTCTCCAAGCCATGCTCGTCGCAATAGTTCACCACCATTTCAATTATTTCATCTCCATATTTATCAGCTTTAGCCTTGCCAAATCCTGAAAGCAACATGAGATGAGTTTTATTGAAAGGAAGGTATGTACATATTTCCTGCAGGCTGTTACTGTTTGCTAATAAATAGATAGGCATATTCTGTTCATCGCAGATACGATCACGCCATGTCTTTAAACTAAAATACAACTCGGGGTTATTTATGCCGACAGCTGTTTGCTTTTTATTGGCTGCATAACAGGTTAGTGTAGCACGAGCCGTTACAAGATTGAGTTTATGCCGTAAATGTTCTGTAATAGAAAAAGGTTGCAATCCTGATTTTAAGAAATAGATCTCGGTGTGAAGTGCCGTAAATAATGCATTCAGTTGTTCATTCACTTCATCTGCAACAGTTTTATGTTCGGTAACAAGTGGATGTTGTTTTACCTGCTGCTGTAATTCTTCAAAACGTGGAATAAAATAATTGGCTGCATCTTTTATCCGTTGCTGCAGTTGGTTGTTGGTTTCAACCACAGGTTGATCTTTTAGTAATTGATTGATCTGGAGTAAAAACTTTCTTGCAACGGATTGCTGTTGCTGAAATTGCATTTGCAAATTACTATTCCATTCTTCTGCCCCTTCGTTTAACTCATGCTTGTGTTTGGTTACAACTTGCATCAATAATTTTAAGCTAAGCGATGTTTGCTGAAATGTAAACAACTCTTCAAGTAACTGTTGAGAGAATACTTTCCGTGCTTCTTCAAATCGTTGAGGTAATGAACCTTTAGGCGACAACGCTTTTTGCCCATCAACTACCTGTTGATTGCTGAAAATAACATTGGATTGGATTTTCGACAGCAATACAATGCCTTCTAAGCTGGTACAGCGACTTAATGCTACATATACTTGTCCGCTTGTGAATGAAAGACCAGCATCGATCATTACTTTATCAAACGTTAAGCCCTGGCTTTTATGAATAGTAATAGCCCATGCCAGTCGTAAAGGGTATTGTTCAAATGTTCCTAATACATCCTGCTCAAGTTTGCCATCGGTGCGATTAAGTGTGTAGCGTGAATGATCCCATGTTTCTTTTTGCACACGAATATTTTCATTGCCACACCTCACAATTACTTCTTCATCTGTCAACGAATGAACAACGCCGATCTTTCCGTTGAAGAAACGTTTGCCAACCATATCATTTTTTAAGAACATCACCTGTGCACCTTCTCTTAAGACCAACTCAGCATCGGCAGGGTAACTGTTCTCCGGAAATTCACCGTCAATAGTTGCTTTATAAGTATAAGGCGGTGCAATTAATCTTTGTAATTGCTGGCGGTTAATTAACTCAGCCTGGTTGTTGTGCGATGTGAGTGTAATAAACGTTTCATCCCGTTCTGGCTGAAAGCCGGGCATGTAACGCTCATTCAACATTTCCAGATCGTCTGCATCAAGTTGATTATTGCGCACTTTATTGAGTAACCGCACAAATTGCTCTTCCTTTTGGCGATAAATAGTTGTTAACTCAATAAGCAAAGGCATCTGCTCGAGAATGGCTTTACTATCAAAAAAGAAAGTTGAATTATAATATTCCTGCAACACGGCCCATTCATGGTTTTGTGCAACGGGGGGCAGTTGAAACAAATCACCTATCAATAATAATTGTACACCGCCAAACGGAAGATCGTGCTGGTAACGAACGCTACGTAAAATTGTATCGATCGCATCCATCACATCGCAACGCACCATACTTACTTCATCAATTACGAGTACTTCCATTTTCCGAAGCAATTGCAATCGCTGTTTATTGTAACGGATCTTCGAAAGCAATTCCTGTTTACCAGCATTAGTTGGTAACAACGGATGTAAAGGCAATTGAAATAAACTATGCAATGTTACTCCGGCTGCATTAATAGCGGCTACGCCTGTAGGTGCATCAACGATGGTATTCTTTGAACTGTGCTCTTTTAAATACCTGAGAAAAGTTGTTTTACCCGTACCTGCTTTACCAGTGAGGAATATGCTTTCCTGTGTCTCAGTCACAAACCGATAAGCTAACTCAAACTGCTCATTGCGTTCCACAGATTGCATAAATGATGAAATTAAAAAATAAGAAACTTGACTTCAACAATGCCGCCAAAGGTAATGATGAATGCTTACTTCAAATGAAAACACGAACTACACCTTCCTCACAAGTTAACTCGTAAGAATGGTGTAATTCGTGGTAAAAGTATCATGCGGTTGCTTTTTCACCCAACATCAATATTTCATTCACCTGCACTTCCGTGATAAATTTTTTGTTTCCGTCTTTATCATTATAACTGCGGTTGATAAGTTTACCTTCAATCATCACCTCTTTTCCTTTCACCAGGTACTTTTCGGCTATCTCTGCTACTTTGCCCCAGGCCACGAGTGTGTGCCATTGCGTTTCCGTGATCTTTTCACCTTTTGCGTTACGATAGCTTTCATTTGTGGCTACATTGAAACGTGCCATTTTCTTTCCGCTTTCCAATGTTTTTACTTCAGGTGCATTACCAAGATTACCGATCAATTGCACTTTGTTTTTTAATGCGTACATAAGTTTGAAATTTGCCGCCGGTAGTTTATACAGGCGAGGTTTAAAATTTGTTATCTCAATCAGCGGTATTGGTTTTTTCCCGTTGACACACAAAGATGACCTGCTCCAAAAACGATAGTCGGTTGTTACCCGTTTCTTCCCGAAGCTAAACGTGTAAAAACGTTTGCACACGGATAAATAAATTGTATCTTATCAGCCAAAAGCTTCGCTATGACTGCATCTGACAACAAAATATGCCTTGCCTGTGGCAAACCATTAAAAGGAAGAGTTGATAAGAAATTCTGTGACGATTACTGCCGTAACAATTATAACAATCAGCAAAAATCAAAAGGTAACTATAGCAGCTATGTGAGAAACATCAACAATACATTATTAAAGAACAGGAAAATCCTGGAGAGCATTTTGCCCGATGGAGAAGAAACTGCAAAAGCAACAGCTGATAAATTGCAACGGCTGGGCTTTCATTTTAAATACATCACTCATCTGTACACCACCAAAACCAACAAGACCTACTATTACTGCTACGATTATGGTTATCTGCCATTAGAAAATGACTGGTTCCTTATCGTAAAAAAGAAAGAAGAATAAATTTATAGTTTGATGGCTGATCCTCGGATCAATAACTCAGGTGTAAGCACACGCTTTTCAAATTCCTTCACCGGACGTTTACTTTCCACCAACTGTAACAACAGTTCTGTTGCAGCCTTTCCCATTTCTTCTGCGGGTTGACGAATTACTGTCAGCGGAGGATCAACCAATTCGGCAATATCAGAATTCGAAAATCCGATTAAGGCAATATCTTTTGGAATATCGAGCCCACGGCGTTTTAATGTTTTGATGCAGCCTGTTGTCAATTTATCGCTGGTAGTAATAACGGCATCGGGTTTTTGTTTTAACGTGAGCAACTTGTTCATGGCTTCTTCCACTTCCGAGAAAACCATACCTCCATAAAAACAATGCTGCACATATTCTTTACTGTAAGAAATGTTATGGGCTTTCAATGCATCATGATAACCAGCTAACCTTTCAGCTGTGATTGATAAGAATTCAGAACCTGCCAATGCTGCAATGCGTTTGAAACCTTGCTTAATAAAATGCTCAGTAGCATCATAAGCCCCACGATAATTATCTACGATCACTTTATGCGTATCAATGTCTTCATGAATACGATCAAATAATACGATTGGCATTCCCCGTGCGTGCAAGGCCTTAATATGAGTAAGATCAGTTGTTTCAGTTGATAATGATATGATCACACCATCAACTGAACGTGAAGCAAGGAACTGGAGATCGATCACTTCCCGTTCATATGACTCACGACTTTGCGACACAATTACATTGTAACCCCGGTCGTAGGCGATGGATTCAATTCCGTTGATCACCTGTGAAAAGAAGGTATTGGCAATCTCGCAAACCACTACGCCAATAGATCGGCTTCGTTTTTCTTTCAGACTTAAGGCGATGGGATTGGGCCTGTAGTTAAGTTTTTCAGCGCATTCGAGAACCAGTTGTTTGGTTTCAGCGCTGATCTCGTGACTGTCACGCAAAGCCCTTGATACGGTTGATGTGGAAAGACCCAATGCTTTAGCAATATCCTTTATCGTTACAGCTTCAAACTTCATATAAACAATCTTGCGGCTAAAGATAGTTCATTCGTTGCTGAAATATTGGGTGCCGGGATGCCCCTCAACATAACCACTTGCAAATCATTTTTTTGATAAAACAGACAGGGCAGGATGGTTGCAAAAAAATGGCATCGTTATCGGGAACGATTGCGTAAATAAACCATTTCAAAGCATGGGCGGTTCGTTAAAATCTGCCTAGACTTGTTCTGCTAAAACAAACGGATTTGCTGTATTATTTCTGATCGACGATTGTATTCCTTTTGCCAAAACTTTTAATAACTCGACTACTATAACCATTCTTTTTTTATCATCCAATTCAGCTGTTAAAACGCAATTGGATTAATTCAATTCAAAAAAGCACAAGTATGAAACGATTGCTCTCCTTGCTTTTGCTGTTGGCATGCACAGTGGTGGCGTTTGCCCAAAACCGACAGATCAAAGGAAAAGTTTTTGATGAAGCAGGCGCACCCCTGGTAGGTGTGAGTGTGTTGATCAGCGGCGGAAAAACCGGTGTTCAAACCGATGTCAATGGCGCCTTTACCATCAGTGCTCCCGGTACAGGGAATGTAACATTACAGGTTAGTTACAGTGGTTACAAGTCTACCACAGTTGTAACCGACGGAAAGAACGAAGTATCCATCAGTCTTGAAAAAGCAGTTAGTGCGTTGGAAGATGTAGTAGTAATAGGCTACGGTTCCATTAAACGTAAAGATCTTACAGGTACTGTTTCGTCCATTGGAGCAACAGAACTTTCGAAAATACCGGTTGCCAGTGCAGCCGAAGCAATTACTGGTCGATTACCCGGAGTACAGGTAACAACTGTTGATGGAGCGCCCGGAGCGGAGATCGTTATTCGTGTTCGTGGTGGCGGTTCCGTAACACAGGACAATTCTCCATTGTACATTGTAGATGGTTTTCCTGTAAACAGCATCAATGATATTGCTCCAGCAGATATTGCCAGTATCGACATCCTGAAAGATGCCGCCACATCAGCTATCTATGGTGCAAGAGGTGCAAATGGTGTTGTAATCATCACAACTAAGTCAGCGAAAGCAGGTAAAACAACTATTTCATTTAATTCATTTGGTAGTGCCCGCACATTACCCCGCCAGCTCGATGTTCTTTCGCCTTACGAATTTGTATTGGCGAATTATGAGTATGCCAGGTTGCGTAGCCAAAGTGAAGTAGATAATTTCAGTAAATACTTTGGCGTATATGAAGATTTGGAATTGTACAAATACCAGAAAGGAACTAACTGGCAAAAAGAATTGTTTGGTAAGCCGGTTTATTCTCAACAACATAATATCAGCATCACTGGTGGTACTTCTAAAACAAAATTCAGTTTAAGTGGAACCAATAATACAGACCAGGGATTAATGAAAGGTTCTGGCTACATGCGCAACTATCTCAACTTTAAACTGAATCATGAACTTGCAAAGTCTTTGAAGTTGGATTATTCAACACGTTTCATACACACCGTTATTGACGGTGCAGGTTCGTCCGGTTCATCGAGCATACGCATTGGTGATGCCATCACTACCCGTCCTGTAAATGGCCTGGCTGATTTTATTCAGCTTGATAACACGGGTACCGATGATGATTATGAACAATTCCTGAAAAGTCTTGTAAGTCCCACCAAACTTCTTGAACAGGATTACCGCAAACGTTTAGCTCATACATTAAATATGAATGTGGCAGGAACATGGAACGTGATCCCAAGTCTCATCTTTCGTTCAGAGTTTGGTATGGATCTAACTTTCGGACAACAAAAACGTTATTATGGCCCGTTAACCAGCACTTCCCGTAACGAAGGGGGTAATCTTCCATTGGGTGAAATCACCAATTCAAATGGACGCAGTTTCCGCTGGGCCAACACGCTCACTTATAAAATGGAATTGGGAAAACATGATTTCACTATCCTCGGTGGCCAGGAGCTTAACATCCTGAACAAAGGATTTTCTGAATACAACCGTGCTAAACTATTTGTTGAAAACACAACTCCAGAGCGCATGTTTGCAAACATGACGCTTGGTACACAAGACAGGCATACAAGTACTGTGCAGGCAGGTCAAAAAATTGCTTCGTTCTTTGGACGTATCAATTACCAATATGATTCACGTTACCTGCTTACCCTGACGATTCGTTCTGATGCATCTACAAAATTTGCACCTGGCAGACAATGGGGTTACTTCCCTGCCGCATCTTTTGCATGGCGTGTGTCACAGGAAAATTTCATGAGTCGTGTGAAGTTTGTTGATGACCTGAAATTCCGTTTGAGTTACGGAGCTGTCGGTAACGATCGTATCGCTGATAATATCTGGAGAGTGTTGTTTGCGCCATCAGATAACAGAACAATTGGTTTTGCTGATGTAGCCAACCCCTACTATACGTATGCAACAAGATCGTTGCCGAATCCTTTCGTGAAATGGGAAACAAATATTACACGAAACGTAGGTCTTGATTTCGCCATGTTTAAACAACGTTTATCTGGTACGCTGGACCTTTACTGGAACAGCGCAAAAAACCTGTTAGTTGAAACAGATATTCCGCCAACAACCGGTTTTACTGTACAACAACAAAACATTGGTCAAACTTCAAATAAGGGTATTGAACTCGGTTTAACCGGTACCATTTTTCAAAAGAAAAACTTTACACTGAGTGCATCTTTCAACATAGGATTTAATAAATCAAAAGTTGATAACCTCGGTGGTCCGCTTGAAAAATCACTGCAGTCAAACTGGGGAAGTACCGATCTTAAATCGCAGGACGATTACCGTGTGTATGTGGGACAAACCATTGGTTTAATGTATGGATATGTAACAGATGGAATGTACACTGTTGACGATTTTTCTTCTTACAATCCAGTTACAAGAACGTATACTTTAAAACCAGGTGTAACAAACATTCAGACATTCCTTGGTGGTATTGGTTTGCGCCCCGGTGTAATGAAATTAAAAGACCTGGATAGCAATGGCATTATTACAGCAGCCGATCGTAGAGTTATTGGAAGTGCATTACCAAAATATTCTGGCGGTTTCGGATTGAATGCAACAGTTAAAGATTTTGACATCAGCGCCTTCTTCAATTATGTTGTTGGAAACGATGTGTACAATACCGGTAAGATATCTCTTAACCAATTCTACCGTACTACTTATGGTAACATGTTGAATACGGTTAACTCAAGCAGCCGCTTCAAATACATTGATGCTGCAGGAAATCTTGTTACCGATCTTACAGAGTTGGGTAAAATGAATGCAAACGCAACCATCTGGTCACCGTTTTCATTTGGAAACGCAACACCTGTGTTTCATTCATGGGCAGTTGAAGATGGTTCATTCCTTCGTTTAAATAACCTCACTGTTGGTTATTCTTTGCCAAAGCGAATTATTTCAACTATGCGTATGACAAAGCTGCGTGTGTATGCAACTGTATACAACGCATTCCTATGGACAAAATATTCAGGATTTGATCCCGAAGTGAGCACAACAAGAAGTGATGGCTATTCACAATTAACACCAGGTGTTGATTATTCGAGCTATCCAAAGAGCCGCAACTTCACTGTGGGTATTAACGTAACATTCTAAGGTTTCAATCATTCAAAAGCATTTGCGATGAAAAAAATAGTTTTCTTTTTATTTGTTCTTGCTGCAGTTTCACTGCAATCGTGCAAGAAGTTTTTAGTAGCCGACTCTCCTTCGCTTACCGATCTTGAGTATGTATTCAACAGCGAAGCCGATGCGAAAAAAGCAGTGAACGCCGTGTATGCATTGTTTAACCAGGATGCTTATACTTCAAGGCTGTCAAATAACTTTTCCGGTAATACCGATATTGAATGCGGTGGAGTTTCTGGTTCTCCCGATGGAGCACGCCGTGATATCTGGTCGTTTGAAGCAACTCCTGCTAATGCCGATCTGTTAACTGTTTGGAACAATGGTTACAATGCCATCAACCGTGCAAATGAATGCGAAAAAGGATTGATGGAAGTTTCATTGGCAAAAGATCCCAATAACAAAGTGTACAATAATCTTTTGGGTGAAGCTAAAACGCTTCGTGCGTTATGGTACTACTGGATCATGAATCATTGGGGCGATGTTCCGTTTAAAACCACACCTTCACGTGCAGGCGATAATTTTTATTTAGAAAGAACAGGAAGAGATACAATTCTTACTTTCCTGATTAATGATCTTATTGCAGTAGAACCAAAAATGTCATGGGCCGAAGAGCTTGATTTTGGTATTGAACGCATTAACCGTGAATTTGTAATTGGCTTGATTGCACGTTTATCATTGATGCGTGGTGGTTACTGGTTATATCCTGACCTCACAATGAAGCGTAAAGATGATTATCTCAAGTATTATGAAATAGCCAATACTTATACTAAGAAGTTGCTGGAATTAAAACCCCGCTCACTTCCTGACTATGCAACCGTTTTTACCAATGTAAACAAATACATCAAACCACTTAACAGCGATGTGCTATATGAAGTCGCATTTCATCCTGGCTTTGGTGATGTTGGTTGGAACCATGGCATAAGAGTAGATGGTGGCACTCATCCATATGGATCAGGGTCTAACTATCTTTCTCTTCCTATCACTTATTATCATTCATTCGACACATTAGACAAACGCTTGCCCGTTACTTGTTCGCTTATTTATTATGATAAAGATTTGATACAGCAACCGGCAGGTTCTACTTCAATCGCTCCCGCAAAATGGAACAGGTTATTAGTGCCTACACCGTTAGGGCCTTCTACTGCAAAAGGAACCGGCATCAACTGGCCACTTATGCGCTATTCCGATATTCTTTTAATGTTTGCAGAAAGTGAAAACGAAATTAACGGACCAACTGCTGCTGCACAAAATGCGTTACGCAAAGTTCGTCAGCGTGCTTTCCCTGATGCACTGTGGGCCGATAAAGTGGAGGCATATATCACAAGCGTAGCAGGAAGCAAACAATCTTTCTTTGACGCAATTGTTAATGAACGTGCATGGGAATTTGGTGGTGAATGTTTACGCAAATATGATCTTGCACGCTGGAACCTTTATGGTAAAAAGGTTGCTGAAACAAGAAACACCCTTTTACAGATGGGTATTGATGGCAATGCCGGAACAGGTACTTATGCAAACCTACCCGACATTATGTATTACAAACGGGATTCTTCTACTGCGAACCTGAATATTGTATGGTATAATAAATACCGCAGAGCTACAGTGATACCACCATTGAAAGATGTTCCTTCTGTTGGCAGCAATCCTAATGGTTATATGCAAGTGCCCTGGACAAAAACAATGTATACTCCTTCCACAAACACAGCAGGCAATTTTGTATTATGGACATGGCGTGGATACACAGACAACACAGGCCTTACGCCACTGAAGTATATTTTGCCCTTGCATAACGGAGTTATCACAAGCAGCCTGGGCACGTTGAAAAATCAATACGGGTATTAATAAAAACTGATTGGCCATTATTAAAATATTAGCAATGAAGAAATTATTTTTTATATCACTTGCAGCAGTATTAGTACTGGTTGCATGTAAAAAAGAAGATGACCTGGGCGAAGCTCCACGTTTATTTCGTCCCGTAATAAAAGAAGCGCTGGTATCGAATGGCAACTGGATCAAAACATCCTGGCAGGCAGTGTCTGGTTCTGCGTCATACACAGCTGAAATAAGTACGGATAGTTTTAAAACTGTTGCAGCAAGCGTTAAGACTGATACCAACGTATATCTATTTGAAAATCTCTACTGGGAAAAATTATACCAGGTGAGAGTAAAAGCAAATGCTGCTGATACTTCAAAGAGTTCAAAATTTGGAAGCTTGGGTGAAATTAAAACAGCACGCTTCCCAACAATCCTGAATATTCCTGCTTTAAGCGAAGTAAACGATGCTTCCGTAAAAGTAAGTTGGACTAATAGCGGTGCTGCCGTAACCGAAGTGAAAGTTTTGTTAGCTGCTGATAGCTCTGTTGTAAAAACAGCAGCACTCAATGCAACAGATGTTACTAATGCGTACAAATTGATTTCCGGGTTGAACGCCTCAACGCCTTATATTATTTTCCTTTACAGTGGTACTACGGTACGTGGTTGGGCCAACTTCTCTACTAAAGCTGCATTAACAGGTGCGTTGATCGATCTCCGCAATATTTCAGGTGTACCAAGTTTATTGATAGATACTATTCCTGATATTGCTTCGGGAAGTATCATTTTATTGAAACGTGGTGAAACTTATAACATCAGCACCTCGATCAATCTTAATAAAACACTTACGTTCATGGCAGGAGATGATTTACTGAACCCCGCCAAACCAATTATATCATTGCCATCAAACTTTAATATTGCATCGGGAGCAGTAATTGACTCCATTGTGTTCAACGATGTTATTTTACGTGGTACAGATTATGCTTCGAAGTATGTGTTCAACATCAATGTGGCGTGCACCATTGGCAAGATACGTTTTGAGAATTGCGTCGCTGAAATCTTCAGAGGTGTACTGCGTGCACAAAGCCAGCCCGTAATTATCGGAGCACTGGAAATGAATAACTGTATTGTAGACAGCATTTCAAATTATGGTGTTTTCAATATTGACGTAGCAACAAGCCGTGCAGACAACATAAAACTTACAAACAGTACTTTTTATAAAGCAGAAAAAATTATTACAAGTAAAAACAATTCTGTTTCTGTGCTGATTGATAATTGCACATTTAATGAAGCGCCTATGGGTAACAGCTCTTCTTACTATATTGATTATAGTACAGCCGGTACCAACAACGTTACCAATGGCATTACTGTCAATAATTGCATATTTGGCATTGGAAAAAACAGTAATGGGGCGTTTACTGTAAGAGATGTGAGAGCAAATGCAGCAACAACCATAAACACTGCGAATAATCATCGCACTTCTGATCATCTTTCAGCCGGCAACGATTTTCCAAGCATAAACCTGCTAACAATTTCAGCCGCTCAATTGTGGCAAGATCCAGCTGCCGGCAATTTTAAAATTATCAACAATACATTTTCAGCCCGAAATACTTCCGGTGATCCACGCTGGAGACCGTAAGAAAATTGATTAAAGAAAAACCAAAAAACGCCGCAACCAATGGTTGCGGCGTTTTTCCCAAAACCTGTTGTTAACGAGAAGCTGCTGCAAAAACATTGCAAAGGATTTTTATTGAAATGCTTTGCGTAATTGATTAAACAAACAGGATGAAACATAACAAGTTTATTACAGCTTTCGGAGCCGTACTGGCATGTGCTTCTTTCTATGCATGTGCACAACAAAAACAACTTACAGCTGAAACAGAAACAAGAGCCATTGCATTTCCCGGTGCAGAAGGTTTTGGTAAATACACAACAGGTGGTCGTGGTGGCAAAGTGATGATCGTTACCAATCTCAACGATAATGGTCCCGGCAGTTTGCGTGAAGCAGTGGAAGCAAAAGGCAATCGCATTGTTGTGTTTGCAGTATCAGGAACCATTCATCTTGAAAATAAACTATTTATTAAAGGCGATGTAACCATTGCAGGACAAACTGCTCCTGGTGATGGTATTTGTATTGCTGATCATCCGGTTAGTGTGGCGGGTGATAATGTCATCATCCGTTACATCCGTGTACGCATGGGTGATAAATTTCAACGGCAAAAAGGAATGGTTGATGGAAGTGGTGGTGATGATGCATTTGGTGCATCGGGTCGTAAACATCTCATCATCGATCATTGTTCGTTTAGCTGGAGTACCGATGAAGTATGTTCAGTATACAAAGGCGACAGTACAACACTGCAATGGAATATCATTACTGAACCACTCAACTACTCTTATCATTTTGAAACGGGTGATAAAGATTGGGAGCATCATGGTTATGGTGGTATTTGGGGCGGACAACATTTATCAGCGCATCATAATTTGTTTGCACATTGTGTAAGCCGTAACCCACGTTTTAATGGTGCAAGACTTGGTGCTGATGCAGAGTTTGTTGATTTCAGAAACAATGTGATCTATAACTGGCAGCACAATAATGTGTATGGTGGCGAAGGCGGAAAGTATAACATGGTGAACAATTATTACCGTTATGGCCCTGTAACAAATAAGAATGTGCGTAACCGCATTGTCAATCCTTCAAAACTCGACAAGCAACCTTACGGACAGTTTTTTGTTGAAGGCAATTTTGTTGATGGAGCACCCGATGTAACAAAAAATAACCTTGCCGGTATTCATCTTGATCCTAAAGGAACAGAAGAAGAAAAGAAAACAGCTGTACAAACTGTTGCATTCCCCACAATCGCTATTACTGCACAAACAGCAGAAGATGCATACAAGGCAGTCTTGCTGCAGGTTGGCGCTTCGTTTAAAAGAGATACGATGGATGCACGCATCATCAACAATGTTGTTAACCGTACAGGCGCAATCATTGATGTGCAGGGGCATTACCCGCATCACTCAGCCTTTGAACTAACCACTAACGCATGGCCCGTTTTGAAATCCAACCCTGCTCCTGCCGATACGGATAAAGATGGCATGCCTGATGAATGGGAAAAAAAGAATGGATTAAATGCAAACGATGCAGGTGATGCGGCAGGGCATCAGTTGCATCAACACTATACCAATATTGAAGTTTACATCAATAGTTTAATTAAGTAAGATGAAGAAAGTTGTTTTACTATTTGCATTACCGATGTTTGCGTTAATGCTGCCGCCAAAAAAGAAGATCAAAATTTTTATTGCCGGCGATTCTACTGCAAGCATTAAAGAGGTAAAAGCTTACCCTGAAAATGGATGGGGAATGCCCTTTGTGTATTTCTGGGATTCAACCGTAACGGTAGTGAATAAAGCAAAGAACGGCAGAAGCACTTCTTCGTTTCAAACAGAAGGTTTGTGGAAACAGATTTTGGATGAAGCAAGTGAAGGCGATTATGTGTTCATCCAGTTTGGACATAATGATGAAGTGCCGACCAAAAAAACAGCAACAATTCCTGAGCAATTCAAAAGCAACCTCAAAAAATTTGTAACTGAAACAAAAGAGAAGAAAGCAATTCCTGTTTTGCTTACTTCCATGGCAAGAAGAAAATTCGACAGCACAGGTAAGATCGTTGGTACCCATGATGAATACATGAAAATTACAAGGGCTGTTGCAGAAGAAGAAAAAGTTGTATTGTTTGATATGGATGTGATCACCCAACAACTCTATCAGCGGTTTGGTGCAGAAAATTCTTCGTCACTCTTCATGCAGTTAAAACCAGGTGAGCATCCCAACCATCCAAAAGGCAAAGATGATAACACACACTTCAATGAATTTGGTGCACGATTGGTTGCGCAACTGGTATTGAAAGAGATCCGTTCGCAATTACCCGAACTCGCATCAAGAATTGTTAATGCAAAAGAATAACTGATCGTCCAATAAAAATGCTTATGAACCATTGCTTACCCAAACGAATTATTGCGTTTTTTTCTCTCCTGCTTTGTGCTTCTGTAACGAACGCACAACAAATCGCTTTCCCCGGTGCCGAAGGTGCCGGTCGTTTTACTTCGGGTGGAAGAGGAACGGTAAGTGTTCCTACAGCGGTATTTGAAGTAACGCATCTCAACGACGATAACAGTGTGGGCAGCTTGCGTTATGCGTTAACACAAACAGCAACACACCGTACTATTGTATTTCGTGTATCGGGCACTATTCATCTTACATCTAAACTCAACATTCGTGCAAACACAACCATTGCAGGACAAACAGCTCCCGGTGATGGTATTTGCCTCGCCGATTTTCCAGTAGTGATCAGTGGTGATAATGTTATTCTGCGATACATCCGTTGCCGCATGGGCGATAAAAACCAATTAAAAACTTCACCTGCTAATTGCGGCGTTCCTGTTGCCCCTTTTACTGCAGCTTGTATGCCTTTAGATGGAAGTGGTGGCGATGATGCATTGGGAAATCTCGGCAATAAAAATATCATCATCGATCATTGCAGTGTAAGCTGGAGCAGCGACGAAGCCTTAACCGTTTATCGTGGTGATAGTGTTACCATGCAATGGAATATTATTTCTGAACCGCTGAACTATTCGTATCACTTTGAAACAGGTGATACAGATTTTGAAAATCATGGTTATGGTGGTATATGGGGTTCGTTGCATGGAAGTTTTCATCACAACCTCATTGCACATTGCCGAAACAGGAATCCACGTTTTGCAGGCAACAGTACTTACCCGGCAGGATCAATTGAAAGTGCTGACTTTCGTAACAACGTTCTTTACAACTGGGGCATTAATACCATTTACGGTGGTGATGGCGGTCAATACAATCTTGTAAACAATTATTACAAGTATGGTCCTAACACAAGCAGTGGTGTACGTTACAGAATTGTAGGTGTTGACAGTACTGCAGAGTTTGGCTATGCAAAATATTTTATCTCGGGCAACTATGTTGATGGTTCAACCTCCAACACAAATAACAACTGGTTAGGCGCAAGTATGAACACCGGTGTTGCGGCCGATACAGTTAAATCAAAATCAACAAGCCCTTTCTTATCTGCTTACAACCTAACTACAACACATACCGCACAGGAAGCATACGATCTGGTGTTGCAATATGCGGGCGCAAGTTTAAAACGTGATACTTTGGATGAACGAGTTGCCAATGATGTACGCAACCGCACAGGAAAAATTATTGATGTGCAGGGCGGTTACCCACACGCAACACCGTATGCAAATACAGTCAATGCATGGCCAACGTTAAGCTCAACCACTGCACCAACAGATACCGATCACGATGGTATGCCCGATGCATGGGAAACAGCAAATGGATTAAATCCAAACGCTGCAAGTGACCGTGGCATTTTTGCTGCCAATGGTTATACCAACCTGGAAAATTATCTCAACTCAATTATCACCGCTCAGCAGAATACTGCTCCTACTATTTACAGTTCATCATCGCTTACCGCATTTACGCAAACAGTTGGTACCCCTTCTGCATCGCAGTCGTTTACTGTATCTGCATTAAACCTTACAGCCGCACTGAATATTACTGCACCTGCATCGTATGAAGTTTCATTAAACAATACTGCATGGACTAATTCAGTTTCGTTAACACCTAACAGCGGCAGCATTACTTCAACAACAGTTTATGTTCGCTTGAATGCAACAACAGCCGGTGCATTTGCAGGAAATGTTGTTGGCACAAGTACTGGTGCAACCAATATGTCAATTGCAGTAACAGGAAATGCTTCGCAAAATTTACAAGATGCAGCGATTGGTTTCTTTCCCAATCTTGATGGCGGATATGAAAACCAAACAGTCGGTTCCTATTCAACAGTAACTACACATTCTTCCACAACTAATTGGGAAGTATCTGCCGGATGGGAAATAAAAGCAGGTGATGCACGTACAGGAAACAAGCTCATGTTTTACAAACAGGCAAGCTCCAGTGTAAAATATATGTTCTCACCAGTGTTGACCAATCCTGCCCTCTCGCAGAATACGGATTATGTGATTCAGTTCTGGTATAAACCTGCAGCAACATTAACTGCATCAACCGTACTCAACGGATCTGCAACAGTTGTTGGTGCAACAGGCGGCACTGGTACTTCGTTAACGGCAACGGCTGTAACATTAGATGCTTCTACTCCGCAAGACTGGCAATTATTTACCGGAACATTAAAAACGGCAACCACGACTCCTACCAGTACATATTTTGGAATGAAAATTTCAAACCCGCAGTCACCCTTTTTTTTTGTTGACGATTATGTAGCCTATCCAGGCACTGCGATAGATAATACCGCACCCGATGCAGTAACCAATCTTGCAGCGGCAGGTTCCGCCAATGCAATTGCATTAACTTGGTCGGCACCGGCAGCGGGTATTGATAATGGTGGTTATCTTGTTGTGAGAAGTACAGTAAGTACAGCACCAACTCTAAATACAAAGGGTGTGTATGCAGCTGGTAATACCATTGGCACGGACTATACTGTTTTATATACAGGAACAGGTACATCGTTTAACGATGGTACAGTTACATCAGGTGCAACGTATAACTATCATGTATTCACTGCTGATAAAGCATTCAACTATTCGCCGGTTGCAACAATATCCGGTACAGCCACTGCTTCTGCATCACCCACTATTCTTGCAACTGCAAGCTTTAGCAATTTCACACAAACAATCGGTACGCCTTCTGCTGTACAGAAAGCAACAGTAAGTGGTACAAATCTTACAGGTGATGTTACTGTTACTGCTCCAACTAACTATGAAGTTTCATTGAACGGAACAACATGGACAAGCAGTGTTATTCTTTCTCCAATATCAGGAACAATTACTTCGACAGAAGTTTCTATTCGCTTAAATGCAGCAAGTGCAGGAACTTACAATGGAAATATTTCTATTGCGGGTGGTGCTGCTACAACAAAAACGTTAGCAGTAAACGGTATTGCATCAAACCCGATTGTTGCACCTGCGTATGATGTATTGATTGCAAAAGATGGTTCAGGTAATTATACATCAGTACAAGCAGCCATTACTGCAGCACCAACAAATCGTACATCGCCATGGAGAATTTTTATTAAGAAAGGAAAATATGTGGAGACGGTTGTCATTCCATCAAACAAACCATTCATGCAATTGATTGGTGAAAACATGGCGGAGACAATTATTTCCTACGATAACTATTCGGGCAAAGCAAACCCTATAGGTGGTACATACGGTACTTCAACATGCGGTACCATGATCATTAATGCAGCCGATGTAATGCTGATGAATCTATCGGTTGAAAATGCAACAGGCTATGGCATCAATGCCAATGCACTTGTGCCTGCACCAGGCGATGGTCCGCAGGCAGTTGCTGTTTATACCACATCCGACAGAGTGGTGTTTTACAATTGTCGTATGAACAGTGGACAGGATACGTACTACGGTGGTAATAACAGAGGCACACGGGTATACATGAAGAACAGTTATATTGATGGCAATACCGATTTTATTTTCGGATCATCCACCATCATCTTTGATACCTGTATCATCTATCCACGTACAAGATTGGATAACAGCACCGGTGGTTATGTAACAGCTGCCAATACAAAAGCAGAATCAGGTTATGGCTATGTATTCCGTGATTGTAAGTTGACAAAAAATCGTGGTACTACTTTTTATACGTTAGGTCGTCCATGGCAGAATGATGCTGGCACAGCCGATGCGGCAAAGTCACGCAACAAAACAGTATTCCTTAATTCCTTCATGGGTGCATCCATTAAACCGGAAGGTTGGAGTGCATGGGATGCAGGCACAAATACATCGTACATTACTTATGCCGAATACAATACCAAAAATTATGATGGTACTGTAAAAGATATCAGTGGTCGTGTAAACTGGAGTAAACAATTAACAGCAGGCGAGGCAGCAAAGTATTATAACAACGATACGGTGTTTGTAAATGCAAACACGCCTGCTATGGCAACATGGAATCCGTATAGCACATGGCCTGAACTGAACAATACATTTGTTCCTGAATTATCAACTTCAAACCTACTTGCACGCAAACCCAATGCAACCTCCGCAACGGTAAATGTTACCTGGAATATTACCTGGCCAATGACCGGTATTAAATGCGAGTTGTACAGAAGTTCGGATAAACAAAACTTCAGTTTAATTGATACACAAACCAGCAGCGAAGATTCTGCATGTAATTTTATGTATGCTGATGTTGCACCTGCTGCAGGCACGAGCTATTATTATATTGTACGTTTATCAAAAGCAGGTTTCACAACTACAACTTCCGATACGGCGTATGTTTCAAGCAAACCACTGATCACAGTAACTGCTGCTCTATCTGACTTTTTACAAGGTCTCGGTACACCATCTACCACACAGACCTATCTGGTTTCCGGTTTAAATATTATTGACAGTATTAAGATTCTTCCGCCGGTTAATTATGAAGTATCTGCTGATGGTGGAACAACCTGGTACAACAATGCAAAGCCACTGGGCTTAAAACCTGTGAGCGGTACTGTTTCCAATACAACCGTAACACTGAGGTTGAACGGAACATCTGTTGGTACGTATAACAATAACATCATCCACAGTGCAACCATGGCCGACTCGGTAAAGACTGCAGTGAAAGGTACCATACAATCACAACCGGTACAGATTGCTGCATTATTACAGCAGTGGACGTTTGCGCAAAACAGGCAGGATAGTGCAGCTGTTCGTTCAGCAGCTGTTACTGCGAGCACATCTGCATTCAACAAATTTGTAGTAACTGACGGCGTTACAGTTGCAGGCATATTACCTTATTCGTTAACGAGAGGCCAGGTGTTTGCTGCAACAGCAGATGGTTTGTGGACAACAGCTTCCGGTGGGCCGGGTGGTAATGTTAACCGCACCAACTACCAACAATTCACTATAACCGCAAGCAGTGGTTATACCACAAGAGTTGACAGCATATTATTCAACACAACATTTTATGGATCGAACAGCAACATTAAACTTGCTGTTGTTTATTCACGCAGCGGTTTTACAACTGATTCAACTGATGTAGTGGGATATGAATTTGCAACTCAACCGGCTATCACACAAGATAACAACGGGCCTTCGGCTCTTTATCGTATGCCGTTAAATGGTTCAACCGGGGTAACCTTACTCGAAGGACAAACACTTACTATTCGTCTTTACTACAGTTGTGGAAGTACAAGCACAGGTCGTTATGCACAATTAAAAGATGTAATTGTAAAAGGTATTCCAACGCAGAATGTTCCCACATCAGTAATTGACAATGTTGCAGCAAGAGGTTTTGCTTTATATCCAAATCCTGCGGCAAATACAGTTTATATTAAACATCCACGTAGTGGCAATAACACAAGCATTGCTTTGTACTCAATGCTGGGTGTGAAAATAGCTGAGTGGAAAGCAACGCCCAATACAACGTCGACGTCTGTGGATGTACAGCAATTACCACAAGGGCAGTATTTCATTCATTATAATTCAGGAAAAGAGAGCGTTGTTTTAAAATGCATCGTAGTACATTAGTTGATATGAAGAAGAATTTATTATTGATCGCTTTGATCTTGACATGCAATTTTGTTGCTGCACAAACAGCAAACCCGCAGCAGTATAAATATGTATTTACTGTTGCCAAAGATGGCAGCGGCGAATTCAAATACATACAGGATGCTATTGATGCCATGCGTGTGTATCCATTAGCATCGATAACTCTTTATATTAAGAATGGTGTGTATAACGAAAAGATCGAGATCCCTGCCACCAATACCGATGTTACGTTTATTGGTGAAAGTGTGGATAAGACCATCATCACATTCAACGATTATTCAGGAAGAGGAAAGCACACCACGTTTACTTCTTACACCGCAAAAATTTCGGGTAATCGTTTTTTTGCCGAGAATATTACATTCGCCAATAGTGCCGGCCCGGTTGGGCAGGCATTGGCTTTGTATGTGGATGCAGACAAAGCTGTTTTCAAAAACTGTAAGTTCCTTGGTAACCAGGATACCATTTTTGCAGCTGGTGAAAATTCCCGTCAGCTGTTTCTTGATTGTTATATTGAAGGCACCACCGATTTTATTTTTGGTCCATCAACAGCAGTGTTTCAAGGCTGCACCATTCGTTCCAAAACAAATTCATACATCACTGCTGCAAGTACCACTCCGGGTAAAAAGTTTGGCTATGTATTCATCGATTGTAAAATTATTGCCGACTCAGTGGTAACAAAAACATTACTAGGCAGGCCCTGGCGTGCACATGCAAAAACAGTATTCATCCGTTGTGAAATGCCAAAACAAATTGCACCCGAAGGCTGGAGCAACTGGAGTAATCCTGCAAATGAACAGACCGTTTTTTATGCAGAATATAAATGCACGGGTGAAGGCGCTGCAACAGATAAGCGTGTTGGATGGAGCAAACAATTGAGCGATAAAGAAGCCAGAGAATATACGCTGGAGAATATTTTTTCGAACAATAGTTTGGTGAAAGATGAAAGTGGTTGGTTTATGCAATTACGAAGTAAGCCGTTTGAATGGAAGGAGAATAAAAAGCAATAAGCAAAGGGCAATTGGCAAAATGAAATTTACTATTTACATAGCATTTAGTTTATTGTCTTGTTTTGCCGGACAGGCGCAGGACTTTGTTCCGTTGTGGCCCGAGGGAAAAAAACCAAACAGCAACGGCAAAAAAATAACTGATAGTATTTATAATGAACGCATCTGGCGTGTTGCAACTCCGGGCATCTATTGTTTTGTTGTACCAAAAGCAGAGAACAACGGAACGGCAGTATTGATTGTTCCCGGTGGCGGTTACGAACGGCTCTCACATTTATATAGCGGATTCAACCTGGCGAAATGGTACAATACGATTGGTGTAAATGCTTTTGTGCTCATTCACCGGTTGCCACATCAGCAGGATCTTATCAATAAACAACTGGCTCCTGTGCAGGATGCACAACGGGCCATGCGCATCATCCGTGCAAATGCCGCACAGTGGAATATTAAACCTGATAAGATCGGTGTAATGGGCATCAGTGCAGGTGGACATGTAGCCAGCACACTCGGTACACATGCAAAAGATGAGGCCGCTATTAATGATACATTGGATCAATATAGTTATCGTCCTGATTTTATGGTACTGCTTTCTCCTGTAATAACCTTGGGCAAGTATGCTCATGGTGGCAGTAAGAAAAACTTTTTGGGTGCCGATACTACAAAAGCCAGCATCGAAAATTATTCAGGCGAATTACAGGTAACTGCATTTACGCCTCCAGCATTTTTAGTGCATGCACAAAACGACAGTACAGTAAAAGTGCAGAACAGCCTGTTGTTTTATCAATCGTTGGCAGAGAAAAAGATCAGTGCAAGTCTGCATGTGTTTCCGCAAGGTGGTCATGGAATTCGATTAGATGAGAACCCTGGGTCAACCGATCAATGGCTAAATTTATTAGAAGCCTGGTTAAAAGAAATGAAGTTTATTATTCCTGTTCCGTTTAAATAAATGTGATGAAAAAATTATTGTTACTCTGCTTACTTGGTTTTGGTTCAGCTGTTTTGTTTGCGCAAAAACCTGTGCCTGTAAAACCACGGTTGCTTATCAGTACCGATATTGGTGGTACCGATCCAGACGATAATCAATCCATCACACATTATTTAATGTACAGTCATCTTTTCGAAACAGAAGGACTTATTTCATCACCATCATATGGACAGGGAAACAAACGTGAACTGTTGCGCATGATCGATCTGTATGAAAAAGATCTGCCGCTGTTACAAAAACACCAGAGTGGTTATCCATCGCCTTCAGCATTAAAAGCTGTTTGCAAACAGGGACGTTTAGGTGCAGCACCGTACAAAGGTTATGCAACTGCAACTGAAGGATCGGATTGGATCATTAAATGTGCAAAGAAGAAAAGCAAGCAACCATTGTGGGTATTGGTGTGGGGCGGATTGGAAGATGTTGCACAGGCATTACATGATGCGCCGGAAATTCAATCGAACATAAAAGTGTATTGGATCGGCGGACCAAATAAAAAATGGAGCGCTAACAGTTACGCATATATCGTTGCCAACTTTCCTAACCTCTGGTTTATTGAAGCCAACAGTTCATACTATGGTTTCTTTTCTGACAATGGCGTGCCCGACAGTTTGAGAAATGAAAATTATTACGATCGCTTTATGAAAGCAGCGGGTTTTTTAGGAAAAGATTTTAAGCAATACTATAAAGGCAACATCAAAATGGGCGATACACCGTCATTACTTTATTTGATGGATGGAGATCCAAACGATCCGCACAAAGAAAGCTGGGGCGGCAGTTTTGAAAAGTTTACATACAGTCCAAGAATTGTGTTTAACCGTAACACGACGCTTGCAGACACAGTGACTGTTTATTCGATTGTTGAATTACATCTTAAAGGCCCTGTTGTAAATATTCATCCCGACTCTTCTTGCTTTACCATGAGTGTAAAAGCAAAGATCGATGAACAGAAATGGGCAGGTTATTATGCAGGCAAGGGTGATTATGTAGTACGTTATTGCCCAAAACAAACAGAAATCATCACCTATAAAATCACATCATCCGTTGCAGGTTTTGAAGAACAGAACGGACAATTTGTAGTGGATAATGTTTGGCCGGGCAAACAGCGCCCAACCGATTACAAGCTGGGAGCGAATTGGTTTACTGATCGTGGTAATCCGGAATTGTTTGATGAAATTTACCAGGGCGCACAAACTGTATTGAAGTGGAGAACGGATATTTTGTTAGATTGGGCAAAGCGTTGGTCTTGGTTACAGGAAAATTAAACCGATAAAAAAATAGTTCATGAAGAAGCTTATTTTATTGATTGCAGTTTTTGCAGGCATAAAAGCAAATGCACAAACAGAAATGTCCTTATATAGTGGCACTGTTCCTAATTCGAAACAGGCAACAAACAAGGAAAACGCAGTATCGAAAGATAATGTGATGCGCATTTCAAAAGTGAGCGTGCCCACACTTACCATATACAAACCGGCAAATCCAAACGGCATGTCGGTGATCATTTGTCCCGGTGGTGGTTATGGTATTCTTGCCTTTGATAAAGAAGGAACAAGGGTTGCTGAAGAAATGAACAAGTGGGGCATCACTGCCTTTGTGTTGAAATATCGTTTGCCCGATGACACAACGAATATTGATCGCAGCACTGCACCATTGATGGATGCACAACAAGCTATTCGTTTGGTGCGCAGCAAAGCAGCAGAATGGGGATTGAAAAAAGATAAGATCGGTATCATGGGTTTTTCTGCAGGCGGGCATTTAGCATCAACTGCTACAACACATTTCAGCAGTAACGTTGATGTAACAAATAAAGACACAACTTCTGTTCGTCCTGATTTTGCAATCTTAATTTATCCTGTTATCAGCTTCGACAGCACCATTACACACAAGGGATCAAGAAATAATTTAGTTGGAGCAACTGCATCGTCAGAAACAATAAAACTGTATTCAAACGAATTGCAGGTAAATGTTAAAACACCTCCGTCATTTTTAGTGCATGCGGCTGATGATGGTGCTGTGCCCGTTGAAAATAGTATTCGTTATTACCAGGCTTGTGTAAAATACAAAGTGCCTGCAGAAATGCATCTCTATCCAAAAGGTGGACATGGGTTTGGCATGTTCAATAAAACAACAACTGATAATTGGATGGAGCGATTGAAAAATTGGCTTAGCGGAATGTAAAAAGTTACGGGTTATGGGTTGAAGGTTACGAGTACCTTGCAACCTCAAACCAAAAACTTTAAACCAGAAACAAAATTCTTATGCAACCGATCAATACAGCAATCTGTTCTTTTGGTATGAGTGGCTGGGTGTTTCATGCGCCATTCATTAGCACACATCCGGGCTTTCATTTTTATGGCGTTTGGGAACGAACAAAAAACCTTGCGCAGGAAAAATATCCTTCAGTAAAAACATTCCGATCGTTTGAAGAAATATTAGCTGATGAAAACATTGAGTTGGTTGTAGTGAATACGCCCAACATTACCCATTACGAATACGCAAAGCAAGCATTGCTGGCAGGCAAACATGTAGTGTGCGAAAAACCATTTACTGTTGAAGTAAGTGAAGCGGAAGAATTGATTGCATTGGCAAAAGAAAAAAAACTCAAACTTTCTGTTTTTCAAAACCGCAGATACGATAGTGATTATAAAACGATCAAGTCGATACTTGATCAAAAACTGTTGGGCAATATTGTAGAAGCAGAATTTCATTTTGATCGGTATAAAGAAGAGATCAGTCCCAAAACACATAAAGAAGTGGCGATGAAAGGAACCGGTGCGTTGTACGATCTTGGTTCGCATCTCATCGACCAGGCATTGCAATTGTTTGGAAAACCAAGAGCCGTGTTTGCTGATATTGCTATCATGCGACCTGTATCACGGGTAGATGATTATTTTGAAGTGCTGTTGTACTATCATTACTCAAGGGTGCGCATTAAAGGAAGTTATCAGGTGCGTGAAGCCCTGCCGGGTTATGTATTGCATGGCAGCAAGGGTTCATTCATCAAACCAAAAACAGATATGCAGGAAACGCAGCTGCAGGCGCTCATGTTACCTACTGATGATGCTTATGGTATTGAACCTGAAAGCGAAAATGGTTTGTTGCACACAGAAGTGGATGGAAAAATCATCAATGAAAAAATTCCTTCGCAAAAAGGAAATTATACAGCGTATTACGAAGGAATTTACCAGGCTATTCGTAACAATGCTCCATTGCCTGTAACGGCTGAACAGGGAGCAGATGTGATACGCATTATTGAAGCCGCATTTAAGAGTAACGAAGAAAAAAGAGTAATAGAATTATGAAGAAATTATGGATGATTGGTTTGATTACAGTTTGCATGAACGTGAGTGCACAAACTATTTCAAACGTATGGGTAAGCGATCAGAAGAACGGAACTTATAAAAACCCGGTAGTAGACGCAGATTACAGCGATCCGGATGCAATTCGTGTAGGCGATGATTTTTATATGGTTTCATCATCTTTCAATCATGTTCCCGGCTTACCGATTCTTCATTCAAAAGATTTAGTGAATTGGAAACTCATCGGACATGCATTAAAACGCCAACCGCCATTCGATCATTTTTCTGCAGTGCAACATGGTGGTGGTGTGTGGGCACCGTCGATCCGTTATTTCAACAATGAATTTTATATCTATTACCCCGATCCTGATTTTGGTATTTATGTAACAAAAGCAAAAAACATTACCGGTCCCTGGACTGAACCTGTGCTTGTTGAAGCAGGAAAAGGTTTGATCGATCCTTGCCCGTTGTGGGATACGGATGCCCGCCCGGATGGCTCGGTCGGACGGGGTAAAGTTTATCTCGTACATGCTTATGCAGGAAGTCGTGCAGGTTTCAAATCTATCATCGTTGTAAAAGAACTCAACAAAGAAGGAACAAAAGTTATCGGCGATCCGGTGCTCGTGTTCGATGGTCATGCAACTGATCCAACACTTGAAGGCCCAAAATTTTATAAACGCAATGGTTACTATTACATCTTCGCTCCTGCCGGTGGTGTTGCAACCGGTTGGCAATTGGTGATGCGTTCAAAAAATGTGTATGGTCCTTATGAACGTAAAGTGGTGATGGATCAAGGTGCATCTCCGGTAAACGGTCCGCACCAGGGTGCATGGGTCAACACACAAACGGGTGAAGATTGGTTTTTGCATTTCCAGGATAAAGATGCATATGGACGGGTTGTGCACTTACAACCCATGAGTTGGAAAAATGATTGGCCGGTAATTGGTGTTGATAAAGATGGTGATGGTAAAGGCGAACCCGTGATGGTTTATAAAAAACCGAATGTTGGAAAAACATATCCTGTTACAACACCTGCTGAAAGCGATGAGTTCAACATACCTAAACTTGGTCTACAATGGCAGTGGCAGGCAAACCCGCAACAGGGTTGGGCATTTCCAACTGCTGAAGGTGTACTTCGTATGTTCTCTGCGTTATTGCCTGATAGTGTTAAATCGCCATGGGATTATCCCAACCTGCTGGCACAAAAATTCCCAACGGAAGAGTTTACTGCAACAGCTAAAATTTCTTTTCAACCCAAACATGAAAAAGAACGCTTTGCTTTGATGGTGCATGGTGCCAGTTATGCCTACATTGCCATAGAAAAAAGAGCCGATGGCAATTACATCAGCTTTGTAAAAGCGGTGGATGCAGATCGTAAAGGAAAGGAAACAGTACAGGATGGAGAAAAACTGAAGAGTAAGGATATTTATTTCCGTGTGCAGGTAAGCAAGAAAGCTGTTTGCACTTTTAGTTACAGCGAGGATGGAACAAACTTTAAAACAATTGGTGAAGCATTAACTGCAAAGCCCGGAAGATGGGTTGGAGCCAAGGTTGGTTTTTTCTTTAATCGCAGTAATAAAACAAATGATGCGGGTGTAACGGATGTTGATTGGTTCCGCATCGAAAAATAACGATTCTTAAAAACTACAATTGCCATATGGAAAGAAGATCATTTGTAAAGTACACTGCAGCAGCAGGTGCATCGCTCATGCTGCATCCGTTTTCATCAATCGCATCACATAAGCCCGGTCAAAAAATTAAACTCGCACTTGTAGGCACAGGTTCACGTGGCAGCAGTTTGTGGGGCAAAACGATTCTTACCGAGTTTAAAGATGTGTGTGAATTTGTAGGGCTCTGCGATATTAATCCCGGACGTGTGGCTTATGTAAAAGAATACATGGGTGTTACCTGTCCCACTTTTACAAATATTGATGCCATGTTGAAGGCGGTGAAAGCGGATTACATTATTGTAACAACCGTTGATGCCACACACGACGAAATGATTGTAAAATCCCTCAACGCAGGATTTAATGTTATTACTGAAAAACCAATGACAACCGACGAAGACAAGTGTCGGAAAATCTTAGAAGCAGAGAAAAAATCAGGGAAGAAAGTCACTGTTGCGTTTAACTATCGCCACAGTGTGCATGCCATGCAATTGAAAGAATTGCTGGCGGCTAAACGTGTTGGAAAAATAACTTCTGTTGATTTTAATTGGTACCTCAACGTGCATCACGGAGCCGATTATTTCCGTCGCTGGCATGGTCGTATGAACAAGGGCGGCACCCTGTGGGTGCATAAAGCAACGCATCATTTCGATTTGCTCAACTGGTGGCTTAACAGTGAGCCGGTTGAAGTAAGTGCGTACGGTTCATTGGAACATTACGGGAAGAATAATGAATTCCGTGGTACGAAATGCCGGGGTTGCGAACACAAACCCAAGTGTAAATTTTATTGGGACATTACCAGCAACAAACAAAATGTAAATCTCTATGTAAACAACGAGCAACATGATGGCTACATTCGTGATGGTTGTGTGTGGAGCAACGAGATCGATATTTTTGATAAGATGAGTGCACAGATCAGGTATGCAAACGGAGTTACCGTTAACTATTCACTCACTACTTATTCTCCATATGAAGGCTGGCAAATTGCATTCAACGGAATGAAAGGGCGTATTGAAACATGGGAAGATATTCCTTACCTGCAAAAAACAAAGGTGGATGAAGAAAAACGTCATGCAATTGAAATGAGTAATTCAGATGATGCTATTGCGGGCGAAGCAAATGAAATATTGGCCTGGGATAATTTCGGTAAAGACTTTGAAGTGTATACCACACCCAAAATCCGTGGTGGGCATGGTGGTGGCGATATCCGTATGCAAAAGCGAATGTTTGTTGATCCGAATGATAACCCACATCATGTAATGGCCGGTACACGTGATGGTGCTATGAGTATTTTAATTGGAATCGCCGCAAGAAAAAGCATCGCATTAAAAAGACCAGTAAAAATTTCTGAATTAACCGACCTTGTGCCAAAAGCAAACAGACACGAAATATGAAACAATTTTTCTTAGCAATTATACTAACATCCGTTATCAGTCTTCAAAGTTTTGGGCAATCAAAACAAGAAACAGCAGTTGCCAATGCAGTTGAAAAACTTCGTTTGGCTATGATCAGTGGAAATGAAGCTGAGTTGCGTGCTGTTACCAGCGAAAAACTTAGCTATGGTCACTCTGGTGGTTTTGTAGAGGGGCGTGAACAGTTCCTTGAAAAATTCAAAACAGGTGCGTCGGATTTTGTTACCATTGAGCTAAAGAATCAAACCATTTCTGTCAGTAAAAAAGTGGCCGTCGTTCGTCACGAGCTTCATGGCACAAATAACGATAATAACAAACCCGGCGAAGTGCATTTGCGCATTTTGCTCGTGTTTGAAAAGAGCGGAAAAGAATGGAAAATGCTGGCCAGGCAGGCGGTAAAGATCACTCCCTGATCAAATAGTTTAACGTGATTTTATCTGGTTGATTTTGAACCATTTTACGCAACAATTCCCGGTATCGTTTGCGTAAATAAACAGCCTCATTTGCTTGACCATGCTGGCAGTTAAAGGTAAAATTGTACCCCGAAAGCGGCGTCATTTCTATCTTTTAACGATTCAAGTCTGTCATGAAAAAAATTATCATATTTCTTTCTTTTATTTCCACCACTGTACTTGCATTTGCACAAACAACGCCAACGGGTTTCAATGGTAAGTTGCCTGTTATCGTTGCTCCCAAATTCAAAAAAGATACCATCAACATTAAAAAGTTTGGCGCAGCACCCGATGGTAATACACTCAATACAAAAGCAATTAACAACGCTATTGATGCCATTAACAAAAAAGGTGGTGGCGTAGTATTGATCCCTGCAGGTTTATGGTTAACAGGTCCAATTGTGTTAAAGAGTAATGTAAATCTTCATTTAGCAACAGGTGCAACATTATTATTCACTGCTGATAAATCACAATATCCATTAGTGCAGGCAAATTGGGAAGGCTTACCACAAATGCGTAATCAGTCTCCTATTTCTGCAACCAACGTAACAAACATTGCGATTACGGGTAAAGGAATTGTGGATGGTAATGGTGACGGATGGCGTTCTGTAAAAAGCGATAAGCTCACTGCAGGTCAATGGAAAAAATTAGTTGAATCAGGTGGTGTTGTGAGTGATGATAAAAAAACGTGGTACCCCTCTGAAGCTTTTATGAAAGCAAGTAAAGGACCTGCAAACCCCGGTGAAATAAAGCCAGGAAGAGATGCGGCTTATTACGAAAGCATCAAAGATTTTCTTCGTCCCAACATGGTGTTGATCACCAATTGTAAATATGTTCTACTCGAAGCTGTAACGTTTCAAAACTCTGCTGCGTGGTGTTTACATCCATTGATGAGTGAACACTTAACTGTTCGCAACATTTTTGTGAAGAACCCATGGTATGCACAAAATGGCGATGGCATAGATGTTGAAAGCTGCAGCAATGTACTTATCGAAAATTCTGTATTTGATGTGGGGGATGATGCTTTGTGTATGAAGAGTGGTCGTGATGCAGAAGGTCGTAAGCGTGGTATGCCGACACAAAATGTGATCATCCGCAACTGTACCGTATATGCTTCACATGGTGGTTTTGTTATTGGCAGTGAAATGAGTGGCGGTGCAAGAAACATGTACATCAGCAATTGTACATTTATTGGTACCGATATTGGTTTACGATTCAAAACAACACGTGGCCGTGGTGGTGTGGTTGAGAATATTTTCATCAAAGACATTTACATGAAAGATATTCCTGCTGAAGCCATCTTGTTTGATATGTATTACATGGCGAAAGATCCTGTTCCACTTTTAGGCGAAAAAAGAGAATTACCAAAAGTCGAAGTAAAGCCTGTGGATGAAACAACTCCGGTGTTCAAAAATTTTCATATTAGCAATGTGTATTGCAATGGCGCAGCCAAAGGAATTTTTGTAAGAGGTCTTCCGGAAATGCATATCAAAGACATTGTATTGGAGAACATGGTGATACAGGCCGACAAAGGAATTGACATCCAGGAAGCAAGCGGTATCAGCTTTAAAAATATCCAGATTATTTCTGCCGACACAAAACCTGTTGTTGATATTCTTAACAGTGATAACCTGTCGTTCGATAAGATCACTTACAAAGATGGTAGTGAAGTGCTGTTCCGTGTAAGTGGCGACAGGAATAAAAACATCAGCATAAAAAACACGAGTGGCACAAAAGCAAAAGAGAAAATTCTGTTTGAGTTTGGTGCCGATGCAAAAGAAATTAATTGGTTATCGAAATAAAACGATTGGCAAAGCTTTATAAAAACGGACTAATGAAGAAACTTGTTACACTAGTATTACTTGCAATTACGCTGCAATCAACAGCACAAATCAAATACAGCGAAAAAGTTGCTGCAACGGTTGATAAAATATGGCCCGATAGTTTACCCATCGGCAGCCGCACCAAGTGGAGTTACGATATGGGTGTGGTGTTGAAAGGCTTGGAAAGTCTTTGGATGCGCACAGGCAATGTAGCGTACTATAATTCCATCAAGAACCGTATGGACTATTTTGTGCAGAACGATGGCACAATAAAAGGATACGAAGCGGAAGAATATAATATCGATCATGTAAACAATGGCAAGCTGGTGTTAACGCTGTACCGCATTACCGGTGCAGATAAGTATAAGAAAGCAGCCATGCATCTTCGTGATCAGCTGCGTACACATCCACGCACAAAGGAAGGCGGCTTCTGGCATAAGAAAATTTACACAAATCAAATGTGGCTCGATGGGTTGTACATGGGTGCTCCATTCTATGCAGAATATGCTATGTTATTCAACGAAGACACAGCTTTTAATGATATTGCCAACCAGTTTATCTGGATGGAGAAACATGCACGTGATCCTAAAACAGGATTGCTCTACCACGCATGGGATGAAAGTAAAGAACAGCAATGGGCAAATAAAACAACGGGTACTTCACCGCATTTCTGGGCAAGAGCAATGGGCTGGTATGCTGATGCATTGGTTGATGCACTCGACTACTTCCCTGCTGATCATCCAAAACGCAAAGACCTTATTGCAATCTTGAATCGTTTAGTGAATGCAATCGAAAAACAACAAGACACTACAACAGGTTTGTGGTACGATGTAATGAACTATAACGGTCCTGGTAAAGAGAAAAACTATTTCGAAGCATCTGCTTCATCACAATTTGTATATGCAGTTGCAAAAGGCGTACGCAAAGGTTATTTACCGGCGGCAAAACTTTCGATTGCTAAAAAGGGATACGATGGCATTGTAAAACGTTTTATTAAAGAAGAGAACGGTCAAACAAATTTGCATGGCACCGTAAAAGTATCCGGCCTTGGCGGTAAGCCTTACCGTGATGGCAGCTTTGCTTATTATATGAGTGAAGATGTAATTGTGAATGATGCTAAAGGCGTGGGTGCATTTTTATTAGCAGCAGGTGAAATGGAACAGTTGCCAACACAATCAATTGGTGCAGGCAAAACAGTGTTGCTTGATCGTTGGTTCAATAGTGAAAAGCGTAAAGATGCAACAGGCAAAGATCAATACTGGCATTATACATGGGAGGAAAGAAGTCATGGTGGCTATTATACACTGGGAACTATTTTTGAACGCTATGGCGCAAAAATAAAATCATTGGATGTAGCACCAACAGCAAGCAATCTCAGCAAAGCATCGGTGTACATTATGGTTGATCCTGATCATGTGCGTGATAATCCAAAACCAAATTATGTTACAGCAACCGATGTAACAGCTATCAGCAATTGGGTTAATGCGGGTGGTGTATTGGTAATAATGGCAAATGACAGTAACAACTGCGATCTGCCGCATTTAAATCTTCTTGCAAATAAATTCGGAATCACTTTCACCAATAACAGTTTAAACATGGTGAAGAATGATACGTATTCGCAAGGCGAAGTATTACCCGGAACAAATAATCCCATTTTCAAAACAACAAAAAAGATGTTCCTGAAAGAACTCAGCGAGCTGAATGTAAAAGCTCCGGCAAAAGCCATTGTTACAAAAGACAATGCCGTGATCGTTGCTGTTGCGAAATATGGTAAGGGAACAGTGTTTGCAGTGGGTGATCCATGGATCTATAACGAATACATCGATAACCGAAAATTATTACCTGCCGATTTTGAAAATTATAAAGCAGCAGAAGACCTGGCGAAATGGTTACTCCAGCAGGCAGTGAAGAAATGAAACAGCGCCTGACGATAGTGTGGAGTTGTGCATTGATTTTTTTACTGATCAGTATTTCAGCAAACAGTCAACAAAAACTGGTTGTTGCACAGGACGGAAGCGGAAATTATAAAACAATTCAGGAAGCCATTAACAGTTTACCTGATTCATCGGCTGTTACAAGATCGATCTATATCAGGAAAGGCATCTATAAAGAAAAGATCTTCATCAAAAAAAATAACCTGGTACTTGAAGGTGAAGAACGTACTGCTACAATTATAACTGCTGCTATTGCAAGAGATGAGTGGCGCTGCGATCATGCTGATGATTGGGGCGTTGCCACCATGAATGTTGGAGCCAATGATATTACGTTAAAAAATATCACGGTTAGCAACAGTTATGGTTTTGATTTTTTAGAAGACCGTGTTGTTGCCTGCGCTGCAGATACAGCAAAAAAACAACGAACCATTACAAAGGGTGGCCATCAAATGGCGTTGCGTACCATGGGTTGCACAAGGTTGCAAGCCATTAACTGTTATTTCAAAGCTTATGCCGGCGATACATTTAGCCCATGGGAGGTAGAGAATGGCATGTGGTATTTCAAAGATTGTGTAATGGAAGGCGGTGTTGATTTTTATTGTCCACGTGGTTGGGCCTTTGCAGACAACTGTGAGTTTATTGCCAATACCGGCTCTGCTGCAATATGGCACGATGGATCGAGACATGAAGAATCGAAAACTGTTTTGCTGAATTGCAGGTTTAAAGGTTATGATGGGTTTCTGCTGGGTCGCTATCATCGTGATGCACAGTTTTATCTTATCAATTGCCTGTTTGCCGATAACATGAAAGATACGCCCATCTATCGTGTATCAACAAGCAATACCATTCAGTGGGGCGAGCGGATCTATTATTACAACTGTCACCGCAAAGCAGGCGATTATGCCTGGTTCAATAATAATATCAGTAAGGAATTGGTTCAAAAGATCAATGCACAATGGGTATTTGGTGACAGGTGGAAATTATAAACTATGAATAGTGATGATCATGAAAGGAATGATCATGCTGTTCAATAAATATTTAAAGAGAGTATAAGATGCAGTTATCAAAAGAAACACTATCGAAACTAAATGGCACAGTACAGTCTGTTCCTACGGATGCATTATTTGCATTGCCAGAAAAAGTTCTCCAGTTTGGCACTGGTGTATTGTTACGTGGCTTGCCCGATTATTTTATCGACAAGGCTAATAAAAAAGGAATTTTCAATGGCCGTGTTGTCATTGTAAAATCAACCGACAGTGGTGGTACCGATGCGTACGAAGTGCAGAATGGTTTGTTTACACATTGCATCAGCGGTATTCGTCAGCAAAAAATTACCGAAGAGTATATTGTCAACTCATCCATCAGTCGTGTGCTTTCTGCAAAATCACAGTGGCGGCAAATACTCGATTGTGCTTCTAATCCTGAAATGGAGATCATCATTTCCAATACAACTGAAGTTGGAATTGTGTTAGTGGAAGAAGATAAGATCAGCAACAACCCACCGGTATCGTTCCCGGGAAAGTTATTAGCGTTCCTGCATGAACGTTACAAGGCTTTCAATGGTGATGTGGCTAAAGGAATGGTGATCGTGCCAACTGAACTCATTACAGATAATGGAGCAAAACTGCAGGCCATTGTTATGGAGCTGGCACATCTCAATAAACTTGATTATGCATTCATTGATTGGTTAGAAAATGCAAATACATTCTGTAACTCATTAGTTGATCGTATTGTGCCCGGTAAACTTCCTGTTGCACAACAAAAAGCAACCGAAGCAAAACTTGGTTTCACAGACGAACTAATGATCATGAGTGAACCTTATAGTTTGTGGGCAATTGAAACATCTAATCCAAAAGTAAAAGATGTATTGAGCTTTGCGAATGCAGATGAGGGCGTTGTTATTACTAATGATATCAATAAACAACGTGAGTTAAAGTTGCGTTTGCTCAATGGTACACACACATTCTCTTGCGGTATTGCATTTCTTTCAGGTTTTGAAACAGTGAAAGAAGCAATGGAAAATAAAACGATGGGGCTGTATGTTTATGATCTCATGCATCATGAGATAGCACCATGCGTCAGCAATGAAAAAATTTCGGTATTGGAAGCACGTGAATTCTCCGGCAACGTTCTCGACCGCTTTCGCAACCCATTCATCGATCATAAATGGATCAGTATTACACTAAATTATTCGCATAAAATGCGAATGCGTAACATACCTTTACTGCTCAAACACTTTGAACAGGATCTGTATGTTCCCGGTTCGATGGCATTGGGTTTTGCAGCATATATTTTATTCATGAAGTGCGAACATAGTGAAAGCGGCAGCTACTATGGTGAAGCTAACGGTGTGGTTTACCCGATACAGGATGAACACGCCGGATATTTTCATCAACTATGGAAAAACAACAAACCTTCAGATGTTGTGAAGAAGGCATTAGCGAATGAACAGATTTTTGGACATGATCTTTCAGAATTACCAGGCTTTGCATTTGCAGTAAGTTCTTATATGGCTGCAATGATGGAAGATGGTGTTTTGGCTACCGTAAAAAATTACCAGTTAAACAGAGATAAAGTAGAGAGTAATGAAGCATAAAGTATTAAAAGTGCATCCTAAGGACAACGTGATTGTTGCGTTGACCAATTTGAAAAAAGGTGAAACCATTTCCTTCCAGGGAAATGATTATGTGTTGCAGGATGATATCAATGCAAAACATAAATTCTTTGAAAAAGAAATGCAACCCGGTGATGAAGCCATTATGTATGGTGTGTTGGTGGGCAAAGCGCAAAAGCATATTCCCAAAGGCGGATTGATGTCAACAGAAAATCTGAAGCATGCCGCTCTTCCGTTTACCTATCGTCCTTCGCATTACGAATGGCATGCACCAGATGTATCAAAATTTGAAGGAAGAACATTCAATGGTTACCTGCGCAGCGATGGTCGTGTGGGCACTGCCAATTACTGGTTGTTCATACCAACAGTTTTTTGTGAGAACAGGAATCTTGATGTAATTCGTGAAGCAATGCATAACGAATTAGGTTATGCTGTTACAGGAAAATATAAAAGTTATACGCATCAATTGCTTGATGCGTATCAGAAAGGCGAGGACATTTCAAATGTTGATCTCTCTCCTACTGCACAACATCAAAAGAACCGCCCGTTTAAAAATGTTGACGGTATTAAATTTTTAAATCACCAGGGTGGTTGCGGTGGCATTCGCCAGGATGCAGCTGTGTTGAGTAAGTTATTAGCAGCTTATGCCGATCATCCAAACGTTGGCGGTGTTACAGTATTGAGTTTAGGATGTCAGAATTTACAGGTGCAGGATTTCAGGAATGATCTGAAACAACACAATCCCAACTTCGATAAGCCGATTTATGTTTTTGAACAACAGCAATCACAAAGTGAAGAACAATTGATTGCCGAAGCTATCCGCAAAACGTTTGAAGGATTGATCGAGATCAACAAACTCGAACGGCAGCCTGCAACATTAGATAAACTTTGTATTGGTGTAAAATGTGGCGGTAGTGATGGGTTTAGCGGCATCTCTGCCAACCCTGCTGTTGGTTATGCATCTGATCTGGTTGTAGCATTGGGCGGTAAAATATTATTAGCTGAATTTCCGGAGTTATGTGGTGTTGAACAAGAACTCATCGATCGTACACAAGAAAAAGAAAGTGCGGAGAAGTTCATTCATTTAATGACAGCGTATAACGACCAGGCAGTAAAAGTTGGTTCAGGTTTTCATATGAACCCATCACCGGGTAATATTAAAGATGGATTGATCACTGATGCCATTAAGAGTGCTGGTGCTGCAAAGAAAGGCGGCACTTCTCCCGTGGTGGATGTATTAGATTATACGGAGCCTGCCACAAAACCAGGTTTGAGTTTAGTATGCACACCTGGTAACGATGTGGAAGCAACAACAGGTAAGGCTGCAAGTGGTGCTACACTGATCTTGTTTACAACTGGTCTTGGCACACCAACAGGCAATCCTGTTTGTCCAACAATAAAAGTTTCAACCAACAGTAATCTGACCAAGCGCATGAACGATATCATTGATATCGACTGCGGGCCTGTTATTGAAGGTGAAAAAACAATTGAAGAAATGGGTGAAGCCATTCTTGAGTACTGCATTAAAGCAGCAAGTGGTGAAGTAACACCAAAAGCTGTTTTATTGAACCAGGATGATTTTATTCCATGGAAACGAGGTGTGAGTCTTTAAGTAAGAACAACGATTGTAACCGATCATATATTTCTTAGCAAAACAAACAAAATGAAAAAGTTCTTAGACGACAACTTTTTATTGCAGAGCAAAACTGCTGAGCAACTCTATCATGAGTATGCCAGGCAAATGCCCATCATCGATTATCATAATCACCTCCTGCCCGACCAGGTGGCAAACAATATCAATTTCGAAAACCTTACACAGGTTTGGTTGTATGGCGATCATTACAAATGGAGAGCCATGCGTACAAATGGTGTGAATGAAAAATTCATCACCGGTAACGCAAGCGATTGGGAAAAGTTTGAACAGTGGGCAGCTACAGTTCCTTATACCCTTCGTAATCCCCTGTATCATTGGACGCATCTTGAACTGCAACGCTACTTCAACATTCATGAAGTGTTGAACGCAAACAGTGCTAAACGTATTTATGATGATGCTACAGCTCAATTGCAAAATGCATCGCATAGTGTGCAAGGATTGTTGCAACAGATGAATGTAAAACTGATCTGTACAACGGATGATCCTGTTGATGATCTGAAATTCCATCAGCAACATCGTGCACAAGGCGGCTTCACTAAAATGAATCCTGCTTTCCGTCCCGATAAAGCGATGAATGTTGATGATACCATCGGCTTCAATAATTATCTCACCTTATTAGAAAAAGCAGCAGATACTTCCATCAGCACCTTCAACGATTATTTAGCTGCATTGAAAAAGCGCCATGATTATTTCGCTGCAAATGGTTGTGCTGTTTCTGATCATGGATTGGAAGAGATCTATGCAGAAGATTATACGCAAACAGAGATCGTTGGCATTTTTGCACAGGTACGCAGCGGTGGCAACTTAACACTCGAAGAAAAGAAAAAATTCAAGAGTGCTATGCTCGTGATCTTTGCAGAGTGGGATCATGAAAAAGGCTGGGTACAGCAATACCATCTTGGTGCATTGCGTAACAACAACAGCCGCATGTTGCAACAGTTAGGTCCTGATACAGGTTGGGACAGCATTGGCGATTTCTCACAGGCAAGAGCCTTATCAAAATTCCTGAACCGTTTAGATACAAATGATAAACTGGCAAAGACAATCATCTATAACCTCAACCCTGCCGATAATGAATTGTTTGCAACAATGATCGGCAACTTCAACGATGGATCTGTTGCAGGTAAAGTGCAGTGGGGCAGCGGCTGGTGGTTCCTCGATCAGAAAGACGGCATGACCAAACAGATCAATGCACTCAGCAATATGGGCTTGCTCAGCAAGTTTGTTGGTATGTTAACTGATAGCCGTAGCTTCCTTTCCTTCCCCCGTCACGAATATTTCCGTCGCATACTTTGCAACATGTATGGCGAAGAAGTGGAGAATGGTGAATTACCAAACGATATTGAATTGATTGGTAAAACCATCCAGGACATTTGCTATAACAATGCAAAAGAATATTTCAACCTGCAACATCTTGATGCAGCACAAACTGTTAAATCAAACAATCTATAACTACTATCATGCAAACATTGGATCTTTTTAACCTTTCAGGTAAAACGGCATTAGTGACCGGTTGCGATACTGGTCTTGGTATGGGAATGGCAACAGCATTGGCAGAAGCAGGTGCTGATATTGTTGGTGCTTCTATTGTAGAAGATTATTCTGCAGTGCAGCAAGCTGTTGAAGCAACAGGCCGCAAGTTCACTTATCACCGTGTTGATATTGGCAATCGTGAACAACTCTATGCATTCATTAATAAAGTGAAAGCTGAAAATAAGATCGACATCCTTGTAAATAATGCAGGTATCATTATGCGTAAACCTGCAGCAGAGCATCCTGATGAATATTGGGATAAAGTAGTTGATATTAATCTCAACGCACAATTCATTCTTGGTCGTGAGTTTGGTAAACACATGATCGATAATGGTGGTGGCAAGATCATCTTCACCTGTTCATTATTAAGTTTCCAGGGCGGTATCAATGTACCAGGTTATACTGCAACTAAATCGGCAGTAGCAGGTTTGGTACGTGCATTTGGTAATGAGTGGGGAAGTAAAGGTGTTTGTGTAAATGGTATTGCACCAGGTTATATCGCAACAAATAATACGCAGGCTTTGCGTGAAGATGCAGACAGAAGTCAATCCATCTTGAGTCGTATTCCTGTTGGTCGTTGGGGTGTTCCTGAAGATTTCAAAGGACCGGTTACCTTCCTTGCTTCATCAGCTTCTGATTATGTGAATGGTACAGTGTTATTTGTTGATGGTGGATGGATGGCGAGATAAGACATAAGTTCTGAGTTCTAAGTTTTTAAGTTTAACGAAAGAAGTTTATAAAATGGCAACGAAGAAAGCAACAACACAGGCGCCTCAATTAAAAGATTACAACAGCAATACGTATATGGATGGCGACATGGAAGTACGTTTTGCAGTTGGACCAGAAGAAACAAAAGGATTCGATACACAACAGCTCATCGATAATTTCTTAGTGAAAGAGTTGATGGTGGCTGATAAACTGAAACTCGTGTACACACATTACGATCGTGTGATCATTGGTGGCGCTGTTCCGGTTTCAAAAGCATTAACACTTCCGAATCATCCTGAGTTAAGAGCTGAGTATTTTCTTGAAAGAAGAGAACTTGGCATCATCAACATTGGTAGTAAAGGAACAGTTACAGCAGATGGTAAAAAGTTTGAATTGGATAAACTTTCCTGTTTGTACCTCGGTAAAGGAACACAGAAAGTAAGTTTCACTTCAGCATCAAAAAAAGATCCTGCTGTATTTTATTTATTGTCCTCTCCTGCACATGCAACATATCCAAATGCCATGTTCACCAAAGAACAGGCATCACCTGTTGAGTTAGGTGCAGTTGAAACAGCCAACAAGCGTACTGTTTATAAATACATTCATCTCGATGGTTTAAGAAGCTGCCAGTTGGTAATGGGTTTAACAGTATTGGCACCCGGCAGTGTATGGAATTCTATTCCACCTCATACACATACACGCCGTATGGAAGTGTATTTGTATTTCGATTTACCGGAAGGACAACGTTTGTTCCACTTCATGGGCAACCCGATGGAAACAAGACATATGGTAATGACCAACAACGAAGCAGTGATCTCTCCACCATGGAGCACACACTTTGGTTGCGGTACTACCAACTATGGTTTCATTTGGGGAATGGCTGGTGAAAATTTAGTGTACACTGATATGGACCCGGCTCCAGTTCCAACATTGAAATAGTTTATGAGTAAAGTGCTTTGCTTTGGCGAATTATTACTTCGGTTACCTCCTGCTAACGGTGGCGAATGGTTGCGTACCAACCAGCTGCCTGTATTTGTTGGCGGTGCTGAATTAAATGTTGCCACTGCATTAGCTACCTGGCAACAACAGGTGAAGTATTGCACTGCACTTCCTGATAATATTATCACTCGTGATATTATTTCTTTCCTTCAAACAAAAAACATCGACACTTCTCCCATCATTCTTTCCGGCGAACGCATTGGTTTGTATTACCTGAAAGAAGGTGCTGATATGAAGAGTGAAGAAAACGTATTCGATCGGAAATATTCTTCTTTCTCTACACTCAATACGGGTGTAGTTAACTGGGATGAGATATTAAAAGATGTGGAGTGGTTTCACTTCAGTGCCATTGCTCCTGCTGTAAGTGAAAAAGCTGCAGCACTTTGCTTAGAAGCAGTGAAAGCTGCATCGCAACGAAACATCACTATTTCCGTTGATCTCAACTTTCGTTCATTGCTTTGGAAATATGGGAAGAAGCCCTGGGAAATAATGCCCGGTCTTGTAAAGTATTGCGATGTGATGATGGGCAACATCTGGGCAGCGAATACGTTGCTTGGAGTTTTGGTTGATGAAGCATTGATACAACCACGTACACGGGAAGTATTTTTAAAACATGCTTCCTATACTGCTCAACAGATCTTCGAACGTTTTCCGAATTGTAAATGGGTAGCCAACACCTTTCGTTTTGATGCGGAAGCTGGTGACATCAGTTATTACGCTGCACTCAATACAAAGGAGCAACAGGCAGTGAGTCCTGTATTTACAACCGATGCCGTTGCAGACAAAGTTGGCAGCGGCGATTGTTTTATGGCCGGCCTCATCTACGGCTTAAAATCAAAACATGCACTACAGGATGTTATTGGTTTTGCTGCAGCTGCTGCTTTTGCCAAGCTGCATGAAAAAGGCGATTCAACACAAAATACAATTGAACATATTCAACAGGTAAAAGCAAAATTCGAAACAACTAAACAACAATCATTTATTTCTTAGCATTTAAAACAAACTGATATGTCGAAAAAAGTAGTAACCCTCGGTGAGATTATGTTGCGTTTGTCAACTCCCGATTTTAAACGTTTTGTACAGGCTGATACATTCGATATCACTTATGGTGGTGGCGAAGCAAACGTATCTGCTGCATTATGTAACTATGGTTTAAACGGAACATTTGTATCCAAAGTGCCAAGCAACCCGATCGGTCAATCGGCCATTAATCATTTACGTCGTTACGGTGTAGATACACAGTTTGTAGCAAGAGGTGGTGATCGTTTAGGCATTTACTTCCTCGAAACAGGTGCTTCAATGCGTGCATCACAAGTGGTGTATGATCGTTCAGGTGCATCTATTGCAGATGTAGATGCAAGCGAATTCGATTGGGATAAAATTTTTGATGGTGCAGATTGGTTCCATACAACAGGTATTACTCCTGCATTAAGCGATAAAGCTGCTGCTTTAACTGAAGCTGCATTAAAAGCTGCCAAAGCAAAAGGCATTACAACAAGTATCGATTTGAACTACCGTAAGAAATTGTGGAGCAAAGAAAAAGCACAAAAGGTAATGACGCATCTCTGCCAGTGGGTAGATGTATGTATCGGTAACGAAGAAGATGCTGAAACCACACTTGGTTTTAAACCCGGTGATACAGATGTTACAAAAGGTGAACTTCACCTTGATGGTTTCCAGGATATCATGAAGCAGATGGTAGCTAAGTTTAATTTTAAATATGTTGCTTCATCATTGAGAGAAAGCTACAGTGCAAGTGATAACGGCTGGAGCGCATTGGTATATGATGGTAAAGAATTCTATCACACTAAAAAATATAACGTACGTATTGTTGACCGTGTAGGTAGTGGCGATTCATTTGCAAGTGGTTTGATTTACGGTTTAGTTACCGGTATGCCAATGGGTGAAGCTGCTGAATTTGGTGTGGCAGCAAGTGCATTGAAACACACAATCCCTGGTGATCTTAACCACGCTACATTAGGTGATGTGAAAGACCTGATGAAAGGCGATGGCAGCGGCAGGGTGCAGAGATAAAATTGTTATGAGTTATGAGTGAAGAGTTATGAGTTGTCAGAACTTATCGATCAACTCTACATTTATCACTCATAGCTCATTATTCATCATTCATAATTTATTCCAATGATCATAGATACTATTCAGAATGCACACAAATACTTCAGCGTACATCCGTTGTTCGCCAAAGCATTTGAATACATTCAGCAAACCGACCTGGCAAATGCAGCCGATGGTAAAAGTGATATTGCAGAAGGTTTAAAAGCCATCATCAGCAATGCACCCGGTAAAACAAAAGAAACCAGCCTGCAGAAATTTGAATGTCATAACAAAAACATTGACATTCAACTTTGCATTAAAGGTGTTGAAACCATTGGCTGGAAACCAAGAGAAAAATGTGTAACACCTAAGGGTGAATACAACGATGAAAAGGATGTGTTGTTTTATGACGATGCGCCTGATACTTATTTTCAACTGACCGATGGACAGTTTGCAATTTTTTATCCTGAAGATGTGCATGCACCCATGATCGGTGAAGGCGAGATCAAGAAACTGGTGATTAAAGTGAAGAAATAATGATAAGTATTAAGTAGCAGGTTATAAGCAAACCGAATTTCTACTTACAACACTTATCACTTACAACCTAAAACTTAAAACTTTTCAAATGAGCAAGACACAACAAATAACAGATGCTATTGTAGCACAAGGCATTCTTCCTTTGTATTTTAATCCAAGCGAAGAAGTAAGTCTTGATGTGTTAAAAGCAATTTACAAAGCAGGTATCAAAGCTGTTGAATACACGAACCGTGGCGATGCAGCATTGGCCAACTTTACCAAAATGGTGCAACTGCGTAATGCAGAAATGCCTGGTTTATTATTGGGCGTTGGTACCATTAAGAACATGCAACATGCAACAGAATATATGACAGCAGGCGCCGACTTTTTAGTAAGTCCGGGTTTTGTTCCTGATGTTGCTGCGTATTGTGTAGCGAATGATATTTTCTATGCTCCCGGTTGTATGACTCCCACTGAAATTATTGCAGCAGAAAATGCAGGCATTAAATTCATCAAGTTGTTCCCTGGTAATATGATGGGTACTGAGTTTTTAACCACTATTAAAGATATCTTCCCTAAATTGTTGTTTATGCCAACAGGTGGTGTGGATACAACAAAAGAAAGTATTGAAAGCTGGTATAAAGCAGGTGTATGTGCCGTGGGTATGGGCAGCAAGCTCATCAGCAAAAAATTAATGGAAGCAAAAGATTATGCGGCGATGGAAACAGCAACAAAACAGGTGCTTGAAGTAATTCAGGCCGTTAAGTCTTGATTTACTTATTCAACCTAAAGCTTGTATATGATTAATAAAATGTCGAATTACAGATGGAGCATCGTCGCACTCCTGTTTGTAGCAACTACCATTAATTACCTCGACAGACAGGTGTTGTCTTTAACCTGGGATGAATTCATCAAACCCGAATTTCACTGGGATGAAAACCACTACGGTACCATCACTTCGATATTTTCTATTGTGTATGCCATTTCTATGTTGTTCGCAGGCCGGTTTATCGATTGGATGGGAACGAAGAAAGGTTTTCTTTGGGCAATTGGTATATGGTCGGTTGGTGCTTGTATACACGCTTTGTGTGGTGTTGTAACCGAGCAATATGTGGGCCTGCATTCGGCTGCAGAATTAGCGCAGGCTGTGGGTGATACTGCAGTTGTTATTTCAACGGTAAGCATGTATGCTTTTATTGTGGCCCGTATTGTGTTGGCTATTGGTGAAGCAGGCAACTTTCCTGCAGCTATTAAAGTAACGGCTGAATATTTTCCTAAAAAAGACCGTGCCTTCGCTACCAGTATTTTTAATGCAGGTGCTTCCGTAGGAGCGTTGTTAGCCCCACTTAGTATTCCTCCGCTGGCAAAAGCTACCAGTTGGGAAATGTCGTTTATCATCATTGGTGCATTGGGTTTTATATGGATGGCTTTTTGGGTATTCATGTATAAAAAGCCTGAAGAGCATCCCAAAGTAAATGAGAAGGAACTTGAATACATTCTTTCTGACAGAGACGAAAATGGTGATGCTGAAAAAGCAGAAGATCCCAACAAAAAGAAAGTAACACTTGGAGACTGTTTTAAGTATAAGCAAACATGGTCGTTTGCTGTTGGCAAGTTCATGACCGATGGTGTATGGTGGTTCTTTCTTTTCTGGACACCTTCCTATCTCAATACACAGTTTGGTATCAAAACATCGCAGGGCCTGGGTATTGCGCTTGTCTTTACACTTTACGCCATTACGATGTTGTCGATTTTTGGTGGCAAGCTGCCTTCGATTATCATTCGCAAAACGGGACAGGATCCGTACGCTGCCCGTATGAAAGCAATGCTCATTTTTGCCTTCATTCCATTGCTTGTATTGCTGGCTCAACCGCTTGGTACCATTTCACCATGGTTGCCGGTTATCATGATCGGTTTGGGAGGTGCAGCGCACCAGTCATGGTCGGCAAATATCTTTTCTACCGTGGGTGACATGTTTCCCAAATCGGCCATTGCTACTGTTACAGGTATTGGTGGTATGGCTGGCGGACTGGGTTCCATGCTGTTGCAAAAATCGGCCGGTAAACTATTTGTTTATGCCGGAGAAACCAACATGCATTTTTTAGGATTTGAGGGTAAGCCGGCAGGATATTTTATTATTTTCTGTTTTTGCGCATTTGCTTATCTCATCGGTTGGGTAATTATGAAAAGCCTTGTACCGAAGTATAAAGTGATCAACGATTTGTAAGACTTGGACTAAAACAATTCTTAAAAAACGCCGATGTTAAAAACATCGGCGTTTTTGCTTTTCTCTATTTCCTGACAAATCATTTTTACTTGTGGTTGATCTGTGTTGTAATTGTTGAATCAGTTATTTTATCATCATCAGCTAAGAGGAATGCTTTCGATAAAATAATCGATAATCCTGTATCGCCTTCAAAGGGAATAAAGATGTTTTCGGTGTGATTTTTTTGCGTACGATCGGGATACTGATAAAACGAACCTGGTCTGTACTTACATAATTCCAAATGCCGGATGATGTTTGATTTGCTGCTCAATAGAGTTGTCATCCCGAGGATACGAGGGATCTGTAGGTTTCTTTTGTCACTTTTTGCTTGTCCAAAAAGTAACTCCCGCTGAGGCGGGACAGGCAAAAAAGACCCCGCCAACGGACACCCCACGTTGGCGGATTGTACCTTGATTAAGCATAGAGGCTACTCCCGCTTGAGGGCGGGACAGGTGTGGTGAATAACTGTTGTGCTAACACGATCATCCTATGTGATGCAGTTTGATTGGTC